>JAGBHE010000026.1 GCA_017935675.1 Clostridia bacterium | reverse complement strand
ATTTGAACAGAAAAATATGGCGACCCGGATGGGGCTCGAACCCACGACCTCTAGCGTGACAGGCTAGCGTTCTAACCAACTGAACTACCGGGCCATATTTAATGGTGGGAGTTACAGGGCTCGAACCTGTGACATCCTGCTTGTAAGGCAGACGCTCTCCCAGCTGAGCTAAACTCCCATTCTGTTCTTTCTTAATTGTTTGGTCAACAACGAAAATTATTATAACAGAAAAAAGAACGTTTGTCAATACTTTTTTTCGATAAATTTTAAAGATATTTATTTTATCCAAAAGAAAATACAAACAAGGCTCATTTTTCATAAAAAATGTTGATTAAATCTTTTACTTAAGCGCAAGCAGCGCGTCAAGCGCCATTTCATATCCATAAAACCCAAAGCCTGATATTTGTCCGATACACGCCGGAGCCGTTACAGATTTATGACGGAATTCATCACGGGTATAGATATTTGAAATATGAACCTCCGCACATGGTACATCAACCGACTTAAGGGCGTCATGAATAGCATAAGAATAGTGTGTAAACGCGCCGGGGTTCATTATAATTCCGTCATAAACACCCATGGCGCCATGAATTGCTTCAACTATTGCGCCTTCATAATTGCTCTGAAAAAAATCAACCTCCGCAAAGCTTTGCGAAGCACGAAGCTTTAACTGCTCCTCAAGGGCTTTAAGCGTGCCTTTTCCGTAAATGTCCGGCTCCCTCACTCCCAGCATATTCAGATTCACACCGTTTATTACAAGTATTTTTTTCAATATACTCACCTCTGTTAAAGTTTTTCAATTTCCTTAAAAAGCTCATCCACAAGCCTGTCCTCCGGCACCTTGCGCAGGATCTGACCGCGGGTGAAAATAAGACCTGAGCCTTTTCCTCCGGCTATGCCTACATCTGCGTCACGTGCCTCTCCCGGCCCGTTTACGGCACAGCCCATAACTGCTACCTTTATATTCTTGTCAACACCCTTAAGCCGTTCCTCAACCTCACGGGCAATGGAAATAAGGTCTATCTGAGTTCTTCCGCAGGTCGGGCAGGAAACGAATTTTACTCCGCCGTCTGCAAGTCCCAATGCCGCAAGAATATCCCTCGCGGCATAGACCTCAGCAACCGGGTCGGCAGTCAGCGATACCCTTATAGTGTCGCCTATGCCCTCGCTGAGAAGTCCCCCTATACCGACAGCGGATTTTATAATTCCCATACGCTCGGTTCCCGCCTCCGTAACTCCCACATGAAGCGGAATATCAGACATATTGTGAAAGATTCGGTACGCTTTCATCATCTCCGGAACATCCGATACCTTAATAGACACCACCGTGTTATGAAAATTCAAGTCTTCTAAAATTTCAACATGTCTGAAAGCGCTTTCCACAAGTGCTTCAGCAGTGGGTCTCTTATATTTTTCTATCAGATCCCGCTCAAGAGAGCCGCCGTTCACCCCTATGCGAATCGGAACGCCGTAACAGGCGGCACATTCCACAACCTCACGCACACGGCTGCGGCTTCCTATGTTTCCGGGATTAATTCTTATTTTGTTTATTCCAAGCTCCATACATCGGATTGCAAGGCGATAATCAAAGTGTATGTCTGCCACAAGAGGTATCTTTACCTCCTCACGTATACGTCCCATAGCCTCTGCCGCCTCAGCGTCCGGAACGGCGCACCTGACTATGTCACATCCCGCCTCTTCAAGGCGCTTTATCTGTGCGGCGGTGGCTTTAACATCTCTTGTATCGGTATTTGTCATGGACTGTACGGCAATCTTGTTTTTGCCGCCGATTTTAACGCCGCCGATACTCATCTCCCTTTTAAGCTTCCTGTCCTCCATCAGCTCTTCTCCCCGTTTGAATATCCGAAATTCCTGATCAGAAAATCACTGTTTCTCCAGTCGTTTTTAACTCTTACCCAAAGCTCCAGAAAAACCTTTCTGCCGAGCATATGCTGAATATCCTCTCTTGCCATGGAACCTACCCTTTTAAGCATATCTCCGTTTTTGCCTATTATTATACCCTTATGGGAATTCTTCTCACAGTATATAACCGCACTGATTGAGGTGATATTCTTTTTCTCCTGCATCTTTTCTATCTCAATGGCTGTTCCGTGGGGGACCTCCTTGTCAAGATTCCAGAGCAGCTTTTCTCTTATTATTTCAGCAGCAATCTGCTTTTCCGGCTGGTCTGTAATCATATCATCATAATAGAATTTAGGTCCCTCCGTCAGGTATTCGCGTATGTCATTCAAAAGCAAATCTATGCCGTCGCCCTTTTTTGCGCTTATCGGAACGACTGCGTCAAAGGGCGTTATGCTGCTGTAATCCGCAATAAGGGGAAGAAGCTTTTCCTTCCTTACGAGGTCAATTTTATTTATGGCAAGTATACAGGGAACATTATAATTTTTCAATCCCTCCGCAATCTGCCTCTCCATATCCTGAATTTTTCTTGTTGCGTCCACCATAAAAACTATTATATCCGTTTCGTTAATTGAACGCTTTGCTTCCCCCACCATATATTCACCCAGCTTGTTATGAGGGGTGTGTATTCCGGGCGTATCCGTAAAAATAATCTGTTCATCCTCTGTTGTATAAATTGCAAGTATTTTATTTCTTGTAGTCTGGGGTTTGTCCGATATTATCGCTATTTTCTGACCGGCAATACAGTTCAGAAGCGATGACTTGCCCACATTCGGCATACCTACGATAGCCACAAATCCTGATTTAAAGTCTTTTCCGTTCATTTCTTCCTCCGAAGTTTTTTGTTTTTTCCGTTTAATAATATAATTCTGATATTAAATGCGGTAAGAAGTATAAGCACAGATGCCGAAACAGGTGAAGTGAATATACACTTCAGCGCATTTTTAATTTTTTCAAAATCCCCGAACAGTGCCACACCTGCCGCAAGGGCAAAAAAAGCTGACACAAGGGTTGCAGCAGCACCAAAATCCTTTGCATGCATAGCGTCTGCACGGTATTCCCGCGTTGCGGTATCAACCGCCTTTTCAATGGCACTGTTTAAAAGCTCGCTTGAAATAACAACTCCGATTATAGTCAGCAGCACAGCCCACCGGGAACGGTTTAAACCGTAATGGGCAGCAAAAAAGCATATGAGATCCCCGATTATGATATGAATTCTTAAGTTACGCTCCCTGATTAACGCATCGTGAAACCCTCGCAGCGCATGCTTAATGCTTCTGACAAAAGATGTGTTCTTTGCCACAACATCCACCGTTCCTTTCGCGGAGCCTCGATCCTCAATCCCGTGTTATTCCGAGCTCCGACAGTATTTTCTCCTGTTTGCTGAACATTTCCTTTTCCTCTGCAGGCGTCATATGGTCATAGCCGAGAAGATGCAGCATTGAGTGAGCCGTAAGAAAAGCCACCTCGCGCCTGAAGCTGTGTCCGTACTCCTCAGCCTGGGCAGCGGCACGTTCAAGGCTTATTACAATATCACCAAGCACCGCTTCCCCGGTGTCCGGATCAATTTCAGCTTCCGCTTCTTCATCATAATCAAGCATGGGAAACGAAAGCACATCTGTCACACTGTCAATATTCCTGTGCTGTGCATTGAGCCTTTTTATTTCATCGTTATCCACAAATGTTACGCTTATTTCGGCAGGCGCTCCGAACTTCTCCGCCTCAAGAGTGTAAGCGCATACCCTTTCCACAGTCTCCGTAAGCTCCGAAGTCACCTCAAGCTTACTTTGAGCGTTCTCTACGAACAGCATATCTTTTTTCCCTTTCATCATCATATTTTGCATATGCCTTTATTATTCTCTGTACAAGAGGATGACGCACAACATCCTTTTCCGTCAGGTAGCAAAAAGCAAGCTCATCGATATTTTTAAGAATCCGCTCAGCTTCCTTAAGTCCGGATTTCTTCCCGTATGGAAGGTCAACCTGGGTTATGTCTCCGGTTATAATGGCATGAGAACCGAAGCCTATTCTTGTGAGAAACATTTTCATCTGCTCCGGAGTGGTGTTCTGAGCCTCGTCAAGGATTATAAAGGCATTGTCAAGAGTGCGTCCGCGCATATAAGCAAGAGGTGCAACCTCAATCATTCCGCGCTCCTGGTATCTTGCAAAGCCCTCTGCGCCGAGCATTTCATACATCCCGTCATAAAGGGGTCTTAAATAAGGGTCAACCTTATTCTGAAGATCACCGGGCAGAAATCCCAGCTTTTCACCTGCCTCCACCGCCGGGCGTGTCAGAATGATCCTGTTTACCTCACGGGCGCGCAGTGCCATAACAGCCTTTGCAACAGCAAGATATGTCTTTCCGGTTCCGGCAGGGCCGATACCGAAAACAATGATATTATTATCTATTGCCTCAATATATTTTTTCTGACCGAGTGTTTTTGTTTTTATTGGAACACCCTTTGAATTGACGGCAACCACGTCATTCCCTAAAAGCTTTATGTCAAAGCCTCCGTTTTCCCGAATCATGGTAATCGCATAAAGAATTTTCTGCTCGTCAAGGGCTTCTCCCCGGCTGACGGTCTGAATAAGCACGTTAAGAACACCCTCGGCGTCCTCAACATTTTCCTCAGCTCCGGACACTGCCAGCCCGCCGTCATGAGCCGAAATTTTAACTGACAGTGATTTTTCCACAAGCTTCATATTCCCGTCAAAGCTGCCGAAAAGCGCGGCAATATCAAAGCCCTGCGGCAGTTCCATTTGTCTTTGCATCATAAATTAATCTCCCGGGTATATTAATATTTCGGACAGCAAAAGCCGTCCGGGTCTGAATCGGTTCCTTACCTTGAATTACCTTGGTACACATACGCCTATGCTTTCTGTAAAATCCATTTTTGCCGTAACCGTAATGCTTCCGCCGTTTTCGCTGACCAGAAAATCCTCGCTTTGCAATCTGGAAAAGCTGCCGAGTTCAGCGGCAATCCTTGCGGTCAGATCCCGCTTGGCATATTCCAGCACCCATTCATACGGAAGCTGTACAGTGTTTCTGACTGCTTCTCTGAAGGTTCTTTTTGTTATCGAAAACCCCATATGCTTTGCAAGGAAATCCGGTTTGAAGCAGCTTTCCGTCGTTATACTGTAATCATAATCCGGCTTTTTCAGCACAGTAAAGCTTTTTGAAAATAACGTTACTTCAAAAATACTTTTCTCCGCCCCCGTAAATTCAGGTCTTTCTTCACTCAAGCTGTATGTTCCCGTCTGCTCATGATGAGTAAGGGCAAGAACCTGACCGTCCGCGTGAACCTCAAAGCCCTCCTTCTCCTCACCAAGCTCAACAAAGCCCGAAATAAGGACCTCTCCGGCATTAACCGCATTTCCGGGCATGCACATACGCATTCCCTTCTTTACTGACATATCAGTAATAAAGCCGTCACGGGAAGCGATAATATCACAGGGCTTGCTTTCATCAACAATTACAGGCGGAACAGTCCCCTCATGAATACAAACACGCGCCCTTACTCCCTCAACATACACCCATGCCCACGGCACATTTTCAAGTCCGGCTATAAGGTGGTCCTTCATTGTCACCGCGTCCGGAAGCTTTGAGAGCCTGACACCGGGCTTAACTCCGATTTCAGACAGCAGCGCCGTTACCTGTTCGTCGGTTATCTTGTCATTGCCCTCAATGCGTATATCCCATAGGAAGCCTGAAGCAACTGCAAAAAACAAAACGAAAACAAGAGCGCCGACAGGAAACAAAACACGTCCCCTGTAGCTTTTCAGCATATAGGCAAGTCCGCATTTTCTGACGACTTTTACGGCAGCTCCCGTCTCCTTTGCTGTTTTTTCAAGCTCCGGGAGGTCGCTGCTGCACACTGCAAACCTGAGCCTTTCTCCGCGGACTATATTATAAATTTTTATGCCGCGGGCGGCACATTCGCTTATCAACTTCAAAACCGATTTACCGTATGCTTCTATTATAACATATCCTTTTAAAAAATAAAAGAACTTAATTAAAAACATTTTGATTTTCTCCTATTTTTTCATATTTTATATATGGCTTATGTACAAATTGCAACAAAATATATACATAATTAAAGAACAAAGCCGTCAATGCTCAAAGGTTACGCTGTAAAATATCCCCTCAACCAGCACATCATACTGATTTATGTATGATATTCTGAAATCAGCTCCGCATATTTTTATAACGGAATATTTTGTTTTTATTCTTAAAACGTCCTCGGAATATTCGATGATTCCCTTATGGTTTTCAATATAAAGCTCTCTGTTTTCAGCAAAGGACAGCTTTGAAAGCTCCATTATGGTTTCCTTCGGAACTCCGATCCCCTCTGAAATTTTGTCACCTATATTTCTTTTCATGCGTATCACCTCCGCTACTAATTTATGAGACTGATAAGCCAATAATGTTAAAAAACAGGTTTTATTTTTCGGACATACATCATAAACTTAAAATATGTACAGAAAAGATTAGTAATAGAGGAAGGTTTTTTGATGAGAAAAAAAATTTATCTTGCATTGACCCTGGTGCTCATCGGGCTTCTCATATCCCGCGGCGAGGAAGCAATACAATATTCAAGGGACGCGCTTCTGCTGTGCGCTGATATGATAATCCCTTCGCTGTTCCCGTTTTTTGTCTGCTCCGGTATCCTTATATATTCCGGCTTCTGCCAGAAGCTTTCAAAGCTGTTTTCTCCGGTTATGAAGCCGCTGTTCAATGTAAACCCGAACGGCAGCAGCGCGTTCATTCTCGGAGTGATAAGCGGCTATCCCCTCGGTGCGGTCACTGCGTGTCAGCTTTATGAAGCAAATTATATTTCAAAGAGCGAAACGGAAAGACTGCTGTCCTTCTGCAATAATTCAGGTCCCCTTTTTATTCTCGGCTCGGTCGGAATAGGTCTTTATATGGGGCTTGACATCGGAATTCTTTTATACACGGCACATATTATCGGCGCCGTGCTGGTAGGGATATGCATGCGTTTTTACTCCAAAGACAAGCACACTGCACCGGACTATGAGCTCAGCACACCGGAAATGTCCTTTTCCGAAATATTCCGAACCTCAGCGGTAAATGCCGCAAACAGCATGCTCCTTATCTGCGGAACTATATTGTTTTTCTCGGTAGCGTCACGGCTTTTCCTCGGTCTTGTTCCGTTTGAGGTGCCGCCTGTTGTGTACGGACTGTTTGAGTTTTCAAGCGGAAACGTTTTCATTGCCGCCTCCGGAGCACCCATACCCGTCCGTCTCGTCATGTCATCGATTGTTACGGGCTTTGCAGGCTTAAGCGTACACATGCAGGTGCTTGCCGTTGCCGCAAAATATCACCTGAGCATGAAGCCGTATTTTCTCGGTAAGGTAATGCACGGGCTTTTTTCGGGCGCAATCACGGTTATTCTTATAAAGCTCACCTCATACACACCTGTTTTTGCAGAAAAAAGCTATGCATTAAGCACAGCCTTTGTGATGGCGTCTCTCCACGCTGTTATATGTATTACCATTATCGTCATTCTTTTTCTGCTGGCATATGAAAGAAAAGCCGGCTCAGCGGAAAGATAACCGAAACATATAGTTTTGACATAAAACTCACTGAGTTTATGAATTTTCTATTAATTTTATTATATAATATTATAAAAAAATCATCAAGCCTATTTATTATTTTACATTTTTATGTTATAATAATATTATTATTAAAAACTGTGCTGCTTACAAAAGCCGTACTGTATCGGCAGAAAAGTTAAGGAGGAAAATACCATGGCAAATAATAAGGTACTGATAGTTGATGATGACGCACATATCGCTGAGCTTATAAAGCTGTACTTAGAAAAAGAAGGATTTAAAACAAACGTGGCTCCAAACGGAAACAAGGCGCTGCAGCTTTTCAAAGAGGAGGCTCCGTCAATTGTAATTCTTGATGTTATGATGCCGGAAATGGACGGCTGGCAGGTGTGCCGTGAAATAAGGCGCATAAGCAATATACCGATCATTATGCTTACCGCAAAAGGTGAGACCTTTGATAAGGTTCTCGGCCTGGAGCTCGGCGCAGATGATTATATTGTAAAGCCCTTTGAGCCTAAAGAGCTTATTGCCAGAGTGAAGGCTGTGCTCAGAAGGTTTGAATCAAAGGATACACAGGCGATGAAGGAGATTGTTTTCCCGAATCTTTCAATCAATCTTTCCAATTATGAGCTGAAAATTTCCGGAAACATTGTTGAAATTCCGCCGAAAGAGCTGGAGCTTCTTTATTTCCTTGCTTCAAACCCGAACAGGGTTTTCACCAGAGAACAGCTGCTTGAAGAAGTATGGGGCTTTGATTATTTCGGAGATTCAAGAACCGTTGACGTTCATATAAAAAGACTCCGCGAAAAGCTTGAAGGCGTTGAGGGTAACTGGCAGCTCAAAACAGTATGGGGAGTCGGATATAAGTTTGAGGTAAGATAATGTTCAAAAGTATTTTTGAAAGACTTTTCTGGACAAACATCTTGGTGCTGCTTGTCGTATTTCTGTCCGTTTCCGCAGCGCTGTCTGTTTTTATAAACAACTACGTCTGCGACAGGCAGTACGAAATGGCGCTTAAGGTCTCAAAAACCATTAATTACTGGACAGGCTATCTCCAGGTGGAAAACAATAATATCAGATCAAGAAATTTTTATAAAGAAACCCTTGATAACTGGGCGGAATTTCTTGACGCTGATATTGTGGTTGCAAACCTTGACGGAACGGTGATTGAAAGCACAGCCGATGGAATTGAATCCATACCGGAGGAATATGTCAGCTCTGTAAAAGACGGTGAAATTATCAGGGTGGCAGGTCATTTCGGCGGCGCTTACAGCGGTAAGGTGTTTACTGTTGCAATCCCCATAGAATACTACGGCAACAAAATAGGCGGTATGTATATCAATACTCTTATGCCTACTCTTACAAAAATGGTCGGCGGCCTGATGTTCTGGTTTTTGCTCGCCACAACAATTTCAATCATAGTGGCATTTGCACTTATTTACAGACAGTCGGCTAAAATCTCAATACCGATTAACAAAATAAACGAAGCTGCCCTTGATATTGCTGCCGGAAATTTCGGCGAAAGAATAACCGTTACGGGGCGTGATGAAATATGTCAGCTTGCCTCTTCGTTTAACTTTATGGCGGACTCTCTTGAAAAGCTTGAGGATATGCGCTCAAGGTTTGTCAGCGACATTTCCCATGAGCTGCGGACTCCTATGACAAGCATAGCCGGCTTTGTCGGCGGAATACTTGACGGCACAATACCACCGGAAAAACAGGAGGATTATCTGAAAATCGTTCTTGACGAGTCAAATCGTCTTAAAAAACTTGTAACCGATATGCTTGAAATGAGTAAAATGTCAAGCAGTGAATACAAGCTGAACGTTTCGGAATTTGATTTTGTGGAGCTTGTGAGAATATGCATAATCGGGCTTGAGCAGAAAATCAATGAAAAGCAGCTTGATCTGGATGTTGATTTTTCAAAAGAATCACTTATGGTATGTGCTGACCGTGACGCGATCCAGAGGGTTCTTATCAATCTTGTTGATAATGCAATAAAGTTCAGCTATCCGAACACGAATATTGATATTAAAATATGGTCAGACCATAAAAAGTCGTATTTCAGCGTCGGGAATTTCGGAGAGGGTATTGAAAAATCCGAACTGCCGCATGTATTTGACAGGTTTTATAAAACCGATAAGTCGCGGACGAGCCATACAGGCGGCGCCGGGCTTGGGCTTTCGTTTGTTAAAAATATTATGGTGCTGCATCAGCAGAGCATATGGGTAGACAGCCATGAGGCAAAGGAGGGAAGCTCCGTAAAATATACGAAGTTTACCTTTTCTCTGGAGCTTGCGTAGTATTAAGTTCAGATTCGGGGGGAAAAAAACTTGAAGGTAAGGGAAATAACAACGGGCGCGGTTTTAACAGCCGCCGCCCTTACTATTTTCATCATTGAAAATCAGATACCGGTTCCTGTACCGATATACGGCTTCAGGCTCGGTCTTTCCAACATAATAACTCTGATAACCCTTGTTTTGTGGACGCGGCAGGGCAGCCTTTCCGTCCTGCTTATACGGATTGTGCTTTCCTCGGTTATCTGTGCCTCCGGCATAGCAATTCTGTACAGCCTTGCCGGAGGTCTTTTCAGCTTTTTTATTATGTCTGTGCTGTGTGCGTTAACAGGGAAAAAAAATATTCCCCTTATCGGAATTTGCGGAGCGGTATGCCATAACGCCGCCCAGCTTTGTGCCGCAGCGGTTATTTTAAAAAGCACCTCGGTATTCATATATTTCCCGGTGCTCCTGTCAGTTGGAATTGCCGCCGGATTGTTTACAGGTCTTGCGGCATCATACTGTGTGAGAAATAAATACATTTCCTCACTGTTTCACGGTCTTAAGGAGGGCAAATGAAAACAAAAAAGCTTCTGCTGTGTTTTTTGACTGCTGTGTTATGCTCCTGCGGTCAGGGGCAGCAGGTTCATGATGATATGTTTGCAATGGATACCTTTATGAGCATCAGCCTTTCGGGGACGAATGAGGATGCTAAAGCAGTCAGAAAAGAAATATACAGAGCGGACAACCTTTTCAAAAAGGATAGTCTTGATTTAAATAATGAAGAAACAGCCTCTCTTGCGACTTTTGCTTGTGAAATAAGCAAGGCTGTCTCCGGTGCGTTTGATATAACGGTTTCACCAGTGTGCGACCTGTGGGGGTTCTGGAACAACAGCTTCCGCGTTCCCGAGCAAAACGAGATAGAGGAAAAGCTGAAATACGTAGACTACACCCGCATAAATACCGACGGAGGACATATATCACTTCCGGAGGGCTTTTCTGTTGATTTCGGAGGAATTGCAAAAGGATATACAGGTGATAATATAAAAAAGCTTTTAAAAGAGCGCAATGTCACCTCTGCTATCATTTCCCTCGGAGGAAATATTCAGACTGTTGGCGTGAAGCCGGACGGAAGCCCGTGGAATATCGGGGTGAAGGATCCGTCGGGAAGGTCAGACTATGTCGGCTATATAAGCGCCAATGACTGCGCCGTTGTAACCTCCGGCGGCTATGAACGCCGCTTCGAGGAAGAGGGAATCACATATGAGCATATAATCGATCCGAAAACAGGGTACCCGGCTAAGACCGACCTTGCCTCCGTTACGGTAGTTTCGGAATGCGGAGCAGCAGCAGACGCGCTATCTACCGCCTTTTACGTTCTCGGCTCACAAGGGACAAAAAGCCTCTGTGAGGAAACCGGTTTTAAAATCGCAGGACACAGCTTCTCAGTTCTCCTTATTAAGCGCAGCGGAGAAACAGAAACACTCGGCGACATTGAATTTAAAAGCAGATAGCTGCAATTTGTCAGTCATTTAACGGGAGGATTTAAAAAATGATAAGAATATTATTCGTCTGCCACGGCAATATTTGCAGAAGTCCTATGTGTGAATTTGTTATGAAGGCTATGGCGGAAAAGGAGAATTTATCGGATAAAATTTTTGCAGCTTCTGCGGCGACGAGCCTTGAAGCAATAGGCTGTGACATTCACAGGGGAACACAAAAGGTACTGACAGAGCACGGTATACCTTTTGAATCCCGGGCAGCAGTAAGACTTGAAAAAAGCGACCTGCCAAAATATGATTATTTTATCGGTATGGACAGTGCCAATATATCAAATATGAAAAAAATCCTCGGTGACAGCCGTAAAATACACCGCCTCCTTGAATTTGCCGAGCTCGGCAGGGATATCAGCGACCCGTGGTACACCCACGATTTCAACCGAACCTATGAGGACGTCACCCTCGGCTGCGCCGCTTTGATGTCAGAAATAAAAAAGAAGCTTCGGCAGCAGAATTCTTTTTAAAGCTGTGCGCATATTGCATAAAATCTGTTATGACGCTCTTGACATAATCCTCAATATGTGTTATTATGTAACAGTGGTTTTCACACATATAATTTAATAATTCGCAAACGACACATGTTATACCTTTGGTATGTAAATCTGATTACGGCACGATTTTTATCAGCAGGTATTATCATGTGTATTTTTTTGCGTTTAAAGGAGGATTTTTTATGCCAAGAAACCAATTCCAAAGATGTATTTTTGCATTGCTTACAGTCATTATTACCGTTCATGCCTATGTTTTGTACAGCCTGTATGCGGTAAACGGGAGCCTGTTAATGTCACTTAACAATACAAACAGTGTTCTGGACGCAATCAACAGGCAGGGCGGGGTTTATATGCTCGGTACATACCTGCCGATATGGACGGTAATTGTAATTGAATTCTGCCTTGCGTACTGCCTTGAAATATTTATGGGCAGTCCGTGTTCATTTAAGCTTGCGTGCAAAGTATTTGAACCGCAAACCACTCATCCCGTGCTCTTTGAAACGACAATAATCTGTGCAACGGTGGGTTTGATGTGTCCGTCAATGAGTTTTATTGCGGCATTTTTGTATTATCCGTATTACACGGGCTTTAATATAATAACGCTGCTTGCAAACTGGTTTAAGCTTGTCTGCTTTAATTTCCCGTTTGCGTTCTTCACACAGCTTTTTTTCATACAGCCTTTTGTGCGTACACTATTTAAATTGCTTTACAGAAAAGACATTGCTGCACGTAAACAAATTTCCGTATAAATTTATAGAGCGAACACAAGGGGACGGTTCTCTTGTGTTCGCTCCGGAACATAGAAGAGCGGCGGCAGTTCTCCCTGTTTTGTTAAGCACTGCCGAAATTGAATTTAATAAACAATAAAAATATATTTTTTCAAGGGATAAAATTCCATCATTATTATCTAAAAAGCACATTATTTAGGCGATGTGAAGTGATAGAATTACAGCGAAGTATCTAAAAAAATTTTAATTGTTGACCGTTTTGCGGCGATTTTCAACCGAGTTGTAAATCAATATTTACATTTAAGATAAATTAAGCTATAATAATATTGTAATCAATCCTTTGTTGCCGGGAAAGATTTCATATTTGTTAGCTGCTCAGCAAAAATATCCGGTTTATTAACCTCACTTTCATATAAACCGATATTTTTGCTGTCAGTTTTTTTATTGCATAAAAAACTGTTCAATACCTCACTTTTCCGGCCAAAAAACACACGGGGACGGTTCTCCTGTGTTTTTGATTGCAGGACACGAAAAAAAATATTTCCGCATACAAAAAGGTCAGCCGTCCTAATATATAGTCAACTAACCTTATTTCATAATAAATACAGAAAAGAATTTCATTTATCAGTATAAAAATCATTCTAAAGCTTTAATATAACAGGTTCATTCCTCTTGATTTGATAAACACAACCTCTGTTAATCAATGTTCCTCCGTCACGATCAGATAATATCTCCGCAACATTGTTATGTTTAGCAATACTTACAAAACCGTTCTTGATTGGTATTTTTGCTTCCAAATCTTCAAAGCAATCAATAACAGGTTTAACCTCAAATGTTTCATAACCAATTCCCGTAGGCCTTATTCCTAATATGTACCTGCCTATCAGGTATATCGGGCTTGACCCCCATGCATGACACAAGCTCATTGCATATTTCAGATTGTAATTTCCAAGCTGTTCCTGCCACGGACGATTCACATCAAATTCTTCCCAAAAGGATGTTGCGCCTATTTTCAGCATCGCACCCCAATATTCTTTCATTCTTTTTATAACTTCATCATACCGCTCAACATTACATAATGCTTCAAGCTCATAAAATTTAAAGTACGGAGTTTTTATTTGCTCAACTTCATCATTTAAAATTACATTTTCGATTATTTTTTTTCTCCTGTCTTCTGCAGCATAGCCAAATAAAAGAGCAAATATATTCGCATGGCGCGAAACATTATTTTTTCCCGATTTAAAGCTGTCAATAAACGCTCCCTTTTCTTCATTCCAGAAATATAAATTTACTTTTTCCTTTAAATCAAGGAACTTTTCCTTATATTCACCGCACTTCTCGCCCAATACATTTAATATTCTTATATAGCTCTCAATGCACCTCATCAGAAGCATTTGTTCTGCACAAACCGCGCCTTCCTTATCAATATCTGCCCAATCTATAAAAATCCAATCATTATCTTGCTTTGATGCAAATCCGTTCTCATCTAATCTTGACATAATGAAATTCATATATGCTTTCACTCTCGGATAAATATTTCTGACAAATTCAATATCACCTGTCATTTCATAATAGTCGTATATACTCATTATCCAGTAAAAGGTATAATCCATAATGGTATTAATGTGCAGCTTTATCTCACCCTTTGAACCGAGGCACGTGATAGTTCTCCTTACTATATCCTCATCAAAAAACAAATATCTGTTAATAAAATAACTCTGATATGAATCCCCGGACCAAACCCATCTGTCGCGTTTTATCCCGTCAAGATAAAACTCTCTGCTGTTTAATTCAAATGTGTGTGCAGCAACCTCCCATATTTTTGTAAGTTCCTCATCAGAGCATTTAAATTCACCCTTTTTCGTATGCGGAATATATTCATAATATGCAGTAAAATCAACATCTGCATTTTTTGATTCCGGAATAAAGACATACCTGAAGGCTTTCCCTTCTTTTAATATTCCCTCATCCTCCTCTGTCAGGCAATGATAAGTATAGCTGTTTTCAGTATCAAGCGCTTCCTGTTCTGTTTCACCGTAAAATACATACCCTGCTCCGATTTTATTAAACTTTAACCTTGCAAAGGTTTCCTCACCATAATCATATAACACTCCGCCGTTAATCTTTTTTACCGAAACAGGGATTAATTCCCTATAAGAAAATTTAAAAACATTCGGGTCATCTGATTTATCAGAATACTTTTCATTAGTGCCTGCCGGAGTCCATCTGTAGTCATAACAATCCGAAAGCCATGTATTGTTACTGACAATTGTTTTCCCTTCAACGTACGCACAAGGTAAACCGTTCAGATTGCTGACAGCAATAATTATTTCATATTCACCCTTTGTAAGTTCAATATCCTTATCAAAACTATACTTTTTGTTATTTACCTTAACAAATCCCACGCCTTTTGCAGTAACTCTGAAAACCTCAGTTTCTTCAAGCGTAAAATTTTTTTTGAACATTACATTAGTATATGCCTCAGGCAGCTTCCAGAACGCAGGAAAACATACATCTCTTTCCATTCTTCTTAAATGCACCCTCTGCGAATGATACATTTCAAAATCACCATAATACCACATCCACATACTTTTCAAAACCAGCCCTCCAAAAACATTATTCCATTTATTCCGATAAATCATAAACACGTTTTTCTAAATCCGCTTCAGAACAACCTTACTTATACTCAAGTCATTTGGAATACTATCGGCAAAAAGATTAAAGGTATTTTCACCTTTTCGTATAACTGTCCTGCCCAATAAAGTTCCGGTTTCATCAAAGTATTTCTTATTTGCTCCCGTACCCTTAATATCCGATTTGAGCTTTACGGGCAATGACTCACCGTTACACTCAAAATGTAATGTCTGACTGCCTTCCCATGGGACATACTTTTTTGACATAGTGTAAACAACCGCTTCATATTCACCCCAAGCATCCGAATAAAACTTCCAGCTTATATAATCTTTTGCACTAACCCAATTTTCAACTGTTCCTGACGGCGAAATACATATTTCATCTGCTGTTTTCAGATTGAAGTGTTCAGCATCAACAGCCGCATCCTCATCAGTCTTATCTATTGCTTGTGTATTACCGTTTTTTATTATATTTGCAAGATATGCGGGCAAAAACAGACTGTCTCTTTCCTGGGCATACAAGCCTTCAGATATATCAGCATTCCCGTCAAGAATCACTTTTACAGCTGTAACATATTCACCATGCTCACAAATCTCAATCTCAAGCACATCACCCTGCGTAAACTCTGCATCACCTATACCTAACACGCTGACAGACTGCACCCTGTTTTTTATACCTTTAACAGTTATTTTTTTCTGATTTCCCGTAACAAAGAAATACAGTATATTATCCTTTTGACAGCATTGCCCGAAAGTAAAATCGGATTTAAACGGTGAAGCTTGTGTATCATAAATCGCCTCGCCGTTTATCTTCATCCATTTTCCAAGCTCTTTAAGTATGTATATACTCTCTTCAGGTATTTCTCCCGAGCTTGTAGGTCCGATATTTAATAAAAGATTAGCTCCCTTTGAAACTATTGCACATAATAATTCAATAATTTCCTTTACGGACTTGAAATTATGATCATTGCGCTTATAGCCCCATGTGTCGTTCATTGTAGATGCTGTTTCCCAACAGCCATCCAGCTTACCTGTAGGAATCTGATTATCACCCATACAGCCGTAATCACCCATATCGAGTGTACCGCCTATTCTGCCGTTGACTAAGCAATCAGGCTGAAACGATTTAACATATTCTTTTAACTCCCGCGCCGTTTCCTCTGTTATACCCTTCGGGACATCCATCCATATCAGACCCAAGTCGCCGTAATTTGTCAGAAGCTCCTTCAACTGCGTCTTGCATTTTGTGTTAATATAGCCTGCAAAATCACGCTCGTCCTCGGGAGTTTCATAATACCATGTGTTCCCCATTGCATTTTTTTCATGAAAATCTATTGCATGAGAATAATAAAAACACGGAACTATATTATGCTTTCTCATAGAATCTGATATTTGTCCTGCAATATCCTTTCCGTACGGTGAACGCTTAACAATTGAATAATCATCATATTTTGTGTCATACATGGCAAATCCCTCATGGTGCTTGGCAGTAAAAACGCAATACTTCATGCCCGCATCACTTGCCAGCCTTGCCCATTCATCGGGATTGAACCTTTCACAAGTCATCTTCCGGGCAAGCTTTTCGTATTCATCATTCGGGATTTGCGCCTTAGCAGCAATCCACTCTCCGATTCCGGAGATTTCCTTCCCGTTCCAGAAGCCCTCGGCTGCCGCATAAAGCCCCCAATGTATAAACAATCCTAATTTTGCATTTTTAAACCATTGTATTTGTTTATCATTTTCCGATAACATTATAAAAACTCCCATTTCCCAATTATCGGACAGCTGCAGCTGTCCGATAATATACTGTTCAATAAGGGGCAAAGCCCCGTCATTCAACGTTTCGGTGGGGGATTGTACCCCCCACCCCAAAAAAGTAAGTGGAACCCGCCTCCTATAGAGGCGGGGAACATCTTGCTTTTAGTTATTTTATTTTTTCAAAAAGTCTGTTAATAATAACAACTGCCTCTGCACGTGTTGCATCGGATTTCGGTTCAAATTTATTGTTGTCCTTGCCATTTATTATTCCAAGTCCTGCTATGGCGGAAACAGCCTCACCGGCCCATTGTGATACTTCATCAAAATCCTCAAAATCTGACTTCGAATTAATATCATCAGTCTTGTAAATCAAATATGTTCTGTAAATAATACAAGCCATCTCTTCTCTGGAAATATTGTTGTCAGGCTTAAACAGATTTCCGTATCCGCCAATAATCTCAGCACTCTTTGCAGCCCTTATACTATTGTAAAACCATGAATTTTCAGGAACGTCATCAAACACTGCACCATCATCATTTTGCTCTAAGCTCAATGCTTTAACAATTATTTCGCAAAATTCAGCTCTTGTAATGTTATCGTCAGGAAAGAATTTTTTATTGTCCTTACCCTTTATATATCCATAATTCTTCATTTTAATAATTTCATTCTTTGCCCAATGATCAGAAATATCCTCAAACGCTTCCGAATCAATATCGTCCGGCGGTTCTGTCTTGTTATCATCCAATGTTGAATTAATTATATTGGGAACAGCTTTATTGCCGGAGCCCGAATAAGCTCTGCTCCCGCCTCCGCCTCCGCCGGAGCTGCTGTTTTTAACAGAAAAGTATATACGGTAAATCATTTTTTCTGTCTGGTCCTGTGAAACCACTGTAATTACCGCAGTTCCTTTTACCGAAGAAGGATATGAAATATCAACCTTTGCATTCGGATCAACGCTTATCGCATTAATTTTCGGCACAAAATCAGTTCCGGCTGATAATTTTGCCTCATAATCCATAACCGTTTTATTAAAAGCCTTTGTAAATGAAGCACCTGCTGCTGACAGCTCCTTTAAATATGCACAATTTGTATTCCAGCTATAGAGCAAATCATATGTTTTTTCAGTTTTATCCTCAGCCGTTACAACAATCTTTCCCCTGTCGGGAACAGATACCGCAGGAATTAAATTATATCCAGCATTTTTATCTGATGTTTCTATCTTCACCTCGGGAATTGTTTCTGTTCCATACGGAACAAGAATTGTGTATGACATTTTATCCTCAGAAAATAATGCGTCACCGTATTGTGTTGTCACAGATTTAAGCGATGTGTCATCAGACAGCGGTCTTAACTCATACAAAACCGTATTATATTTATTTCCGTCTATAATAAAGATTGTATATGTTCCGTCTTCCCATAAATTTTCATCGGGCATAATATATCTTTTTGATATACTGTTATCTGCTGTTTCAATCTCTTCAAAGAAGCGCACATTGCCTGAACTGTCAGCTATTCTGAGCTGAACGGTTTTACTATATACATTTTCCGCATTTACTGTCAACGCTTCCAAGTGATTAACAACCTTATTATCAACTGTAACAACGATTGTTTCTGATTTTTCTTCCTGCTCTGCCGCATCAATAACTACATGTGCACTCAATTCATCTGAATAGCTGATATTGCCGAATTCGGCAATATGCTTCTCATTCTCCGCAGAGCCTGCCTCAAAATGCTTTTTGTCACATGCCAAAGGAACTATATCCTGACCGCTCCTTCTGTATACTGATGTATATATATCATAAGGTTTATCAAAATTTTTATCAATTAATACATCCGCACTTACAATTGTTTTATCGGTTCCGTTTACCAATACATTTTCAATTGAAAAAGGCGGCAAAACATTCATATGCAAAACGTATGTACAGGAATCAATCCCATTATCAGCCAATGTATTTATGATAATATCTCCTATTCCGTCAGGATAAACTATATCATATTCGGCATTGCTGTCATTCATTTCAACACTAATCACCGGAGCTGATGATGTTCCGTACGGAACATTTATATAATAATCCTTCACCTGAGAAGAAAATGAAGGCGAAAGTGTACAGTCCTTTGCACTGATTTCCCTTATAGAAGCATCCGTATTCTTTTCAACTTCATAAGATATTGAATATATATTTTTACTCATGCCATCCTTTGAAGTAACTGTTATTATTGTTTCGCCGTTTATACTGTCAGCTTTTACAACTTCAGTCTCTGCCATGGGAGAAAGCGTTTTCAAGCTCACATCAGGCACCTCAGTGCTGCCGTAAGGAAGCGAAACCTTGTATTCAGTTATTTCTTTTGAAAACGCAGGTGATAATGTACCGTATGAAACAGACATATCCGAGAGTTCAGCAGAGCTGTCCAGCACTTCTTGTAATTCATCAATTATTTTAATATAATTCTGCTTATCCTCATCCGGTGCATACTGTTCAATAACATCCCTTGCAATGTCAATGCTGCACTGGTTCATTTCATTTTCAGCGTCATTAATTGCAGCTTCTATATCTTCTTCACAATCATAGTTTACAAAAACATAATCACTTGTGTAAAAAGACGAATCATCCCTCGGTCCGCCGAAATATGCCCAGTACCAAACCTTGCAGCCTCCTGATATATCGGCATTTACAGATGTTTCGGGACAAATCATTTCATCATTAAGATATACCTTTTCAACTGCCTTCTCAGTATTTACTGCAAATACTACACTGTTCCAGCCTTCATCTAAAGCATAATACCCTCCGTCACTATTTTTTATGTCCTTATTGGTCTGTGTTGTTATTTTATTGGTATATACCCTTCCGCCGTAGTATGCCGTTTCTTTGCTTGCATCTGCATTGAGGAATCCCAAAGACGTTGCAAAACACTCTGTTCCTGTTTTGTCTCCCTCGTGCAGTATATTTGCTTTTACCTTTATTATACCTTTTTTCGCAGCATTTAAATCCTTTCCCGCATTAAACACCTGAATACCGGTATTGACGCTGCCTGTTCTTCCGCTTACGGGTTTTATGAACTCGCCCCTGAAACAAAGCTTTCCGTCTTTGCTTACAACATAAGCTCCGTTAAACGGTCTGTTATCAGTCATATTAATTGCATATGTGCCCTCGCCTTTATCAAGATACTTTTCAAGATTCACCTCAGAGCCCTTTGCCCCCGCAGACAGTCCGCCGCAAAACATTGATAATACTAATATCTCACTTAATATCTTCTTTGCTTTCAATTGTGTATCCCTCCAATTACTTTAAATTTTCAAGATCAATATTCTGATACTTCGGGACCAAATTACCGTCCTGCTCAACCCATTTAAACGTCTGTGGTATTTTGATTGGTGATACACTTGTATTATCTCCATATGAAAATTCAAAACTATTATTGTATCTGCAATCAATCTTTTTGCCGTTTACACTAAGGCTTGATGCGTCCAGAACAATACCCTTTTTGTTACTGCCGGGTTCCTCAACCACCAATAATGTTGAGGCTTTGGTTGATACATCAGCAATTTGCAGCTCCCTCGGTGAAACATCTGTAAGCAATTTAAGTATAGTTCCGTCTGTAAGCTCTATCTCAAATCCCTGCTGTGTGCCGCTGCCGATATTTTTCTTCGACTTTATTATTTCTTCGGTATCCTTTAACGGTGTAATTACTGTTACAAGAACAGTATCGCCCTTAGCCTTGAAATTAAAGCGCACATCAGTTGCCTTATCCCAACTGCCTGAATAAAGACGCATTTCCCAGCCGCGTGCCAATGTTTCATCTTCATTTACCCAGCCGTAATACTTTTCAGATGTAGTTTTATCATTATAAAACTGGTACATCGCAACATTTGCCCCGCGGTCATCGGCAGTAATAAATCCATCATTTGTATTCTTTACCGTATCTTCCGGGAAGCTTGACGGAATATGCCACTCCTGATGATATTCGTGCTCGTCCTTGGCTTTCATTCTATCAAAAATAATATATACATCTTTATTTTTTACAGATATAACCTGCCTGTGATGCTCAACGTCCTTTGCGTCTACTTTTCCAAGATTTGTATAGATGTTATTTTTCTCATCACTTTTCTTTAAGAATGTATCATAATTTACATAGCCTTCATCATACAAGCCTTCCGCAAAGTCAAAGTCATCAGATGCTAAAAATCTGTAATTTATTGGCTCTGTACGGTAATTTGTTATATAAGAGTCAGGGGGTGACTGTACATTATCATCTACATTTACCGTATTGTTTCCGAGTGAAGTAAATGCATAGTCACCCTGAGGTCCAAGGGCGGCATTTCCCTGTGAATGTCCGCCTCTTCCCAATAGTAATCTTCCATATCCCGCTAATTGAAAAGCATTCTTTTCACAAGCCTCCTTTTGTCTGAACTTACTTCCTGTCAGATATGCCATTCTGTCGTTGTCACTCCATCCGGTTCTTAATATGGAATTCCCCAGATAAGGAAATGTCATGCTTGTAAATGCGGGAACATCGCCTTTGTTATCCGCGACATTTTTCAATTGATTGATAAGAGGATCATTTTTTACAACAGAATTTCCTCCGAGCAGCTTGACATTCATAGATGTGTCAAAATTGTCTTCTGCGTCTTTTCCGCCTAAAATGTCACTGTCAGAAAGAGCCGCGCCGCCGCTTGAGCCTGTTCCTATAAAGCTTTTTCCGTATGGCATAATATGACAGGCTATCATTCTTGCACGCATTATAATCTGATTTTTTAACTGCATCATTGCATATTTCTTATCGGAATAACCCAAACCCATGAACATGTCATATGCCTGACCAAATCTGAACGGCATGGTAGAATTATAGTGCCATGTAGCCTCATAGCCCGTGCCGTCTCTCATCATTTCTTTTTTAACCGCCTGTTCAAAAAAATACATAAACTGCTTATACACTTCATTTGATATTTTCAGGCCTTTAAATCTCAATGCATATTGTGATGCCATTGAAATACTGTCATATTCATGATTTCCGTATGAAGTTACCGAAAGTAACTGAGACAGGTATCTTGATGCTCCTTCCCTTAATTGTTCTACAAGAGCCGTTGATGACAGGTAACGTCTTGCAAGCTCAGGATTTGTTTTAATAAAGTAATATGAATTTGTACATAAATCCTCCAAAGCAGTCTGACCGACATTCGGGTGCAGCGGCTGCTGAAAGCCTACTGCATTCCATTCCGATTTGTTAGCCACAAGCATATTATATCTATGCAGCGCCAAATCTCTTGTAAATTTAAAATACCTTTCAAAATATTCTTCCTGCCCGAATTGAATATACATTTTATAGTTCAGCTGTTCCATTGTTTGCAGATTCCATTGCCAATAATCAACAGTTTGGTGATGATACTGAACGTTTTCACCAAATGCACCGTATTCCCAGTTAATATCTCCAAACTCACCTATATCATCAAAAGACGCCATACTGAAGCCGCGTCCGTATGCAACTGCCTCATCGTCATACCCGTAATATATCCATGTTCCGTTTGCAACAGAATTTTCAACCTGCGGAAGAATTTCCTCATCAATAAGCTCAAAATAAAAATCCCTGAATTTATCAAGCATTCCGCTGTAATCTCCTGACCTATATAAATTCACAACATCACGGACACAGGGATTGTTTACATCAAGCATATTATATAATGTAACTGCAGTTTCTCTTATATAATCAGGCTGCATATCCTGATAAAGCTTCAACTCCGTCTGAGAACAGCCGTAATTATAGATATTAAGCTCGTCAATTATACCGATATCGTCACCCTTTGAGACAGAAATATTCCCGCTGAGCTGAATTTTTCCGTCATACTCCGCCTCATCTGCCTTTTCTGCATTAATGTACAATATAATTTTACTGCCGTCCGCAGCCGCACCCACATGAAACCATTTATCCCTTTCGGGCAAGGGCGAGCTTACACTGACCTTCTTTCCGTCTGTCTGAGTTATTGTAAAAGCTATATTATCTCCCACAATTACATTAAAATCATCATTTCCTCTGGATATTACTGTGTTTTCACCGTTTTTATCAACCTTTATCCAAAAAGCTGCCGTAAATGAATTTTCAAAACACATTGACGGGTGCTTGCTTGATGAAATTTCATCAGAAAGCCTTATTGCATTTCCTTTTATTCCTTTTACCAATTCCGGCTTGCCTGATAATGCAAGATTGTTATAATAATCGGAAATACCGTTTTCAAATTCTACCCATGCCATACGGCCTGTTTTTGCTTTGTAAAAAAGCTGCTTCATTTCCGGTTGAGTTATTACCCTGTTATAAAAATAAAAATCATCAACCGCACCATAATAGAAATTTGTGCACCTGTCTCCTGCATCGCCAACCTCATCCGCCGGAGTTCCGATAAATGATTTTAAAAACCTCGGCTTTTTGGACACGTCATAAGAAAAATCTGTACTATCCTTTTCCCCGTCTATATAAACAGATGCTTCTCCGTTTTTATCTGTCCATGTAATCATATGCCATGACAGGTCAAAAGGAAATCCTTCGGTTTTTTTGTCAAGAATAATATTTCCGTTTTCATCTGCCATAATTACTCTTAAAAACCCGCCTGCATAATAATGATACTGCAAATTTCTCACGGAGGTCACAAATTTAATATAGGATTTTCCCCTTCCCCTTTCTTCATAAATTACGCAATTATTACGCAAACTATTATCATTTCCCTTAACCCAGAAGGATATGGAATATTCATCGTTGTTTGCAGCGGGAATTTTATCATTATTCTCTACTTCAACACTTGCCATAGGATTATAAAAACCTATATAAGATCCTATGGCACCCTTTTTTCTTTTTGTAAAACGAGGCATGCCGTCGCTTGTGGATAAGGAGCCCAAATAAGACTGCGGGTCAACGTAATCCAGCTTTTCCCCTGAATAGTCCCATTCTCTTATATTCTCATTAGCCTGAGTATACCAGCCCGGCCTGCCGGCGATAACATCAGCTTTAATATTATTTACATTATCATAAAGCTCCGCCGCGGAATTTTCACTGTTAAAATCAAAATTTGCCAAAAGTCCCTCAGATATATCACCGTTTAATGCGTCATAGTCAAATACTGTCTGTTCTTTAATTTGCGGTATGTCCTCCTTGGTAATATAACCGTCATCAGCTGCATTGCATATTATAGATGCAGCGCTCAGTACCACGGCAATTGTCAAAGCTGCAACAATTTTTAACCTTGCTTTCATATGCATCCTCCCTTCTATATAACAAAGCTTATCTGTAAATCACTATAAACTTCACCATTCCCTGAAATACTCTGATAAGCATATTATCAGCTGCGCTTTCTGACTTTCTTAACGTCACTATATCATTACAGGTTATTTTAGTTATATCCTTTGAACTTCTGTCGCACAAATACACAGGGGTTCTCGAATCATGAACAAACACTGAGTTAACCTTTTCGCCGTTGGAGCCGGGAGCTGCAACTCTTGTTGACCTGAAGCTCAAAAAATCAGGTGTTACATCATACATATGACACCATGCCGTCCATCCGGCGGCATAATGAGCCGATTCTGTATCAATATATGCGTCATCTTCATATACAAGTTCAGGATGTTCAAAAGGTGACAGGAACATCGGTCCGTATACATTTATCTCACCGTATGCATTTGTAGTATAACGTATTACATCTCCACGTTTCAGGTCTGATATATCATTTATATAACTGTAATACTTGTATGGATGAGTTTCATTTCCTAAGTTTTCTGCTTCCTGAACTGCCATTTTCACATCACTGGATACAAACAGCTTTACATTCTGCTCATCCTTTGTTGAGCCTACAATATAATCAAGAGTTTCTTCTTCTGAATTTAATCCCGTTCCAAAGCTTGATATAATCAAATATCCGGCAGTTTCCTCTTCAAGCTTTTCATATACCTCCTGTGTTATTACAAGCAACGATGCTTCGCCTGAAAGCTCTGCATCATATACATCCACATAATATGCCTTTTGCGCTGTTATATCCTCCAATGAAACAACTTTAATATCCCTGTCTGTAAGGCTGACCCCGGGTACATCGGGATTTTTCTGGAATATAACCCCTCCGCTTTTTAAGGTATATCTATGTCCGAATGTTTTTGAATAATATTCAAGTTGTCTGGACGGATCCATATCAGACGCATAGTCACATGAAAACCTTTCTCTGTCATACCCATCAACAGCCGTTTCCAAAACGTTTACATCTCCGTCAGAATTAGTCTGATAGTATATTACTTGCTGTATGCCGCTTCCGGAATTTCCTATTGCATTCAGAACATATGATGGTTTTCTTCCCGAATATCCGTTTAATTTCACTCTCTGCGCCAGTTCAAGGTTAGCTGTACTTCCCGAAGCTGTGAAAATTTCAATATAAACTTTTTCCTCTTCATCACTGTCGGCAGCCAGACGCAGCAAATAACCATAGCCGTTGGTTTCAGCATTGCTGTCAATTATAAACGCAATTTCATTTCTGTCATTTAACAGCACCTTATATGACCTGCCGAGCTGAATTACAGGCAGATTGCTGTTTCCTGCCTCAAACGCACCGAGAAGCTCTTTGCTTATCTTTATATTGTATCCGTCTACAATGTACTCATCCTCAGTTCTTCCGCTGATAATACCGGTATAAAAATTATCCCTGTATACAACAATTTTAATTATCCTTCCGTCATCACTTTCCTCAACAGCCAATACGTCATTTTCCTGAAGTGCGTCAATTGATAGTTCGCTGCTGCTGTCACTGAATTTAACGGACACCTTCTTATCGTTGCCGTCAAGCATCAATACAGACTTGCTTAACTTATCAAAAACCATTTCTTTATCAATTACCGTTCCGTTAACGACATATGTTTTTATATCGTGAGCTATAGCTATACTGTATTCATTTCTATGAGTACCTATCAGCGTCAGACTTCCGCTGCCCGGAATCATCAGACTGTAATCAATATTTACAACCTTTCCGTTATACACAAAAAGACTGACATCGTTTTTTATTCTTTTTCGGCTGCTTCCTTCATAATAAGTAATATAATTCTCATCAATTGATTCTATATCCTCACTGTCAATTGTAATATCGTAATTGTTATTGCTGTCCAACTCGTAACACAAAATTCTCCTGTTTGCTGAAGCCTCATCATCCTTATAAATAATATTAACCGTATAACCCAGCTTATCCGGCAAGTCCAGATCCCCTATATCGTAAATCTCATCAAGGACTGCAACCTGGTTTTTATCCGGTTCGCTTGTTCCGTACAAAACAGTAAACTCATTTGCAGTAACTTGTCCCGATTTTTCATAAATCGAGTGATAAGTTGAAAAAATAGTGTTACCGGCATCAGGGGTAAAATCAAAATCACTGCCTATTTGTCTTTTGGGCATGTCTGCACACATGGTATTAAATATCAATCTTGCAGCATATCCCCTGGATACAGAAGAATGCCCCGCTATATTTTCAAGCTTATTTAATATCCCGAGCTCAGCAGCCTTTTTTAAATATCCTGACGGATATCCTCCGCTGTTCTCTGCATAAAAACCATAACCAAGAGCCTTAATCATTACTGCTGCTGCCTCATCATATGTTATACTGTCCCCGCCGCGGAAATTGTCACCGCTGCCAACCATAATACCGGTATCCATTACATATTTGATAACCTCAATATCACTGTCTGCATTAGCATTGAACATCCTGCATACAAGATGCGCAAAATCCATACGGTTAAGCTCATAATCTAATTTTAAATCTCCCGCCTCATCAGGCTGTAAAACACCTATTTCCTTCAAAACTGTAATATATGGCGCTGTTTCATCATATTTTGAGATTAATACATTATCTTCTTCAGCAGCTGCAATGTCAGCAGACATACCTGCCGCAAACACTGTAAAACAACATACGAATAAAATAAATTTCTTTAACATTTTTATGCTCCTTTTTAATACATTGTCTGAACACATTCGTCCATCGGTGTCATTGCCGAACCGCGTCCGAAAACAAATGCTTTTATTTTTACGGTTCCTGCCGGTGCTTCATAGCTGATTTGTTCATTGCTGCCGGACTCCTTTGTGAAGCTCTCATAGCTTATGTCTTTTTCTTCTGACATCTGACAGGATATAAGTCTGCCGTTAATGTCATAAAATCCGACAATAATCTTATAAGCTTCATTATTTCCGTAAGGATTTGTTATGTCAGCATTAAGTTTTCCGGAATTAAATGTGTTGTAATCCACATCCAATATTCCGCCCGACTCAACTTTAAGAATATAATCATTCACCAGATTATTTGAATTATGATATGCATACAGCTTATATCCGTTTAACCTACCTTCTTCACACATATACTCCGGAAGGCTGAACTTCATTGAATATCTTCCATAATCATCCGGATATGTGCTGTTTACATACGCAATATCCGAAACATTTCCGTCACTGTCCTTTTTTGCTAACATTATATTTATTTCTGTATCCTTATTAAAGGGCTGTTTTAATACACCTTCTACAAATACATTGTGCGTTTGTTTGTTTATCCCTGCACTGTACATGCTCTTTACCGCCCCGCTGCTTACCAGTGTAATTAATTCCGCGGGTCTTACAGATATGCTTAATTTAGAGTCATGGGCAGTGATTTTTCCCATATCGACAATTTCACCGTCGGGTGATGTTGATATTACATTAAACTCAATATTTTCGTTTATATCATATTCAGACAAATCAACATCAACGGTAATCACTTCATCAGCAAACACCCTTGATGAATTATTTGCATTAAATTCAATTAACTGTTTTTCTGTACTCGTATTGTTTAATAATGCAATAGATATACCGCCGTCGGGATTTTCACCGGCAGCTGCGTACAGCTTATTATCATTGATGTCGCTCAGCTCCATGTCACCCTCACGGTTGCTTATGCATTTGGTCATCACAGTTCCTTTGGGGATTGCATCTACTGTTTGTTTTAAATATGCATAAATCGGTCTTTGTGTATAGCCGGCATGATATTTTCTCTCCTCAGGCGGTATTATATTTGATGTGCCCGAATATGTAGAATACATCAATGTGCCGCCCACCGTAAACAGTCTGTTTTCATGCACAGCATTTGCTGCTATAAAGTAATACCAATCCGAAACCATATGGTTCAGATCAGACAGGAATATTCCTGCTGTATGTGCACACTCGCTGTAACCTCCGCCGGTCAGCTCACCCTCTTCACATATTTCAGTCATCCATAACGGCTTTGAGCTTTCCAGTATAAATTCTTCCTCTGCCCTGCCGGTTCCGCAGCTGTATGAATGATTTGCAAAGCCGAATATTATATCATAAGCCTCAGGATCCTGCTTTATATAATTCATAAACCTTGATAATCTGCTCAAACTGTTGGTTGAATACTCAGGTGCTAATATTTTAACATAATTCAGTCCGTATTCATCAAGTTTATTTCTCAAGGTTTTAATAATCGTTAATATTTCTCTATCTGTTATACAGCCGCCAAGCTCATTAAAGATTGTTGCAGCTGTTATTTTCACATTATATTTATCCCTTACATCATAAATCAACCGTGCCAGCGCTTCTCCGTATACAGGAGCATTTTCAGGTAAAAGCATATCCGAAAGGATTTCACCTGTGTATGGATCCTCAACGTTTCCCCGCATCCATGCCGGCACTTTATAATTGTCCCCCGACAATCCGCCGGGAGCAAGTAAAACTTCATTTATATTATATTTATCGATAATATCGTTAATTGACATCATCCCATAATCCTTTGCCCGTTCATAATTATACCAAAAGCCTTCAAGCATATTAAACCTTGTATCCCGGATATAAGGATTCGCGGCGTCGAGATCATAAACAATATTACCATTCTCGTCCTTCTGCATATAAATACCCACATTGACCCATATTCTTAATTTATCCACATCCAGATCATTAAAAATCTTATCAAGCATTTCATCTCTTACTGCTTCATCCGAATGAATCTCAAATGCACTGCCCGCATTGACACCCAAACCGTTAAATCTTTGACGCTTACTGCCATCAAGCTTTATTGTAATTTTATTATCATTTTCATCCGGAGCCTTATTAAATGTTACGGTAAAATCCTTTATATGCATTTCACTCT
Source organism: Clostridia bacterium (assembly GCA_017935675.1). Lineage (GTDB taxonomy): Bacteria > Bacillota > Clostridia > UBA1381 > UBA1381 > RGIG9115. The sequence continues at coordinate 59,416 of JAGBHE010000026.1, read as the reverse complement.
GCAGAGTTTGTTTTCTTCGGTCTGCACTGTTAATAACAATGCTTCCCAATACACCGCCTCCGTTAATCTGTACATCTTTGAAGCTGACATTTAATTTATTCCCGTCAACTGCATCATTCTTTATTGATATATCAGCGGTATTTCCGATTGTCGAACCTGTCAGATGCAATGTTACATCATACGAATACCAGTAACCGTCAATATAGTTGTATTCCGGGATGACAGCATCCCGGTCTCCGGTTATATTTCTTAATCTGTTTGAAAACTCACAACGCATTATTCTTGTATTTGAAGGAGACACTCTTGAATTAACATAGCTGCCGTTAATTTTTGTTGAAAGAAAGCTGATACCCTGGAAATCCGGACTTCTGTCGCATTTCACCTTAAATTTTATATATACATCACCGGAAACCGGTGTATCAAAATCATGATATAAAGTATACCCGGACTCTTCTGTATTTGAGTCTGTAATTATTCCTCCCTTATCATAATAGTATAATTCACCATTATTTGAAACAAATCTATCGCTGTCCGACTTTGATTCCTCCGCCGATGTCCATTGATTGATTTCAGATAAGTTAATACTGCATTCTTCAGCCATGACTGCATTTGGTATTATCATTGTAAAGCAAGCCAATAAGCTTATTTTAACATATAATGCCCATTTAGTCATTTTCAAGCTCCTCCTTATGTAAGCTTTATGAGGCTGCTGCAATGCAGCCCCATAAAGCTTCTTATGATTTTGAATTACTTCTATGTTATGAATGCTTATTTAACATCAAATGATTTTGCCCAGGGTTCAATTGTATTAAAAGATTTGAATATAAATACCTTTACACTGTCATATGCACCATTGTATGAACCGATCGTACAGTTAGCTTTCCCGTAAGCTTCTGCAGGAATATCCGTTCCTGAATATGTTACCATGTTTACCATCACATTATTGTTATAATATGCGGCAAATAATACAGGGCTTTGTGCTTCACCTTCTACATTTACTATTTCTGCGCTGATTGTTCCGTTATTATCGGCAGCACTCTTAATAACGAACTTCTGTCCGTTATACTTAGCTGCAAAATCACTTAATACGGCATCGATTTCAGATACGCTTGCATATTCTCTGCCATATACTTCTTCGCTTACAAGTTTCTTTGCATTGTCGCATAAAGCTTCATAGCCTTCATAATCAGCAAGTGCAAGGCTGTACTCATTAAGAGCGGCTGCTACATCATTTGCATTTGCCGCACTGTTGACCGCGTTTAAAAGATATGTATCAAACGCCGTCTTATCGTATACAACCTTTAACTGTGACGGTACCTTGCCTGAAGTGTTATAAGTACTGTACATTTGTAAATTACCCGAACCGGTAACAGCTAAATTAAGTTGAGCAGCGCCTGCCTGAACATCCGTTAACATATCCTCAGAAAGTTTAACTTCTGTTGTTTGACCAATACCTGCGTCCTCTGAGAGTGTATAATTCTCAAGGTTCGGTACCTTCATTTCCTTATCGAAGTAATTCACCCAGGCTGTATGCTCAGCTGTTCCTTTTTCATATTTTGTTCCGTCAGGAACAGCAGGAATTTCGCTTGTTGAATATTTTCGAATCTGAATTTCCTGACCGGCCGTATAATTATATCCATACGTTACAACATATGACATATTCTTAACATATCTGCCGGCAGGTATCTTAAACGAGTTAATAACCATATTCCAGCCGTTTCCGTTTCCGGTAATAAGACCGGTATTGTTGAATTCATATTCCGCGCCGCCGCCGGCACGTGTTACGTCAGCATTTGATCTGATATACTTTGTAACATAATTACTTTCTACAGCTGCGGTAAAGCCTGCACAAAATTCGTCAATATTATTAAACCTCTTGCCTGCAAGAGCCTTATAAACACCGTCCATATTATACAAGGCATGTACATCAATATTGTAGCTTGGACCAAACTCCTCTGCCCATTCCTTTATTTCTTTCTCTGATGCAACGCCGTCTAAGATATTCTGCAGACTGACATATGAAGCGGAAATATCATCATATAAAATAATTGATGAATCCATATACAAATTGAATACATTTCTGTTATTCTTATCATTGGTGGGAATTGTTGCATGAAGCACTAACTCTTTACCCGCATTTCCGCTCAAGGGTGCAACAAGCTCAGGCATGTCTGCATAGAAAGTATCGTCCTTTAATTCGCTGATATCAATTTTCTTGTTTATGGCAGTTTCCTGTGCGAGAAAATCCTTCCAGTTCCGATAAACCTCTGTACTTGACCCGCCGTATTCAATCTTGGGATATGTATCTGATAATATGTACTTTAACATAAATCCCATTTTATAAGGTGATGTATTATCTGTTGCCTGTTTGAACCTTACACTTACGCCCTTTAATGTCTGCGGATTGACCTTGTCAGTTTTATATCCGATAATTATTGTATTTGAATTTGTATCCTTTATTGTTTTTGAATCTGTTGCCTTTCCGAGACAGTTAAATTCACCGCCGTTAAAGCCTGCAAAAAATTCACATGGAATTTCAGTTTTAGGAACATATTTATCAAGCATAGCATTAAAATCAGCTTTTAACTGTTCAAAGCTTGCATAATGCTTACCTGCCAATTCCTTTGCAAATATATCGCAATGATCTATCATGCTGTAGCGTTTATAATCCAAGCCCGTTGCCTGCGCATAATTCTCTATAGCAGCCTCAACCCCGATTTCATCTGTTGAATTGTTTACTGCCTCAACAAAATCCGAAGCGTTCATAGTTACATCTCTTGTAACTTCAATATATGGCTGGAATGCCAATGCTTTTGCCCATAAACATACATTGTTTAAACTGCCCTCCTTTTTTAAACCGATTGATAAATATCTTGAGCTGTTTATTTGTGCTGCAAAATCGGTGATGTCAATTTCGTCGTAGTTATTAAAAGCATCCTTAGTAGATGTGAGTTTGTATGCTGATGTACTCAGTTCGGGAACAAAGCTATCCCAGGTATTAAAATCCCCCTCATTCATTTTGTAGTCGTCATACACCGCATTATTCAACCCGTACTCATATAATTCGCCTGCTCCGTTCCACTTTGCAATTCCCAGCTTAACAGACGATACATTTCCTGTGTACCCCAGGTCAAAGGATAATATACCTGTAGTATTATAATTCAAGGCGATATAGTCACTATCCACCTCTATTTTAGGATTTGCCTTGTCATGGCACAGCATAACCGTTTTGTCAACATAAATACGTTCGGTTACATAGGTGGTTTCTTCTGCATAAACCAAAGCTGAAAATATTCCGGCACATAATGCTGCAGCAGAAATCAGAGCCGAAATTTTTGTTAGTTTTGTAGATTTCATAATCTAACTTCCTTTCTCTATTAATTTTATTTTACGGAGTAAATTACTCCATAATTTCAAAATTTAAATTATTTATCTTTCAGGAATTCATCTATTTGCTTCTGTAATTCCGATTTAATTACATCGTCTCCCGCAATATTAAGCTTTTCAACAAACTCATTATAGTATGCTTCCCAATCGTCACCCTTAACGCCATTCCAGAGTACATTTGAGTACTGTGTTTTTATAGCATCTGTTTGAGTAATTCTGTCTGCAAAGCTGCTTGTGTCCGGCAAAAAACCTATAATCCTTGAACGATTGGATGAAGCATTAATTTCATTAAACGCCCATTCCTTGTATGTATCCGGTTCAGATTGGTTTGAGTATGCGCGTTCTGTATTTCCTACAATCCATTTATACAACCCGTAAGAATCATTTTCACTTGCTTGTGATGCATCATATTTTGTTTCTATTCTGTCTTCACCGATTTTTTCATATTCAATGCCTTCACGCCCGTATACCAGCAAATTATATAATTCCTTGTCGCTCTGAATAAGGTTTATAATCTGCATTGCCTGTTCGGGATATTTGCTTGATGCTGCAATTGAGGTTCCGCCTGCTAATGCCGTACCTCCGATGGGCGGCTCTAAATCATACGGAACTGCAGTAATTTCATTTCCGTATTTTTTGAAAAGCTCTTCTTCCGCATAAGGAGAATATATTTCATCCCAGAAAGCAAAGCCGTCTTTTTTGCCTTTTAATGAGCTGATATCCTCGGCAGAAAGAACATCATCCCTGATATATCCCTTTTTATACCACTGTGCGGCATTTTCATATTTGATTTTTGCCGCATCATTTGCATATCTGTTAACAACCTGACACTTGTCATCACCCATAACTACAGAATACTGATTTGTAACCGTATCATATCCCTTTGGATTTAATGTATCGGTAGTTTCAAAATCAATACCGTTTGCCTTAAGATCCTCGCAATACTTCCCTAAAATGTCATATACATTCTGTGAGAAGGTAGGCGCCGAATCAATTGCCGCTCTTAATGCATCGGTATCAAGATATTGATCGGCGTATTCCTTTATAAAACATATACATCTTGTCTGTCCCATCATCTGATATGTGGGAACACCGTAAATCTTACCGTTTACAGTTTCATAATCCCATATCCACTCGGGTAATGCTTCTTTGAGCTCTTTTCCGTACTTATCGAGAAGATCATTCATTTCGGCAAAAGAGCCGTTGGCAATCTCCGTAGCAAAATCAAGGCTGTAATTATTCACTATATCTATCTTTTCTCTTGCCGCCATCATCAACATAATCTTTTGCTTATATTCAGATAGAGGAATAACCTCAAAATCCACAGAAACACCCGGTAATCTTTCATGCAGCTCGTCATTAAAAACTGACCAGACCTCCTTTGAATTTTCCTGAATACCCGGTCCCGGCATTACATATTTTAAAGTAATGCTTTTCTCCTCATTTGTGCCGCATCCGGATAAAATTGCTGTAAGCATACATCCTGCCACAGCGGCTGATAACACCTGTTTGATTTTCATTTTTAAATCTTTCCTTTCCTCTTTATTTGTTTTTATTGTGATAAAAAATATCATTAATTATCCCTTAACGGAACCTACTACAAGACCCTTGGCAAAGTATTTCTGAAAAAACGGGAACACAATCATCATCGGTCCGGCGGCTAATATTGCAACAGCATACTTCATAGTCTCAGCCGGAAGCTCCGTGCCAACCAAGGACGATGCTGCAGTACCCTGCATACTCTTTATATAATCAGATTCATTAATTATCCTCTGCAGTAAATACTGAAGCGAGTACAAATCACTTCGTCTTATATAAAGCAGCGATGTATTCCAATCATTCCACTTTGCAAGAGCCGTTGTAAATGCAATACAAGCTATTATCGGAGTTGACAGAGGCATTATTATCCTTCTGTAAACCATAAATTCACTCGCGCCGTCAAGCTTCGCTGCTTCAACCAACCCCTCAGGCAAGCCCTTAAAAAATGTTTTAAACAAAATTACATTCCATGCGCTCACAAGTCCCGGGAATATATAAATCCAAAAAGTATTTCCTATATGCAGATACTGCGTATTCAAAATATAGCTCGGTACCAAACCACCGCTAAAAAACATTGTTATCATTAAATATACGGTAAGAAATTTCTTTTTATTATAATTTGCTCTGGACAAGGGATATGCCATCAGGGTCTGTATAACTACAGAAAGAGCTGTTGCAAGTACCGTAAATAAAATCGTTACCTTGTATGCGTTGATAATTTTCATCGGGTTCTTAAACACCTGATAATATGCTTCAAGTGAAAACTGTTTCGGAATTAACATATAACCGTAGTCTCTTACCGATTGCTCACTTGAAAACGAAATGGCTATCATTAATAATATCGGGACAATATATCCTAAACTCATCAGTATCAGCACAGCATTTAATACTATCCTTCCCGCGTAATTTTTCTTTTTCATAAATATCATTCCTTTCCGCAGGCATTTATTAAAACATTGCCTTATCACTGTCAACTTTTCTGATGAATGCATTGCATACCAAAAGAAGAATGACGCCCGAAACAGATTGGAATAATCCTATTGCTGTGGTTCTTCCCATACTTGTCCCCGCCTGCAGGGCTCTGAAAATGTATGTATTCAATATATCAGTTGTCGGATACAGCAGCCCGATATTTCTCGGAATCTGATAGAACAAACCAAAATCCCCGCTCATGGCATAACCAACTCCCATAATTACCTGCAAGCACAATAACCCCATTATTTCAGGAATGATTATATGGATGATCTGCATCATTTTATTTGCTCCGTCCATCTCTGCTGCCTCAAACAAGCTCTCGTCTATTCCGACCATGGTTGCATAGTACAGGAGGCTTCCGTAGCCCACACCGTTCCATACCTTTACCAGAGTTAAAATAAACGGCCAGTATTTAGGATCTGCATACCAGTCTACCGGCTGATATCCAACGCTCGTTAATAATCTGTTTAAAACACCTGATCTTGGGGCAAGAATTACGTACACTATATATGAAACCAATACAATCGACATAAATGTAGGCAGTATCGCTGTAGTTTGATAATATTTAAGCGCCCATTTTCTTTTAATGTTGTAGCAAAGTATGGCAAAAACAATATTTGAAAAATTTCCGACTACTATAAACCACAGGGCATACAGCACCGTGTTCCTTACAAGAACCAGACAGTCATTTGATTCAAAGAAGAATTTAAAGTTATCAAACCCCACCCATTTGCTGGCTAAAATACCCACATTCGGATTGAAGTCTTTAAACGCAAGAATAACTCCGAACATCGGTATATAACAAAATACAAGTGTCAGTAAAAAACCCGGCAAAACCATCATATCCATTTGCCTGATATCCTTTTTCACACTTTTCTTATATGACCTTTTTGCATTAAACGCTACATTGTTTCCGGTTTTCATTTCACACTACAAATCCTTTCATTAAGATGCTGTTATTATCGCGTTAATCTGTATTAATATACTTTTATCTTTTTTCACCAATCGGTATTGTCAAAATAACCTTTGAGAATACGCCCTCCTCACTTATAATATTAATGTCAGCCCGGTTCCCGAATGCCGCCTTAAGACGTTTAAATACATTCTTTACACCTATCGGTGACTGCTGTGTATCATCATCCTCAAAAGATTTCCTTATTTCCTCAATTCTTTTTTCCGGCATTCCGTTACCGTTATCGGTTATTGTCAATTCAAGCAAATCCCCGTTTTTCTCACATTCGACATACACATTGGCATACTCCTTCCCATTATAAAAAACCGCATTCTCAATAATAGGCTGAAGTGACATACGCAGAACAAAATAATCCATAAATTCATCGGGAACATTTATACTGATGCTTAAATTGTTATACCTGAGCTTAAGCAGTGAAATATATGCTTCAATAAAACTGAGCTCTTCTCTCAATGTAACAAATATTTTATCAGTGATAAGAGTATAATCAAGAATATTTGAAAGCCTTGATATCATTCTTGATATATCTTCATCATCTTCAATTGTATCAATTACTTTAAGATTTATAACAGCAAGAGTATTATTTAAAAAATGCGGTGTTATCTGCGTCTGCAGCGCTTTAATCTTCCACTTTTCGTATTCTTCGCTTCTTGACTGCACTTCACTCTTCAACTTCTCATTGTCATCCATGAGCAGCATTATTTTACTCGCTATCGCTGAAATCTCATTATTTGTAAGATTATTATATATTTCTCTGTTATCAAACAAATCCAATATGTTAATTATCTGAGATATGTTATTCATCGACATTACAACAGCCAAAGCAATCAATATAAACATTACTGTCAGAAATATAATAACACCGAAAATAAAAGTGCTGCGTATTCCTCTGACATCATTCATACTATGAATAACATTTACATAATACCATCCGTAATAATCAGATTTTCCTATTGAGACGCATATTCTATCGCCGTCAACCGTCATAAATTTCTCAGTTTTATCGCTGTTAATCATTTCGGCAATATTTTTTTCTATTTTGTTATTACGCTTGCTTTTCAAAAGATTAGTGTACATAACTCCATCTTTTGAAACAATATAGAAGCCGTTATCCTCTAAGAAAAATTCTGAAATATATCTTTCCATGGCATTTAAATCAATATTCAGAATTATTCCGCCGTTTCCGTTTACCTTCTTTTTTATCAGGGTAAAAACATTATACGCCGTATTATCTATATTCCTTGAATACAGATAATACTTTTCCGGCATTTCCAACTCATAATACCTGCGCCAAGATTGATCCGCAAATTGGGCAAAGGGTACACACTCTGTATTATTGCAGACCATATCGTTTGTTTCATTATATAAATAAACCGATTGAATGATATTTTTCCCTGACATATATGCTGCAATTTTATCTGTAATGTCATTTATATTATAATCATTTAGTTTTGTTGATGTAAGGAAGTATGTTATCTCATTATCAGCAAGCATTTCAACCGCCATATACTCTGTATCACGTATCAGCGTCTCCAGAGTCGCACCGATTTTCTTTACATTGTCCCCGCTCATCTTTAAACTGTTTTGCCTGAGATTACTGAGTGTCAGATTGTATATGATAGAAATCGGTATGATAAGTATCATAAGGAAAACACAAAATAACTTTAAAGAGTTTTTGACCGCAATACTTTTAAATCCATACTTTCTCCAAAAAACAGAAAAATTTTTATTCAGCATTTCAGCTTTACTCCTTTACAAACTATCCTTATACTCCTGCATTGTCATTCCCGTTGCCTTCTGAAACAGTCTTCTGAAATTTCTTGTATCTATATATCCGACTCTGTAGCATATTTCTGAAAAGCTGTAGTTTTGCTCTATAAGCTGTTTGGCTTTGTTAATTCTTATTTCAAGCATATACTCGGTTATACTCTTGCCTGTCTCCTCCTTAAATTTTCTCCCCAAATAGTCTTTATTTATATTAAAGTAATCAGCCACATCATTCTTTAGTATGCCATTTGAATAATTTTTTTCTATATATTCTTTAACCCGCTCAACAAGAATATTTTTTACTTTTCCGTTTGCGGTATCAACTTTTCCGGGCTCTGTTTTTTCTGAAGCGGCATTGCTGTCATTATATTTATCATATAACTGTGCAACAGTCATCTCTTCAGAATTTATAGTGCATCCCATCCCCATAATCTCATGTATTTTTTCAATAATCACCGTATTCTGTATCTGTTTGGAATCAGAGCCCGGAAAAAGCAGCAAATATCCGTACAAGGATTTGTTTTCACCAATCGGCATGGCGAAGCATTCGCAATATGTCTTTTGAATAATATTAACTATGGCATTTTGAAATCTCTCTTTGCTGTAATGCCATTTATCATTAAGAAATGAATCTAATTCATTAAAATTTATATTAATTAATCTGCAGCACGCATCTCCCTCCAACAATTGGCATACTTCCCTGAACCTATCACTCATTTGTGTATAGCTGTTAAATGCACCGTAAATAACATCAAAGAAAAACTCTTTTAATTCTACGGTTTTATAGTTATATAACCTTTGATTATACTCTCTTGTAATTTTATTTACAAGACTTTTGAAGCTGTCAATATCAATTACCTTCAAAAGGTAATATACCGCACCATAGTCCATTGCCTGCTTAGCATAATAAAAATCGCTGTATCCGCTGACTACAACAACCTTTATATACGGCTTGTTTTCATAAATCCACTTTGTAATATCTATGCCGGATATTCCGGGCATTTTTATATCGGTAAACACTAAATCCACATCATTGGATTCTAAATACGAAATAGCATCGGCACCATTATCAAAGCTTTTTACAATCTCAAAATTCGGTGCATATTTTCTGCAGTATTTATACAGCGTTTCCCTCGCGATGCTTTCATCGTCAATTATAATAGCATGTATCATTTTTTACCCTTTCATAAAATCAAAATAATATAATAATATTATACACAATAGTATGAAATAATTCAACAATATAATGAGACTGTTTATTTATATTTTATCATATTTATTTTGATATTAATAGGGCGAGGTACGACTTTTTTATAACAATTTATAGGGGCGAAATACGACTTTTTATTTTAATTACCATACATACCCCATCTCCGGGAACACAAGGGGACGGTTCTCTTGTGTTCTATCATTGTAATATATATGTATATATAATTATTTGTAAAGGCTAAATAATCAATATGATTGATTATTTAGCCATATGTAGGATATGTATAATTTGACGAAATTGTTATATAATTAATACATTAAAAATTCAAATAATAAAGGTGCTTAAACAATGACTTATGGTGAAAAATTAATAGCTTTAGGGTTGAATATTGCCTATTATAGAAAATTAAGGCTAATGACACAAGAACAATTAGCAGAAAAAGCAAAGGTCAGCATTTCAACAATACGCAAATTAGAAAATCCTAATATGTTTACGGGAGATACATTTGGAAAAATATGCCTTTTAGCAAGTGCGCTTGATATTACAGAAAGTGAATTGCTTGATTTTAGACAATCCAAATAAAGATATTCATAAATATATACCTGAGACGATTATTATATCAAGGAAACTATTTCTTATATCCGGTAATAGGAAATTTGCAAAGTAAATGCAACAGTATAATTTGCGATGGAATTCACTTTAAAAGATGATTTGTAACACAAGAGAACCGTCCCCTTGTGTTCATAAACAAAAACAACCATCTTTATTCAAACACATACAGTTCAAATAAAGATGGTTGTTTAAACTATCGGCTAAACGGAAGATATGCTCACAATTCAATAAGCTTATCCTGAAGATTTTTTATACTTATGCTTCTTATATCCTCCGCCTGACGCACTGCAAGCGCTGATGCGGCGCCTGCCGCCATTCCGGTAATAAAGCAGCAGGGCATAACCCTCATCGACCCTAACATTTCCCGCTCAGCACCTACGCATCTTCCTGCTACATTACACAAGGGGATGGTTGTTCTATTGTGTTAGAAATGAACCGTTTTTTTCATTCAATCAAGTGAAATCACACCTCACGATGTGAAGTCCTCCCTTTTCTGGGCGCACTTATCCCTTAACAGCGCCTATCATTATACCTTTAATAAAGTATTTCTGCAAAAGCGGATACAGGCACAGTACAGGTATAGTTGCAATCATTGTGACTGCATGCTTGATTGTTTCGCTTAATGCCATTTGGTCTCCCGTATCAATTCCTGATGACATTTCATTCGTCTCATTCTCAAGCAATATTTGTCTCAGAACAAGCTGAAGCGGAAATTTATTTCTGCTCTTCATAAATATTGACGCATTAAACCATGCATTCCAGTAGCTTACTCCGTAATACAATATTATAACGGCAACAGTAGGCAATACAATCGGGAGCAAAATCCGGAACAGAATAATTATATGTCCGGCTCCGTCAATTTTAGCCGATTCCTCAATGCTATCCGGCAGAGAATCAAATCCGGCACGCATTACTACTATATTATATACCGAAAGCAGCGATGGCAAAATCAATGAAGCAATGCTGTCTAAAAGTCCCAAATTCTTTACGATTAAATACAGCGGAACAAGTCCTCCGTTAAAATACATCGTAAAAATTATCATAAGAGAAATGGGCCGCTTAAAAAATACGTTTTTTCTACTCATAAAATATGCAGCAATAGCTGTCAAAATGGTACTGAGCGCCGTTCCCACGATAACTATAAACAGCGTATTCAAATATGAATCAAAAATCAGAGGGTGTCTGAAAGCGCCCTCATATGCAGCTATCGTCGGCTTAATCGGCAAAAGCAGCACACCATCATACGCTATAAATTCATTTGCATTGGAAAATGACGCACAGAATACATACCACACCGGATAGAACATAACTATCATCAGTATAATCATTATACTGCCATTTACTATTCCGAATATACGCTGTTGCCATGTCGGTTTATCTAACATTTTATAATCATTCCTTTCTGTGCCAAAAAGCACAAACATAAGCTTCAAATAAATTCCTAATAGCACCTCTTTTTAATGCACACATATAAATATGTGCATTAAAAAGATACGGTGAACGAAAATTTATTTAAACTTTTTTCTGTTTACCATAACCCCACTCCCTGATATTTACGGCTCAAAAAGTTTGTTATTGTAACCAGAATAAACGTAACCAGTGAATTAAACAAACCGACAGCTGTAGAATAGCTGAACTGCATATCCTCCAGACCTTTTCTATAAACAAAGCTGGAAATTACGTCTGCCTTCTCATATGTGACAGGGTTATACAGTAATATAATTTTTTCATAACCGACATTTACAATTTTGCCTACCGCTAATATAAACATAATTATTATAGTCGGCATAATACATGGTATTGTAATTAATATGGTCTGACGAAAGCGGCCCGCGCCGTCAAGACTTGCCGCCTCATACAGTCCCTGATCAATACCTGCAAGTGCCGCCAGATAAATAATTGAATTCCAACCCATATGCTGCCACAAATCAGATACAACATAAATAGGCACAAAGTACCTCGGATCATTTAGGAGTGTCTTTCGTTCAAATCTGAATAAAGCTGCCAAATCATTTATTATTCCGCCTGATGAGGTAAAATTCGTTACCAGACCGCACATTACGACCAAAGAAATAAAATGCGGCATATAGGTTATAGTCTGAACTGTTTTAGCAAACCACTTTGTTCTTATTTCGTTAATAAGCAAAGCGAATATAATAGCAGACGGAAAAGTTACAACAAGTGTTGAAATACTGATAGTCAGAGTATTTTTCAGTAATCTGAAAAAATAATGACTTGTCAGAAAATCTTTAAAATGCGCCAAACCTACCCAGTTACTTCCCAAAATTCCCTTTGCAGGAGAAAAATCCTTAAATGCTATAAGCGCGCCGTACATCGGACCGTATGCAAATATAATATAAAATGCTAAAACCGGCAGTATCAAAATATACAGCGAACCATTCTGCTTAAGGTCGCGGAAAATGGTTTCCTTTAATCTGCGTTGATGTGTTTTTTCAATTTTGCTACGCATAATACACCTTCTTCAATTATTTGGACAAATACCTGTCATAAGCCTTCTGATTAATTTCAACAGCCTTATCTATTCCCATTGATTTTATTGTAGAAACAAATGAGTCATACTCAGATATCGGCGTCACTCCCATAATCATTTTCAAAACTGCTTCGTCAACATATGTACGTATGTCGCTCATAATCTTAGACTGCTTCTGATTTTCTTCCGTTGTAAACTGCACCAGCGGCAGATAATGCTCTTCCTCTGCATTGTCTGACCAAATTTTAAGAGCTTCACGCTGTGTTTCATTGCGGTAATACTGCGTAATATATCCTTTATCCTGCACAAACGGAGCGCTTGCTGATACTCTTGTATACAGCTCAAGTGCCTTGGAAATTGGAAGACTAAGTTCTTCTTCGGAATTTAGAATTTTCGAGGTATACGTAGGAACATTGTCCTTCATTTTATAGGACTCGCCTTCAATTCCGAAATTATAGAGCATATGTCCCTTTTCAGAATAGCCAAAATCAAGCAAACGCGCAGCAATTTCCGGATTTTTACATTGTGTACTGATGACTGCACCAATTCCTAAAACTCTCGGCTCTTTGTGTCCGAACTGAGGACGGTCTCCTTTATTCATTACGGGATATTTTACCGGTACGAGTTTCGCTTCCGGATTTTTTTCCTTTAATGTTGGCAGCCATGTACCGAAATTACTGCCGCAGTAGCCCATTACAGCGCCCATCTGACCGCCTACCACAAGAGAGGTAACGCGCTTTGAATCTATATTTGCGAAATCTTTTTCAATAAGTCCTTCATTATACCATGCAATCATTTTTTCAACCCACTGACGGAAGCCGTCCTCACACGGACCAAATTTCACCTTTCCGTTGTCTACATAAAGGTCTGAATCTACGTTATATGCTCCGAGGAACATATCAACACCTCTCATCTTTGAAGGTGTAAGATCAACATAGCACGGAACCTCTACCTTACCCTTAAATGCACGCAGCATTGCTTCCCATTCGTCAATGGTTTCCGGAAGCTCCATTCCAAGCTCATCAAGGATATCTTCTCTTACCATTGCCCCAACATATGTACAAAGCAAATCGTCTCCTCTATAGAAAGGATACATGGCTATATCCCCATCGTTTGTTGTAATATCTCTTTTAATTTCGGAATGCTCTTCAAGTAACTTTTTAAAATTAGGCGATACCTTTTCTACCACCTCGTTAAGAGGTATGGCAACACCATCTGAAATACTCTTTGATAAACCAAAATTTGCCCAGCTGTTCTCAATTATATCGGGATATTCACCGCTGGCAATCATCAGGTTGAATGAGTCGGAACTGCTGCCGGCAGTAGGGTGCTGAAATTCTACTTGTATACCGGTCTGCTCTACCAGAGCCTTTCCGAATTCTGTTTCATTCATACTTTCAGCGACATCACTCATATTACAGAAATATGTTATTTTTTCATTGCTTTCAATTGGATATTCGTCCGTGGTAGTAACCTTGCTGATAGCTCCTGTTCCTACATTTTTTTCGCTACCCGAGCAGCCGCCTACTACTGATACAGCCGCTGCACATGCAATAATCAATGCTAAACTTTTTCTTATTTTCATAATCATTCTCCTTTATATCAAATTGTTTTTTAATCCCATATAACAACAATGGCTTCTGCATCACCATCCTGCATAAGAGCAAACACCTTGCTTGCCTCATCTCCGAAATAGTCTGAAGATAACAAATCCGCTGTTGATGACGGATATATATATCCCGACTTTCTGTCATAAAGATAAACCTTCTGTCCGTCATCCTTGTAGATTCTTATATCCGTTACACCGTCACCGGTGTTCACGCTGAGCATATCTACCATTTCATTGCTGAAATAATCATATGTGTTATATGTTACCTCCGTAACCTCACCGTAAACATTGTCAATACCGGTATACTCCTTCAAGCCCTGAACTGACGCTCTCTTTTTTATACCGGTAAATTCGTTCTTTGAATTTGCGGTAAATTGAATTAAGTCGCCCTTTCTCAGTTTAGCGGCGTCTGCATATGCAACGCTGCCTTCGGGTGCATAATAGGTTTTCTTTGCACTGCCGTTCAATATATCTAACTCATATCTGAGTTCATTGTCCTCATTTAAGGAAATAACAGATTTTCCTACTATACATATATCGCTGTCTGATGATATATTTGAAGGAAGCGTAGAGTCCATGTCTGACTTGAGAATAATTATATCGCAGGGTTCTGCATTTGCTTTTGCACTTCCATACTCGTTTTCACTTACTCCCAAAATTCCGTATACCGAATATGAGCTGTCATCCGTTATCTTGACATTAACATTATAATCCTCTCTTGAACGCACTGCATTCGGTACGCAGACCATCATTGTATGCTCATCCTTTATAAAGCCTCTGCTTACACGCATTCCGCCGAAAGAGAAAATATCTGCATTAAATTCATAACTCGGAAGATTAGTCGGTACGCTATAAACATTGAGCTTGTTAATTTTTCCGTCATTGTCCAATGTATAGCCTACAATACTGTTCTTAAGCCCTGCCGGATCAAGTACGGCAGATGAAATCTTGCTTCCCTTTGCGTTTATTGGATTATTGCCGTAAATCACTTTATCTGCAAGCTTGAATGTTTCTATGGCTGAATTTTGCAGATAATATGACACAATCCTGTTATTATTAATAGTTTTCACTTCTTCGACCGGCTCTGTTCCCTTAACCAGTCTTATGATCATCTCTGTTCCCGATTCGTCTATATACGCATTTTCAACATACGCGTAGGCAAATTTGGTATTTTGTTTTTCCCATGCTCCTATAATGTACCCAAATGCATCAATAACAAATTCACCCTCAATTATGTTAGAAGGATTAAATGTATCATTTCCGTCTGCATCCTTACCCATCTGATAAGTTTTACCGTTAATTACCACTTCGCCTTCGCTCGGACTGATACCCTCAATTTTTCCCGAACATTTTTCATTATTTACATATGCGGTTACAACGCTTTCATCGCTGTTTCCCACAAACGAAATACTGCATCCCGGCTCAATATCCGAAAATTCCCGACTTTCGCCGTTCTTATCAGTGATATTATATGTTTTGTCCGCATCGTCAAACTTAAAAACAAAACCCTTTCGTCCATGATATGTCTTTTCGTCCTTAAAATAAACAGCCATATTTTCTGCTGATACGCTTTCTACGATAAAGCTTTCAGCTTTTGTAATCAAAATAACATCATAAATGCTGTCACGATTATTCTCAACTGCCTTGAACTTTCCGTGATATACCGAGCCAATCTCTGATGGCTGCACTATATCGCCGTTAAGAAGGAAAATTGTTTCCGAATTGATTTTTATAGTCTTTTTTCGTGGACCACCACCATAATAGTCAATACCGGTTGTATGTACCTCTGTATCCTCTGCCGGAATTTCAACAACAATATTCCGCCTTTGCACAGGACTTATTTCAACAATTTCATAACTATCCGTATTATAATAAGCATCTACATATTGTCCAAGATATTCATCATAATTCTTATCTGTATAAAACTGTATATCATCTACAGTAACAGCCCTGTCTACACTTTTTTTATTGATAATGCTGTAATTACCCGTTGAAGTAAGAATTCCGCTGTAATGACCAAGTTCCTTTCGGTCTGATATGGTTTCAAAGAGTGTTTTGTCACTCTTTACCAGGTCTCCGTCGCTATTCCACTCCATAGGATATATATCCAGTGCGTTGTCAATAATCCCTGCTGTCTGAGCTCTTGTAATTGCCTCCGAGCTGTCTACGGCATTCTTACGTATTCCTATTGAACCCGCAATGCTTATATATCCTCCGGGAAATGTTATCTCACCCGGTCCGAAGTCATAGTTCAGCACGCATACCAATATTTTTACTGCCTCGCCATAAGTAATTTCTGCTTCAGGCAGAAAAAGTCCGTTTCCGACACCGTTAATCCATCCTATATTATGTGCAAAGGAAATAAATCCGCTTGCCCAGTGCGAAGAAGGAACATCTGTAAATACAGTGTCCTGTCCTCCTATATTGTCATAGGAAAACATTCTGCATATTACAGCCGTAAATTCCGCTCTTGTAATTTTATCATCTGCTCTAAAGTCTCCATCCTCCACGTTACCCATGATACCGAGACTGCAAACCCTCGTAATCTCTTCTGTATAATCTGTCTGTGCCAGTGCTGCCGGTACGGCAGATAATATGAAACAGATACACAAGGCTATGCTTAAAAATCTTTTCATTATATTAACTCCTTTCAAGCAATACTGTGCAAAAAAATCATCCGTTGGTGTTCATATAGCTATTAGCATATCGCCATGGTTTGTTAAGCCCTGTAATAATTTCTTCATCAAGCTCCTCAATCCTTTCAATTTCTCCGGCACAGTATTTTCGAAGCTGCTCCTGCGTATATACAAGTCTAAACTCTATTCCGCCGAAACGCTGTGCAAACACTTCATAGCCAAACGGCTTGTTTACAGCCAGCCAATTTTCACTGAATGCAGCATAGAACTGCTTATAGAGTTTTTGCAGCTCGGGAATTGCTTTTTCAGCAGTTTCGTTCAAATATTCCCTATTATCTGCCTTGTATTCCTTTTGCAGTCTATCCAGAAGCTCAGCCTTTTTCAAAATTATATTAAATAATGAATTATAATAAGTATAACGCGGATGACTGCGGTACTTGTCAAAAGTATTAATTGCTTTTTCACAAACCTCCGCCACCCTGTCATAGTCAAAATCATAGCAAAGAAGATTAATAATCGGGTCGCAGTACACAAGTCCTTTTCCCAGTCCCTCCGGACCTTTCAGACCAAAATGGAAGGATGCAACAGCGTCAATAAAATCTGCTCCCGAATTTGTAATATGTGCGGCAACGGAATAAATATCCTCCTCCGTACATTCCTTACCTTTATAGCAATATTCCGAAAAAACAGCCAGACCGTCAAATGCGTCAAAAAAGTCTGTTTCACAGCCACCGTCCGCCCACATTGTTGCAATGACGGTTTTTACACCTCTGTCAACACAGCACTGCAGGGCAGGTATCATAGAATCATAAGTATATCTGAAATTAGGCGCAAAACCAGCCATTGTCCACACGCCGCCGGCAAAAGACGAAGTATTCGGGAAACGCGCATACTGCGCAAGTTTTGTATCGTAATAATCATAATATGTATGATAATAATCCCAGAATACCAGTTCAGGCTCTTCCGGTGCATCCGCTATTGCCTTGTCCGGAATAACGGCGTCCGGTTCGTAGTAATAATTGCCGTTTATTTCCGAAAAATACATATCTCCCCATATCATCGGAGAATAATTATATTTTTTTGTAATATCAAGCACCCTTTTTAGATGTCTGTTAAAAATATCCAGTTTGTTATGTATTCCGTGCTTTTCAAGATATTTTCCACATCCGAGTCCGACTGCCTCATCCATACCAATATGTATTTTGTTTGAACGAAGGCATTTTCTCATAGTTTTAATTTCTGTTTCAATAAATTTATATGTTTTTTCCTCATCAACCAAAAGCACCGAGGAATTTTCCGCAAATTCAGCAGCTTCGCCCCATTTTATATAATTTGCAAGATGACCTAAAGTCTGAATACACGGTATCAGCTCAACACCCATTTCAAAAGCATAATCGTCCATTTCCTTTAAATCAGCCTCGCTGTACCGTCCGCGAAGATAACCGAACATGGGATATTCCTTCATCTCGTATATATCCTCAGTATACAGCATAAGCATATTAAAACCGAGAGCGGCTGTTCTGTCGATATAGCGTTTAACCGCGTCCTTTCTCATTACGCCGCCGCGGGACAAATCCAGCATAGGACCGCACAAATCAAACACCGGTCTCTCTTTTATTTCAAAGCTTTCCTTTCCCTCCGAGCAAAGTTTTGAAAGCATAAAGAAGCAGCGCGCTTTCTGAGCCTTTGTATTATAACCGATAACCGCCTCGCTGCCGCTGCGGTGAACATATACTCCGTCAAAAGAAATTTCATCTATTTTTCCTTCAAACGAAAATCCGGTGATATCAAACACTCTTTCCTTTATCATTTTGCATCTCCTTATTATTGTCGTTTTATATACGAAGCATTGCTTCGGAAGGATGAGAGAGTCTGCTCCTCCCGAAACTCTATGCTTTGTTTTCAGGCATACTGCTTAATTAAATACCATGCTTTTTATTATGCAGGAAACGGCTCTGCTGAAAGCGGTACTATATCTCCATTCCAGATAAATACCTTATGAGTTTCGCCGCCTGATACAGAATCCAGGATTATTTCTACTTCATATTCCTGATGAGAAGCATTGCTTAATGTTACCGGCTCTAAAGACACCCCCTTAAGAGTTCCGTCAGCACTATATATTGCATAGAACACCATCGCTGTCTGCTCACCCGCTGTTGTCTTGATAATGGGAACAGTAACCTTATTGCTGCCTTTTACAGGAGTTCCTGCATTGCTGAATACTGCATCGCCCTTCATAAATTCAGGATAAGAGCTTGCATCAATCACTTTATTTGCAGCAAGGCTGTAAATTTCGGTCGTACCGGGACCCCATTGGTAACCCATCATAGTAGTACCACACATATGCTCAGTTGCAATATACATTAAATTTCTATTAGGTACATTTACAGTTATAGAATCTCCCTGCATTGTACCATTTAAATATGGAGTAATCGATGGGGTTTCTCCTGTAAAATCAAACAGCAAATCAAGCTCCTGCACCTCACTGCCGTTAATTGTATACTTATTTTTGTAACCATCGACCTCCAGCCCTAATTCATTTTTGGATTTATAAATTGTCAGGAATCTATTATACTTGCTGTCGGATATACGTAATCTAAGTCCGTCACTGGTTGATTTAAATGATACCCTTTGTATAAACTTTCCTGTAAGAGGGCTGCTGTATTTATAATTAAATCCCGGTTCACCCTTACCCTCTTCAGATGTAAATGAAATCCTATCACCCTCTGCACTCCATTCGGTAATGTATGTGTCACCCTTCTTAGTTACTGTTCCGGCCGTCAGATTTTCACCCTTTGCCGGAAGATCGCCGACACTTACAGCGTGATATTTACCGGGAACAATATAATCAAATGTCTTTACAAGCTCACTGCCTGTCGCATCTTTTACCGTTGCGGTTACGGTTACAGCTCTGTCAACAACATCTCTTGTAACAACACCATTTTCATCTATAACTGACGGGTTGCTTACCTCATACGAAATTGTTGAACCGTTTGAGCCTTCAGTTTTTTCAAATGAAAGATTGTCCATAAGATATTTTGTTCCGTCAGCATTTGTTACTGTCTCACCTGTGAGTATATCATTCTCAATACCCTCAGCGTCAACAAACAGGTCTGATTTTGAAGCCTTATATGCCTTGAAGTTATCCACATAGATAGGTCCCCTTCCGTTAAAACTTCCGGCAGTTACCGTGAATATCTTTAAAGCTTCAACCATTTTTGCCTGACCGTAACTACCTGATCTAAATGGTATGTTTTCAAAAGCAATCTCATTGTTGAGCCACATTGAATACTGTTTGTTTGCGAAGTCGAAATAAACTGTTACCTTAAGCTTACCACCTGAAACCTTATAGTATTTTTCACTTACACCTTTTAGTGTAATCGGATTATTTTTCTTATCGGGGTCTGACGCACCACTCCATTCCAGATAGTACGGAGTTTCATTTTTCCAGTTCGGATGACCGTCTACTGAATAATAGTCAATACAGTTTCTGACATAATGACAGGCTTCACCGCTCACGCCTATGCCAAGGTCCATGGTGTATTCATAAACACAATTCTCATTCGACTGTGCCACGATTTTTATTCCCGGCTCTTTGCCGCTGCCCCAAGTTTTTGTATCTATTAAAAATTTTCCTTCCTTCTCCTCAAGAATATCATTATCAGCTTTTCCTAAAAGTATAATTTTGTCACTTATTTCACCGTCGCTGAAGGTGTCCTCATAAATCTTATCACCCACTACAGGCATACCATTTACCGAAACACCCTTAGCCGGAACTGTAAAATTAAAATCCTTTGTTACAGTATCGGAATCCGTGCCAATTGTTGCAGTAAGCGTAACATCAGTTGTTTCTGTCGGACGTGTAATTATACCTGCCGTACTGATTACGTCTGCATTACTGCTGCTCCATGTAATCGGGCTTTCGTTAATCTCACCCTTTGTAACTATGTCAAGGTCAAGATTATCAATAAGATATCCGTTACTGCCAATAGGTACAGTCAGAATATCCTCCACTGTAAGTGCGTCAGCATCCGCCTGTACCGTGTCTGTTGCGGCAAATACAACCGTGCCCGGAATCATACATCCTGCTAACATTGATATTGCTGCAACCATGCCAAATTGTTTTTTCATAAAAAAATCCTCCTTAAAATTATATTATATTAACTCTGTTTATTTTTCCAGAAGTCTATACAATACCGTTGCTGCCTCTGCCCTTGTTGCATTGCCGAGTGGATCAAAACAGTTGTTATCCTTTCCGTTCATCAGACCGTTCGATACAGCATATTCCACAAACTCCTTTGCCCAATCGCTGATTAAATCATTATCAGCGAAAGTAAGCTCTCTTATTTCGGCTTCCTGCTTGTTCAGATATTTACTGATATTACAAAGAATTTTACTCATTTCCTCACGAGTAATGCTCGATTGAGGTCTGAACAACCTATCCTCGGAAATAATTCCTAATTCTACAGCTGCTGCTACGGATTCTGCAAACCAGTCATCTGCATTTACGTCCTCGAATCCGCTTGTTTCACCACTTCTTTTTTCGCCTATGCAACGCATTACCATAGTGACAAACTCACTTCTGAAAATTGAACGGTCGGGAGAAAAATATCCTTCCTCTGTTCCGTTTACCATTCCCTTTTTATATAGTGATTCAACATATTCCTTAGCCCAATGATTATCCATATCCTTAAATACAGATTCTACAGTGCTGCCTGAGTTATCATCTGAATTACTGCCGGAATTACCGCCGAAGCCTCCTCCGGGGCTTCCTCCCGAACTACCTCCGGGACCTCCACCGGCACCCCCTCCGATATTACCAAATCCAGGTCTTTCTCCTATTCCGTCAGAATTGTTATCAGACTCAAGTTTTTCTTCCGCCGCTGCACTGCCCGGATGCAATAATCCGTCTGAAACAGTGTAAACCTTTGCTTCTTTATTGAAAAGAATGCTCTTTGTAACGCTTGTTCCTTTTACAAGAATGTCTTCCGGTCTAATGTTTTCATCAGAGGTCACAAGCTCAAGTCTGCTGCCGATTGCTTCTGAAGAAATATCAGTTATGGTTTTGTCGGTTTTAATGAGTGTTTTTCCGTTTTGATTTATATAGCTTCCATCCGCAATCATAAGCTCGGTTATTTCGCCCTTTTCATTTTCGCCTACAAGTGCTATACGTGCGTCACTGCTGTATTTATCAAACGTTACTGCTCCTCCGTTTTCAAAGTCATAGTTATACAGGTAGCAATATGTAGTTGTTCCTGTTTTCTCTGATATTGTAAACTTCATCGCCGTTGCTTTATCCGTCGGCTTTCCTGTATCTATTCGCTCTGCACTGATGCTGTCGCTTTCGTAATCGGTAGAATAAAGTATAGTATCAAGTGTAACATCACCGGCACCTGTTTTTTCAAAATATCCTACCTTAACATCTACCACACTGCTGCCGATGCTTTCATAGTATCCATCCTCAAGTGTTGCTTCCGCTTCATCGGCAGATGCAATAAGGATATTCTGTCCGTCAGAGAAATCCGAGTAAATCATCCTTTTCTCATTATCCGCAGTAATATTTGAATTTGGAAGCATATGCCAATACTGCTTATAGTTATTTACCGCTGTTTTTTCATTCGGCATAATCTTATCGGATACAATTGCAAAGCCTGACTTTACAAACAATATGCTTCGCATATGCTCATGCTCCGGATATGCCTGCGTGCTTTGCGAAAGAAAGTCAAATTTACTGTTCGTCAGCCAACGGTGTATTGGCCCTCTTGAAGCATTAATGTCCGTTGTCCATGGGTTTCTCTGCGAGGTGTCATTTATTACAACGGTATTATGACCGCGTGTTGACATACCGTACATTCTTGCCGGGTCATAATTGTTATAGGTAAATTTTCCGGAATCCACAAGCAGCAGCTTACCGTGGTCGGAAAGCACTATTCCGTTATCATCGGCATGGTCATGTCCGCCCTCACCGCCTCGTACATTAGTAAACAGGCACAATGCATTCTTTTCCCAGTCGGAACGCATAAATGTATATCTTCCCTCCGGGAAATGATAGGAAGTCCAGTTTGGTTCCGTTCCCTTTGCTCCCATAGAGTCAATAAATTGGAATTCTCTGTCATTATACCAATCGGACACTATTGTATAAGCGTTTGCACCAGACACACCGGCGCCCTCATCTCCATATTGCAGAGCAACTCCGCCCGAGCCTTTTGAAAGTGCCATATAATACGCGGCTTTCAGCAGTCTTTCATCCATCTCTTCGGGCAGTTCAATTCTTGATTCTACACATGCTTTTTTGAAATCTCTGTACATCGCAAAGCTTGAGCGATGATAGCCGAATGTAGGCTCAATATATGTACCGTCAGTCATAAAGCTCGTGTTAAATGCATTCTTCCATGATTCAATCGACGCATCCAGAGTTGATTTTGAATTTGTAAGTTCAGGATATGCCGAAGTTGCATATACTACCGCAAGCTGCTCATATTCTCTCCAGTTTCCCGTTGCATTGACACGTGTTGGGAAATATTTAAAGTTCTGATACATATATTTCATAAATGCCGTACAGAAATCCGCTGTAAGATACGGGCTATCTTTTACAGCATTCATCAGCGGTACCCATTGCTGCATACGCAATCCTGTATCAAGGCTTCTCGGATATGGCATCTGATTACCTGTATCACATATAAAATCCATTATCTGACTAAGTATACTATAGGCATACCTTTCATTTCCTGTATATTTATACTCTGTAAGTGTATTTCTTGTGTGCATAAATCTTGATACTTGATAAGCAAACTCGATATCCGAGCTTTTTGCACCCTTCCAGTCATATCCGCCCTCAAGACCGTTGTAATTGTGCAGAACAAAATTTAAATCTCCCCAGCATACTGTTTTTTCATCCCAGCCGCTGTAGGTGTCATGCATTACATAAATCTTCTTATTTGCAGCATACGTTGCACTTTTCTTTGCATATAATGTAAGCTGTGCATCACTTATTGTGTCATTCACATCCATGTCACTAAGGTCAAAGCTGAGCAGCACACGATAGGTTTCATCTCCCAGAAAATCACCGAACATTTTTGCGGTAAGAACATCATTGCCTTCCTGATGCTTACTTATATACCTTCCTGCACGGATTGTTGCCGCCTTTGTCGCACGATATGAACGTGTAGCACCGTTAACAGTAAGAGTAAGTTCCGGCACCATCTTCTTGTTCTCAGTATCAGTACCGATTATGTATGCTGACGTACATTCGTTATATGCAGCAAGTATCTCAAAACCTTTATCTTTAACCTTTGAAATATTGCCCGGATTATACAGCGAAATGCTTACAGGCTCATAGTCATCAGACGTAATCATTGCAACGCCTTTATAATATGCCGCTTCTTCCGACAACTCAAATATTCCATCGGCACGCGCATCAACCCAACCGTTTTTACGTGTTCCTAAAGCCAACGGCGAAGGTATATTCCTTGTTCGGAAGTAGGATAACAGTTCATTTTTTGCTCCTCTGTAATCTCCTCTCTTTGCACATTCCTCCACTTTCTCAAGACCTTCATATGAGTAATCAAGCTGTGGAGTCTTTACAAATGAGCCTCCGTTCCATATCCCGAAGAAATCCTCATCGGAAGTATACATAGGGTCAACGGGAGCATCATCTGCTTTTACAATAAACTCAAAATCCTTTGAGTATTTTCCTCCAACAGTCGCAGTAAGAGTAACCTTTGCATCTTCTTCATCAAACCTCGGTCTTATTACCTGTCCGCTGCTTGTAATTACATCTGAATTATCAGTAGACCATGTTATTGCATTTCCATAAAAGCCTTTTTCGGAAAGATTGAGAGAGGTTTTTATTTCCGCCGGATTCTGCTCTGTAATATCTGCATATGTAAGAGTATTTACTTCCTCCTGCATAATTTTTCCGGAATCTGAAAAATTACGCAGTACACGGAATGTAAATTGCCTTTCCTCCTCCATTCCGCTGTTTTCCAGATGTGCTGTTAATATCACAATAGGATTGGAATCGGTATCAACCGGTCTTGTTACTGCACCTGTATGCGGATTAATTATTTCCGGATTGCTGCTTGACCATGTAATATTTGTGTAGTATTTAAGCTGCTTCGGCAAATTGAGATTTGACTTGATAACACCTTTGGCTGACGGAGGTTCGCTATAGAGTATATCCTCCGAAAAATCTGTTATATCAAACCCAAGACGCAATGCATGAGGCATAAGAGCGTTATAAACTTTGTAATTGTCTATCTTTATAGTATTCACATTTTCTATATAAAACATCGTATAGCCTAATGATGTCGTTCCTACATCACGCGAATACTTTCTTGAAACCTTAAGCTCACCGTTCACCCACAGCCAATAAGAACTGTTGGCTGTATCAAACATCATATTAAAATGTGTAATGTCTCCACCGTTTACCGGGAATGATACGAAGCTTCCCCCCTTATTCGGATCATTAGAATAATTTGCGCTCATACTAGTGGGAGTTCCGCTCATACTGTAATACAAATGTCCGTTTGGATCCATACTTCGTATCTGCACCGTTTTGCCGCTTGGGTTTTCTACATCGAATTCAATGCCGATGATACCTGTTACCGCATCTTTGTCACTCGCTCCATGATAAATTGAAGCGCCTACCTGTGCAGAACCCGAATCTGTTTTATTTATAACAAGTGCCCCGTCCTTGATTTCAACAGTTCCTCCGCCGGCAGTATTTGTAACAAGTTTGTTTTCCATATCCGGGCTGTCAAAGGTATTGTTTATGATATACCCATCATACGGCTCCGGTAAATCATCAAGCACAATGTGTTCTCCCAGCACTTTTATGACTATTTCCTTTTCCATTGAGTACGCTCCCGAAATAACCTTTGCCTTCAGGGTAACCTCCTCATTTGTATCCGTTGGGCGTATAACCGTTCCGTTAGTCTTTATATAATCCTCATTTGACGAGCTCCATATGATACGACTTCCGTTATTACCATACGGCGAGAGGTCCAAGTCAGAATATGCTGTTCCGTCAAGCGGTGTTGTCCCTTTAATCAGTGATGAATATGTAATTGCATTTATATCAGCCTTTACTCTTTCCTCATCTGTCATTTCAGGGAGAAGTTTGTAAATTCCGAAGTTATCAACCGTATAGTAACCGACATTGTAATTTTCGTACTGCATATTGTAAAACTGAATCCACTTAAGTGCAGCAGGGCTGAAATCCGTAGCAGAAACAACATCTGTCAGTACAGCGCGGTTATTAATCCACATACTAAAGGTTGGTCGTGAGTCATTAACATTTAAAAGATAAGTAAATTTAAGTGCCTGATTTGTGGGTGCGTTTATCGATATGGTTCTTCTCTTAGACAAGTCTGACGGATCTCTGTACTGAATTGTCAGCGTGTTGCCCTCCCACGCTGTCTGAGTTATATAGTTCCAGTTCGCATTATACATTCTCATTCGTACTACACCCGTATGCTTTTTGAGAGTATACTGCGCAATGAATGTTCCGTTCATCGTGTTTTCTGCTTCATCCATATAAAAGGCCATTGTTGCCTCTGAAGAACTCCATTGGGTTCTATTGAATTTCAGCTTACCATTCTCCACTGTCATGGTATCTCCCGAAACAAAACGCGAGGTCTTTATTCTGCTGTCTATCTTTTCTGTATTGGAAAAATCATCAAAGTACATCGGGAATATGTCAGCATGCATATTTGCTATGTTCGTTGACTGACCTGCAACGCAAAACTCAAATGTCTTTGAAGCTTCTGTTGTCCCCAGCTTTGCAGTTGCCGTTACAGCAACGGACGTATTCTCTGCCGGACGTGTTACCATACCGTCATTTGATATGATTTCACTATCCGATGTAGTCCACGTTATTGTACTTCCGTTTGCTCCGCTTGTAATTTGGTCAATTTCCAGCGGATCAATCAAATATCCTTCATCGGTAAGCGGCACTGAAAGAATACTTTCCTCGGTAATCGCCGCAAGGTCTGCCTCAACTGCTTCCTGCTCTGAAAGAGTAACAATAGGAGCAGTCATTACATTATCTGCCATGCTGATGCTAATTTCATCAGATATAGGTTCCGCGTTTTCCGACGGCGCCACGTCAGAAGCCGAAGGGCTTGGTTCTAAATCAATTACTGGAATATCCCCCTCAATAACATCCGACAAAACATCTTCTTTCTCCAAAATTTCCGCTGTCAAAGAAGCTGTTCCCTCTTCGGCAAGACAATTCTGAGACAACATAAAACATATACTCAGCGTCCATGCCAAAAGTCTGTTTACATTTATTTTCATGCTTAAACCTCCTGATTGAAATGCTGTCATTGCCGTTTCTGCGGCATACGTATTGCTATAATAATTTTTATAATAATTATACTTTATTTTCACGTCCTCATCAAGGTACAAAATTATTTGTTTATAGCCCAATTTTTAATAAATGCCTTTATTTCAGGCTTTACTGCAGGTTAATCTGTGCTTTTACGATAAAAAAACGTTATTGTCGGGAGCGTCAGCTCCGACAAATAACGTTTTTTGTTTTTAATAATCTGACTGAATATTTACTGCTCACTTACGGCATGCTTTCTGTAGCTTGCCGGAGTAACACCCTCCAGCTTTTTAAATACTCGTATAAAAGTCTTGCTTGTTGTATATCCCACTTTTTTAGCAACATTATCAACAGACATAAGCGGGTCCTTCAACAGTTCCTTGCTCCTATCAATTCTGAAACGGCTGATATACTCCAAAACTCCCTCACCGGCGTAACTTTTAAATGCGGCAGACAAATACGCATACTGTACCCCTAAAATTTCTGCTATATATCCCACAGACAAATCAGGGTTACTGTATTGCTCCTCTACAACCTTCTTCACTCTTGCACAAAGAAAATCCCCCTTCTTGGGTTGATAACGTTCACACATTTTTTGTGTTTCAGAGATCAGCATTTCCTTAAGCTCCATAATTGTTTCAAACCCAAGCAGCTTTCGGGAAAGTTCTTCGAATTCTTCATCTCCTTCACTGTCTGTAATACGGAAAATAGTACCAACCATACCGTATGCAAGACATTTAAGCATATCCAGCGATAAATCACCTTCTTTAAAGATTTCTTCTATCAACTCAACAGCCTTTTCAGAATCTGAAGTTTTTATATAATTTATAAGCTTTTGCTCCTTTTCCAGCGAATACACATACCGTCTTTTATCCGTTACTGTAATACCTTCCTGGGTTATAATAATCTCTGTTCCCAATGAAAGCTTATATTGAAGTGCCTCGCACGCTTCTCTGTATGCTATTTCAATTTCATCAACTGTGCTTACTATGCTGCTGAGCGATATTGTACAGCGTATATACATATTTTCTTCCATAAAGTGCTTAACATCCAGAAGTGTATCAAACAGCCGTATCTTTTTTTGCGATTTTTCATAGTTGTCAAGTGTCAGCAGCAACGCCACTCTGCTGTCAATTCGTGTAACATATCCTCTTGATCCGTTTTTAAAAACATCTCGAACAATATTTTCCAGTACGAAAAGTATGGTGCTGAATTTTTCAGCCTCACTGATATCGTCTTCACCCTCAAAAAGTCTTTCGTAATCCTCAAATTCAAACAATGCCACTGCAAACTTTTTTCCTCGAAAGTCAACATCCAATTCTTTTAGGTCATTTGTTTTCAGTTCTCCGAGCAGGACATCGCAGATAACATGCTTTTTCAATTTTTCTGCTTGAGTATCTGCACGCTTGCTTACAGTAATATATTCATTTATTATATTTGAAAGAGCATCCTGAATGATTTCCAGCTCATTTTGACTCTGCTTCCCATTCATCGGTATTCGCCCATGCACATTTTCCATAATACTTTTAATAGGTGCATAATTATATCGCACCACAAAAAAGATGAAAACAAGTCCGCCGATTACAGATACAAGAAGCATAAGTATCCCGAACATACGAATACTAAAAATCATTTTATTCCATGTAAGATCCGAAACTGCCACCATATATTTAAGACCTGTTTCATCAGAGGTCTGCGTACACAAATAATACTTCTGACCATCAATACGTACATGTTCATCATCACGTTCTGCCAGCGCCGTTAATTCTTCTGCAGACAAATCTGACAATTTGTGCGTTGAAAAAATCATATCTCCGTTTCCGGCAAATGCAGCGCATTCCGTCAGTAAAGTATTATTTACACGCTCCGATATTATTTTATTCAAATCAGGCAGTTCTCTTTCAATGACAAAAGCCCCTCTCACCGAAGCAGCATCAGGAAATGATGCTACATAGCAAATCTTGACAGCACCGTCCGGCAATGTTTTCAGAAAATATCCCGACTTATTATCAAAAACAGCAGATAGCCATGCCTCAAAATCCTTTCCTTCCTCATCATAATTTTTACGGTAATACTGCTCCGTTTCGCTTACAAATTTGGAATCTACCACTCGGTTAATTCCTTTCAGAACAATAAAACATTTCTGATTGTTTGTCCCGGCGAAAAACTTCATATTGTAATTACTCATTTTTTCCTTCAGAGAATACAAAATCTTTTGTTCTTCAGGGGAAATCGGTGTTTCCATATGAACTGATGCCTGAATCTCATCATCTGCCGAAGCCATAGTGACAGCCTGCATCTGCTCCACTACGCTTCTGTCATTTTCTGAAATTAATGCTGCGGATATTGAATTATTATAATACATAAGCTGCTTGTGCGATGCATATACCGACTGAAAAAGTAAAATCACTCCCATTAATATTGGCAGAAACAGAACTAGCAGATATGATAACAACCACGTTGTCAGAATACTTTTCTGAGATATTTTTCTCAATAGTTTCATTTTTCTCAATTAGTCCTCCTACCTGCTGCAATATCGTTTATATGCAAGCCGATATATCTCCAGTGCCTTATCCGCGCCTCTCTTTGATAACTCTGCCAAATAATTGTCAAATTCTGAAAAATCTGTAATTCCTAAAATAAAATTAAGCTCCATCTCTTTTGCATATTCATTAAATGATAACATCGAAAGAATTTCGTTTTCCTCTTGTGTAAAGGTTAATTCAGGTAAGGTATGCTCCGCCGCATCTGTTTGCATCCAGCGTTCAAGCGCTCTTTTTTGCTCCGGCTGTGAGGTATATTGATCCATGTATTCCCACATCTGAACAAATGGTCCTGAGGTCAATCCTCTAAGATATTTACTCATTTCATCACCGATATTACGGCTTTTCATAATTTTATCAGTGTAACGCGGCCCTTCATCAGACATAATATAGCTTTCACCATATACACCGAAATTATAGAGAAGCATCCCCTCCTCGCCATATCCATAATCCAGAAAACGTGCCGCGGCCTCCGGATTTTTACATCCGCTTGAAATAGCTACCGCTCCCACATTTACCATTTCCGAATCATACTGACCTGCAAAAGGTCTTTGACCTTTATTCTTTACAGGCACAGGCGCTCCTTCAACATTAATTCCCAGCTTCAGTATACTTCCTATACCATAACCGGCAGTTGTAGCTAAAGCGCCGCAAGCTTCATCCTCAAACATCCTATAAGCAACATCATAAACCTCATTGGGGTAGTTCTCACCAAGAAGTCCCTCATTATACCATTGGTTCATCATCTGCAGATATTCCTTGTATTCCGGCTGCATATATCCATAGAATACCTCGCCGTTATTTATGTAAAAGTTATTGATAATTCCGTATGCATATACAAAATCCGAACTTCCGGCCTTTAATGCTATCGGAGTTTTACAATTATATTTTCTTTTAAAGGTCTGCAAAACATTATGCCACTCATCCAATGTTTCAGGAACAGAAAGCCCGCTCTGCTGCAGCCAGTCTGTGCGTATACACAAGCCATTGTATACGTTAAGTCTTTCATCCCCGCGAATAAACGGATATACATAATAACCATCATCAAGCCGTACATTCTTCTCTACCTGTGGGTGCGCAGCAAGATACTCACGCAAATTCGGAGAGTATTTCTCTATCAGGTCATCAAGACGCATAATATATCCTCTGCGGTATGCTCCTACAGCTCCGCCGTCAACTTGCGACCATGTATTTTCTATAATATCCGGAAGACTATCCGTTAAATACAGAAGCTGCATTTTCTCATCAATATTATCGTAAAATATATTTACAAATTCCAAATTAATGCCGGTCTTTTTTTCAAGCTCCTTCACAAACGGTGTTTCATCATTGTAATTCATGTTGCAAGCGTATTTCAGCGTAATCTTCGACAGCTTTTCATTTCTGTTAAAGCAAGCAGAACAAAATATCATCACAATACAAACTATAACTATCTGTTTTACTCTGTATTTCATATATTGTCATCCTTCCCAAACTCATGTATATGTTATATCCGCCCGAAATAACGCTTCACGAACTCATTATCAAATAAAATCACAAATAAGACAAAAAACCACTTTTTTAAAACGGCAAATTTACATTATTATAGCATATCGGCTGATTCTTTGTCAAGCATAAAAAGTTTACAAAATTTGTTCAGTCATTTGCAATTTTTAATGCCGGACCTTTTGCTGTTGCATTATAATCATGTTTTTTCTGGCATATGTCAGCACTATATTCAATTCTTGTTGTATAATCTGTGTTTAACATCTCTGTTTTTCCTCTTGCCAATTCTCGACGAACTGTTCTGCCCGAGCAACCCATTTGCTTTGCTATAGCTTCTGATTTTAAACCTAATTTACTTAAAGTTTCAGTTTTTATTTTCGTAATTTAGGTGTTCACCTTTTTAGTGTTATAATCTAAGTGAACCATATTATTACCTTCGGTACGGTTTTGTTTCGTCGCTTAACATTATATCACTATCTTTACCATTTTTTTCTTTTTTTTCAAAAACCGTAACAGTGTATTTTGCGATTGCATTCACTTTGAGAGAAGATTTGTAACACAAGAGAACCGTCCCCTTGTGTTCATAAACAAAAACAACCATCTTTATTCAAACACATACAGTTCAAATAAAGATGGTTGTTTAAACTATCGGCTAAACGGAAGGTATGCTCCCAATTCAATAAGCTTATCCTGAAGATTTTCTATACTTATGCTTCTTATATCCTCCGCCTGACGCACTGCAAGCGCTGATGCGGCGCCTGCCGCCATTCCGGTAATAAAGCAGCAGGGCATAACCCTCATCGACCCTAACATTTCCCGCTCAGCGCCTACGCATCTTCCTGCTACAAGAGTATTTTTAAGCCCCACAGGAAGTAAAGAGCGGTATGATATTCCGTAGCTTCTGCCCTTTGCATAACCCTTTGCATATATATCTCCAAGGCCCTCGTCCGCACCGATTGCATAGGAATGTATATCTATCGGATATGAATATCTTCCGATTTCGTCTTTAAACACAGAATGATTTATATAATCATCCTTCCGAGCCATATATTCGCATTCAATTCTTCTTGTTTCTCTTATTCCCAAAACGTCCGCTGTAAACAGAAGCCTTGCATTTTCATATCCGTCCAGATAATGCGTATAATAGTATTCATATTCTCTTATCCTTCTGCGCATTTGTATCATGGCGTCTGTGATGGATTTCTCATCTGTTCCGTCAACATTGAATATATGCCCTATATTTCCGCCGCCGTAATGCCGGTCTAATCTCCACATTCCGGGCAAGCCGGGATCCTGCACAGTAAATACTCCGTCCTCAAATGCTTGTTTTAAACATCTGTTGTCCGGGTCCTTTCCCAGCTCAACCACAGCCTTATTCCAGTCAATATCACCCCAAACGCTGCATAACGTAGCCGGCATCATATGCCCTTTTCCGTCTCCGACTGTATATTTTGCGCCTGCGGATACGGCAAGAAATCCGTCCCCTGTTGCATCAATAAAGTTTTTCGCTTTTACGGCAAATATTCTTTCCTTACCCTTGAAAACAGCGTACCTTATCACTCCGTTTTCCGATATGACATCCAGCAAATTAGTTTCAAACAAAAATTCGACACCGGATTCCCAAACCAAATTATCATAAATATATTTTAATTTTTCGCAATCTATGGAAAATTCAATTTTGGTAAAATCCTCATCGCCGTATAATCGGTCAAATACCTCTCTTCCGATACCCCCTGCAAGAAAATTTACCCCATCGGAAAACCGCATAAATGCAGGGACCTTAGCATTGGTTGCTGCGCCGCCGAAGCACTGTTCTTTTTCAAACAGACAAACCCTTGCGCCGCATCTTGCCGCAGTTACGGCCGCGGCTATGCCTGCCGGTCCTCCGCCAACCACACATACTTCTGTATCAAAAAGAACCTTTATTTCTTTCTCGTATTTTATTGCATCCATTCAATCACTTCCTAAGCTTAAATTATGATATTCTGTCATGTCATATTTTTATATCAAACAGATTACTGAGCCAGTTTTTAAGCAAAGTTTTCCATTCACCTGTACTCTCATTATAATATTGAGGCATATCAGCGGATGCTGTCTGATGATTACACAAACTAAGTCCATGAGGTCCTGTGGAAAATATATGCAGCTCAAACACAACGCCGTTTCTTTCAAGTGCGTCTGCCATCTCAATTGAGCTTTTTACCGGCACGGTAGCGTCTTTCAGCGTATGCCAAATAAATGCCGGCGGAGTGTCACCGCTCACATGCCTGCTCAGCGAAGCCTCCTCCCTTATCTCGGCGCTGCTCTCTTTTCCGGTAAGAAAATCAAAGCAGTTAATTCTTTCCGAATGAATGCTGTCATCAATAACCGGA
The DNA here is from genome assembly GCA_017935675.1 of Clostridia bacterium. Taxonomy (GTDB): domain Bacteria; phylum Bacillota; class Clostridia; order UBA1381; family UBA1381; genus RGIG9115. Next base: position 25,487 of record JAGBHE010000026.1, on the reverse strand, counting down.
TAGCATAAAATCATGCCGTCCGGTCTGCACTCCTGCCATTTTGCTCCTATTTGGCACAAAAATTCCGCGCGGTTACCCAAAACCCCTATACTTCCGGCAAGATGACCTCCTGCGGAAAATCCGCACACAAAAATCTTATCATCAGCAATTCCGAGTTCTTCCGCATTACGTCTTATGTATGTAACGGACGCCATCCCCTCCAGAAGCTGTGACGGATACCGGTGCGGATCGGTGCTGTAATTGAGTACAAACGCAGCAAATCCCATCGATACAAAAAACATTGCAATAGGCTCGCTTTCTCTGTCCGAGAGATCAATATATGCCCCTCCCGGGCAAATGACAACAGCCGGGCGCTTTCTCTCTTTGTCCAAGAACATATTATCCGGAATATACATATCAAGATACGGGCAGCTGCCGTTATTATTCAGCACACTAAAATATTTGCCCAATTCAATTTTTCCTGTTCTCATATAATTTCCTTCCCTTTTTTTATCTTTGCAGCCTTACGCATTTTAAAGGCCTCATCGTGTTCAGTGATTCCCATATAAAAATACGCCCGTCCGTTTTTGGCAAGTCCTTTTCCGTGCAGGATTCAATTTCTGTTTTGCTGATACGGATATTATTGTTTTCGGCAAGCTGTGTGATAACAGAAAAATACTTTGAATTACTGCATGCATTGACAATCCGATAGTTCTCACCAATTAAAACAACGGCTTCATTATTATATTTTGAAAATGAAGCGCTGAAAATTTCCGCGGCGCATTCCCGGATTTTCTCATCCATGCTGCCGAATGCCGTCTGCGCCATATTCCACGCCTCGTCATCTTTGTAAACTCCGCCGCTTTCAATCAGGGAAAATGCCTCTGAAATGCGTGGGTCCGTTTTGATTATTCTTAAATTTCTGAACCCGGCGTTTCCCTCAGACATACCACCGCAGAACAATAAGCATTCCTTCCATTTAACATTTCCGTTTATCTCAAGCCGAGCGCAAGGAGTTCCCGACGCGGTCTTTCCCTCCTCGGTTACATATAAATACATTTTATCCCTTCTGCTGCCATGCAGCTCCGCTATCAACGTCATATGATACCATGTATTTTGTTTTACGGTTAAATCCGCAAAGCCTCCTGTATTATACCACCACAAAAACGGCCGAATATCTCCTGCGGGGCTGCGCTTAAAGCCGCCGCCCAAAACAGCGTCGCTAAAGCTCAGAAATTGTCCGTCAAGATCCTTTAAATTGCCGCTGCTGCTTATTTCCGCTCCCGCGTACTGATCCCATTCGATTATATATGTTTCTTCGCCCTGCACGTCCATTTCTTTATCCAAAGCAAACTTGATTTTGTTATTCCCCTGACCCGAACATATGGCTTCTCCGGTTTCTGTCTGCCACGTACCTTGTATTACGGTTCCCGTTGTCATGTCAGGCTTATATACATAATCTAAGAAAATCGTATCATACGCTCCGATTTCATTTTTCAGAAAGGTTATTTCTGCGCTTCTGCCCTGCAAATCCGACGTATCAACATCAATGATAATTTTCGGTGATACGGATATTACCTTAATCTCGCAGTCCCTTTGCGAAAATCCGGCTGCTTTTTTATCAAGAACCAAACGTATTGAGTCCCCTGCCGTCTGCGTGGGATCAGACAGTGAAATCTTTATATTTGCATCGTCCTCCGCAACAATTACCGACGCTTCGTGGTTTACACTTATTCCTCCGACCGTTCCCGCTTTCCAGAAATTCGCCGCTGTAACGTTTTTATTTTTCACCGCCTGAACATTTGAACTGTTTTCCATCAATTCAAACTGCGGCGCGGTCATATATGTACGCGCATAGGCTTGCGTTTCGCCCGCATTTTTGCCCGGCAGCAGCACATAAACATACTCTGCATTATTTGCGCCGATTCCATGCTTCTTAACTACCGAAAAAAAGGTATTTTGCTCTGTGCGGTCAGACGCGGCATGAATATCGCGCCAGTTTCCTTCCCTTGTTTCTGATTTTATGCTCAGCTTATCGCGCATAGGGAAGAAGTACCCGGTCTTATTTCCGTCTTTATCATCTGTATTAATCCAATAAGTATTATAAAAATCTCCGCTTTGCTGAAAATCATTTCCGTTAATCTTTATTTCGTCACCATCTGTTATTTTATTTTCAATAACAGTAAACGTTTCTTTTGTTTTATCGCTATTTGTAATTCCGGCTCCCATGGCAATAATTTCATCGCCTATGCAGAACCACGATTTTTTTCCGCTTAATTCAGTACCGCACGGCTTCTTTATCGACATTCCCGCAGCGCCGTATTTTCCGTCAAGCTCACTGCCTCCGCACCATGCTTCGGAAGATTGGTAATAATATCCGTCCTCGTTTTGATATTCGGTATTATCCACGGTTGTTCCGCTTAAACGGTAAGGGTCAACAGTACACCAAAAGCCCTTATCGTAATTCTCGGAGTCTTGCCCGTACAGATATGTCATGCCGCTGCCGGTATGCCAACCGCGCATGTTCTCGCCGTTATCCGCCTCATAATTATATATCCGCTGCGATGACATGGCAATCCCGAATTTGAATCCTCCGCGCGAAAAAACAGCTCTGTCCATTGAGGAAAAAACATGTACACTGTCGGAAGATTCGGTTATTCCGATACCGTTATCGGCAATAATTTCATCAATAACTTGCCTGCCGAAGGCGCTGCACGAAAATTTACCGCACTTGTCATTTACAACATGATTTTTAATACAGCCTCTCAATTCGGAGCTTTCCGTAATCTCGGCTACTTTTGCAAGACTGTCAATAATATTATGTCCCGAACTATGGTCTGTTTCATAATACCGTGCTATTGCCCTGCCTCTTACCATCGCCATAACTGCGCCGTTTTGCATCAGCGGTTCAAAGGAATTTAATGCCCAATCAAGCATTCTGCCTTTCTTATCCGCTCCAAGCTGCAGCTGCGTTCCGTCAACAGCATATGCAATTAACGCAGCGCTCTCTAAAAGAAATTTGCCGTATGCTCCGGTGTACGGAACTCTGCCATGCTGAATAAAAGACCCGTCCGCATAAAAGCCGTCGTATTTTTTTACCGTATTAAATACATCGCTAAGTGCCTCAATTGCATGCGCAATCAATTTGTCGCCCTTTTCATTATCAAGTAACAGTCCGCAGTAAAACAGCACCTCCGCCTTCCATGTGCGGTTTGCTCCGGATTCTTTCCAGCCGTCCGTATTACTGCTTCCTATTTCAGGGCAAAATCCGCAAATCGTTTCACAATACTTTTCAATCTCTTCACGTGTATACGCGCTTTCGGTCAGCAGCAATGACTTTGTAAGGGACAAGGGTATCCCGATTTCATAATACCACCATTCGCTGTCCGTCTTATCGATATTACCGTTATATCCGCTTTTGCAAAGGGCGCTGATCATATTCCTGACATCTTGATTCCATTCCCCGTTTTTTAAATTACTCGCGGTTGCTATCACAAGAACCTTTGAAAATTCGTTATTTATCGCAGACGGAGAATCACCGAGTCCAATCCAAGTGCCGTTTTCTATTTTAATTTGATTTTTATAATTTTCTCCGGACGCCTTAATCCTGTTCGTTTCCGCCCTGACTCCTTCACTGAAATCTTTACTTTTATCGTAGGTCAGGGCATTAACAATATGCGTCCGCATTATAGTTTTATCACTCTGCGAAATTCCGGCGGCTGAAACCGAGGTGTAAGCCATTGCAAAAACAGCCATGCAAATTATAACAAGATATGTTTTCCTCATCATATGCTCCTCCTTATCTTTTTAAAGCAGCCTCCGTCAGTCTGCCGCCGCATTACAGATATGCCGCTTGACCCTCCGTCCTGAACTCGCGGTCATACCTCAATCTTTCGGCACACATCAGCACAAAGGCGCCCGTTCCGTGAAGATCGTTTTCTACAAGAGGACGGCCTATATAATGCTCATAGCTTCCGTCGTCAATACATGTACCGGCGCATATTCCTCCTATTACAAGATTCCCCTCACCGTCATATCTGAGTTTTTTTATGACGGCGCTGTAAGATTCGTCAGCATACCGTATCCAGCTTCTGTCCAAAACACCCTTTCTTATACCCTTATACAAGGAATATATAAAAAGACAGCTGCACGACATTTCTTCAAAATTACCGCCGCGCTGCGGGCAGTCAATCACCTGACACCAAAGGCTGTTTTCCGTCCTGTACTTTAAAATTCTCGTCATTATCTCACGTTCAATTTCAGCCAGTCTTTTTGCTTCCTTGCTGTCCTGCATGATTTCGTCCAGAATATCAAGCGCCGCAACGGTGAACCAACCCATGGCGCGCCCCCATACCGTCGGTGACAAGCCTGTTTCAGGATCGGACCATTCGCTTTCCTTTGAGGGGTCAAAGCCATGACGAAGCAAGCCGTTTTCGTCCTGCATATACCGATACATTATTTCAATCTGCTCTACCGCCGATTCAGCCGCCCATTTTTCGCCGAAGGCATTTGAATATTTTGCCAGCAGCGGACCTATCATATATATGCTGTCAAGCCACATCTGGTTTTTTGTAAACGTCATATGATAAAAACCTCCCGCACTGTTTTTCGGCCAGGCTTTTACCGGTGTCACAATATTATATATTGCTTTTTTATAGCGTTCATCTCCCGTTTTGCGCCAAATATCAAAAAGCAAAATTGCCGGCTGCTTGTGGTCAAATGTTTTCGGTACCGCACGCATCATCCAGGTAGGTGAATCCGTATCGTAAGGCCTGTTATGTCCCAAAACCGTTCCGTCCGGATAAACGTATCTGTCCACCCATGTCTTAATATAATCAAAGTATTTTTCTTCTCCGGTACATAAATAAAGCTGCTGCATGCCGGAAAGAAAAACTCCGCCTATATAAAAAAAGGTGTCCATCGTCGGCAATTCTTCTGCCGGATATTTTTTCATAATCGCGCCGCATGCCTCCGCTGCGTATTCCTCTGCGCTTTTACTCATGCTGTAATCAATCCTTTTCATCAGGCAAGATCCCTCCCGTATTAACACATATGCGATAAACACAAGGGGCTGTTGCGTCAAAGCAGCACCCCCTTGCTATTCACATGTTCAATAAGGGGCAAAGCCCCGTCATTCAACGTTTCAGTGGGGGATTGTACCCCCACCCCCAAAAAGTAAGTGGAACCCGCCGCCTATAGAGGCGGGGGACATCTTGCTTTTAGTTATTTTTCTTTGCTCTCATACCATTCACGATATTCCTTCATATATTGCTCTCCGCCGGCTTCCTTCCATTCGTTCACAAATTTATCGTAATTATCAAACGACTCTGTTCCGCAGATAAACTTTACTGCATAATCGGATACAATCTGCTTCATGGATTGGAGATTTTTTGCGCTTTCGGCAGATAAGGGCATACCCGTCAATCCCTTTTTGACTGATTTGTACTTATCTAATTCTCCGCCGTTCAGCTTGCAGAACGTATTGTACATCACTTCATCCTTACGGAGTCTTGCCAGCCAGTACTTGGGATAATTTTCCCTGTCGATACCGGCGGTATAGAAATTACTTTTTGAGCGCTCGTCAAAGAACTTCGGAAGAATAGGATAATATTCTCCCTTTTCATTTACTGTGTAATGTACATTTTCATCACCGAGCGTAATTTTCTTAAAGGTTTCCTTGTCAAGCTTTTCATTATAAAACTTAATAACCTCCTCCGGATTTTTGCATGTTGCGGGAATAAAGGTTATCAAATCCCATCCCAGGCCGCCGACATAGCAGTCATATCCCTGATTTCCGTCAGGACCCTGAGGCGGTGTCATAAATTCTATCTCTGCATTCTGATCCGTTTCCTTTATTGCACTCATTATTGTCGATGAATCCACCCAACCGAACGGCATCACAACAGCTTTTCCGGAGGTGATTTTTTCATTGACCGTAGTTGTTTTGTTGGTCGGAAATTCTGTATCAATCAATCCTTCACTATACAAACTATTCATATACTGAAGATATTCCTTATACTGAGGCAGCTCCACTCTGTTCCACACTGTTCCGTCTTTTTCAATTATTTCAGCCGAAACACCGAATGCACCGGTTAAGGAATTAATATTATAATCCGATGACGATAAAACAAGCGGTATACTTCCCCTTTCATTACCTGTCAGATTTTTATCCTTAATCTCTTTCAAAAATTCTCTGAATTCCTCCGTTGTCTGAGGCAGCTTTATCCCTGCCGCGTCAATAAGATCCTTTCTGTAGGCAAGGGTAGTGTCAATAATCGGCAGTTCAGGGTCAGCGCCGCCGCCGGAGGGGATTCCGTATATACGTCCGTTCACCTTTGCGGAATCAAGCATATCCCGTCCTACCATTTCAATTATATTGGGACCGTATTCCTCAAGCAGGTCAGTAATATCTGTCAGTGCGCCCTGATTGGCAAGATCCACATACCTTGACTTTCCCGCACCTCTGATGGTAATACTGTCGTAATTATCCTCTCCGCTTGAAAGTATCAGATTGAGCTTATCCTCCCATTTATCCTGGGGAAGCATATCATATTCCACATGATAGCCTGTCAGATCCTCTATCACCTGTGCAACCGGATATGTATTATAATCATCACTTATATATGGGCTGAGCTGCCTTATAACCGGCTTATTGTCGGCAGTTGTCTGCTTTTCACCCGAACAGCCTGCCAAGGCAGCAGCACCCATCACCAGCGCCAGCACTGCTGACGCAACTTTATTTAAATTCATAAAACACTCTTCCTTTCATCGTTATAAAGATTTTACAATTCTCCATATTACAACAGCCGCCTCGGCTCTTGTTGCACTGTTTCCCGGCTTGAAGGTTCCGTCATCCATGCCGCTCATAAGCTTCATTGACGTACATTTCAAAACGGAATCTACAGCCCAGCTGCTTATCTGCTCACGGTCGGAAAATTCCGAGGGAGCTTTACTTTCGCTTTTACCGTTTAAATGTTCAAACAGGCGCAGCGCCGTAACAGCAATTTCCTCCCGTGTAATATTTTCTTCCGGCCAAAATTTGTTTCCGTCTCCCTGCATAATTCCCGCGGCAGCTGCCTTCTGTACATCCGCATAATACCATGCCTGCGCGGAAACATCCGAAAATGAAATCAGGGTGCCGCTTTCATCAAGCAATGAACCTGCCATTTTGGCAAACTGTGCTCTCGTTACCGTATCATCGGGGCAGAAAAACTCATTCTCCACTCCGTGAACTATTTTCCGCTTTGCCAAATCATTAATTTCTTCCTCTGCCCAATGATTCTGTAAATCCAAAAAGGCGTATTTTCTCGGCTCCTCCTGAGGAACATCAGGCTCAGGCTGCTTTACGCTTCCCGCAATTCTGCCGCCTCCCGAGCCGCCCGAACCGCCGCCTCCGGATGATGCAGCGGAAAGTGACAAATTCGCGGTTTTTCCCACGCCTTTTTCGCCGAAAACATTCACCGGAATAACCGTCAGGGAAAGTCTGCCCGATGAGCTTGGTATCCGAAAGCTTTTCTCTCCCGTCTGACCGTTCCATTGTATAACCGGTTCTGCCGCATTTCCTCCGACATCATTTATTATGTAAACCGCTTCAACAACAGCGCCGCGCGAATGGTTTCCTTTTACGGATACGGACTGAATTTCGGGGACAATCTTTTTGTTCATTTCAAGAAATATCTCTGCAAGGCGATTATAGCTTGATTTAATTGATGTATCGGGCAGCTTTGAAATATTTTCATTTAATTTCAAAATATCAGTGTATATGTTCTTCTCACAAAGAGCCACCGCAGCCGACGCTGTTTCCGCTATCATATTATCGGAAATGCCCTCTGCACATATTCTGTCAAATGTAATATCGGACTTCTCCTCTCCGACAAGCCCCACCGCTGAGACTTTTGCATTACCGGACGCCCTGACGCTGCTATATGCTTCTCCGTCCATCAAATATGCTTCAATGCTTTCGCCGTCCGCACGAATAAATAATTTACCGCCGGAGCCGACCGCTTCCGTTTCTGAAATGATTTCCGACTGATTTTTAATCTGAAGCTTCTTCCCTTCAAGTCCTATACAATAATCACCCAAATTCACTCCGGCAAAGCCTGTTCCGGTATTTTCGGATATATCAAGCGTTATATATAAATTGTCATTATCCGTTTTTGCTATATCATGATAAACCGCAAACACGCCCTCTGCCTTAAATCCCGAGCCGTTCAGCTTCATGCTGCTGCCGGCAGGCGTACTGAGCTCTTTATCACTCTTCCACGCAGCATCAGCAAGCAAGGTGCCGTTTTCCCCGCTGAATTCATCAACAAAGGCGCAGGCAGCCGTTTCTATAAATTCCAGTTTTCTTCTTAAATCCAGAAGGCGCGCTTCAAGCTCCGCCTTTTTTTCCGGATTATTTACCTGCGAAATAAATCTGTCCGCGTTTCCGATATCGCTTTGCAGCTGCTCTGTATTTTCAGGCTTAAATTCTGTATTTTCAAGCCCCAAAATAATCTGCTCCGCCTGCTGAACATTCTCGGTTTCAAAATTATATTTTTCCGTCAGATATGTAAAACGCTTTTTATTTTCCCTTTTAAGTATACCGTCATTAAGCTCCTCAACCATTGCCTCAGCCGCCCGGTAATCTGCCTCCGCAAGAGTATTCTCGGCATCGGCAATGGCCTGAGCTGCCGTTTGGGCCTGTGAATCCTCCTCAGCCGTAACCTTGTCGATAATTAAATTACCGAAATTCTTGGCACCGCTGAAATTACCCTGAAAGCTCAAACGCTCAATTGTATTTCCGCTTACGGCGCCGCTTAAGGAACAGCCCCAATTATCGGGCGGACGAGTTCCGCGTTCGTAAGCGGATAAATACATCGTTTCTTTTTCTGAGGTCAAGTCAACCCGGGCAACCATCGTGTACTCTTTTGAAAGATCAAGCTTTTCCTTGCCGTATTGTGTGTCGGCTCCGTTTATTCTGATAATGCTCAAAAGCTCCTCTGTGCCGTTCAGCTTTACAAGCCCAAACATAAGAGTATTTTTTGTTCCGTCAGCCGTCCCCAGCTCAAGCTTCTGGGAATAAGTTCCCACAGCCGGCGGAATGACGCTTTTCTGTGTCCAAGTTATATAGTAAACATGACCCTTTTTAAGCTCCATGCCCTCCGATAACTTCCTCAGGTTGTTTTTTGTGTTATCCGCCGAGATTGTTATACCTCCGCGGCCGTCAAAAGCCGCGTTCCTCAGCACATCGCCTTCTGCCACATTTGCCGAAGTGCCGCTCAGCCAGCCGCCGCCAAAGCCTTTATCCGCCTCTGCCGCATTTAAGGCAGGCGCATTTTCAAGCAGTGTTCCCTCCGTATAATTAAAATCTTCATATACAACTGTGCCCGGGCCGCGCACAGACTCGTCAGAGCCGTTACCCGGTTCCGGTACGGGAATTTCCGGCTCTTCATTATCTGCTTGCCATGCCTTCACATTGCCAAGCATCATTCCCGACACATCATTCTCACACAAAGAAGCGCGGAAATGGTAAGAAAGCCTTTGATAAACCGCACTTGTGGCAAAGCTGTGACTGACATCATAAGTGCCGCTGAATTCTTCTCCGTCGGGATAAACCGCCATTGACATTACATCGGCTTCCGCAACGTCCGAATAGGCTTCTATCCGAAGCAGCGCGTGATAAAGAACTCCTTTTTCAATTTCCTTTGTTCCGTAAGAAATATGTGTGCCCATCTTATAAAATGATACAAACGGAACAATCTTGCCGGATGGATCCTTTGCTATTCCGCAGCCTGTTCTGGAGTTAATATCAATCATTAACGCGTCGAAGTTGGTCGCTTGATTATCCTCCATCACGGCAAAATCATCAGTTTCGCCGATTTTAAAGCTGTATGAAATATAATATTCCGCATCTTCAGCCATCTTTATTCTGCATTCCTCACGCAGATTTCGTGTAGGACGCTGCTGCGTGGACGCCTGATATGTCTTTCTGATCATATTTTTTAATCCGTCACTGAACTCACAGGGTTCGATTACAAACCGGTTCGAGGGCCACTGACGGGTTGTTCCTTCAACGATAAATCCCGTGTTAAAATATTCGTTTCCGGATAAATTACGTTCATCCTGCATAAAATCACTCTGTGCATTCCCGGGAAATTCCTCGCGGAAAAGGACCTTGTCAGCGTCATTTTCCGCAGCCGTTCCCAAAACGCATGTATTCATCAGCAGGCTCAGAATAATGCACAGGGCCGATGCACGAATATTATACCTCATTATTCATACTCCTCTCTCATCGTTCAAGCAATATTGAAGAATGCAGCGGAACTATATTCTGTATGCTGTCGAACAGCATGATCCGAGCGTGATGCGCCGCCTCCGAAACTGTAATGTCAGCGTTCAAAATCTGTTCCTGCATCGGAGCCATATCATTTAAAGCAACATCAATCAGATGTCCGTCCTCAGCATATTCCGCAACAATTAATTTTGCGCTTCTGTAATAGATTGCATCATAATTGCATACCGTCACATTCAGCGTTTCAGCTCCGCTTGCCGGAAGCTTTGTCTTGTCGGCCTTTAAAAGCACTCCCGAAGCCGGAGCTGCCAATTTTGCCGAAAAATCATTCTTTGCAATTCCATCCGGAAGACTGTTAATTATCTGCTGTGCATTCTCACTGCCGCCGCTTACTGCCGCATCAATATTTGTGATTGTTTCTGCCGGATAACGTTCAATCTTTAATCCGCCGAGGCGATTGAATTGATCGGTCGGCGCCTTGCTCGACTGAACAAGAATTTTATCAAAGCATTCCGCACTGAGCGTAATACCGCTTTCGGTCTTATCCCATTTGTTCGGCTCGCTTACAAGCTCGTTTTCCTTAAACACCTTATAATATACATTGTCCTTGTTCGCCTCGGACGACGCGTCAATACGAACAACTACTCTGTATTTCTCTCCCGGGTAAATATAAACCTCCGGGAAAACAGTACTGCTCCTTTTATACAATCCATTAAAACGCTGTATACTGCTTGATTTAGGACAATTCACACCGAATACCAGCTCTGACGCTCCCTCGGCAGTGCCGAGCTCCACCTTCTGTAAAATAGCCTGCTCATCGTGTCCGTACATTGACGGTGCATCCTGTACCCATGTTATATAATATACCTGATCGCTGTTGGTGTAAATAGGAGCTGACAAGCCGCGCATGTATTTTTCTCCGGATACGGTTTTGAAATTTATCATGTCTCCGTCAGCTGCTGCATTGTCTCCGATTTCAGCAGATGCAGACAGTACGGAAGCCGTGCCGCCAAACCGCCAGCCTGTTGAAAATCCTCTGTCATAAGCTGCCGCGCCTATATCGCTCTCTATTACCGTTTCATCCGCAATAACCGTTGCGGTATCGGATATATTCACAGCCTCTGAGGTCTTTGTTACCGCTCCTGCCGTTGCCGAAACAGAAAGCATTTTCCCAACATCTGCTGCGGTGGTTGTGTAAACATCACCTGCTGCGCCTTCAATCTCCGCTCCGTCCCTGTACCATTTATAGCTTACCTGAGGTATAACGCCTTCTCCGAATGTGCAGTCAGCATACATTCTCGCACCTACCATATCGGCCTTTCCGCTGACAGCAACGCTTTGAAGCTGTGCATCGGGAATAATCTCTACCGCGGATATTCTGGAATTAAGTAATTGAGCCGCAATTGAAGTACTGTCAAGCTTTGCTGCAAGTCCTGCCGCTTCCTCCTTATTTGCCATTGTCGGATTTGCCTCAAATTTTTCCACGGCCTGCTCCGCAGCGACAGCAGCCTCAGCCGCAGCACCGCTGAAGCACTCTGCCTTATTGGCGCTTATCGCCATATCGCTTTTCCTTTCAAGGCAATTTTGGGCTCTGAAATGATAGCCGACTGTCGTATAGCTCTGGAGAGATGTGGTATATGTCTTTTCCGCTCCGTATCCGCCCTCAGGCTCAGTGCCGGTTTCATATACCTTCAGCGATATTGAATTGTTTTTCCCTCCGGGGTTTGCTTCAAGCTTCAGCACCATATCATACCATGTATCTTCCTTTAATTCCTTACTGTCGAATACCGGCCAATCTGTCGCGCCGGTTGATACAAACGCTTTTAACGCGCTGCCGCCGGCGTTGCAGATTCCCGCACCCGTACGGTTATTATTCAAAAGAAGCATACAAGCGTCATAATTGTTAGCTGTTACCGATTGAGGCATAGCCGCAAAACCGCCGTAACGAAGCTTTTTCGTTCCGTCCTCATTAACGGTTGTCTGATTCTGGATATATTCTCTCCATTTTATGTAATAGACATTTTTACTTTCGGGCTGTAAGCTTATCGGAGTTTTCAGTGTTTTGTACGGCGACTGTGCCGTTGTCATAGGCTGTCCCGAAAGTCTTTTTATCGTGTTCACAGCCTCCCCGTCAAATGTCTGCTTTTTAATTGCAAATCTGTTTGTTCTGTTGCTGTCCAAAACCGCTGTTTGCGTAAGATAAAATCCCGTTGAAAAATAACCGTCCGTCTTATTCGCCGGCGCAGTCGCCAGGTCCTGACCGTCTTCTCCGGCAAACCGCTCCTCAAATATTATTGACGGAGTATATACTTCCTCCGCAGCCTCACCGAATGCCGGATATACGGCATTCATCGCCGACAGAGCCATTATCAAGGCTCCGGCAATTAAATTTTTTCTCATGATATTCCTTCCTTTCATTAAATTTTTAATCTCTTATGATAAAAACCTCAGTTGCATTAAATCGCATTGTTTTAATTATAACCTTATCTCCGAACCGGATATCCGCCGCTGCCGGACGCTCTATTTCTTTATCCTTCGTGTTGATTATATAATATTTTGTGTTTGCAGACACAGATGCAGCAACTGTTTTTCCCGCAGTTTCCGCGACTAAAAATCCCGAACCGAAATTTTTAATTTCGCCGTATAATATAGGATAATCCGGATTTATGCTGACATTCTCACAATACTCCTTCGTCAGTCCGTCTCCTCCCAAAAACAATTTTCCGTCGCTGTGATACAAAACAAATATTCTTACAAGGCTTCCCTGTCCGTTTGTCGCATATAAAATAATATCGCCGCGCTTCAAAGCTCTGAAATCCTCTTGTCCCGGCTGCATATTTTCCAGCCTTACCTGCTCAGAAACATCATATCCGGCCTCTTCGCCGTCAGCTCCGAGATATACCTTGGTTTTCACCTCGCTTTCCTCATCATCATATACCTCTTTTATGTCATTCACAACAGCCGCCGATTTATTTATAACAATCTGCCTTGAATCGTTTTCATCACTTTGATATACAACCAGCACCTCCGGCGAATTCATATCATTAAGCTTATAAAATCTCATATGATACTTCATATCCGAGCTGTTAGGTATTGTATCGCCTTCGGCAAGCGACAGATTTGTGCTGTAATTATCATACTTTTTTCTGTCTGTCGGAATCGAGAAAACCTTTGTATTCGGTGTTATCGGATACGCTCCGCACAATATGCTTGTTCCGTTAAAGGAGCCTGTCTTTATTTCAGCATCCATGCTTACATCCAAATCAATATATTTCGGGCTTCCGTCCTCGTTAAAGTCAAGCTTTACAACGCCTTCCTCAAATGCTCCGCCATTGCAGAAAATACGGTCAAAATCGCCTGCGGTTACTGTTTCTGTTCTTCCGCCATTTTTCACACGTATCTCCTGCCCCTCATAAGACAGAAACCTTTCGTCATCGGTAAACAGCTTCAGCCATACCGCATCACTGTCATCACAGCCTCCCTTATACATATACGCATATTGCTCTATAAGCGTATTTGCCGTAAAACCGATGATTTCATAATTGCGCCCTAAATAGAACGTCCCCTCAACCGCAATCGCCGGCCTCTGTGCCTTGCCGCTTTCGTATAATTCCCTGTACGAATCTGCGGCGGTATACTCGCTTTCGCCTATTGTAAGCTTTTCTTCGGAAATTTTCGATATCTTTCCTTTAATCTTAGCCGTCCTGATATATCCCCTTGCATATTCGCCGTCCGGGCTTATTAAAAGAGATATTGTATTTCCTGCCTTAAGCTGACTTGCATCCGTTTTCTCGCCTGCCTTATACAGAGATATTTCTTCAAATTCCTCCATATCAAGCACCTCGCCGTAAATGCCCTGAATTATCCCTTTTTCAGCATTGACGCTCTTAACTACAATATAACTGTACCTTTCAATCATCGCAGTATCATAAATATTATCCTCGTCGCTGTCATACAGTGTAATATAGCTGTCCGGCTTCGTGAGCATTTCATATGAAATTCCGGTATAAAAATTATTAAATGCCATGAAATCAAAATTAATTTTTACCGTTTTATTCTTTCCGTCTCCCGGATTATAAACAAGTCTGCCCTGTTCATAATCCTTTTTTTCGGTTGCCATATCCCGCCAGAATATTGTCAACGGCTCTGCTCCCTTTTCAAGCAGATTGTATGCTAAAATCTCGTCGTCCTCATTAACATAATACTGCACGCCTCTGCCCAGAAAATTATTTATGGACTTATCACGGGTACGGTACAGGACGCCTTCAATTTCCACGCATTCATCCTCCGGCATCGAGGTTCCGTTCAGGCTTCCGCCGTATACAGCCGTTATCTGACCCTTGCGTTTTGAAATGTTTTTTTGTCCTTCAAGGATTGCGGTATTATCCTTCTTAAGGCTGTCGCCCGATACTACAACAGGCGGAATATTCAGCGCATTATACAGCAAAATTACACTCTGCTCCCTTGTAAGCTCCTTCTGTAAGTCAGTAACCGCCAGCCCGTCAAGCAAGCCAATCCTGTGCGCCTCTGCAATGTAATCTGTATTAAATACATAGCCAAGCGCTCTCATACAGCCCCGAGCAGCCTGAACGCCAGTAATCGGATTATCAATTTCAAATGTACCGTCCGCATAAGTTTCCATAATTCCGCACAATACCGCCATATATGCCGCATTGGCATATTCAGCACTCTCCGGCACATCACGCAGGCTGCCGTCTGAACTTGCCGGCAGGTAATCCGTTGAAATTCCGTTCAGCTCCAAAAGCGCCCTCGCAAACTCTCCTCTTGTTACCGGCATATCTATATCCGAATTTTTTTCTTCTAAAATACCGCTTCCGAAAACAAGCGCAGCAGCTTCCTGCCTGCTATATTCCGCAAAGCTTTGCGTTGCCGACGGCTCTTCGGGTTCGGCGGCATAAGGTCTTGCGGTCAATCCGTTCATAAACAGAGCCACGTCGGATATCTGCGGATTCCACGTATTTTTTCCGTCACCCATAACAATTTTCAGATAATGGTACTCCCCGTTTATCTTTTTTTTCTGTGTTATAAATGACCAGTTCCAGTTGTTTGTATGCCCCGTTTCCGTTTCAAATACAAACTCGGATTTATCCCAGTTTTCCTCATCATTTGACAAATATATATCAACTATTTTGTCTATATTCTGCTGAGTGCTGTATGTTTTGATTTCGTATCCCGTAATGGGTGCGTCCATTTTATATGTAATACTTTGCTTATCTACCGCCGCTTTATAAATCCTGTACATATCCTCCGGCCAGTCAAGGTCATTTTTCACTAAAAATGCACCCTCACTGTCGTATACAAGCGTAAGATCCTTCATTTCATCTTCAAACACGTTGCTTTCTTCGGCGCCTGATGCCGTAAATCCCGGGATTACCGTTAAAATACTGAATACAGCGGCAAATAATTTATACAGCCCTTTATACTTTTTTACTTTCATATTTATATTCCGAACTCCTTTCACCAATGCTGTTTGGAAGGTTATCCCTTTACAGAGCCAATCATAATACCCTTAATAAAATATTTCTGCAAAAACGGATAGATAATTACAATCGGCACGGTGGCGGCAATAATGGTTGCGCATCTGACGCTCTCGCCCGAAATATTCATCAAATCATCCAAGGTGGCGGTATCGACATCCTGCTGCGCCTCCAGAATAACCTCTGACATGTATAGCTGCAAGGTCTTCAGCGCCGGCTTATCGATATACATCAGCGCGCTGAAATAATCGTTCCAATACGCCACCATCGTAAACAGACAAATAGTCGCAAGCACCGGCTTGGACAGAGGAAGCATAAATTTAATGAAAATCATAAAATTCCCCGCCCCGTCAATTTTGACAGATTCCTCTATGCTGTCCGGAATACTCTCATAATAATTCTTTATAATCAGCATATTATATACATTTATCGCAGTCGGCAGAATCAGCGCCCACCGCTTATTATACAGCCCCAGATTTTTTATCAGCAGATATGTCGGAATCAGACCTCCCGAAAACAGCATTGTAAACACAAATATCATCATAATAGCCTTCATGCAGGACAGGTTCTTTTTAGAAAGCGGATATGCCGTAAGCGCATTCACAAATAACGCAATCAAGGTTCCTATCAGCGTAACAAAAACCGAATTGCCCGCCGCAGATGTAAATTTTTCCGAAACTATAACACTTTTAAGAGTATCGAGCTGAAATCCAATCGGGAAAACGGTTACTTTTCCTGAGGTAACAGCAGTTGACGAGCTGACCGCCTTTGCCATCAAATTGAGAACCGGAATAACAATGACCGCGGCTAACATAAGCATAAATATATACGACAGTGCTGTTACAGCCTTGTCTTCAAAGGATATTTTCCGTTTCATTTTATCATATCTCCTTACCATATACTCTTGCCCACAAGCTTTCCGCTGAGGAAATTGCCGCCCCATACCAAAACAAGACTTATTACGGAATTAAGCAAGCCGACAGCGCTGCTGAAGCTGTAATCCATTTTTCCCATACCTATTCTGTATACATATGTAGTAATAATATCGCCGGTTTCATATACCGTCGGATTATACATCATAAGCACCTGCTCCTGGCCTTCTACCATTATATATCCAAGCTTTAATATAAGCATCAATACAATCGTAGACGACAGTCCCGGAAGCGTAATGTGCAAAATCTGACGGATTTTACCTGCGCCGTCAATTTCCGCCGCTTCATAAAGCTCCTGATCTATCCCGGCGATTGCCGCTATGTAAACAATAGCGCCCCATCCGCAGCCTTTCCATATGTCCGAAATGATAAGTATCGACCTGAACCATCTGTTCGACATCATAAACGGTATGCTCTCGCCGCCCAAATCCATGATTATACCGTTGATAAGACCGTTAGTTGACAGTATTGTTGTAAAAATACCGCCCACAATAACCCACGACAGAAAGTGCGGCAGATATATAACCGTCTGCACAACTCTTTTGACGGCTATTTTTTTCATTTCGTTCAGCATAATCGCAATCAAAATCGGGATCGGAAAAGAAAACACAATTTTATATATACTGATAACCAGCGTATTTCTGAAGATTTTGTAAAACTCCTCAGAATGAAACAGCCTTATAAAGTTATCCATTCCAACCCACTCGCTGCCGGATATTCCTTTAAAAATATTAAAATCCTGAAACGCAATGCTCACGCCGTACATTGGCACATATTTGAATATAATCAGCAGCGCCAGCCCCGGTATTAATAACAGATACAAATCATAATTAAGCTTAAAATCCTTAATGAATTTTCCTGTTGTCTTTATTTTTTTTGATTTCTTTTCCACAATATGCGCCATAGATGTTCCTCCCAAGCCTCGGCATCTGTTTTATTATATATGTATCTTATTGAAGGCGTATATAAAAAAACCAGATTAAATATGATACTAAAATTATACCACATCTAATCTGATTTTTAAAGCTAACAAATCTTTGATTTATAACATAAATCTTTTCTCTTCATAATTTTTTGATTATCTTCAGCAAAACCGTTGTATACCTCCCGAGCTGAGAGCGAACCTCTATTCCGTAACCCTCACGGTTATCGGAGAACAGCTGCAGGCGTCTGTTCACGTTATATATTCCATAACCTCCGCCGTCCTCAAACAGCTTGTCTGTTTGCTCCTGTGTCATTCCCTTGCCGTTGTCGCTGACGCAGATTAAAATATGATCATCCTCCTCAACCGCGGAAACATTTATTTTGCAAATCTTACCCGACCTTGAGTCAATGCCGTGAAGCAGAGCATTTTCCAAAAAAGGCTGAATAGTCAGCTTGGGGATTTTGTACTTAAGCACATCATCATCAAAATGTGACTCGTAAATAAATTTGTTTTCAAATCTATACTTTTGTATTCTCATATATGTGCCGACAATTTCCATCTCGCTTTTAATGGTAACAATATCCTCGTTTTTACTCAGCGAGGACCTGAAATACCCTGCCAGATCATTAAGCATTTTCCCTGCATTCACCGTATCCTCTTTTCTTATAAGCCAATTTACGGAATCCAGCGTATTATATAAAAAATGAGGATTAATCTGCGATTGCAGCGCCTTAAGCTCAGCCTCCTTAATAAGTATTTCACCCTCGTATTTCTGGACAAGCACCTCTTTATAATTATTTAATATCCTTTCAAGGCGGTTATCCAAAATATCGTCTCTGCCGCCTTTTATCTCAAACTCGGAAACCATACCGGAAACTCTGCGTATAAAATTATTGCTGAACATTATATAAAGCAAAATAACCAGCATAACACAAAATACAACAATACTTGCAGCAAGCAGCGTCAATACGTTCGACGACATATATGCGCCGAAAAAGGTGTTTTTCGGCATAACAGCTACCAGCCTCCAGCCTGATGCTGCAATGTCTGCACTGATTTTTAAATCTTTTTTATTCCAGGTTCCGTTATTCCCGTCCTCTATATTCCTGCCGAGAAGAGCCTCGTTATCCGAAAATATAATTTTATTGTTTTCATCGCAAATCCCCAAAAACAAACGTCCGGGAAGCGAAATACTATTTAAAACCTTATATATATTCCGGCTTTCACAATCAAGCCTTATAATCGCCACGGGCTTCATTATGCTTTCCTTATAATTTTTCACTGTGGAAATATATGAAAAGACCTCCGATACATTCTGCTCTGCAGCGTCCGTATCGGATAACCGGTCCACGTCATTATACGGCGAAATCCACAAGCTTCCGCTCGGCTTCTCAATAAGCTTTTTATACCACGGCTGAGTTTCGGCATAGCTCAGCCCGAAATAATTCATCCGCTCTCTGGAAATTGCCTTTCTGTCGTCAATATAAAATTTGACATCATGAATATAGCGGTAGTTTGCAACTACCACAGCCAAATCCCAAGCCTCCTGCAAATTGTCAAGCTGATCATTATATTCACCGTCATTATCATAAATAAGCTGCTCCAGCACATCATCGCTTGTACACATAAACTCCATTGTAAACTTTACCGAAGAAATTATATTGTCTACATTGTTTGCCGCCTGTGTTATCGTCTGTTCCAATGAGGCCAATTCATTCTTTTTGATGCTTCTGCCGGAAAACGCAAAATACATGCTCATTATAATCAGCATCAACAGCATGCAGCCGGAAAATACCAATAAAATAATATTATAATGTTTTGTAAAAAGCTCATTAAATTTATTTTTAATATTCATATCTGTGACCGCCGAACTCACCTCTCGGTGCTGCTCTTTTTTATTCAAACCTTAATGTATCTCTGTATTCCTTCGGAAGCATTCCCGTTAGCTTTTTAAACTGCAAGCTAAAGTAGCTGGGATTCTCATAGCCCACCGCATACGAAATATCGTATATTTTATTTTTTAAATCCTTTAAAAGCTCCTTCGCCTTCTCCATTCGTATCATTGTTCTGTAATCCGTTATTGTATAGCCCGTTTCCTGTTTAAAAAGGACGCATAAATAAGCAGATGTCAGATACACCATATCGGCAATGGATTCTATTGTGATATTGTCAGCATAATGCTCCTCTATAATCTTCTTTGCATTCTCTATAGCATTGGTTGATTTCTTTTTCCTCAGCTTAGCAATAATTCTCGTAACGGCCGATGCAAAATCCAAAGTGATTTTGTACATAGCGTCAATGGTGTCTACATTACATAAGCATTCAATCACGGAGTCCGGCTTCATATCTGCCTCCTCTGAAATACCCATCCTGTCGGCAATTTTCTGGATTCGGGTAATCAGATAAATAAAATTCATCTGACATGTGATTTTTGTGCAATGCTTTTTTTTCATAGCGTCTCTTATCTCCTGCAGGCAGGAAATTATATCCTCTTCGCTGCCGTTCAGAAAAACAGCCTCTGCATCCGAAAACTCATACTCCCAAATGACGGTATTATTATTCTGAAGCTCCTCCGTCCCGTCAATAGCAATAATGCTTGAAGACCCCAAAAAGAGCTTTGACTTCAAAGCCCTTTTCGCTGTCTGATATGACTCTGCAACAGCAGTCAGGCTGTTGACATTTCTGCCTATACCGATAGATACTTCGCAATACAGATAGCTGTACATGCTGTTTTTGAATTTTTCGGCAACCGAATATATTCTGTCACTGTCATCGTCATCTATCAGCTCAAGCAGAGCCACAAATTCCCCCTGTTCATTCTCAAACGCAAATCCGCGCATGTGATTTGAAATAATCTCGTTGAATACGTTAAGCAATCCGTAAAAGAAGGCCATTCGCTCGCGCTCGGTTTTCTGACTGTTCCAATTAATAAAATCATCAATCTCCGCCACCATAACGCAATATTGGCTGTCCCGGGACATATTTAATCCTAAAAAATCTATCTGTTCAAAAATTTTTCCCTCACCGGTATAAGCGCCTCGTATAAGATTCACAAAAAATTTATCCTTCAGGAGGGGCATACTCTTTTTAAGCTTTTGGTCCATATCACGGAGATTTTCTTTCAACGCATTTTCCGAACGCACAATATCCAATGCACGTGCAACTACATTATCAAGCTCATTAAAATCTATAGGCTTAAAAACGTAATCTATTGCATCAATACTTAATGCGGATTTCAAATAATCGATGTCGTTATAGCCCGAAATAAATATAATTTTTATCTGCGGCTCCATTTCATAGATTTTTTTCGCCATCTCTATTCCATCCATGACAGGCATCTTTATATCGGTTATAACAACATCCGGCTTTAATTTCAAAATATTCTCCAGGGCGCTTCTGCCGTCGCCGGCTTCGCCTATTACCTCTATAATTTCATTATAACTGCTTATAAAGTAATTTACAAGCCCCTTACGAGTTTTTTCTTCATCTTCAACCAAAAACAATTTATACATTTTCATATTCCTCTTTAAAACACGAAAATACTATCGCAGCATGATTTCCTTAGCGGCTGCTCTGATATCGCTGTCCCATTTTTCAAGGCTTGCTTTTTTGTCCGCAATAATAATCGGCGCCTCATATTGAATTTCAAGCTCCGTCATCCTTTCAATAAAAAGCCTGAGCGGTACAAATATTGCTCCCTGATCATAAATCCAGCTTCCGTCAGCGGCCTCTCCGTTAATTAATATCCTGCCGCTTCCGCCGCAAAGCATCATACTGTTTTCCTCATACTTAATCTCGGTGCTTCCGTCCTGTCCATATACCGTTTCAGCTCCGAAAATAAGCGCCAAGGTTCTTAATGGCACATACGCCGTGCCGTCTTTATTAATAACGGCTATATCTTTATTCTCCGGATATATATATGTCTTTTCACCATGACTTAGCATACATGGGTTTCCGGGCTGAAAAATCATTGCAGACTGCATAATCAAATCCGCGTCGGAACGCTTATATTTTTCAGAAACAAAGCTTGTGTCCGATTGAAATGTCATCTCAAAAACATCTGCATGCTTTTTCCTTGTATTTATTGTAATGTATATGCCGTCTTCTTCCCGGCTGATTTTTATTGCGTCGCTTGATTTCTCAACCAAATCACCGGCAGCTTTATTTATTTTCAAAGAAATTTCATCAGCCTTCGTTGTAGGATCTGCAACAGCTATTTTTAATAAACCGTCAGCCTCCTTGACAATTACACTGCACGCCCCCTTCGCCGTCACAGAACCGGTTGTGTGTTCTTCATTTCCCCAAAAATTAATCATTTCCATATTATTTTTAAGACTTATTATACCTGCGGCAAGCTTTGTGTTTTCCAGAACCCGGTACTGGGCAGCTGTATCATATGTCATTACATTGTTTTTGCTTCTTCCCGGCAGCAAGACATATTCATATCTTTGCTCAGGCTTTTCCGGCTCATGGTTTATATAAATCTGCATAAATTCATTCTTGCAGACATCAGAGGTGTTGTAACTCTTCTCGCTTATATCGCTCCATGCGCCTGACCTTTCCTCTGTTTTGACAACCGCATTCATTCCCTTTCCGAGAACATACCCCGTATTATTGTTACCGCCGATATAAACATTCTCGGAAAACCGGTTTTCTGTATTTTGAGCACGGATTTCATTTTTGTTGTCATATACAATAGCTTCACCCTTATTTACAATCCGGTTTTCAATAACGGTTTTTCCGGCTAAACCCTTAGTATCAACAAGACCGACGGCAATTATTTGGTCGTCAAAGCAGAAATATGACTTATTCGCTTCTAATTTTTCTCCTTTTTGGTCGGGCCAATCAGCCATGCGCAGTCCGACGCAGCCATATTGACCCTCCAGCGACGCACCGCCTGCAAAGCCGTAGGAATTGGTCATTCCCTGCTCGCTTTCATTCCGTACGCTGTCCGCACGTGTAATTCCCGGAATCATGTATGGGTCAACCGTCGGATAATAGTTTCTTGAAAATTGAGTGCTGTCGTCATTGTATAAATATGTCGCGCCGTGAGATGTAAACCAAGCATGCTTGTTCTCATATTCGGTAGGATGGTACTCATGGGTTTTTATCCTGTCCGAAAACATGGAAATACCTAAAGCAAAGCCTGTGCCCTTATAAACCGCCTTTGACATACCGTTATATATTTTCATTTGCGGCCGTTTTACAGCGGCATACTGCGGATCTTCCATAAGCTCTGAAAGCTGTTTCTTCCTTTCGCTGTTGAGTCCGCTCCGGAAGCTCGCCATCACGTCCGGGTTACTCTCAAGCTGGTATCTCACTTCAGACAGAATCCTTACCTTGTATTCCTGCGGCACTATCAGTCCGGCTCTGAAGCAAAGATTTAAATTTGACAATCCCCTTGTCCGGTCCGTTGTAGTCTGACGTGCAATTTCCCTGCCTCTGACCATATCCATCATATTACCGTTGTATAGCAGCGGCATAAGCCCATTAATAACCCATTCCCCTATAATCTCTGTTTTTTCCGGCGGAAAAGCGTACTGCGTTCCGTCAAGAAATTCTACCACCTGCAAAACCTCACCGACATGACTGGAGCCATAGCCTCCGTTATACGCAACATTATCATGCTGAATAAACGAGCCGTCCGGATAAAAGCCGTCAAGCGTATGAAGCTCCTCAGCATACTTAAATAACGGATCCATGTATTTTACACCGTCCGTAACCATTTGCTCTTCATTATGTATAACACCGAGCTTAATCCATATATTGCACTTCCATGCTAAGTTCGCCCCTGTCGCAGGCATTGCACCCATACTGATTGTCTGAGGACTTGACATAAAATACTTCATTGCTGATATGTAATCCTCATAAAGATTCCCGGGCAATTCGTCTCTCATGTAGAACATAATCGAAACAAGACTTTGCGGAACGGATATTTCCCAATAATACCAGTTCCCCGAGCTTGCCGTCTGTTTTGACGTGGTATCATTGTATCCTGCATCCCGCATAAATTCCATCGCGGAGATTATATCCTGCTTAAGCGCGCTGCTGTGATAATACCTTGACCCCGTTGTCTGATAAGCCTTCGCAAGTGTTAAAATCCTTGTAAATGTACCGTGGTATCCGTAATGATTTTTGCTGTCAAGGGAAACCTCCATATCCTCCCACAGTTTTTGCCTGTCCGGCGCTTTTATCATGCTGTCATAAATTTTTCCCGCATCTTCATCAAATTGACTCAGCCTCTCTTTTTCTGCCGGGTTTGTTAAATCAAACTCCGCCGGTTCGCAGACGCTCCTGTGCTTTTGCTGAAAAATTTCCTCCAGGCCTTTATTTTCCTCAGCCCTTACCGTAATCATGCTGAAAATCAAGCTCAGACTTAAAATCGTAATAATCAGTTTTTTCATATCTATAACCATGAACTCCTTTCACCAAATTAAGTTTGAAGAAAATCGCTCAGGTTGCCGCTTTGAAGCGAGCGGTGCTGTACGTGTGTACCGCCCCGAGCAAAAAGTGGTGAGATGAGTGATTTTATTCAAACTTGCGCCTCCCTCATGAGTTCATTATATAATATATCCTCATCAATATCAAGCAATTGCAGATATAAAAGAAAAATATAGTTACAAATATTAATTTTACAATATTTATGTATTGTACCGCACATAATCAAAACCGCCGCCTGCGCTTGCAAAATAACTTTCATCAAACCTATTCCCTTTTCACTATTACTTATTACTTCAAAATCGTTAAAGACGATTTTCAGCGAATAAGTAAAAAACGACAAAGTTCGGCGAACCTTGTCATTTTTGGGGAAAGCCGAACGGTTTGGATTCCATTCGCCCTTATTATATTTTATAATAAAATTTCAAAGCTTTATCTTCTTTATACATTGTAACAAATAAATGGGGATTTGTCAATAGCTTGCGGAATTTTTTCAAAAGCTGCAACAGCGTAATTTGCGATTGCATTCACCCTAAGAGATGATTTGTAAAACAATAGGACAGTCCACTTGTGTTATAGTTCAGCGTTAAGATTTTATATGCTCCCTGAAAATATCTCTGATCATTTAACCTATCAAATATAATCTTGGCTCTTTCCTCTATCTTTTCTGCCGGGCAAAACTGAGTTCCGCTTTTGCTCATATCAACTTTCCGAATTGTGCCGGCCCAATCATATATTTCGTTAAAGATGTACTTATGAAGATTTTTATAAAACTCAAAGTCTACATTTTGAAACGGTATTTCAATGGTTGCCTGTGCCATAAGGTAACTTGTAAGGTTTCGTTCCATCATTTCAAGCTCTTGCTCGTCTTTTATATCAAATTTATTTATCAGCACATTACTGTTTTCGTAGCAACCGTCTTGAAGCGGCTCTAAAGAATATCCCATTACACTCTGCACCTTTCAAGCAGTATTTTTATAAAATCATCTTTTGTAATTTTACCTTCCAATGCAGCCATACACAATTCTTTTTCGCCGTCTGCGAACTCAAATCCCTCCATCTCAACAGAAGCAATGGCGTTGTCTAAAGCATTTATTCTCTCATCGTTTGAAACTTGACGCATATAAACTCCCCTCTCGTAGTTTATGAAATTATTATATCATAAGTGCAAATCCGCCAATCGGCTTTGTTTCACACCGATACAATAATTACAACAGTTCAAAATCCGTCAGGATTTTGTTCATTAATTGTAATTATTATATCACACTTTTTCAATAAATGCAACCCATAACACAATTTCAGCACGGCGAAATAACGCATGTAATAAAAATGTCACAAAGCAGATTGTCTGCAAAAATATCGTAGAACGTCTTCAAGATACCTCGGATTTAGCAAGCATTTGCGCATATTTGCTGAAATGGATTTACGCTTAACTGAATGGT
>JAGBHE010000025.1 GCA_017935675.1 Clostridia bacterium | reverse complement strand
CGGAACGCCGGTTGATGTTGAGGTTGAATATTTTGACGGAGAAAGCGGATATTTCTCATTGCAATATGACAGTACAAACCCGGATACGGGACTTTATTCAAACAATACGGCAATGCAGCAATCTGACGTGGTTTACCTTTCGGGAACAAATACATGGAAAACGAAGGTATTTCATCTTGACGATATGAAATTGACTAATCGTGTAAGCAACGGAGATTTTCGTGTTGCTGCCTATTGCTACAAAGTCGGAACTTCACCGTCCGATGTTCTTATCGGTTCAATAAATGTAAAATACAGTGAGGCGGAAAAACCTTTATTTGTAACACTTAAAAGTGACAAGGTAGGAAATATATTTACTGAAAAGGACAGCGATATTACACTTTATGAAAACATATTAAACAGAGCTCCAAGTACGGTAACGGCAAATTATACGACCACCGTAAAGAATAAGCTGACGGGTGCAACAGTTAAGGAAGAAAACGCTGAAGTCACGCTTGAATCCGGAAAGACAGAAAATATAACGGTAACGATTCCGAATGATGACGGTTTTTCAATCTATTCCGTTAAAACCGAAATCAGCTATCCGTTTGGCGGAGCGAATATTACAGACGCTGCGGAAACCGAATATTCCGTTTCAACCTTCGTTGAGAGTGATGAGGCGTCACCGGACTTTGGATATCAATCGCAGGTTATTTCCCTTGGACGGGGAAATGTAACAGATGTTTCAACAATATTAAGTCAAAGCGGATTTACATGGAACCGTGACGGTATACAGTGGAGTACGGTTGAAAAGAAAAAAGGCGTTCTTGCACTTCCGAACGGAGTTAAAGCAAAGCTTCAGGAGGAAAAGGAGCATGGAATAAATAATGTAATTATTTGTTCGAGATATAACAGTCTTTACGATAACGGACTTACTCCTGTTTCAGATGAGGCAATAGCCGCATTTGGAAATTATTGCGGTTTTCTTGCAAAGGAGCTTAAAGGCGTTGTGGAGTATTTTGAGATATGGAACGAATATAACCACCCTGCGTTTAATAATAATCCTGATGCAGATGAGGCAAATTACGTTAAAATACTTCATGCGGCGTATGATGCCATAAAGACAGCAAATCCAAATGCAAAAGTAATCGGAATGTGTACGGTTGACGTTAAGGTTGATTGGCACAGAAAAGTGTATGATGCCGGCGGACTTAATTACTGTGATATAGTAAGCTGTCACCCGTATGACTGGACAGGTGAATTTTCACCTGATACTCTTGCAAATAACCTTACTGCTCTTAAAAATCTTATAGCAGAAAAGGGCGGTACGCAGCCGATATGGGTGACCGAGATAGGTTTTTCAACGCTTGACAAAGGAATAGAAGTTTCCGGAAAGCCTAACTATGTCGGATATTCGCAAACAGAGCAAGCATCGGCACTCGTTATGGCAAACTGTGTAATAAGACAAAAGCAGCTTGCCCAAAAGCATATCGGATACTGCCTGTATGACATAAACAATCAAAAGGATATGGAATCTTGCTGGGGGCTTGTCAATTACTGGGGCGCAGATTCACAGTCAGCTGCGAAAAACGGCGCAAAGGAATCATATCTTGCAGCCTCGGCAATGAATAAGTTTATCGGTAATGCAGCTTGCCGGGGATATATAGAGAAAACCCCCGGCAGTTATTCAAGAATGTTTGATTTTGCATTTAATTTCTATAATGATAAAATGCAGAAAAATGTTTTGGTGCTTGAAAGTACATCCGGCGGAAGAACGATGAATTTATCACTTGGATGCAATTCTGTTGATATTTACGATATGTATGGAAATAAAGAGAAAACAAAGACATCAAGTGACGGAAATTATCTGCTGGAGGTAAGAAAGACACCACGATATATTATAGGAAACTTTACAAAATTTGAGATAGCAGAATGATATGCCCGCGAAATATGAAAGGATGAAAGAATGTGAAGCTTAAAAAAGTGATGTCACTCATACTAAGCGTGAATATATGTGCTTTGGGAGCAATTTCACAGCCATATGTTTCGGCAGAAGACGATGTCGCTGTTGTTGACTGGGCGTTTACATCGTCAGATGATGTTGAGGCAGTCAATGATGCTAAAATGCTGTTTGATACTGACGCTGCGCCGGACGGATTTGACGGATGGTTTAATGTTGGAATGACGACAGGACGCGGTGCAACTGCTGCTCAATATACTGCACCGACCGGAGGTCTTGAATTTTCAAATGTCGATGATATGTCAATTGTTTCGATGAAAAACAGTGGCAGCGGTATAGCACATGCTTTGTTTGACGATGCGGCAGCTGCGACAGGGATATATGAAATAGACTTCAAAGTAAAGCCGAACGGTACCGAATTTGCAGCAGACGTTACAGGTGCTGTTAAATATTTGAAGGAGCAATATTCGGATAAACAAAGGAATCCATTCATAAATATCGGCGCAGATGGGACTGTGTTTATTCCGTCTGCGGCTAATCCGATTTTTAACATGGCTGATGCATGGGTTGCGGGAACTTGCCGGGCAGATGACTGGGTAGATGTTAAAGCATTTTTTAATCTTACAGACGGTCTTGTAAAAACAGTCGTAATGCAGGAGGGCAAAATTATTGCGATAAATGTTCAGAATGTTAAAATCGGCGCGGAAGTAAAAGCAAACGGATTGGGATTTTTAAGACTTATAAGCAAATCAAACAACGGTAATTCGTGTGATGTCACAAATGTTAAGGTAACCAAGCTTGAGAGGGAGCCGGCATATTCGGGATTTCGTGATGATTTTTCGTATTCATTAAGCAGCAAATTTAATGAGGATATTTATTTTGGTGGCAGCGGAAGCACACAAAATGCTTTAAAAGGTACGGGGTGGTCAATTACAGGTCAAAGAGAGAGCTTTCACTTAAGTAAAGATGATGACGGTCTGACATATATGCTTTTTGACAGCCCGTCACAGTATTTTTATGCGTTGTCACCTGTAAAATCCGCGTGGGAAAATGCATTAAAGGATCTTGTACACGTGGAAGCAAGAATAAAAGCTGAGAGCTCTGATGAAGCCAAGTACGTGAGAATGCTTGTACTCGGAGCAAATAAACCCGCAACGCTTGAATTATATCCAAAGGATGGTACAATCAATGTTAACGGACCGTTAGATGAAGGTTATTCGGGCAAAAATTCAATTAAGCTTGACGGAACCTTTAACAGCGATGAGTGGCTTGATGTAGATATGTATGTAAACGCAAGCACGGGCCATTGGCAAGTGTTTGTGAGTCAAAATGACACTGTCATTGCAACAGGAAAAGACCTTTTCGTCAGACCGGCTCTTGCAAATAACGGAATGGATACAATAAGATTTGATTCAAACGGCGCACTTTTAAAGGTGGATTATGTTGCCGTAGATAATGCAGATATACTTCCGGATAATGCAAATGTTAATGAAGATGAAATTTCAATAATCGGTACGGACGGAAATATTGCAAAACCGGGCGGCAAGGTCAGCCCGTCAATTGAGAAAATTGAAGTTAAGTTTGATTGTTCGATGGCAGCGCCGGTGAACGGAAACGAAATAACGCTTACAGGCGGCGGGGAGACTGTTTCGTGTACCGTTAAAGCTAAAGACGGTGATTCAAGCACATGGGAAATAATCCCGGATAAAATTTTATCGGACAATACGGAATATACTGTTTTCATGCCATCGGGAATAAAAGGTGCAGAGGGCAGAACGTTAGGAAAAGATTGCGAAATAACCTTCACAACAGAGACAGCGAATGAATTGTACAAAATAGACGGACTTACATTCAGTGACGGAGTGAAGGTTATCGGAACGGAGGATTTTGACGGCAGGGAAATAACCGTCAATACAACAGCTTTTAATCCTACCGATAATGTAAGGAATCTTGTATGGAATATTGTTTTTTACGATGATAACGGTATTTGCCTTGCAGCCTTTAGCAAAGATGCAAAGCTTTCTGCCGGCAGATTGCTGAGAGCAGACGAAAATCCTGTATTTACGGCAAATAAACCGGCGGGCACAGCAAAAGTGTTGGTTACGCTTTGGGACTCCGGCAGCTTGAAGCCGCTGTGCAAGCCTTTGGAAATTAAAAAGTATGAGGCTTATGCCTCGTTTGGAGAAAGAGATAGTTTTTCTTCAATGACTGTAACACCGAATTTGACAAGTGCTGTTTATGAAGGTGTATGGTCACGTGAGATTTCAGCAAATAATCTTTATGTGATATGTAATGTTGATAATGCAGTGATGTATGATTTGGACGGTAAAACGTCTGTTGATGTTGAAGTGGACTATTATGACGGGAATGACGGGTATTTTGCGATTCAGTATGACGGTGCAAATCCCGACACTACGCTGTATTCGTCAAACACTGCAATGGAACAAACCGAAACCGTTCGCATGAGCGGAAGTCATGAATGGAAAACACATACATTCCGCATAAAAGATATGAAAATGACCAACCGTATAAGTAATTCGGATTTTCGTGTCGCAGGCTTTGTGTATAAAGAACCGATTAATAAAGGAACTACGCCTGAGAACGTTTACATAAGCTCGGTACGTGTAAAATATACTGAAAAGAAAGAAGAAGAAAGTACAAACCCACCTGTTGCGGTGGTTGAAACGGAGGCAGAATCAAAAACCGCTGCAGCAGTAAGCTATTACGACGGTATGATTTATCTTTCGGGAGAAACCGGGAGTGACTATGTAACGACTGAGCTTGTAAAAGCAGACAGCGTAATAGATGTAAGACAGTTTGAAGCAGAAAACGGCAGCTATAACATAACGATTCCGTACGGGATTGATGATGCGGAGGCGGGAGAGTATATGCTTCGCATTGGATTTTCAGCGGAGGATTATCAGGAAATACCGATTTATCTTAATACGAGAAGCGGACTTTCGAGGGCATATGACGAAATTAACAATGCGGCAAACACAGATGAAAAAAACTTTTTAACATGCTTAAATTCAAATATAGGTCTGCTTAATTTCTATTCGTCGGGAGCTGACAGTATAAGCGAAGCGGACGTAACAACATATATGAATTATGTAAAAGCACATCCCCTTAAGCTTGATTCTGCGTCTGATGAAGTGAACAACGTAAACATATTTAATCAGCATAAAGCTCTTATTGCTCTTAATGCCGGTTTACTGAAGAATATTTCGCAGGTAATTACCGAATCAAATATTGGCGGAGATACCTTTGTCAAGCTGTATAAAAGCATTGCAGATAATGTAACGGAGCAAGAATATATGACAAAGCTGCTTTCGGGGAAGTCAATAAAGGATATTTCAGCTCTTGAAGAAGAGGCTGAAAAAGCACTTGTTCTGACAGCAGCAAAATATGCCGGCGGAAGTGATGAGATAAAGAGCTTAGTCAAAGAATACGCCACGCTTATCGGCATTGCTTACAGTGACAATGATGCGGTATATCGCTCGCTTATGGGCAGAACCTTTAATACGATTGAAGAATTTGCCGACGCATACAAAAAAGCCTGCAGCCCGCCTGTCAAGCCCGGTTCAAACGGAGGAGGCTCAAAAACAGGCGGCGGAAGCAGCGGCGGCATGATTTCGGGCGGTAAGGAGGCAAAAGTCAATATAGGCAGCAATATGAATGGCACAGGTGCGGATAATTCACAAATAAAACGTATTTTTATAGATCTTGACAGTGTTGTATGGGCATCGGAAGCGATTTTGGCTCTTGCTGACAAAAACATTGTAAGCGGTGTGGACGGTGAGAGATTCATGCCTGATAACAACATTACAAGAGAGGCGTTTACGAAAATTCTTATAGGCGCAATGAATATTTCGGATTATTCATATACCGCAAATCATTTCAGGGATGTAGATGCATCGGATTGGTTTGCAGCTGTTGTAAATGTTGCTTTTGACAAAGGAATAATCAGCGGTGTCGGTCAA
Organism: Clostridia bacterium; assembly: GCA_017935675.1. Taxonomy (GTDB): domain Bacteria; phylum Bacillota; class Clostridia; order UBA1381; family UBA1381; genus RGIG9115. The sequence continues at coordinate 15,338 of JAGBHE010000025.1, read as the reverse complement.
AATGAATTTGGTGTCGGAAGAAATATTTCACGTCAGGATATGGCTGTTATGATTTATAACGCATTAAAAATGAAAGGCGCAGCGATGAATACTTCAAGACCCGGATTTGTTGATTTTGAAGAAATATCCGATTATGCAAAGGATGCTGTAAGTGCGCTTTATAATTTGGGTGCGGTAAACGGCACAACCGAAACTACCTTTGAGCCGATGGGAACAGCAACGAGAGCACAGGCTGCAAAGATAATTTACGGCGTTCTGGATAAATTAAACTGAGAACGGGAGGCATTTGTGTGAAAAGAAAAATTAAAAATATTTTGTCTTTTATACTTGCTGCTGTAATAACTGTAAGTATAAGCGGATTCGGCGAATACAACAAGGCATATGCCAAAAGTGTATCAGTTACGGAAAAACAGTATAATGCAATGGAGTTTTTAAGACTGCTTTCTATAATTCCGGATTATTACGATTATAATACGATTTTAACAGATACAGTAACCCGTGCGGATTTTGTCGCTGCAGCGGCGCGTGCGGTTAAAGCAACCGAGTATACAGGCAATCCCTATTTTTATGATGTTTCCGAATTGCATTGGGCATATAAGGAAATATCGGCCATGGCAGAGAGAGGCGTAGTATCGGGAAGAGAAGGAAAGCTTTTCCGACCGGACGAGAGCATAACCAAGCCGGAAGCATATAAGATTATATGTATATTAATCGGTTCCGGTAATATTGCCGAGCTTGACGGCGGCTATCCGGCAGGATATATAAAAGCCGCACGTGATGCAGAAATAGATAAATACGTATCAGGCTCTCAAGAGGTTACCGTTGGTGATATGTTTATGATTATCTATAATGCAATTAATACGAAGCTTATGGTTATGACCGGCAGCTCAAATTCAAATGTGACTCTTAAGGCTGACGGTGAAAAAACGATTTTGAGTGTGTATTATGATATTTATTACAACAGAGGCATTCTTAACGGTCTTAAAGGAACTTGTCTTGATGGCAGCCATCTTCCGGAAGAATACATACATATAGGTGATTTTTCGTATTTGACGGATATAACCGTGGATGAGTATTTCGGAGAAGAAATAGAGTATTTTTATAAGCATGATGAGCATACGGACGAAAATACGGTTATATGGGCAAAGCCTACGGATAAAGACAATAAAACACGATTGATAGACGTTAATTATAACGCAAGCTTTGATGAAGATACATTTATTTTTACATATGAGTTAAACGGAGCTGATAAGAAAGCAAAAATCGACCGCGGTGCAACAGTTTTATACAATGGTGCTGTTACGGGAAAAAATCTCAGCGAGCTTTTAGCGGACGGAAGATATACCGTCAAGCTTTTGTCGGATGATGGTAATGATGTATATAACACGGTTATTATAAGACGCTGTGAGAATTATTACGTTACGGGTATCAACTCGGCTCAACAGATTATATATCAATCCGGTAACGGACTTAAAGCGTGTGAATTAAATCTTGATCCAAATAATTATTCTAATCTTGTTATTTCGCTCTACGGAGCGGAAAAGACGTTTGACGACATCAAAAAAGACTGTATATTAAGCGTATTTAAATCACTTGACGGACAAATTGCGGAAGTTAATATCGTAACGGATAAAATAACGGGCAAGATTAATAATATTGAGCAGGATGGCCACGGCCGTATGATAACAATAGACGGTAAGGAATACTATATGCCGGCAGAGGCAGGGGGGACAGATGTTTCATTCCGTCAGGATTTGATTTTTTATCTTGATGTTAACGGTGAAATAGCTTATGTTAAGCCTGCCGCAGCAGCTTCCGACGCGGCGTATATAATCAGAGCTTACACGAACAGTGACGAAGATGTTTTGGAATTTAAACTGCTGACCGGTGACGGAGCAATTACTCAAAAAAAGTCGGCAGGAAAAATGACTATAGACGGTGTAAAATATAACGATATCGACAGCATGATGAACGCTCTGAAGGTTAATGGCGTTATACAGCACAGGTTTGTGCTTATAACCTTTAACAAAGACGACCTGGTAACTTCTATTGATACACCAAAGTCCGGCAGGGGCGGGGAAAATGATGTTTTGGAAATAAATATTCCTTACGTTGCGGCAGGAGTTCCGTTTGTTAAGTCAAGAAACAGCTTCAGGAATTACTGTGTAGTTGACGATAAAACCGTATTCTTTATGGTACCGGAGGATGAAAATATTGCAAACGCACCGGAAAGCTTCTTCCGTATCGGCAATAAGGATATATTAACAGACCAAAAAACAAAATATAAGATAGAGACATATAAAACTGCAAAGCGTATCGGCTGTGAGCAGTTTGTTGTTATCAAGGGTGCAAGTGAAAAAAGAGAAAATAAAGACGAGCACGCACCGATTTTGGTTAAAAAATTTTACACAGGACTTAACGCTGATGACGAGAGTGTGAATATATTGGTAGGATACACGGGTGCATCTGAAGTTGAATATGCGATTGATAACAAAGCGTGGGAAACAAGCTTTGCGGGAGGACGCATAAAAGAGGGCGACATAATCAAGTACGAAATGAACGTAAATGATGAGATAACCGATGTCGCTTTGGTTTGCGGGCTTGATAATCTGAATCCAAACATCACTACATTCCAAGTAACTTACGGTGAATCAAAGGGTTATGTTGACGATTTGACCGATGGTGTCCTCACGATTACGAAGGAGTGCGGAGTCAACTTAAAATCCGACGCTTCGGGTGCGGACAGAGTAGTCGTGCCGGGAACAACGCCTTGCATTATATTTGATACAAGCCAAACAGGTAACGATCGAATCAGATACGGAAGTATAGAAGAGGCAAAAACTTACACAGACGTGAAGAAGAATTGTTCAATGATATATGAATATCATGCAAAAGGCACACCTAAAATGTTTGTTGTTTACTTATATCAAAACATTTCCGGCTAATGGAGGTTAATACATAATAAAATTAATGTTTGGAGATGGGAAAATGGATAAATATACAGCTTTGGCAGAAAAATTAAAAAACAGAGAAAAGGTTATCGGAACTACTATGATTATTTTCAAATCACCGATAATTCTTGAACAAATGAATAAACCCGAACTTGATTTCGTGTTATTTGATGCCGAGCATGGTGTGTTTGACACACAAAATACGGTTGAACTCTTACAGGTTTGCAGACTTATGGGACTTCCTGCATTTGTCCGTGCACAAGACAGTGAATATCACTTAATTGCAAAAGCAATTGATATGGGGGCAGACGGTGTTATGATTCCGAGAACAGAAAGCTTGGAGCAATTAAGAACTGCAGTTGACGCGCTTTTGTTTGCTCCCGAGGGAAGAAAAGGCTGCGGCGGTCATGCACAGTTCAGACCGGGCGAAGCATTTGAGGATTTTAAGAAAACAAGATTCTTGTTCCCGCAAATTGAATCGCCGAAGGGTATAGAAACGCTTCCGCAAATGCTTGAAGAATACGGTGAATACATAAATGCTGTAATGATTGGACCTTACGATTTATCAGTTATGGTAGGGACGCCGAAGAATATTAAAAGTCCGATTATGATTGAATCAATTCAGAAGATATTCGATATCAGTAACAAATACGGAAAATCATGCGGTATTTTTTGCGATGATGAGGTCTTAGCGCAAAAATACCGTGATATGGGTTGTAATGTTTTATGGCTTGCAAGCGATAAGGATTTCTATATGCGTGGCTATAATGATGAAATGAATGCGGTAATTGATATTAAATAAGAGGTGCTACATAATGAAAATAGTTGTTCTTGATTATCCAAGAGAAAATCCGGGAGAAATTGACTGGAGCGGATTTAATAAATATGGTGAAGTGACACGATATGAAAGAACCCTGCCGGGAGAAGCAGCAGACAGAATAGGTGATGCAGACGTTGTATTTCTTAATAAAACCGTTATTACAAAGGAAGATCTTGATAAGTGTCCGAACCTGAAATTTATTTCTGTTATCGCAACGGGATATAATACAGTTGATGTAAATGCTTGCAGAGAAAAAGGAATACCTGTTGCAAATGTTCCGTCATACGGTTCGGAAGCAATCGGACAACATGCTGTAGCATTGCTTCTTGAAATTACAGACCATGTTGCATACCACGACGGTGAAGTAAGAAAAGGCCGTACAAATACTGCAAATGACTGGTGTTTTTGGGATTATCCGTCTATCGAGCTTGAAAATAAGACAATGGGTATCATCGGTCTCGGAAGAATAGGTCAATACACAATGAAGGCAGCACTGGCATTTGGTATGAAGGTTTTGGCTTTTGACAGCTGTAAAAATGAAAGCTTAATAAATGAAAATTGTAATTATACAGACCTTGACACACTTCTTTCAAAATCTGATGTTATTGCGCTGCATTGCCCATTGTTCCCCGAAACAGAGAATATGATAAATAAAGATACCATTGCAAAAATGAAGGATGGAGTTATTATCATAAATAACAGCCGCGGCGCATTGATTGTCGAAGAAGATTTGGCTGAAGCACTAAACAGCGGTAAGGTATATGCGGCAGGTCTTGACGCAATGAGAAATGAACCGCCGGCAATGGATAATCCGCTGCTTCATGCAAAGAACTGTTTTATTACGCCGCATATCAGCTGGGCTGCTATTGAAGCAAGGCAAAGACTGGTGGATTACTCACTTGACAATTTAAGGGCATATGTTGAGGGTAATAAAACCAATATAGTAAACGGAGTTGAATAAAAATGAGATATGATAAAATAACAGGAATAGATAAACCTTTATCAAAATTGGTTTACGGAACAGCTACTCCCATACTTTTTGCGGCACTTAGCGAAGACGCACCTTTCGATAATATTGACGCGGCATATAAATTGCTTGATTCGGTGACTGCATCGGGAATAAACACCTTTGATTGTGCCGCTCATTACGGTGAGCAAATTTTGGGACGTTGGATGGAAGAAAGAGACAGCAGGGAGAATTGTATTGTTATTACAAAATGTGCTCATCCGAATCAGTGGCGGCAAAGGGTAACAAGCTTTGACATTTTAGCTGATATTCACGATAGCTTAAAGAAGCTTCGCACTGATTATGTGGATATTTATATGCTTCACAGAGATAATCCGGAAGTGCCTGTAGGTGAAATAGTTGACACTCTTAATAAGCTATACGATAAGGGTATGATTAAGGTTTTCGGCGGTTCAAACTGGACGCATGAAAGAATTGAAGCAGCTAATGAATATGCCGCAAAGCATAACTTAATGCCATTTACTGTATCAAGCCCTAACTTTGGCTTGGCAGAACAGGTAAATGATCCGTGGGTTGCAGATGCAAAATTCGGTCCCGGCTGTGTTACTGTTTCAGGCCCTGAAAATAAAGCTGCAAGAGATTGGTATGAGAAAAACAATATTTCTGTATTTGCATATTCGAGCTTGGCAAGAGGTCTTTTTTCCGGAGCGTTTAAGAGCAGCGAGCCGGAAAAAGCAAAGCAAATTATGGACGAACCCGGAATTTTGGGGTATTTCTGCGACAGAAATATAGAAAGACTGAAAAGGTGTGAAGAATTGGCGGGGAAAAAGGGATATACAGTTCCGCAAATAGCGCTTGCTTGGGTTCTTAACCAGAAAATGCCCGTTTTTGCATTATCATCACCGATAAATGCCGAGCAGCTTAATGCAAACTCTGCTGCGTGTGATATTATTCTAACAGAAGAAGAAATAAAATATTTGAATTTGGAATAAGAAGGTGCTGTTCAGATGAAAGATCCATGGAATGGATATATTGAGCCCGTCAGAATTTGGGGAGGACTGTATTTTGTCGGAACGATGCCGGCATCAACTCATATAATTGATACAGGCGAAGGTCTTATCATGATTGACAGCGGATATCAGGAGTCGCTTTATATTGTAATACATAATATGTACAAAATAGGACTTAATCCAATGGATATAAAATACATAGTTCATACTCACGGTCATATTGACCATTTGGGTGCAACACGTGCTTTAACAGAGCTTACGGGAGCGAAGACATTCATTGGAGCAGAGGACAGAGATTATGCCAACGGAAAACTTGATTTAACCTGGGCAAAAGAACTGGGACTTGAATATAACGGACCGTTTGAGCCGGATGTTTTAATAAAGGATGGAAGTCAAATAAAACTTGGCAATACGGTCATTGATTGTGTGGCAACACCCGGTCATTCACCCGGTGCAATGTCTTTCTTTTTCGATGTGACTGAAAACGGACGCAAATATCGCGTGGGATTGCCCGGCGGTATGGGCATAAACAGTATGCAAAAAGAGTTTTTAGATAGGTATGGTCTTTCATATGATTGCAGGGATAAATTTGTTATGGCAATGGATAGATTGATGGATATAAAGGTTGATATTTTTCTCGGAAACCACGCACACCACAATAACACCAAAGAAAAAGCGGAGATGGTAAGAGGCGGAAATCAGGAAGCGTTTGTAAATCCTGACGAATGGGGACTGCATATTATTGAAAGTAAGCAAGCTCTTATTGACATGGTAAAAAACGAAAAAAATTCATAGGAGAAATCAGGCTTCATCTTGACAAAAAAATGCTCATCTTATCGGAAGCAAAAACCCGGAGGGCTATACTGATATTTTAAATATAATCCCCTTAGAGCAGATTTGAAATACCTTTTGTTATTTCATGCGTCTGCTCTAAGGGGATTATATCAAAGTGGAAATATTAAAGCCTTTTACACAAATAAAATTTATTTATAATATCTCTTGACAAAATCAAAAAAATTAATTATAATGTCAATATATTATTCGAGAATAAACAGTGAACAAATTTTGGGAAGTTGGACGTAAAAAACGAAAAAAATTCATAGGAGGAATCAAATGAAAAAAGTATATGTAACCGATTTTGGTGCAAAATCCGATTCAGGCTTACAAACGGATAAAATACAAGCGGCAATAGATGATGTATTTATGTCGGGCGGCGGCGTAGTTGTTGTTCCGGAGGGTGATTTTGAGGTGGGAAGCATAAGAATCAGAAGCGGTATCAGGCTTCATCTTGAAAAAAATGCTCATCTTATCGGAAGCAAAAACCCGGAGGACTATACTGATATTTTAAATGACAAAACAGAACCGCTCAGCGATGAAGATAAGACAGATGCATTATGGACTCCGCCGGATGCCAGGAAAAACTTTCATTACATGAATAAAGCGGGAAGCAGATGGAATAATGCAATTATAAAGGCGGTAGATGCGGAAAATATTGAAATTACCGGAGAAACAGGTGCATATATTGACGGTCGTGACTGTTTTGATGAAAAAGGGGAAGAGAGGTATCGCGGTCCGCATGCAGTGAATTTTTACAGATGCAAAAACATTTTTTTTGAAGGATACTTGATTAAGAACAGTGCAAACTGGGCTCATGCGCTATTTGATTGTTCAAATATTACAATGGAAAATGTATGTGTAGAAGCAGGTCATGACGGTATACATGTAACATCATGCAGTAATGTAACAATAAATAATTGCAGGTTTTATACAGGTGATGATTGTGTTGCGGGAATTGATAATCATAATGTGACCGTTACAAGCTGTATTATGAATACTGCTTGCAGTGCATTCAGGTTCGGAGGTACAAATGTACTGATTGATGACTGCAATATTTTCGGACCTGCTAAGTATTTGTTCCGAGGCAGTCTTTCCGATGAAGAAAAGCGAACAGGCGCAATGCCTAATGCATCACATAGATATAATATGCTAAGTGCATTTACTTACTATTCTGACTTTTCAAGAGAAATAAAAAGTACTGTGACAAATATTATAATGCAAAATTGCACAGTAGAGAATGCAGACAGATTTTTACATTATAATTTTTCGGGAAATGAAACATGGCAAATAAATAAGCCTCTTGAACAGATTACTTTTGAGAATATAAAAGCAAGCGGAATAAGAAATCCTGTTACCGCATATGGCGATGCTGAGAAAAAAATCAGTCTTACCCTGAAAAATTGCATTCTTGAATTTGCAGAAGACAGAGAAGAAGCACCTTTTATGCATCTATGTAACTTTAAAGAAGTTTTACTTCAAAATACGACAGTAAAAAACATTAAAGGTGATATATTGATAAAGTCATGGAGCGGTGATAAAAATTTGATTTGCAGCGGATTTTCGGCAGAAAATTTTGATAAAACAGATATTTTTTATACTGATGAACAGTTTGTGTGTAAGCCAATATAATATACATATTTAATCTTGACATTTCCTATTTTCCTTGATATAATAATATCAAGGAAAGAATAATAACGAAATCAAAACATATAATAGGAGTGTGATTAAAATGTCTGGGAGTGTAATGATGGCAAGGAAGATTATTAATGTGACAGGCAAAAGACAAATTACAATACCTCAAAAGTTCTACAATTTACTTGGAATGGGTAAGGAAATTGAATGTGAGTTAACTGACAATGCTTTGATTTTGAGACCATTTAGAAAAGATATGGGATTTGCAACAGAAATATTAAAAGATTTGGTATCACAAGGATTAAGTGGCGATGAGTTAATTAAAGCATTTGAGGAGCAACAAAAGAAAATTTCTATGGCGATTAGTGATGTAGCAGAACAGGCTGATGAAATTGCTTCCGGCAGAATGTCGGGTGCAACCATAGATGAGGTATTTGGAGAGGAGTAAATGGTATGTATGAAATAATATTTGCTCCTCCTGCCGAAAAATATTTCAAAAAACTAAGAGATAAAAAGCTGAAACAAAAATTAAAGGATGCTATAATAAAAATATCTGACAATCCATATATTGCAGAAGAAAAAAGGGGAGATTTATCCGGGTTTCGCTCTTATGATGTCAGCTATAACGGAACGAATTATGAAATAGCATATAGAGTTTATGAGATTAATGGTAAGAAAGTTGTAATTGTTCTCGCCGGTACAAGAGAAAATTTTTATGAAGAATTAAAAAGAATAGCAAGGAATTATTGAATTTTGCCGAAGGCAAATATCTCACAAAGAAGATGGTAAGAGGCGGTGGGCATAAGCGCATAGTTATACAGTACGAAACAATCCCGTATATTTCAGACAGTACATGATTTTTGTAATTTTTTAGGTGAAACACCAAAATGCTTTTTGAATAATCTTAAAAAATAATTATAATCGGAAAAGCCTGATTTTAAGGCTATTTCGGTTATTGTCAAATCTGTTGTTTTTATCAGCTTTTTTGCGTAGTTAAGACGTTTGCTGCGAATAAAAGAAGAAACACCTTCACCTGTTTGTTTTTTTACAATTTCATATAATCGAGTGCGGCACACGCCCAACTCGTTACATAAATCATAAACAGCTATATCACTTTCAATGTTTGAAATAATATAGTTGTTTATTTTTGTTATAACCTGTGTATCGGAAAGACGTACCATACCTTTTAAACGGATGTATTCAGCAAGAGCGTCAAGAATTTTTGAAGCTGCGAGTATTTGTCTGTGACTTTTTTGTTTGATTTTTTTATCGATTACGGTATCCGGCATATATTTTTCACACAAGCTTTTTATATTGAGATTAAGCTGCTCTTTGTTTTGCATTTCGCTGACCTGACCGAACATAATGTAACCGATTATAATTTCATTTTCAAATATCGGAGATACTGCTTCGGTTAACCCCGCATGACATGTATATATATATGTACTTTTTGTTTTAAGACTGTGACGGCAAGCAGACATATCGCAAGAATGGCACAGCTCATCAAATTCTTTGTTTTTTCTCATTAAACCGCAAAAGGTATCTTTGCTTGTCGGGTAAGAAATAACTTCAACAAAATCAGCGTCAAACAGCACTAATCTTATTCCTGTCAATATATAAAAATCCTCCATTAAGACGCGTAATTCTTCATCTTCAAATAATATAGACATTTTGTTCACTCTCCGTACAAATTTACAGTTTTTTGAATGATATTATCTATTATTATATCATAAATTTTGATAAAATCAATATATAATTTAATAATTAAGGAGGTAATAATTATGAAAAAGCAAACGTTTGCATTATATTTCGGAAATCGCGGCTTTATGCCTGCAGAACTGATTGAGGGTGCAAGAGAGGATATGGTTAAGGCTGTAACAGATGCAGGCTATGACTATATTATGATGGATAAGGATGCAACCCGTTACGGAGCTGTTGAAACGCGCGATGAAGGCAGGCTTTACGCAAAATGGTTAAAATCTCACGAGGGTGAATATGACGGTGTTATTTTGTGTATGCCGATTTTTATTGATGAAAACGGAGCAATCGCAGCGCTGCAGGATGCAGGCGTACCGATTCTTATGCAGGCATATCCTGATGAAATAGGTAAAATGGATTTCCAACACAGACGTGACGCTTATTGCGGTAAGTTCTCGGTAACAGACGTATTTGAACAATACAGAGTGCCGTATACAGTAATGAAGCCTCATGTTGTAAATCCTCTGACACCTGAATTTACAAAAAATCTTCATGATTTTGCGGCGGTGTGCAGAGTTGTTAACGGAATGAAACGCTTTACAATAGGCTGCATAGGAGCAAGAACAACTGCATTTAAAACAGTTCGTTTTGATGAGCTTACAATGCAGCGTCACGGCATAAATGTTGAAAGCTTAGACTTATCGGAATTATTTGAGTTTGTGCGCAGCAAGGCAGACGATGATGAAAAGGTATTGGCTAAAAAAGCTTCACTTGAGAATTATACGGATTTTTCAAATGTACCTGAAGATAAAAAAATTATGCTTTCAAAAATCAGCGTTGTTATTGATGAGTACATAGAAGAATATCATCTTGATGCAATAGCACTTCGATGCTGGAACGAGATGGAAACATATCTGAGAGTATGCCCTTGTGTTCTTATCAGTGAGTTAAACGACAGGGGAATAGTGGCTTCATGTGAAATTGATATGTGTTCCGCAATTACAATGCGTGCATTGTCACTTGCAACGGAAGGCCCTGCAGCTTGTCTTGATTGGAACAACAACTATGGAGATGACCCTGATAAGGTTATTCTTTTCCACTGCGGTTCAACTGCACAAAAGCTTATGGCAGGCAAAGGAACTGTTACATCTCATAAGATGTTTGATAAAGGCGATCCGGGCAGCGGATGGGGAACAAATGAAGGCAGAATTGCATCATTCCCCATGACCTTCTCAAATTGTAAAACAGAAGACGGAAAAATTACAATTTACTTCAGTGAAGGTGAATTTACGGGCGAAGATATAGAGAAAGAATTTTTCGGCTGTGGCGGCGTTGCTAAAATCGATAATTTACAGGATAAGCTTATTAAGCTTGCAAGAGGCGGATTTAAGCATCATACAACAGTTGCAAACGGTCATGTTAAGGATATACTTGAAGAAGCGTTTAAGTATTATCTCGGATATGATGTAGTAAGTATTGAGGGCTAAGTTTGGGAAAAGATAAGCGGCGCATCTTGTCGCCATCAGCGACTTGAAGTATAAACATACGTCAGCGTCGCTTCCGGCGGCAATCTGCTTGCTTCTCTTTTCCCAAACGGCATAGGTGAAAGGAGTTCGGAATATAAAAATGAATATCGGTGGAGTTGATGTGGGTACAACAGGCTGTAAATTAAGCGTATACAATGAAAAAGGTGAATTTTTAAAAAGCTTTTACCGGGAATATGATGTGTCGAGAGCAAACGGAGAGCATGAAATTGACGGTGCAACGATATTCCGGGCTGTTTGCTCTGTTATAAGAAGCGGTGCAAGGGAATGTGATATAGATTCAATAGGCGTTACCACATTCGGCGAAACGTTTGTTGTCTTGGATTGTGATGATAATGTATTATTGCCGTCAATGCTCTATACCGACCCGAGAGGGGAAAAGGAATGCAAACAGCTTTGCGAGCTGCTCGGCGAAAACAAGCTCATATCTGTTTCGGGCGTAAAGCCTCATCCGATGTACAGCTTGCCGAAGATCATGTGGATAAAAAACAATATGCCTGATGTATACAAAAAAATCAAACATATTCTGCTTATGGAGGATTTTATCGTATATAAGCTGACGGGTAATGCTCAAATTGATTATTCGCTTGCGGCAAGGACTATGGCTCTTGATATAAGAAATAAATGCTGGAGCGATGAAATATTTTCTGCGGCTGATGTAGATATGTCATTAATGTCAAAGCCTGTTCCGACAGGAACATGTGCAGGAGCTGTTTTAAAATCTGTTGCTGAAGATTTAGGCTTAAAAGACGGAGTTAAAATTGTAAACGGCGCTCATGACCAAGTTGCATCTGCCGTTGGCTGCGGTGTATTTGAACCGGGACAAGCAGTTGACGGAACAGGGACAGTTGAATGCGTTACTCCTGTTTTTGATAAAATTCCTGAAAATAAACAGCTTTACAGCGAGGGATACTCGGTTGTACCGTATGTTTTTGATAATACATATGTGTGCTATGCACTATCCTTTACAGGCGGGGCAGTATTAAAATGGTATCGTGATAATTTTGCCGGGGTTGAATCGGAAATCGCAAAGAAAAATAACGAAAATGTATTTGCATACCTTGACAAAAATGTTCCCGAGAAACCAACGGATATTTTAATAATGCCGCATTTTGCAGGCGCGGCAAATCCGTATATGGATTCTGATTCCAAAGCAGCTATTATCGGGCTTACCCTTGAGCATACTCAAAATGATTTATACAAAGCTCTTATGGAGGGTGTAACATATGAAATGATGGTTAATATTGAACATCTTAATATGTTTGGTGTAAAACCTGAAAAGCTGTATGCAACAGGCGGCGGAGCAACATCAGAAGTATGGCTTCAGATAAAATCGGATATACTGAATCTTCCGATTACCGCTCTTGAATCAAAGGAAGTAGGCGCTTGCGGAACCTGTATGCTTGCTGCGGTGGCAATGGGTATATACGATAATTTGTATGAGGCAAAAAACGCTTTTGTAAAATACAGTAATACTGTTATGCCGGATGCTGAAAACAAATTGATATACAAAAAGCAATACAATAAATATAAACAAATATATGATATGGCTAAAAAAATTCGGGAGGAAGATTGATGAACAAGTATGTAGGAAATAATCTTCAGGTTTTTGGTGTGGAAGAAATGCGTCTTTCGGGCGGAAAAGGTGACGGCATGAGATTGCTGAATGTCAGAAACGGAAAGGGACTTGACTTTTTCATCTCTGTTGACAGATGTGCAGATATTTCAAGGCTTACGTTTAAAGGAGATAATATGGGATATTTTGCGCCTTGCGGATATGTTTCTCCTAAATATTATGATAGCGTCGGAGCGGGATTTTTAAAATCATTTACAGCAGGATTTTTTACAACCTGCGGTTTAACGGCCGTAGGTTCTCCATGCTGCGATAATGGTGAAGAATTGCCGCTGCATGGAACAATTTCAAATACTCCTTGTGAGAGGATAAGCTATGATGTTACCGATACAGAGATTATTATTAAGGCTGTAATACGTGATGCGGCATTATTCGCACATAAGCTTATTTTGGAACGTGAGTATATTATTCCGTTAGATAAAAATGAAATTATCCTTAATGATACCGTTAAAAATATCGCCTCTTCGGAATCGCCCCTTGAAATACTGTATCATTGTAATATGGGATATCCGCTTTTGTCGGAAGACTCAGAGGTAGATATACCGTCAACAGAGGTACTTCCGAGAAACGACCATGCAAAGGAAGGTATTGAAAATTGTCTTCAAATGGAATCTCCGCAGGCAGATTATGAAGAAAAATGCTATTATCACAAGCTGAACGGCAAAACATCAGCATCAATATATAATAAGAATATTAATAAAGGTGTTAAGATACACTTTGACACAGACGAACTGAAATATTTTACCGAATGGAAGATGATGGGCGAGGGTGAATATGTTTTGGGATTAGAGCCCGGAAACTGTTTGCCCGACGGTCGTGATGTTATGAGAGAAAAAGGTATTCTTGATATGATAAAACCATCTGAAACGAGAGAATTTCACATCAAATTTGAATTTACGGAGGAAAAATAAATGTTAGTGACATTAAGCCGGATTTTAAAAATTGCGGAAGCAAATAATTGTGCGGTAGGCTCATTTAATACACCAAACCAAACAAGCATAAAGGCTGTAATTGCTGCTGCAGAGGAGCTTAATCAGCCCGTTATATTAATGCACGCTCAAGTGCATGAAGAAATGGGACTTTGCAAAATGGAGGAAATAGCGCCTATTATGCTGTTTTATGCAGACAGAGCGAAGGTACCCGTATGTGTGCATTTGGATCATGGTGAAAGTCTTGACTATATAAATCAAGGCTTAAAGCTTGGATTTTCATCGGTAATGTATGACGGTTCAACTCTTGATAAGGAAATAAACTACGCAAATACTTGTGTTGCGGTTGAAACGGCTGCAAAATACGGTGCATCCGTTGAGGCTGAAATCGGCTCAATGGGAGCCAGAGAATCAGGAGCGGGCGGAAGTGATGAAAGCATATATACCGATCCTGATGATGCAAAGGCTTTTACCGAAAACACAGGAATTGACGCCCTTGCCTGTGCGTTCGGAACAGCTCACGGTATTTATTTAAAGCAACCGAAGCTTGATTTTGCAAGACTTGAAAAAATCAACAGCTTAGTTGATGTACCCCTTGTTATGCACGGAGGAAGCGGTGTCAGTACAGATGATTATAAAAAGGTTATAGAGCTTGGAATAAGAAAAATCAATTACTACACATATATGGCAAAAGCAGGCGGAACAGCAGCAGAAAACCTTTCAGATAAAACCTTCTTCCATGATATTGAGGTTGCGGCAATGAATGGAATGAAAGAGGATGTAAAGAAAGCAATAAAGGTTTTTGCGGGAATGTAACAGGACGGTTAGTGTGAATGATAGGCATCCACACTAACCGTCTTTAAGATTATTTCAATAAGGGGCAAAGCCCCGTCATTCAACGTTTCAGTGGGGGATTGTACCCCCCACTGAAAAAAGTAAGTGGAACCCGCCGCCTATAGAGACGGGGGACATCTTGCTTTTAGTTATAATCGAAAAAGTATCCCAGCATATTCATCCGTTCATATACCATACGGGCAAGAAGCTTATATCCGCTTCCGTTAAAGTGTACCGTGTCCGCCAGCAAAGACGGCGGAATTTTGCCTGCGGCTATCGCATTCAAATCATCGGCTGTAGGTGTAATTCCCGCTTCCTCCAAAGCGCGTTTTGTTGATAATCCGCTTTTGACCTCAAGGAATTTATCTCCGAATTCCTCTGCGCATTCTCTGTCTAATTCCGTCCAGTCAGTTGAGTTTGTTGTCAGTCCTACCACAATAAAGCTGTCCGGGTCAGGCGTATTCAAAATCATATCCTTAATTG
>JAGBHE010000024.1 GCA_017935675.1 Clostridia bacterium | reverse complement strand
TCTATAACGGACACGGAGATGTTGTCCAGATTGTAGATACTGCCGGGACAGTAAAGAATTCCTATGATTACGATGTATGGGGCAACTTCCTCAAGAAAGAAGAGACCATAGAAAACCACTTTACATACTTCGGACAAACCTTTGATGAAACAACAGGACTGTATTACCTCAGAGCAAGATACTATGACCCGACAACAGGACGGTTTACACAACAGGATACTGCGGAGGATGGATATAACTGGTATGTGTATGGGAATCAGAATCCGGTAAACAGAATAGATCAAAGTGGGATGTATGGTGAAGCACTAATAAATCCGTGGATAAGACAACAAGAAATTTGGATGAAAGGTGTAAAGGCATTAGAACTTTTAGGATATAATTTAACATCTCAATTTTTACACAATTCTTTAAGGTGGTTTAAGGCAGAAGATGTATCAATTACAGACTATTGGGATGGGGTAAACATTAGCGGCTCTGATAGAATTAATGGGGATTTAGTTGTATATTCATTACGAAATAATAAAACTATTAATAATGAAATAGATTGGCTAATAAATTGCTATGGAAAAGATGGTTTTACCCATTTTGATTCTGGTGAAATGGTGTTAACGCTAAATAATACTACTGATTTATATTTATCGTTTAACAATGCCACAGTGAAATTAATTGGTAATAAAACAGAAACTGGTTCATGGATAGTCAATGTAAATGTTTTTGATATATACGATTTTGATATTGAAAAATTAAAAGAAATTGATAGTTTTAAAAAGGCTATAGGTGGAATAGCAGGAAGTATTGCTGCAATTGAACAAATGCCAGTATGGGGTGCTATTAAAACTTATAATATTAATGTCAATTATAATATAGAGAGGTAAGAAAAATGTCTAATAAATCAATTGTAAGTATTTTGTTTGCAGTGCTGTTATTATTTATTATTTACCTTGCTGTATATTTTGTACCGACCATAAGGGTTGAATATGATTTGACTGATTGTATTACTTATTTCGATGATAGAGGACAATATCAGCTTCTAAGGGCAGGAGAATACTTCTTCTATGATGCAGAAACAAAAAAATCTATATCATCAATTGTAATTTATTATACAGTTGACAATGATTGCTTTTATGCTGTATGTGCTAAGTCCATGGGGTATAATGGAGAATATCGGCGCGAAAATGTTATATATAAACAGTGTTTTTTTGTGTTTAATATGTCTACAAAAGAAAAAATTATTGCAGCAGATATAAATGAACTTGACAGTAATAGTAGAAGAATTTTTACTGATTCCAATATGGTTGATCTTTCAAAAAAAAGAAATTCTTTTGCTGTATGGTTCAGTAAATTTATACCGTACAATATGAGAAAATGGTAAAAAAATCAACAAACTTATAACACAAGGGGTCTTTTTAAGTGGTCTCGAACCGTTCCCTTGTGTTACGAAAAGGAGGAAAGAAAAATGAAATGTAAGAGAGTAGTAAGTTTGTTTTTAACTTTAATTATGGTAATAGGTATGTTTTCTATACCAGTTAATGCTGAAGGTGAAATAAAAGTTTTACTGGATGGGCAAAAATTGGATTTTGATGTCCCACCGCAGTTGATAGATAACAGAACAATGGTTCCAATGCGTAAAATATTTGAAGCTATGGAGGCAAACGTAGACTGGAATGGAGATACACAAACTGTAACTGCAACCAAAGATGATATTACGGTAATAATGCAAATTGATAATACGGTAATCACAGTAAAAGGTGAAAATATCACTTTAGATGTTCCACCACAATTAGTAGATAGCAGAACTCTTGTTCCGGCTCGTGCGGTTGCGGAAAGTTTAAATGCAAAAGTTGATTGGGATGGTACAACAAGTACTGTTTATATTACTTCTCCGAATAAATCACTTGAAGAAATTTATAAATATCCCAATCCAACAATTGATTTTTCAAATGATGATGGAACTATGAGCAAATTGCATCTTGAGTTAAGAATGTTGTTTGAACAAACCGATTTTCCGGAAAACTTGTTCGTAAATTCAGAATTATTAAAGGATGCATTTGTGAATGACCCTGAATCATTTTTAACATATGTTGATAATGAAATTTGGGGTAAAAGCATGAATACTGTAATAATTAGATATATGACAGAATCAGACGAAGAGTTCATTATCAAAAGCGAGGAAGATATTTATAAATATTTAAAGGATATATCAGATAAGTATTCATTACATGCATACCAGAGTTATGAAGTTGACACGGCTAAATTATCAGATGATAAATATATGATTTTGTTCAGCATGGCAGATATATATAATTGTTTGAAGGTTCCGGAACTTGATAAACTGCTTCTAAGCAATTATATTGCAGTTGTTTATGATGCTAAAAATGAAAAATTTAGTTATTATGTGTTGGAAAAAAGTTTGGATGGATATTATGCAATATGTTCCATAAACGAAAATATGGAACATATAACACATGGTTTTATTGATAATAATAAAAGAGCATTTGTTGAAAATGTACTTCTTATCAGTGGGAAATAATACATTTTTGCTCGTGTCAAGTCTATAAATTTAATATAATAGTTTGCCGATTTTAAATTTTGCTGCTTGGCAATATGTTGCCAGGCACATTTATTGAATCGTTTATGCTTTCCGTTAAACATCGGAATGTTTTGCGGTATTATTTTCAGGAAATAATGAAAAATTTGAGATTTTCAAAATTTTATACTCGTATAATATTGCAAAAAAATCGGCAGTGTGTTATAATAAATTCAAGCGATGCTTGAATTCAGCGATATAAATTCCTTACGGAATTTGCGATATGTACTTTGTACGCGATATATCCTGACGGATGCGATATGTTGCTTCGCAACGAGAACAAAGGAATTTATATCATATCGCAACCGAATGAAATGAGGTTATATCGCATTTGGAACAAATATATCGCACGAGCGATAGCGAGTATATCGCTTAAACAGGTGGCATCTAAAATGTGAAGTATTTATTAATGAGTCTGATTGAAGAATAGACTCAAGTGAAAGAGGATGCATATTATGATTTTTGAAAATTCGGACAGGATAGGTGTTGAGGTGTGAGCAGCATGGAAAAAATAGAAAGCTTTAAGGTGGACCATTGCCGTCTTGAACCGGGAATTTATGTTTCAAGACGGGACGGGGATATTGTAACGTATGATTTGCGTATGAGAAAACCGAATACGGGCGAGCTTATGTCAAACTCACAGATGCATTCCCTTGAGCATATGCTTGCCACATATCTGAGAAACGGACCGATAGGCGATAAGGTAATATATGTCGGACCGATGGGCTGTCAGACCGGATTTTATGTTCTTGTAAAAATGGACGATAACGAGCGCTTCCTTGCCGCACTTAAGGAGGCTCTTAGAAAAATTACCGGGCATGAGGGTGAGATTTTCGGAAAAAGCCCCCGGGAGTGCGGAAATTATATAAATCTCGACTGTGAAGCCGCAAAGGCTGAGGCGCAGGGATTTCTTGATGTGCTTAATAACGGAAACAATACTTTTTTATACAATTAGTTGTTTGAAAAGGAGATATTTTATATGATTAAGGGTTTTAAAATGAAGCTGTATCCCGGGATGGAGTCTGAATATGAAAAGCGTCATAATGAGCTTTGGGATGAAATGAAGGATATGATTCATGAGCATGGCGGAAAGAATTATTCGATTTTTCTCGACAAAGAAACCGATACTCTTTTCGGGTATATTGAAATAGAGGACGAGGAAAAATGGGCTGCAGGCGCCGACACTGCTATTAACAGAAAATGGTGGGACTTTATGGCGGATATTATGGAAACAAATCCTGATAACAGCCCTGTAAGCATTGATCTTAAACCGGTATTTCACCTTGATTGATTGGCGGAGGGACGTGGTAATTTATGAGGGTAGCAATTGACGGACCTGCAGGAGCAGGAAAAAGCACTGTTTCAAAGGCGATAGCCGCAAAATTAGGTTATATATATATAGATACCGGCGCAATGTACCGCACTGTAGGATACAGTGCCCTGAAAAAGGGAATTGATATAAAAAACAGGCACGATTTAATGTCACAGCTCATGGATAATATTTCAATCGATATGAAAATCACGCCCTGCGGACAGCTTATGTTTCTGGACGGTGAGGATGTTACAAGCAGCATACGGACCGAAGCTGTCGGAATGGCAGCGTCTGATGCCGCCGTTATCGGCGAGGTTAGGGAGAAGCTTGTTAGGCTGCAGAGGGAATTTGCCGAAGGAAAAAATGTTGTGATGGACGGACGTGATATCGGAACTCATGTGCTTCCGGACGCGGAATGTAAAATCTATCTTACTGCCTCGGTGCTTGCAAGAGGCAAGAGGCGGTATGATGAGCTTTGCGCAAGAGGGGAGGACTGCTCGCTTGAAAATATCTGCCGTGATATTGAAGTAAGAGATGAAAATGACAGCAGCCGCAGCATTTCTCCGCTGAGACGCGCAGAGGACGCTGTGCTTCTTGATACTACCGATTTGACCCTTGAGCAGTCGGTGGCTGCAGCTGAGAAAATAATAAATGAAAAGTTAAAGGAGATATGAAGGTGACTTTAGTACAAAGATTGGTCAGCGGTTTTTTCATGTGTCTTTTCAGCGTGCGTGTTGAGGGCAGAGAAAACATTCCGGCGGAAGGCGGCATTGTAATTACACCGAATCATATAAGCAATTGGGACCCTCCGCTTATAGGAAGCATTTCGCCGCGGCGTGTTAAAATTATGGCAAAGGCAGAGCTTTTTTCAAACAAGCTTCTCTCGGCTTTTTTCACCGCTCTCGGAGCATATCCCGTAAGCCGGGGCACAAGTGATGTTGAAGCTGTAAAAGCATCGCTCAGAATGCTTAAGGAGGGTGAGCCTCTGCTGATTTTCCCTCACGGAAGAAGAATAAAGCCCGGTGAGGACGTCCCCATAAAGGACGGTGCACTCATGATAGCTTTGAGGGCAAGGGTGAATATTGTTCCTGCGTACATATCGGGGACCTACGGCTTCAGGCACCGGATAACTGTTCGTTTTGGTGAGCAGTTTGATCTTTCGCCTTATTTCGGTAAGAAGGTACCGGTTGAGGAACAGAAAAAGCTGTCTGCCGAGCTGTGGGAAAGAATGAAGGCGCTGGGAGGAAGCACAAATAAATGAATGTTTATGATTTTGATAATACAATTTATGACGGCGAAAGTGCAGTAGATTTTTTTCTTTTTTGTCTCAGGCGGTATCCGCATCTTATTAAGCTTTTTCCGCTTATTATGATAAAGCTTATGAAATATAAGCTCTGTCTTATAACCACGGAGGAACTGACGTATTATATTGAAAAATATTTCGGTGAGCTTTTTTTCTCAATTGAGAACCACGAAGCGCTTATATGTGAGTTCTGGGATAAAAACATGAAGAAAATTAAGGCTTTTTATATTAATCAAAAGAGACCGGACGACATTATTTTGTCGGCGTCTTTCAGTATTTTGCTGTCATATCCGGCGGAAAGGCTTGGGATTAAAAACCTGATAACCTCTGAAATTGACAGGGAAACAGGTAAAATAACAAGGCTTTGTTATAGAGATAATAAGGTGCGGCTTTTGAAAGAAGTCATATCTCCCGGCACCGAAATAGTTTTTTATACCGATTCCATGAACGATAAGGCAATGATAGGCTTTGCAGAAAAAGCATTTTTTGTAAAGGGGAACAGAGTTAAGAGAATAAAATGAAAAAGTCTTGCAGGATTGCTCCGAAACGCAAGACTTTTCTGACTGTTTAAAAGCTGCGGTAATAACCGGGGTAGGATTATTGCCGCAATTTTTGTGATTGTTTGCGATGCATCAGCTTTATTTTTCCCATGACAGCAAACAGTGTTACCATCCAGACACTTACGGCAATTATTTTTGCCGTATACTCAAATTTAAATGAACAGACCAGGTAAATGGCGAATAATAATATTATAAGTATTCGAGCAATCTTTCCGAAAACACGTATTTCGTCATCGTCCAATGGCTTTTGCGTTACCTCAACCGGTGACAGTATAAATATGATTATTAAGGCTGCCGCCGTTACAGAAAAACAAATACCGGTCTTGCAGGGGCAGTATTTAATGAATATTAAAGCTGCCGGACATAGGATGCAGGATGATAAAAAACATATAATGGAGGAATCAAAATGAAACCCACCAACATATTTTCTGAGTATTTTATATAATATCCAGAAAATCAATGTTTCTGTCAGCATCCTGAAAACCAGACCAATTATCAAAACCGCAATATCCGTTATTAATATAGTGGATAACAGCTCCGCACCATAGACATATTGGTCAAAATCCTCTTTTTTTACAAAGCCCCGCTTTACAGAGCAGGCAATGACCTTTTTTGAAAGCTCATGCAGCATGGATTAAAACAATCTGTACTTTTTAAGACCAGCCGGTGCTTCAGGCTGTCCGTTTATCGGTGTAGCCACTGAGTTAGTGTTAATAACAAGGGCTAAAGCTGCAAAAACCGGAATAGCCTTTACAAATAAAGAAAATGCTTTTGTTGTGAAATTTTTCATGTTTTTTCTCTCCTTTAAATTAAATTTCGGGTATATTATAGCTTATTTTCTAAAAATAGTCAATATCTTTTTACAAAACGGTCAAATTCTGCGACAAAACGGTAATTGAAGTGTCAAAATATATATAAATAGTATAATTGCTTTGAATAAAACGAAAAAATGTTATGCAGTTTGAACAATTTGCGGAGCAGGCTTTGACCGGTAATTATTTGTCGGTTTCTGAGGCTGCGGAATCAGAACCACTGTTCTGAAAATTTTATTCCCGGAATCGTAAGACCAATCAAGAGTTCCTTTATAGACTGCCAATGTTTTCTGTACGCTTTTCATTCCGATTCCATGATGCTCTGCATCTGTTTTGCGTGTATAAAGCTTGCCGTTATACAGTATCGGATTTTCACCGCAGCTGTTTTCTATTTTGATTGCGGTGAAGCTGTTGTTAACTGTGTTAAAATCAATAAATATAGTTTTTTTTGCTGAGCTCCTGCAGGCTTCGATTGCATTGTTTATAAGGTTTGAAAAAATCGCAACGGTATCAATATCCGAAATGAAATTAAGAGGCGGCGATAACGACTGAATATGCATTTCAATACCGCTGTCCTGACATTCTTTTATTTTACTTGCCAGAAGAACATTCAGAATATTGTTATCGGTATATGAATTAAACTCAAGCTGCTTCTCTGCCGCAGTAAGATTATCGGCGAATTCTCTTGCCTTAACGTTGTCCTCAGTGATAAGCGATTGCAGGGCTCTGATTTGCTCCTTGAAATCATGGCGCAGAATACGCGTTTGCTCGTACTTGTCCTCCATTATACGATAGCTTTCAAGCTCATATTTGTTTTTTGAGTTTTCCTCACGTACAAGCAACAGAGCTTTATGCTCGGCATTAATCATCTCATGTATTATAAAGACAATAATGTTGATTATCAGCAGCATTAAGTTAATTGATAAGAATATATGGTATTTCATTTGTGCACTTGCCAGCTGCAGGACACACGCAAGTGTAAGCACAGGAATAATAATCAGACCGAGAGTTCGTCCGGATTCGCCGTTTTTACCTGTTTTAATGAATCGTTTAAGAATCAGTAATCCTATTAAATAAAGAATTTTACTTGATACGGTAAGAATAATAGACTGAAAATTGGATATTACAACAGCATCTTCAAGGCTGATTTTTATTTCCAGAAGCCATGATACGGCAAACTCTGTTATTACGGACAGTGAATCAAGAATAATAGTCTGAAATATTGCGTTTTTTAAGTCGATTTTGTAGCATATCATAAACAGCAGTAAATTAACTATAAAGAATGCGATTATTGAAATAATAATATATCCTAAGGATGCCACTGCAAAAATCAAAGAGTACCCCATTATAGAAAGTGCGATTGTATAGAAAGTATCTTTTTTTGAATAAAATGTAGAATTTGCATAATAAACCATGAAGATAAATTCGCAAATTACTCCAAGAATCAAACCCAAATCAAATCTCATAATATATCACCTGTCCATTTAATAAAATCTTTTTCAAAGTTCCCGAGCATTCTCCTTGAAATAGGAGCATAGAAGCGCTGATTTTCGTATTCGCAGGTAACTCTTATCCGGTCAAAGCTTACAACATAGTGCATATTTATGCAATAACTCATATGAGGTCTGGCAAAATATTTTTTGCGGAGTTTTTCATTTATGTACTTGAAAGCTTCCTTAACCTCATAGCTGCCGTGAGTCGTTATAATATATGTATGTCTGCTTTCGGTATAGGCGCATATGATGTCTGTAAAAT
This sequence comes from Clostridia bacterium, assembly GCA_017935675.1. Classification (GTDB taxonomy): domain Bacteria; phylum Bacillota; class Clostridia; order UBA1381; family UBA1381; genus RGIG9115. Next base: position 71,915 of record JAGBHE010000024.1, on the reverse strand, counting down.
ATACTGCAATTTTTTGATTATTCGAGGTAAGTATAATTTTTAATTTTTTAGATTCAATTTCTTCGCGGGCTGACTTAATGGCGTAAGTAAGCTGCGTTCTGTTTACGGGCTTGCTCCAGAAACGGAAAGCGTGCTTATTCATGGCGGCATCAATGTAATGCTCGTGATTTGTGATAAAGCAGATAAGACAGTTCTCATTTTTACGGTGAATAAGCTCTGCGACCTGTATTCCGTTTATATCGCTCATTTCAATATCAAGAAAAATTAATTGATATTCCGTATTTGAATCGATAAGCTCCGTACCTGACAGAAAGGTGTCAATTTCTCCGTCAATGTTCAGTTCTTCAAGAACGCTGCAAAGAAGGCTTTTCTCTGATATAATATCTTTGATGTTATCATCACAGACAGCTAATCTCACAAGTCCTTCTCCTCCTTAGTACAGTAAAATTAAGTGTTACTGCTTATGTATAATTTTTGAGTTTATTATAGCATAATTTTACCGAAAAATCAAGAGTTTTTTTTAATAAACTAAAAAATATACAGTTCTTATTGAAAATTATTTTTATATTTGTTGACAATGGAATAATCATATGATAGAATAAAAATAACACAAGAGAAGCGCTATGTGTATGGAAGATAAAGAGGTTTACTAAATGAAATTTTTCAGGAAAAAAGATTCGACGGTTGTTGATTTTTTAAAAAAGGCGAGAAAATTTGATTCTTTTGAATCAGCAAAATATGAAGAAATAATTTCGTATCTCATGGAAAATTGTTCCCTTGTTGAAGCTAAAAAGTTAGGATTGAAATTGGCGGTCATTTCAGACACACATGGAGATTTGGCTTTCGGAGAGAAGTTCAGGAAGTTCATGCTTAACATAGAAGAATATGACTTGTGTATTGTTTTGGGCGATGTATCTACATATGAGCTTGATAAAATAACGGAGCTTGTACCTATAAATAAAATAATTGCACTGCGTGGAAATCATGATAGATTTGATGTGTATCATAAGCATGGAATAACAAATATAAACGGTAAAGTGTACACCTGCAAAGGAATAAGAATTGCAGGTATCGAGGGCAGCAACAGATATAAAAACGAGAAGTATCCGTTATATACACATTATGAAAGCTTAAAGCTTGCATATGATATGCCGCAAAAAGCTGACATATTAATATCACATGACTGCATATTTACAGAAAGCAAATATGACAAGGCTCATGAAGGCATGGCAGGATTGTCATATTATGTTTATAAAAATAATGTCATGTATCACATTCACGGTCATATCCATAAATCGTATCGCAGTAATTATCCGAACGGAACAGAAGAAATAAGCGTTTATGGATGTGAGTATATAGAAATTTAAAATGAATGTTGTCAATGAGGTGTGGGAATGCTGGAAAATTTTAAATTTAATCTGTTTATTAAACTCCTGTTAATTTATATTTGTATATTTTTATTCCCGTTTATTATTCTCGGAAGTATGCTGACTCAGTTTACGATAAACGAATATAAGAATGAGGTGCTGAAGTATGGGCTTGATGCCGTGAGTTATATACGGTATTTGATTGATGATAATCTTTCGGATGTGGACGCCGTCAGGGTTCAGCTGGCGAAGGATCAGTTTATCAGAGGCTTTATAAATAATACTGATGCGTCAGCTTCGGAAAAAGTCTATGATGCAAAGCAGGCAGCGGAAGAAATAAACCGTTACCGTGTCTACAGGAATTCAATTTACAGACTGGATTTGTATTGCAGGAAGCTTGACTGTGTTGTTACAAATACTTCGGTGTATACGCGGCAGGAGTATTATAATACGTTTATGGCCGATTCGCAGATATCATTCGAGGATTGGAGCGAAATTTTGTTTAATCCCGATGAAAACACCAAACTGTTTGCCTCGGCGACAAGCAGTATCGAACAGTCAACGGTAACCTTGGCTAAACCTTTGTTTAAGGATATAAACGGTGAGGTGCAGGCGACATTGCTTGTTTTGCTTGATCCCGGAAATATAACGGATAACTTCAGAAGAATTTCAGCATCGGTTCCCGTTACTTATTTTGCAATAGCATCAGACGGCGAGTTGTTAATGGAATCACAGCAGCTTACAGACGGTACGGATATGGCTTCATTGCTTTCGCAGAATAAAGAGCAGTTTGAGTTGCCTAATCGCAATATTGCCGTATGCAGCCAGTCATCCGTTACTAATCTCAAATACGTATGCATAGTGTCTGAGGCTGAAATTCTCAGCAATGTGAGCCGCAATAAAATGCTTTTGCTTTGGTTTATAGTGATATTTTCGGTGATATTGGTCATATTGGCATTTTTCTTCTCAGGCTTTACATTTTCGCCGATAAAGCCTTTAATGTCATTGGGCGGAACAATAGAAAGCGTAAAGGAATACCGAAACTTAATATTGAACGTTGTGAATTCCAATATTAAGCTCAGCGAAGCCGTAAGCCGGCAAAAGTGCTGTATTGACAACAACATCTTCAGGATGTTTTTGCAAAACTCCATGGAATTGGATGATGAAAGCCTGAATATGCTTTTTGAGGATATGCCCGTGTCGGCTGACTCAAAGTATTTCCGTGCAATGGTTATACTTCCGCTTTCACATGACTATGATGAAGTGACAAGCCTGACAGTAGTGCCGGATCTTTATGACGGCTTCAGAGAAAGCGGCGCAGAGTTTTGTGTTATTCCGTGCGAAGGCCGGCAAATAGTGCTGCTTGTTGCCTGTAACGATGCAAAGGAGAAGCTTGGTGCTCCGCTGCAAAAGACCTTCAGTCATATTATCGAGAGCAAAAGGCTGAATATTTCCGTGGGCTTGGGCAGGACATTTGAGGAGCTTAAGGAGTTTTCAAAGTCATATGAAGATGCCTTTTTCGCACTTAAACCGGATAAATGCGGTGTAAGCAGCAGTAACAATGCAAGAGGCGTGTTTTTTGGCGCATATTTCGGACGTATTAAAAAGGAGAAGATTATTTCCTGTGTTTGGTGCGGAGACGCAGAAGGTGTTGAGAGATGTTTTGAGGAATTAACCTCCGGAATTTTTGCAGATTGCGTTATAACGTATCGTATGCAGAACCATATAAGGTATTTGCTCGGAGAAATTTTCCGAGAGGCAATTGCCGCCAAGAAGGCTCATAACGCCGAGCTTGCAGCGTATGAGGAGGAATGCGTCAAGGCGGCGGAGATGCACAATTTTGCAGAAAGTATAGAAGTAATATGCAGCTGCTATGTACGAGCCGCCAAAAGCATCGGCGAATATAACAAAACAGAGCATGAAGATATTGTTGATGATGTTATACGATATATAGAGAATAATTATATGGATTATGATATATCTCTTAAACAGATAGCAGGGGAGGTGCATGTTTCATATAATTATATTTCGGAAGCGATTAAGAAGCGAGTCGGAACAACATTTTTAAATTATCTGCATGAAATCCGGATTGAGAAGGCAAAGCAGCTTCTTTTGACGACCGAACTTACAGTTGCTGATATTGCAGAACGTGTAGGATATAACAGCAGCAATACGTTTATAAAAACCTTTAAAAAGGTCAGTGGAATTACACCGGGAGAATATCGTAAAAACGGTAAGTAAATCCGCTTTAAACCGCATGTCAAAGTGAAAAATAATAAGGCTTAAAAGCAGCATTTCTTTTGCTGTTTTTAAGCTTTTTTTATGCAAGACAGTAAATTCGGGATATTAAATGATAAATAAACGATTGAAGTTTTTCAAAAAACATGCTATATTTTAAATGCAGAATGCAGAATTCAGAATGCAGAATGCATGTATTTTTTGTTGTATTGTGGAAAGGAAGAAAAATTATATGAAGAAATTCAATGATACTTATGCGGCTTTGAAAGGTGACAAAAAGCACATATCCTTGAAAACTGAGCTTGCTTTTTCAAACGAGATTGCAGCTATGCAGATAGACGCAATCAGAGAAAGCGCGGAGTGTGAAGGGGCTGTTTCCGATATTACCGTTTCAGCTATTAACAATAAGATTCTGGCAAAGGTTAAAGAACAGTGCGGAAAGGCAGAGGAGCCTGCACCGGACAGCTATATTCTGGAGATTGAAGACGGAGAAATTAATATCTATACCGATACGGAAAACGGTTTGCTGTATGCAGCCTGCGCCATTCGTTCCCACTATGAGGACGGCATTGCCGAGGGAATTTTATACAATGTACCGCTGTCTCCCTTCAGAGGCGCTAAGGTTTACGTGCCGGCAGAACAGAATATCCCGTTTTTTAAAGAATTTATCGATATGTGTATGTACTACGGCTACAATGTACTCATAATGGAAGTCGGCGGAGCCATGGAATACAAAAAGCATCCGGAAATTAACGAGGGCTGGGAGGAATACTGCGGAATTTTTCAGGAGTATAACCGTAAGTCAAGGGATGTTCAATGCAGTATGTTATGGAATAAAAACAGTATACACTGGGAAAACGGAGGCGGCAGCTTCCTGAGTCAGGAATGTATTTCACAGCTGCTTGAATACTGCAGAGCCCGGGGCATGAAGGTAATCCCTGAGGTGCCGAGCCTTTCACACTGCGACTATCTTTTAACAAGGCATCCGGAGCTGGCGGAAAACAAGGAGGATCCGGTTCCCGATACATACTGTCCTTCCAATCCAAAGACATATGAACTGCTTTTTGATGTGCTGGACGAAATTGCTGAGGTTTTCAAGCCGGAGATGGTACACATAGCGCATGACGAGTGGTATTCCGCTTGCGTTTGCGATAAATGCGCAGACAAGGACGCCGGTGTTTTGTATGCTGAGGACATAAACAAGATACACGGTTATCTTAAGAAAAAGGGTATTGACAGCATGATTTGGGGCGATATGCTTTTTGTAACCGAAGATGTTGACGGCAATATAAGAGGAGCAAGCCTTAAAACCAGAAGAATTCAAACCGATAAAAAAGTGAATATCCGCGGAAAGGAATATTTTGTTTATGATGAATACTGGTGCAAGGAGGCAGATGAAACGGAAGGGGGTTACTTGTTCTGCAAAGCCAATACCGAAAAATCAATGGCACTTATACCGCGTAATTTGAAAATTATGAACTGGTATTACAATCTTCAGCCTAAAAATGATGATGTTTACATTGAAAACGGGTTCCAAAGCGTTTACGGAAACTTCCTGCCGAGAAGCTTTAAAAATTGGTTTGCGCGTATTGAAAAGGGCGTGGGTGGCTTTTCCATTTCCAACTGGAGTATGCTTGATTACCGCCATATGCAGAGAAATGCAATCCTTTTCAGCATTGCTTACGGCTCTATGATGCTCTGGAACAGGGATTTTGACGAGGAAAAGCGTGAAGAAAATACTTTGACAGCGGCACATGATTTGTTTACATATCATTATCGCGATATGAAAAATCAGCACTACGCGGAAATTGTTCACGCAACAGATGTAAAAATTCCTCATGAGATTTTTGTAGACGGCAGCTGCATGGATGAGGACGCGGACCGCATGGGTTATTACCGTATTGAGTACGAGGACGGAAGCTCTGAGCTTTACGACGTTTACTGGGGGCTCAACATAGGTATTTTAATCCCTGATTGGTATGATCAAAGCGATGACTTATCGGGTGAGGGAAGCGGAGTATTGGAGCCGACATATACCTGCGACTATGAAATTGTCGGGAAACAGGCGTATTACAAGCTTTTGATACCTTTAAAGAAAAAAGCGGTAAGAATTATTCCGGAGTTTTTTGAAAAATACCGCGACAATATTTACGTGAAAGAAATTAAGGTAAATTAACACCGCCTGTTTGCCGCGCAAATCGCATAATAAAGCGGTTTTTTGTGTAAGACAGTAAATTTGGGATATTAAATGATAAATAAACGATTGAAGTTTTTCAAAAAGCATGTTATATTCTATATGTAGACTATAAGCCGGTATGCAAAGGTATTGCCGGGAAAAAATTATGAGGAGGTGCAGGTCTATGGCAAAATTGAAAAAATTGGCATGTGCAGCCTTGGCGGTTATGATTGTACTGCCTTATTCGGGCTGCGGGAAAACAGACACAACTGAGGAGGATAAGTCCTCATCAACCGAAATGCCGAAGGAGGTTTCGGTTTTCGGATGGAGATCTTCATCACTTGGTGAGGAAATGATTGACTATAACGATGTCAACTCATTTAAATTGATGGAGGAAAAAACGGGCACGCGTATTAATTGGATTCTTCCGCCGTCAAGCGGCTATGATGAGAAATTCAACCTTATGATTGCGTCGGAAGAACTGCCGGACGTCGTTATAGCAGGATGGAAAAGTCTCGGAGTAAATAAGTATGCGGAGGACAATGTTATAATACCTCTCGATGATATGAAGGACTGTATGCCTAACTTTATTTCGTATCTTGAAAAGCATCCGGAATTCAAGAAAGATATTGTAGCGGGAGACGGGAAAATATATTATCTTCCGTATATAAGAGAGGATAAGGAGCTTAATGTATACTACGGTCCGCAGATACGTCAGGATTGGCTTGATAAGCTTAATCTTGAAATGCCTGCCACGGCAGATGAGCTTTATGAGGTGCTGAAGGCGTTTAAGACAAAGGACCCCAACGGAAACGGAAAGGCAGATGAGATACCGTTTACATGTCTCGGAGCGGCCAATGCCTGTCATTTGCTGGCGATGTTTGACACGATGAATGATTTTTATGTGAAAGACGGCAGGATTAAATACGGATTTATGGAGCCTGAATTTGAAGAGGGAATGTCGTACATATCAAAGCTTTTTGCAGAGGGTCTGATAGATGTTGACTATGTGTTCCAGGACCGTGCAAAGATGGACGGTAAAATGACAAATAATTTGGCGGGTATGATGTACAGCTATCAGCCGACAAACATTTCCAACACAATGGCGGAAAAGGATCCCGGTTTTAAGCTTGTCGGTATGCCGCATATGATGAATAAATCCGGTCAAAAAGTGACAGATCTTAAGGATTATATTCAGAGTATAATTGCTACATCGGCAGCGATAACATCAAAGTGCAAAAATCCCAAGGGAGTTCTTAAGTGGCTTGATTCGTTCTACAGTGACGAAGGCATTGAGATAATGAACTTCGGCAAGGAAAATGAAACATTTACAATGGCGGACGGTGTTCATAAGTTTACGGATGAGATATTGAATAATCCGGAGTACTCTGTCGGCAGAGCTGCCGGAAGAAACATAGGCGCATTCAATTCATATTTCCCGACAGTGCAGAAATGGGAGTCATACTCACAGACGCTCAGTCCGTACGGAATAGAGGCAATCAATACATGGAGTGATGTTGATACAAGCATGCTTCTGCCCGAGATGAATTTCACCGACGAGGAGAAGGAAGAACTGACAAACCTGCTTTCGCCCATTACAACATATGTATCGGAGCGTATAGATAAGATTATAATGGGACAGGAGAGTCTCGATACATTTGAGTCGGCACGTAAAACCGTAACTGATATGGGTATCGGGAGAGCTATGGAAATTTATCAGAATGCATATGACAGATATCTGAAAGCCGATTCTTCATTTTAAGAGCTGACAGGAAGGAGTTATATTTATGAAAAAAATCGGTTCAGAGCTGTCAGGTACAGTACAGACGGCAATGCCGAAGAGTAAATTGAAGCTTTTACGGGAATATCATGAGATATATATTATGCTTATTCCGGTGGTGCTGTATTATATTTTATTCAAATACATGCCGATGGTGGGGAATGTTATTGCATTTCAGGATTATTCCATTACACGGGGAATTTTTGAAAGTGAATTTGTGGGTCTGAAGCATTTTTCGACATTTCTTAAAGATGTTTATTTTTGGAGATTGCTTCGTAATACTCTGATGCTTAACCTCTGGAGCCTGGTTCTTGAGTTTCCGTCTGCCATTATTATGGCATTGCTCTTAAATGAGGTTCGCTGTCTTGCGTTTAAAAAGACAGTGCAGACGGTGACATACATGCCGCACTTTATTTCTTCGGTAATTATAGCAGGTATGGTTTTGGATTTTGTGTCAAATGACGGACTGATTAATTCTGTTATAAACAGATTCGGACTGGAAACGGTTCCTTTCATAACTGACCCGAAGTACTTCCGCGGCATTTATACCATATCCGGAATATGGCAGAGTGTGGGCTGGAACAGCATCATATATATTTCGGCACTTTCCGCTATTGACGCAGGACTTTATGAAGCCGCTGCCATTGACGGGGCGTCGCGATGGAGGCAGACGTTTCACATTACTCTGCCGGGACTGCTTCCTACAATCGCAATTATGCTGATTATGCGTATCGGTTCTATGATGACTACAGGATATGAGAAAATAATCCTTCTTTACAATCCGACCACATATGAAACAGCGGATGTTATCAGCACATATGTATACCGTCAGGGTATCCGAGGGGCACAATACAGCTATTCTGCCGCGATAGGTGTTTTTAATTCGGTTATAAACTTTATATTGCTTGTGTTTGCAAACTGGTTCAGTAAGCGAACAAACGGCAGCGGACTGTTTTAAGGAAAGGGCGGAAGATTAAATGTTAAAGCGAACAAAGGGCGAAAAAATATTTGCCGTATTTAATACGTTATTCCTTACGGGAATGTTGATAGCTACACTTTATCCATGCCTGTATGTACTGTTTGCGTCAATAAGTGACCCTGTGGAGCTGTACAGCGGAAGCAAGATTCTGCTCTGCCCCCGCGGCTTCAATCTGACAAACTATGCTCATGTACTGAAAAACAGTATGCTGTGGATTGGCTACAGAAACACAATTTTCTATACCGTAGCGGGAACTCTGCTCAATGTGTCGCTGACCATTGTTGCGGCCTACTGTCTGTCGCGCAGGGGGCTGCCGGGTAAAAACTTCATATTGATGGCAATTGTATTTACGATGTATTTCAGCGGAGGAATGATTCCGACATACTTGGTTGTCAAGAATCTGCACCTTCTTGACAAGTTTGCTGCTTTGATACTGCCGGGTGCTATAAATACCAGCAACTTTATTATCATGCTGAGTTTTTTCCGGGGTCTCCCCGGGGAGCTTGAAGAAGCTGCAAAGATAGACGGTGCGAATAATTATTTAATACTTATTCAGGTAATGATTCCTCTGTCAAAAGCATGTATTGCGGTAATAGCGTTATACTATGCCGTTGAGCACTGGAACAGCTACATGCCGGGATTGCTTTATATTAACAATATGCGTAAATATCCCCTTCAGCTTGTTCTTCGTGAGATTCTGTTAGAAGGCTCAGCGCAGCAAAACGGTGTTGTTTCGATTGACGATGCGGACGCTGTGGCGGAGACAATCAAGTACGCTACCATGGTTGTATCGACTGTGCCGATGCTGTGCGTTTATCCGTTTATACAGAGATATTTTGTTAAAGGTGTTATGATAGGAGCTATAAAGGGATGATGCTATGGTAAAAGAATATGAAGCAGTCATGAAAAAAATAATGTTTCATCTTTTGGCATCGGTCCTTTTGATGGCCGGATTCGCAGGTGGGGCAATTGCCTCTGAGGCAGATTGTATATTTTCCGAAGGCTTTGAGGAATCGGAATACGCTGTGGCAGCTTTTGATAAGTTTGGTGCCCAAACTAAGGCATGGCAGTCCTCGGCGGAGGCGGGCGAAGTGGATTTCACAGGCGGTATAACGGTTCTTAAGGCAGACGTTTTTTTGCGGGAGCAGACCTCGGGCGGGACTGATATTATCACCCTGACCTCCGGCGGCGCAGAAAAGCTTCGGATGCGTATGACTGACAGCGGAGCAGAGCTTTTTATAAACGGTGATGCGCTTACGGGAGGCAGCAGTCTGATTTTGGATTGGTATACTGTCAAGCTGATTATTTACGGCGGAACGGCGGCACAGGTGTTTATAGACGAACGCGAGGTGATACCGCTGACCCATATGGAGCAAATTACGGCGGCACAGGTCAAATTCGGTTCGGAGAATATGGAAAAGCATTGCATGATTGATAATATTGCCGTAGAGAAGCCGATGGCGACAAAGGCAGAAAGCGCATGGTTTTTAAAAAACGGATGTCCTGTTTTTCATTTGACTGACGGTGAATATTCGGTTGGAGCAGCTGTATACGGATTCGGCGAGGGAGCGAAAGCACAGCTTATTTCAGCGTTGTATGATGAGAATAACCGTTTGATTTCCGTCAGCGGCTCACAGCAGACGGAGGTAGGCTCGGGAGAAGCTGCTTTTCTTACCGCAGAAATCAAGGTTCCGGAAAACAGCGGCGCAAAACGGCTTGCGGCATATGTCTGGAATGCGGAGCAGCATCCCATGACGGAGGTTAAAGAATATGGGGAGCTGCGGCGCAGAGAGAGGTTCATGATTGAATATCCGTGTGACGGATCGGAGTACAGAGCTGATAATATCAAGCAGATGTCGGTTGTAGCCGTGGGTGCCAAAGAGGTTAAATTTTATCTGAACGGCAGAGAGTATTCTCCCGTTATCGGAAATGACGGAAGGTATACGGCAGAGGCGGGCGATGGGAATATACTTCTCGGCGATAATCTGTTTTCTGTCACGGCATACGGTGAGGATGGCAGCGAAAGGGTATTAAACAGCGCATTTCGGGTATCGGACGTTCTGACATACATAAAAAACGGTTATCATTCCGATAACGGAACAAGCATCGGGAAAATCAAAGTGTTCTGGAACGGTACGGACTGGGGTAAAACCGGCGAGGTGACCGGAAGCTCGGGCGCGGAAGGCGACACGGCCGCGAAATATGCGGAAGGGTCTGCGGCAAGCGGAAGAAATCTCTGTATTGATGTTTCAAACCTCAGCAAAAAAGGACATGATGACAGTTTCAGGTCCGGAAGAGCCGTGCTTTGCTTCGACATGATGACAGAAAATGCGGAAGGACTTTATGCTGCCTATAATTTTCGGGGAAACGTGTCCGGCATGTTCGGCACAGACTATATTATAAAAGACGGATGTGCGGCAGGCAATGATGACTTCCGTGTTTCTGATGGAGAATGGTGCAGCTTCAAGCTGGTGTTTGATTACACGGCTCAGCGCTCTGAGCTGTATATGAACAACCGTTTGGTTTCAGGCGCGCCTTTTACGGGCTTTTCGGACAGCGGCACATACAGCAGTCTCATGCGCATAATGTTCCGTACCGGCGTTAGCAGCGGTTTATGGAAGCCTGCCGAGCTTTGTTTTGACAATATTGATTTCCGCTGGGAGGTACCTTCTGATATTATATCGGTCGAATCGGATTCGGGGAGCGCGTATCCGGCAGGTAAAATGTTTTTTGTACCGCAGGAGGCAAGTGAAATTACAGTTACTTCTTCAATGCGTTTCACTGACGGTTTTTTCGAAGGCGGTGTTCAGATACTGAAAAACGGCGTTCAGACAGCAGCGGCTGTGCGGAAACTGACCGATAACGAGGATTACCTCGGCGAAGGTGTTTCGGAAACGGAAAAAGGCCTTAAGGGTATCCGCGGCACAAGGTTTGCTTTGGATTTGCCCGATGGGCTCAGCCCGGGTGATGAACTGCAGGTTATAATACCGCATAATACAGCTTTGATTGCAACGGATTGGGGTTATACATCGGATTCTGATACAGTAATACTCCGTAGAGGGTTCGGTATTTTAATAAAAGTATTCTAAATTTTAATTTTACAGGAGGTAAAAAACAATGAGAAAAAATAAGTTTTTAACGGCATTGGTTGCTGCGGCAACAGTATTTACAAGTTTTACATCTGCAGCTTTGGCGGAGGGGACACTGTATAACAAGACTCTTAAGTCAGGTTATACATATGATATCAAGGAAATTCCGCTTGATGTTAAAAATGCGGATGAACAGGTAAGCGCATCCGTAAACGGGCAGCCGGCTGAGATAGATCTCGGCAAGGGTATAATCAACGCCTCAGCAGCCGGAAAAATCGGAGAAAATCATCTTACGGTCAAATCAGGTGAGAGCACATTGTTTGACGGTCCCGTAAAGCTTTCGGAATATAATGACAGAACACTCAGGAGTGAACATTATGTTACCGGAACCGGAAATAATGATGACATCATCATAACTCCGAACACGGGAAATTCTGCCGCACCAAAGCAGGTTGAAGAAAACATTGACAGTGACGGATATGTTAAAGCTATTACCGCAACTAATATTCAGCCGTTTTATATGGAGAAGCTGGAAAAAGCGGAAAACGGAATATTTGACTTATATACTGACCTGATGGCTGTTGATAATAATACTTTGCGTGTAGATTATCAGATTTTATATGCTGACGAAAACGGCAAAAATCAATTTTTGACCCCCTCCCTTTTCTTTAGTTCATCAAGTGGTTTTGGAGGCAATCCGGCAAACGGAAAAGCTGAACAGGGAATCTGGTATACGGCGCATTTACACATTGACACCTACAACAAGATTGCATCGGTTTATAAGACTGACAAAGCGGGCAATGAAGTGTTCCTTGCATCAGCTGCCTGTGATGTTCCGAACATAACGCAAATAAGAATAAGAATCGGCGTGCCGGCAGAAAAATCAAACACCATATACGTTGATAATACAAAGTTTTACAGCAAAACAATAAATAGTGAAATCAGTTTAAAATACGGTGACGGAAACAGTGCGTGGTATTCGCAGAATTTTAATGATCTCGGAGAAGGCGTTATCTCAAAGAGGGATTTTGGCAAAATTGGGTTGAACGATAACGGACATTACAAGCTTGAACGCGGGCAGGGAAAATCCGGAGAGGAAGGCGACTGGTGCATTCAGGCAACAAACACTGCAACAAACAATCAGAATTTTATTATCTATGCTAATGGTTTGGCTGGTTCAAGCGCCATTAATTTCAGCGAAGGAAGACTGGTGTTTGAGGCAGATGTCAAGTCGGATAACAATAATGTTCAAGTTACGCATCCCTTGCTGAAAAATAACGGAAAAGACATTTTCACGGCTTTTACTTTGGTTGATCAAATATGGCACAACATAAAGTATGTTTATGATTTTGATAATAATACGGCAGAAATGTATTTAGATGGCGTATTAAAACATAGTGCTGACAATATCAGCTGGACGCCGGGCGGGATTCAGATACTTCTGCGCGATCAGCGTAATGGAAGCGTCAACGGACTTATATGCCGTGTTGACAACATAAACGCATACTGGGAAGTAACTCCTGAAATAAGCAGTATTACATATACCGATTCAACCGGCAATGCTGTGGCGGCAGACGGTGTAATTCCGTACGGCGTAACAAGTCTTTCTGCAGTCATTGATGCAAAAATTAAGGACATAAGTAAATTAAGCTTCCTTGCAGGCGGCACTGATACAGGTGCAGCAATTGCTAAGGATGAGGAATACACAGGCGTCGGAACAAAGATTAACATCACTTTACCGAAACCGCTTAATCCCGGTTCCACAGGCGCTCTTTCGATGGGAGAAGGAACAGAATTTATTGCAACTGATTGGGATTTTACCAAGGATGTGGATGATATTATAAGATTGAAAAATGCAATTGAGGTTCCGATTTGCTTTGGCACAGCAGACGGAGTATTTGTTAATGCATATCGTACAATCGTCAACAACAAGCCGTATTTTAATGCTGATGTTATGAACGAATCCGGGGAAAATAAGCCGCTTATGCTGATTGCGGCAGGATACACCAATGATATAATGGATAGCGGAATAGTAATCAAAAATGTTACTTCCGAAGCAGGTAAAACAAATAAATTTTCGCTTGAAGCAAGCAGTGTGACAGCAGCACAGACGGCAAAAGGGTTTGTATGGGTATCAGACATCAATCGGCCGGTAACCGATCCTGTTAACATTGGCTTACAACAATAAAAATATCATTGTTTCTGCAAAGCGGATTTCCCGCTTTGCAGAAACAAGAGAGGGTTACGGTTATGGAGCAAAATAAAAAAATCCCTGTGTTTTGGAAGTCTGCACTGGCAGACATAGAAGAGACGGCAAGTAAGGTCAGAAAAGGGAATATACGTATGATAAGGTCGGCAGGAGGACGTCCTGTTTACTTTGCTCAGTACGGCAGGAAAAACGATTTTCGCAGAACAGCGAATCTCAGCTCGGCAAGCGGCTGCGGAGATATCAGATGCTATGCGGATAAGACCGGACCCGATATCCGGCCGGGTTTGTTTTTAGTCGGCGCTATGCATGGAGCTGAGTTTGAGGGGACCGTTGCGCTGCTCAACTTGATTAACATTCTTGAAACAGGCAGAGATTTTGCAGGAGATGATTATCCCGAGTGGAAAAATCTTGACGAATGGCTTAACATATATATTATACCTTGCCTTAATCCTGACGGACGGGCAAGGGTTCCTTTTGAGAGCGTGTGCGGAATGTCGTTTGAGGATTTCAGATATTATGCGCAGGGAACATGGAAAGACGGCAGCCTGGCGGGATGGCCCGACTGCAAGAAGGTGCACCCGATTTCAGATGCCGCCGGGCATTTGGGCGGATATTACAATGACGATGGTATCAATATAATGCATGATGACTTTTTTTCTCCAATGGCGGAGGAAACAAGATTTTTGCTGGATATGGCAGATGAATACGTGCCTGACGCAACGGTTCTGCTGCACGGAGGTACAAACGCGCCGAATATGCTGCTGCAGCCGGCGTGCGTACCTATGTATTTTAAGGAAGAGACGAGAAAAATTGCACTGTCACTGCAGAAGCGGTGTCAAAAGCATGGCATGAGCACTCTTGTAAAAGATATTGAAATTAGTGATAATATGCCGCCGGTGAAGATGAATGCGGTTACTGCCGTCACGATGAAGTGCGGTGAGCTTTGCATGACATATGAGTCTAATCAGGGGCTTGACCGGGGCGAGCTTATTTTAACTCACGAGGAAATCTATAAACAGCATATGCTTCTGTTTGCAGAGATGATAGAATATGTACGTAATTTACCGGAAAGGAGAGCCGTAAAAATTGCGGCAGCAAAATAGAAAATGAGAAAGAAAAGGTTATTCATAATAATCAGAGCGGCGTTTTTAACTGCCGCTGTGTTTATACTATGCTCCGGCATATCATTTGCACAGCTTGGCAGCTTCATTAATAATGATGCTGTCAATGCGCCGGAGGGCGCGATTAACGTAACACTTGAACGTGACGCAAACAATCCGCAGGCTCCGACAAGGTATGAAGGCTCGCCGACGGACATTATGAACAATGGCGACGGGCAGTTTTCATACCATCAGATATCGCCTGATAATTGGTGTACTAAGATAACGAGCAACGGCGTCAACACAAGCGGCGCATTCACCGGATATGTTGGAGTGGGACGTGATACGGGTGACGTTTATTTTAGTGTTGATCTTGCTTTTTCAGAGGTAAATTCAACTACAAGCTTATTTATCTGGGGCAGAGATGATGAGAGTGCAACACAGACTATGAGAGTTCTTTATTTCACATCAGGCGGACTTATGAAGAGCGATACAACCGATGGACTGGTAAGTGAAAACTATGAGCTTCTGAAGAATTACCCGAAATCCGATAAGCTGAATGACAGCTCCTGGTATCGTATAAAAATGATTATGCACATGAACACAAAAACCTTTGATATGTATGTAAATGATATGTTGATAAGGGAGGGGGCTGCATTTATCAACAGCAATCTGACAAGTGTTACAGGGTTCAGAATTACGAATACATACGCGGCGGGAAAGCAAAGCACAATTTATGCCGATAATTATTATCTTGCCTATAACCCGTTATTCAACGATTCGCTGCTGCACGGTGCATATTGCTTATGGGAGAACAGACCCGACGCGGTAGTACGCAGAGTGCCCATATATGTTGACCGTTATGACATGAACATATATCCGGTTTACAAAAATGAGACGTTTTATATACCGCTGCGGTTTATTGCCGACTGCTACCATGCAGATACGGTATATAACGATAATGATAAAAGTGTAACCGTAAATTACGGTGAAACTGAGTCTGTTTTAATGCTCGGCAGCGGAGAGCTTACCGTGAACGGAGAAGCTGTTACGATTTCAGCGTCCCCGATTACAGTTGACGGCAGAGTTCTGATTCCGATGGAGGCGGCGGCAAAAATCCTTAATACCAATGCGTATTATAACGGCGGAAGAATAATGTTTACGGATTATAACAACGTATCGGAAACGGATTTTATGATAATCTTTGAGAAAATGGAGGAGAAGCTATGAGAAAGTATCTGATATCGGCACTGCTTATCGCTTTTGCCTTGTTTTTTGCCGCAACGTCACATGCAGCCGGCAGCTACGGCTTTAAGGCAAAGCTGACAATCGATAACAAGGTTATTTTCAGCTGGAACGCCGACAGCAGTGTTACCTTTGATATATATGGCACGGATGATGAAAACAGCACCGGCGGAGCTGAAATATGTTTAGGTGTAAACGGCGCAGACGGCAAATTTTCACATGATTTTATCGCAGACGCAGCAACATATTATAATTATTATATTGTCCATGTAAAACGCGGCGGAGCTGAGACTGATACATTTACAGCTGCAACGGAGTTTATATTGCCGAGGGTTAGCAAGGAAATAACAAATCTGACGCATCCCTATGTCGGGACAAATCAGTCTGAGATTGACAGAACGAAGAAGCTTATATTTGAAGATAAGAATCCGTTTTATGTGGCGAAGTATGAAAAATATAAGGAAAATGCCGACAAAAATTTAGAAAAGTACACATCACTTAAGATGCCCATAGACAGCGCGACTGCAATATCGGTTGCAGGCTTTTCAAGAACCTGCGCGGTTATGTGGGTTTTAAACGGAGAACAGAAATATCTTGACTGTGCGCGTCACTGCTTTATGCTGACAGTGGATTTTCTGTATGAAAACCGCTCAATGGAAACCGAGGTTAAGAATGATGGCTGGCATTTAATGCCGCTTGCGATAACATATGACCTTATATATAACGGTCTTAACGAGGTTGACAGGCAGGTTATTGAAAACGGCTGTCTTAAGGAGTGGATGGATCGGCTTGTTATGGCGGGAGCGGGACATATGTCGAATCTCGGCAGTGTAAACGAGGTAATGATTATTATGGGATTGCTCCTTAAGAATCAGGAATATCTCGATTACGGTCTTGAACGGGAAGGCGGCTACGGCATGAAGTTTTTGCTGCTTAACGAGATTAATGATGATGGCTCGCACTGGAACTATCCGACAATGTATTTTACCGGAAGACTTTCGGATTTCTATTCCATTGCGGAGTATTTATATTACAGCGGATATGATTTGTTCAATTATGAAATAAGCGGCAAGCGTCCGACTGCATGGTGGGACAGCGGTTCAAATTATCGTGATGTTGAAAACGGTGACATTGCAGAGCTGAGCGGTGTTAACGTAATGAAGGAAATGCTTGATTTCTGCTTTTATTATGTATATTCCGATAAAAGCTATCCCGATCTCGGAGATACGAAGGCGGGAGTTTACAAGCTTTCAATGTCAAGTATAATAGATATTATGGAAATAGCCAATAAGCATTATGATGACAGCAGGGTTAAATGGGTTCTGTCAAATGCGTACGGTGAGGACAGGAGCAAGGGCAGCTTCCCGGATTCCCTGAGGATGATAACGGCAAAACCGGAAATCGGTAAGGGTTCATTTGCAATCGGAAGCGGAAGATATGCTGAAAAAGGCTATAACAAGCTTGGCAGCAGCGTGTTTTGTGATTACGGGCAGACGATACTGCGTTCCGGTACGGATCAGTTTAATGCACTTAATACAAGCTTATTCTGGTCGAATTACAGAGAAATCGCACATGGACACAGAGATATGCTCAGCCTTACCATGTATGGAGCAAGTCAAAGCGTTTTGTTTGACCCGGGCAGCTATAATTACGGTACTCGGGTACACAACCTGTATGCGCACGGAGCGGCAGGACATAATACCATGATGATAGATGAGACGGATTTTGATTACGGAGACTATAATTCCGCGCCTGATGTAGTTCACAGAGGAAAGCTTGAAAATATAGCTATAGGGCCTCAGGCTCAGGCTGTAAAGGCATGGTCGGATACGATGTATATGAACAATCTTTCATCTCCCGGTGTGCTTAAGAGAACAGTGTGGCAGCTGGGCGATTATGCAATTGATGTGTACAGAGGAGAGTGTGCGGGAAGTCATCAGTATGATTACCTTCTTAACATAAACGGAAGCCTCATTGAGAGTACGGAGGAAATGAGCAGCCTTAATAATGTAACCTTGGGAACAGGTGGCTTTGAATATATAAGAAAATATAAGGAGAGCAAGGCGACAGGCAACATTTGGTCAAATATATACACATTAAAGGGCAGCGGAAAGTTCAGAATTACCATGCTCGGCGAAGACAGCACGAAGGTTATTGCGGCAAAAGCGTGCGGCGTCAGTGATGACGCATCGAATTATACCGAAGAAAAGCTGATTGTACGCAGAACCGCAGAGGACAATACAACGTTTATCAGCGTTATGCAGCCGATAAATGACGGCGACAGCTTCCGTGATGTACAGCAAATCCCCGTATATATCAAGGGCAAGGAGATTGACTGGGCAAAGGCTGCTGTTGTTTCTGACGCAGGCAGCGGCGAAACCGACACGTTTATGTACGGAGTATCCTACGGTTCAAAGGAAGCAGGTAATCTGACCTCAGACGGAGAAACATCGTTCCTGAGACAGAAGGACGGAGAGGATATTGCCCTCGGAGGAGTCGGAATGAAGTATATAAGCGGCGGGAAAATCGGGCTGCAATTCGGCGATATCAGCGCTGCACAGTTTACAAAAATCGGAGAAAACACATATCGTTTGGATATGGGACAGGGAACACAGAAGGACACTGATGTTACGATTTACGGTCTTCCGGCAGGTTATACCGTATATAAGGCGGCACTTGATGATGACATGACGCTTCAGCAGTGGGTTGATGTAAACAGCAGTAAATTCAAGGTTGAATCGGAAGGGATTTATATAATTACTGCCAATATAAATGAAGCAGCAGATATCGCTCAGCAATCTGTGGACTTTGCGGCCGGGCTTGATACGTACTATGATTACGACAGAAGCCTTGAGGTTTCGGATCTTGATACAACAACAATAGACGCTCTTCCCGGCGGAATAAGAATAGAGGCAGAGGATATTTACATAGAAAAAGGCGGAAAGGTTAAGTACGCAAACTATGACCATGATTCGCATACAACCTCTAACAGCAAGGGTACGGGAATATTCTCCTGGGATAATGAAGGTCATACGCTGATATGGAAATTTAATGCGGAAAAGGCAGGCAAATATAAGGTAACGCTTCGTTATTCAACTGCGGTCAGTACAGGGGTTAACAGGGCATTTACCGTCAACAGCGATGAAGCGTATGTTATGTCATTTGAATCCACGGGAGGATGGGGCGACAGAAAGCTTGCGGTCCTGCGCAGCGGCGAAGGCTCAGAATATACATGTGAGCTTAATGAAGGAGAGAACACTATAGAGATGGTTAATCTTCTCGGATCGCTTAATCTCGATTGTATAGTGCTTACCCCGGTTCAGTAACGATTGTTCACAAGGCGGATTCCGGACGATTTATCGGATACGGCGAATTTTAAGGGATTGCCATAAAAAGAAAGGGTGTTTATAAATGGCAAACACAGGCAGAAGAATTCTTAGTTTAGCGGTTACCGTAATGACGGTGTTTTCGGCATTTCAGCAGTTTTCATATGCGGCTGAAGCCGGCAGGAGGGAACTGTTGAATTTGAATTTTGACGGATATAACGCAACTCCGCAAGCACCCGGTATTCCGGCCGGAGTACCGGGCAGCCTTAATGCGGCAGGAATTATGTACGCCGAGGATGCGGGAGGAGAGTATGGAAACTGCGTTGTTATTGAAGACCCGAATGTAGTGGGACCATGGTTCGGTACAGAGAATTACAAATATGAAAATGAAAGAGTGGCGTTAGAGTTTGATGTCAGTCCGAGAACAAACAGCTCCCGGACTGAGGTGCGGCTTTATAATAATTCCAACATGGTACTTATGCTGATGGGGTTGGACAGCAGCATGTCATTTTGTAATCTGACAAGGAGCAATGCAGTAAGCGAAGAGGTTTTTGAAAGGTACAGAAAATTTACGGAAAACGAGTGGTATCATTTTGAGTTTATGCTTGATTTTGCACGGTGTACATATTCGGTAACGGTCAACGGTGACGAAATAGGCCGTGATATCAGCTTTGGAGACGACCATCTTTTAAAGACAATACGTTTTACCTTCCGCGGCGCAAAAGGACATGAAACAAAGACGTATTTTGATAATCTGAAGGTTTACAAGCTCTTTGATTTGCCTGAGATCACAAATGTTCGGTATGACGGGACGACAAATACGGTCAGAGCTTATTTCAACAAGAAAATGCAGGGTGACAGCTTTGCAGACGGTATTTCACTTTTTATGGGCAGCAACAAAATTGAAGTGCCGTTCAGCGGTGAATACATTGATACAGACTTGGCCGGCGTATATGAAATAAAGCCGGATGTACAGCTTAAAGCGGGACGCACATACAGTGTTGCAGTTAAGGAAAACACATTAAAATGCATAGACAACGGCTATGTCGGAGCATGTGATGAGAGCTTTACGGTGATGTCAGACGCTGTATATACGGAGAATGCGCTGTTTAGTGAAGCGGACGGCAGAATATGTATAAATGCCGACGCTGTGAACGCATCAGGCGAACCGATGAAAATTTATGCCGTCCTTGGTGCCTATTCCGGAAATTCCATGACAGACTGTATTGTTTCCGAGTACACAGTCGGTGCCGGAGCATCTGAGGCAATTGAACTGTCGGCGGACGGAGAAGGTGCGGACGGTGCGGCAATGTATATTTTAGATTCCGAATTTACGCCTATTTGCGAGCCTGTTATAAGGCCCGGAAGCAATATCGGAAGCTGTGTGCGCGGCAGTGCGGAGGTGTTTGCAAGCTATGCATATGATGTGGCTCAGGGAACAATCCGTGTTTACGGAAAGACAGCGCCGTATGAGGAGGTATGCGTAATATCCGTATTGGGAACAGATGCTTCGGAGTCGTCACGGATTTCTGCCGTTATGCAGACTACGGCAACGGAGAACGGCTATTATGAAGTGGTGTTCAAAAACGATGAATCCGAATTTTACAGCGATGATTACGTAATTCTTGTTAAAAGCGAAAGCGAAGGCGCGGAGCTTGCATATAAGTACTCAAACAACCTTGAATCGGCTGAAGCGCTCAATAATGTGAATGCCGTAGACACATATCAGGCAATGGAGCAGATTATAACGGAATACTCAAAGGTTTTTGCCCTTGATTTGAATGATTATAATAAGCTTGATTCGGAGAAAGTATGCCAATTAATGCTTGATGAGAAAAAAAATATAGAGTATACCGAGGGCGCAGAGTTTAAAAGGCTCTTTGACTGCGCGGTTTGTATTACTATGCTGAACACCGGTAAGTATGATGTAAAGGAAACAATCAGTAAATATGCGGAGCAGTTCGGCTTTAAGGCAGATGAGTTTGCGAATCTGCCGGATACAAAGCTTGCTTCGCAAATAATAAGCGGCAGGACTTACGGCAGCTTCAGCGAGTTTAAGGACGCGTATGAGGAAGCTAAAATACTTACTGTTGTATCAAATGCCGAAAACGCGTCGGCGCTCAGAGAATATTTGCTTGGCACATATGCGGGCTTCTTTGATCTTGAGTCAGACAAGGATGTTTGGAATAAATATAACGCAATTAAAGAAAAGGCGGCAGTGTTCGGCAGATGCTTATCAATGGATTTTACATCAAAGGATAAAGCACGGAAAGCGTTTAGTGATGCGGTAATCAGCGTATATGAAAAGGAAAACCCCGTAAGACGGGGCGGCTCGTCGGGAGGCAAATCGTCCGGCGGCGGAGGCGGCGGTGTTGTAACAAAGGTTGCGCAGTTGTCCGTTGAGCCAAAAAAGACAGAGGATTTGCTGCGTTTTCCGGATATTGACGAGTCAGATGAAAAGGTTGTTTATTATCTTGTCGGAAAAGGGATTGTCTGCGGTGACGAGAACGGAAACTTTCGGCCGGACGACACGATCAGGCGGGATGAATTTGTAAAAATGCTTGTTATTATGTTAGGTCTTAAAACCGATGGGGCAACAAGTAATTTTGAAGATGTTCCAAGCGGAAACTGGGCATATCCGTTTGTGTCGGCTGCGTACAAAAACGGAATAGTCAACGGTTTCAGCGCCCTGTATTTCGGTGCGGGAGAGAACATAAGCCGGCAGGATGCTGTTACAATGCTTTACAGAGCCGCAAAAAGCGCCGGATTGCTGAAATATGCGTCAGGCAATGCAGCTGCAGAGCCGGGTGACGGCAGCATGATTGCAGATTATGCAAAGGAGGCAATGGAATTTGCCTGCGGACGTATTTTATCGGTGGATAAAGAAGGTAGGGTTTATCCTGAAAGAGCTGCAACGCGTATGGAAACGGCTGATATGATTTACAACTTTATGAACCTTGCGCAGGGAGGGAAAGTTTGATGAAAAAAATTTTAACATTGATTCTTGCAGCAGCAGTCATGTTGACGGCATGTCCCACATATGCGGATTCTTTTATAGACATAGAGCCTGACGCTCCATACAAAGAAGCGATTGAAACCGTAACTGCACTTGGGATTATGGAGAATACCGGTGCTCAGTCATTCAGCCCGAAGAAAAGTGTTTCAAGAGGTGAATTTTTGAAATATGCACTTGCGCTCAGCGGGCTTGACATATCATCGGAGGGTGAGCAGGATTCGGGATTTTATGATGTTCCGGCGCAGCATGAGTATGCCCGTGAGATTGCAGCGGCGCGCAGTATAGGTATGATAAGCGGTGACGGGAACGGCTTTTTCTTCCCCGACGCCGGAATAACATATGCAGACAGCGCAAAAATTCTTGCATACGTAACAGGCTATGGCAAGGTTTTAGGATACGGGAAGGATTCGTCTTCCGCGTATGTTGAGTTTATGAATAAGCAGGGAATTTCCAAAAAGCTGTCTCTCCGTAATAACGATGTGCTGAGCAGAGGCGTTTGCGCACTTTTGCTGTACAATACGCTGTTTGTACCGGTTTTTCAGGGGAAAAAATACACCGGTCAGAGTATTGAATATTACACAAACGATGAAGAAACTGTTTTAAGCGAATATTTGGGACTGTATTATACGGATGGCAGAGTAACGGCAAACAGACGCATTGCTTTGGACAAATATAAAAATGCGGACACGAATACGGTTGATATAGAATTTGAAACCTATGAAGCATATGACGGCTTTGATGATTCCTTGCTCGGCTGTTATGTAAGGGCGTATTTCAAAGATGATGGCGGAATCCGTACGCTGGTACATGCTCAGATGAAGCCTGATAATGAAATAACGGAGATAGAAGCGGACAAATTGATTTCATGCAGTCAGGGAACGCTGACCTATGAAAACGCTTCGGGAAGGAATTCCCGAAAATCCATTCCGAAGAACATATATGTTATATATAATGAAGAACCCCTTTTTGACTGGTCATACAGCGATTTGCAGCCGGAAATGGGAACGGTAACGGTTCTTGATAATGACGGAGACGGAACGGCAGATATAGTTTTTGTAAATGAATATAAAAACTATATAATAACAGCAGTTAAGCAATCGGAAGAAAAGGTCTACTTTAAAAATGAGCGACCGCTTGATTTTTCGGATAATGATATCAGTATAGCGGTCAGGGATTCTTCTGCAGGTAATCCGCTTGCGATAAAGGATCTTAAAAGTGATACGCTTGTCAGCGTGATAAAAAGCAAAAGCGGGAAAAATATTACCATTTATACGAATAATGCAAGCATAACCGGCGTATTGCAAACATATAATGAAGACACGGTTGTTATTGATTCAAAGAGCTATTCAATTGCAAAGGAATTTGACGCAAAAGCATATCTCGGAAGAAGTATAACGGTTTTGCTTGATTACAAAGGCAAGGCGGCGGCTTTGCCGGATGATATCAAGCCGGAATTGGCGCCGGGATTTATACTTTCTGCCGGCTATGATACGAGTGAAGAAAATGCGTGGGTTAAGATTTTAACGGCAGACGGTGAAACAGAGAGATATGTGGTGTCTGACAAGGTACGTGTTGACGGGGACAGAAGCGGATTGCTCGGCGGTGCTTGGGTGAAGATTTCATCCGATAACCTTATTAAGGTTCTGGCAGAGTGCTCGGCTCTTAGCGGCAGGGAGGCAAATGTTTCTCAGCTTGTCAGATACAAAATAAACGGTGATAACGAAATAAGCGAGATTGATACAGGATATTATCGGCGTGAGAAGGAAACAGAGGACAGCCTGCAGCTGTCAAAGAAAGTAACATCGGAGGACAATCGGCTTCAATGCCGGGCAGGCGGTGTTTTGGAAGGAGAATTTAATGTTTCAACGGATGCAAAGGTATTTTTAATTCCGGCAACGGTGGAGAAACGAAACAGCAGCAACGACATTACATCGGTCAAGACAGGCACTTATTTTGAGATGGATGAGCGTTATCCGATAACCGGAACAAACACGGGTATGGAGTTTTACAACTTTAACGATGTAAATACCACAGACCTGGCTGTAGTGTATATGGTTGACGGAGTGTCGGGCATCGGGACGATCGGCGGTAATTACCGTACTTGCGTTATGGCTGTTGAAGAGGTATTTATGACGCTGGATGAAAGCGATACCGCTACATATGAAATATCCGGTGTAACGGTAAACGGCAGAAGCAGCTATAAATTAACAGAAAATCTTATCGAGAAGATGGATGTTTCGGAAATTCATTCGGGTGATGTCATAGCATATGAGATGATAGGCAGCAAAATAAGCAATATAAAGAAACTGTTTACATACAATAGCTCCGCTCCTTATTCAAGGGGAGCCTATAATGGGCAAAACAGCTCATTTTACGGGAAGCTGCGCAGCTGTGACGGATCGTATATGGCGTTGGATTTCGCAGCAGATGATACGGAGAAGGTATTAACGTTCTGGCTGCCGCCGAGTAATCTGACACTTTTAAGCTATGATACCGATACAAAGAAATACTCATTTATCACTCCTGACGATTTAGTCGGCAGTTTGCAGACAGGCGGTGTTTCAAATAATTTTTATGTTTATACCAACTGGAGCAGACCGTATATGATTATAGAGTATACAGAATAACAGCTGTACGCAGGAAAACAGTCTTTTCCGCAAAAAAATTAATTTTTTTTTCAAAAAGGGTTGATTTACCTTGATGAAGATGATATAATTGTTATATGTAACAAATTAAGCTCTGTAATCGAGCTTATGGTTTCAGGTGCGGAAAGGATGATAAACGATGGCTGAATTCAATATGGATGATATGTTTGATAAAATCAAAACGAGTGCTGCTAAGGTTTCACGGGAAGCCGAACGGCTGACAAAATCAGCAGCTTCCAAGGTTGAAAGCAAAACTCAGGAGGCGAAGCTTAAATATGCGATCCGTGAGCTTGAGGATAAGATGCGCGCTTGCTATGCTGCTATAGGAGAGGCTGTTTATGAAAGCTTCAGAAATTCAGAAGAGCCCGGGGATTTTTCCGAAATGTTCGGACGCCTTGATGCACTTCGTGAGGAAGCCGATGAGATAAAGGAGCAGCTTGCGGCTGTAAGCGGCTGCGTTGTATGTCCCGAATGCGGAGCGGGTGTGAGTGCTGAGGACGCGTTTTGTTCAAAGTGCGGCGCGAATATAAAGAAAGATGAATAATAAAATATACGATTTTATCAACAGATTAAACGATTGGAGAGATAGTTTTATGAATGAGGAGAGAAAGCGTGACCTGCAGTCTGTTTTGTCGGCGGGAAAAAAGGTTATTGCAAAGCTGAAGAATTACCGTGACGGAAAAATAATGGCGTATGACGGTGATGATTGTTATTACTCTGACGGTCCGGCGGATATTTATTCCGATGACTTTGAAATTACGCCGGAGGGCTTTTCTGACACAGAAAGCATGAATAAGGAACGGAAGAAAGCAAAAATACAGGATTTTGTTTCCGGCATAACCGGAAAGAAAAATGAGTATGAGGATGAATTTTCCGAGGAATCAGAGCATGAGGCAGGAAAGACCGAACAGGCATTTGAATATTATGAAAAAATAATGGGTAAAATTGATAACCTTAAGGACAGCCTTAAGGGAAATGACGGTATAAACGATATTCTCAGAAAAGCAGAAAATCTTTTCAGGTCAAATTCTCTTTCAAAGGAGCAGCTTGAAGCTGAGCTTGACAGCCTGATGGTTGAGCTTGATGACAAGCTTTCTGTGCTGACCGAGAAAACAAGCGGTGTTGTAAAGTCCGTTGACGGTCTCACAGAGCAGTCAAAGTCAAATTATGAAAATCTTGCTGCGTCAATCGGCAGCGTTTCCGATAAAACAGCCGAGATGATGACAACCTTGCTTGAGGTGGGCAGTATTCTGAAAAACTCGGAGGCAAAGGTAGATGAAATTCATGAAGCTTCAATGGGCATTGATAAGCTTATCGATTCAGTATTTGAACTGAAGAATTCAAGTCTTCAGGCTAAAAACGAAATTGAGCAGATAAAGAAAAAGCAGAGATTCATAAAAATATGGGGAATAATAGTCGGCAGCGTTGTCGGTGCTGTTGCCGTTACATCTCTTGTATTTCAGATACTTG
This sequence comes from Clostridia bacterium, assembly GCA_017935675.1. GTDB lineage: Bacteria > Bacillota > Clostridia > UBA1381 > UBA1381 > RGIG9115. The sequence goes on along the minus strand of JAGBHE010000024.1, from coordinate 45,275 downwards.
ACTTGTTTGTATTTTAAGTAAATAAAAAAAGCCTGTGTTTTTCGGTTTTTGAAAAACACAGGCTTTTTTTAAATTCAACGTTTAGTTATTTTTTTGTAATATTTACAGAAATTTTTTAAGGGGCACAGTCCGCATTTCGGAGAACGGGCATTGCACATTGCTCTTCCGTGAAAAACGAATCTGTGACATAACGCAAGCTGTTCTTCAGGTGGTATCAGCTTTTTCAGCTCCGCTTCAATTTTTTCCGGCACCCCGGTGTTTACAAGCCCAATCCTGTTTGTAAGGCGTATGCAGTGTGTATCGACAACAACAGCAGGCTTGCCGAATACTTCGCCGAGAATGAGATTTGCGGTTTTCCGTCCTGTTCCGGGAAGGGTCAGAAGCTCCTCCATAGTTGACGGAACTTGTCCTCCGTAGCATTCAAGAATCCTTTGACAACATGCTATAATATTTTTTGATTTGTTTCTGTAAAGACCGATTGAACGTATATCCTGCTGAAGCTCATCAAGGTCTGCATTTGCAAAATCCTCTGCACAGGTGTATTTTTTAAACAGCGTTTCCGTTACACGGTTTACGCTTGCGTCCGTACACTGAGCCGACATCTGTGTTGCAAGAAGCATTTCCAGAGGAGTCGAGTATTTTAGAGAACAGCTTACGTCCGGATAGAGCTCTCTTAAAGCTTCAGCGGCGAGAGCTGCTCTTTCTTTTTTTGTCATAAAACCACATTCCTTCCGTATCCGCTTCAGGCAAGCGGGCAGACTACAGAGTGCGTCCTGTTTGCTGTGCTACTATTTCATCAACCCTTGCTAAAGCGTCGTCAATTTTTTCCGCGTTCTTGCCGCCGCCCTGAGCCATATCCGGCTTACCGCCGCCGCGGCCTCCGGCAATCTGAGTAATTTCGCGGATTATATTTCCGGCGTGAGCACCGGCTGCAACGGCGGCTTTGGTTGCCATTGCAACAAAGGTAATTTTATTGTCCGTGTCAGAAGCAAGGACAATAACGCCGCAGTCGATTTTTTCCTTCATGTCATCTGCCGCTTTTTTCAGATCGTCAGCTGTCATTCCGTCGAGCTGAGCCGTTATAAGGTCAATGTCTCCGATATGCTTTATTCCGGCAAGAACATCATTTGCCTTGGCGCTTGCAAGCTGAGTTTTGATTTTTTCAAGCTCCCGCTGTGCAGATTTAAGCTCAAATGTCATTACCTCAGCCTTCTTGTCTATTTCGTTTAAAAGATTTGTTTTGAGGATTTTTGCAGTGCTTTGGATGAGATTGTCCTTTTCTTTAATATAACGAAGTACACCTTCACCGGTAACGGCTTCAATTCTCCGAACTCCCGCTGCGACTCCGCCTTCGGAAATCAGCTTGAAAAGTCCTATCTGAGATGTGTTTGTCAGGTGTGTTCCTCCGCAGAACTCAATTGAATAATCGCCCATTGACACGACTCTTACAACATCGCCGTATTTCTCACCAAACTGTGCGGCAGCGCCGAGCCCCTTCGCCTCTTCTATCGGAAGCTCACGTGTCACTATCGGAAGGGAGGAGAGAATCATCTCATTAACCTTGTCCTCAACCCTTGCAAGCTGCTCCGAGGTCATTGCTTCAAAGTGTGAAAAGTCAAATCTCAGATGGTCAGGCGTTACAAGAGAACCTGCCTGGGCAACATGTCCGCCAAGCTCCTCTTTAAGAGCTTTGTGCAGAAGATGCGTTGCGCTGTGGTTTCTTCCGATTGCTGTACGGTTTTTAACATTTACGGAAAGTCTGACCTTGTTTCCGGTTTCAAATTTGCCTTTATCTACAAATACCTCATGTATATAAATTCCGTCTCCGGTTTTTTTGGTATCGGTTACATGAGCCTCTGCATTGCCTGCGGAGATAATGCCGATATCGCCGACCTGACCGCCCATTTCGGCATAGAATGGTGTTTCCTTTGTAACAATTACACCAACCTCGCCCTCAGATATAACAGCTGAAACCTCGCCTTCGGCTGCAATGCCGACTATTTCGGACTCTGCTTCAAGAGTGTCGTAGCCAAGAAAGACTGTCGGCTGAGCGTTTTCAAACTCGAAAACATTGTCGCTTTCCCAGCTGGAGCCGTCCTTGCGGCTTTTTCTGGCAGTTTCCTTTTGCTCTGCCATAGCCTTGCCGAAGCCGTCAACATCAACTGTCAGACCGTTTTCACCGGCAATTTCTATTGTCAGGTCAAGGGGAAAGCCGTAAGTGTCATGAAGCTTAAATGCCTGCTCGCCCGTTATTTCCTTTGAATCCTTCATATAATCGTTCAGAACCGCAAGACCGTTATCAATGGTGGCATCAAAACGTGCTTCTTCAATTTTTATAATGTTTTTGATATATTCTCTTTTTTCTTCAAGCTCGGGATAAGCTGATTTTGAAGCGTCAATAACCGTATCGGCAACCTCAAACAGGAACTGCCTGTTTATGCCGAGGAGCTTTCCGTGACGTGCGGCTCTTCTTAAAAGACGTCTGAGAACATATCCGCGCCCTTCGTTTGAGGGGATCACACCGTCGGAAATCATCATAACCGTGCTTCTGATATGGTCTGTAATAACACGGAGGGAAACATCTGTTTTATTGTCCTTCTTATATTCAACGCCTGCAACCTTGCATATATGCTTCATAACATCCTGAACGGTGTCGACCTCGAAAAGATTATCAACGCCCTGAACATATGCGGCAAGACGCTCAAGACCCATACCTGTGTCAATGTTCGGATTTGCAAGTCTTTCGTAGGTTCCGTCTTCTTTTTTGTCAAACTGTGTGAATACCAGGTTCCACAGCTCCATAAATCTGTCGCAGTCGCAGCCTATCTTACAATCCGGTCCGCAGGAAAGGTGCTCGCCGCGGTCAACGTGTATTTCGGAGCAAGGGCCGCATGGACCGGTTCCGTGCTCCCAGAAGTTATCTTCTTTTCCCATTTTGACAACGCGCTCGGGAGCTACGCCTATTTCGTTTATCCATATATCTCTTGCTTCGTCGTCTTCCTCATATACGGTAATCCATAATACATCCTTGGGTATCTTCATAACCTCGGTAAAGAATTCCCACGCCCAGGCGATTGCTTCGTGTTTAAAATAATCACCGAAAGAAAAGTTTCCGAGCATTTCAAAAAAGGTTCCGTGACGCGCCGTTTTTCCGACTCTTTCAATATCCGGAGTACGTATGCACTTCTGGCAGGTTGTAACTCTTCTGCGGGGCGGCTCTTCCGCACCTGTGAACCATGGCTTCATCGGCGCCATACCTGAATTGATAAGCAGAAGGCTGTTATCATTTTTCGGTATCAGCGGAAAGCTGTCAATCCTGAGCATTCCCTTTGATTCAAAAAAGCTTAAGAATTTTTCGCGGATTTCGTTTAAACCCATGTATTCCATATTATCTATCCTTTCGTTTGCGGCATTACCGCATAAAATACTGAAATCACTCATTATTTCATTATATAAAAAAATATATAATATGTCAAGATATTTTTTGTAAAATGGTGTTTTTGCATAAATAATATATCGGCAAAGGCGGCTGAAATTTTTTTAATAAATTTTATAAAAAGCCTTGACATATGTAGCTACGTGTGATATAATACTTTATGTAGCTACGGGTGTAATTACATCTAAAAAATCTTATGATTCATAAGGGGGATTTTCTTTATGTCAAATACTAAGCAAACAATTACCGATTCGGAATATGCAATTATGAAAATTCTGTGGAAATCGGATAAGAAAATGACAGTTGCAGATGTGGTACGGGAGCTTGACGGTAATGACTGGACAGCTTCTACCGTTTCAACCTTTCTGCAAAGGCTTTTGAAAAAGGATGTTATTTCCTGTGATAAGAAGGGCAAAACGAATTTGTACTATCCTTTGCTTAAGCAAAGTGAATACGATTTGAGTGAAACGGAAAGCTTCCTGTCAAAGATATACAAGGGCTCTGTCAAAAACCTTGTTGCGGCACTCTATGAAAACAAAAAGCTTTCAAAAGAGGATATGTCAGACTTGAAAAAAATGTTTGAATTGGAGTGATATAATGTTTGAGCTTTTCAAGACTGTGCTGACATTAAGCCTGTTTGGTTTTGGCTTAACGGCTCTGCTGCTGTGCTTAAAACCCGTTACAGCAAAAAAGCTGCCTGCTAAATGGCAGTATTTTGTGTGGATTGCGGTATTGCTTTCGATGATTATACCTGTATACAAGCTGATTCCCAGGAAGGAAGCCCGGAAAATACCGCTTATTCCTCAAAATGCTGCTGCGTGGCAGGAAGCCCCGCAGGAGGCTCCCGAAACGCCGGAAACGGTTATTATTGAGGGAGCACCTATGGAGTACAGAGAGGTAAGCTTAAAGTCGGGATTGCAGATACGGCTTTTGGATTTGCTGGCTTATATCTGGCTTTTCGGAAGCTGCTTATTTATGCTTGTTGTTATATCAAGCTATGCCGTGTATATTATTCGTAAGCGGAAAAAGGCAGTAAAGCTTACGGATAATGCTGTATTTGATTTTGTAAAAAAAGAACTGAATATAAAAAGACATATTAAAATCCGAATGTCGCCGGAGGTACATTCACCTATGCTTGTGGGAGTGTTTTTCCCTGCGGTTTATATTCCGTGCAGAGAAATACCCGATGAAAATATGCGTATGGTGTTTTTGCATGAGCTTACACATTACAAGCGATGCGATTTACTTATTAAATGGTTTTCCGTTTTTGTAAATGCCGTTCATTGGTTCAATCCCCTTGCGTATCTTCTTTGCGCAAATATCAGTGAAGCCTGTGAGGTATCCTGCGATATGGCGGTAACAAAAAATATGTCAGATGCGGAACAAAAGATTTATATGAAAACAATTCTTGATTTGGTTGAATAGGAGGCAAAATTTTATATGTTGGAAAATATCTACACAACGAAAATGAGTTCAAACAAGAAAACTCTGCAGAACAGATTTACAAAAATACGCTCCAAAAGCGGACGGCTTTCAAAAATGATGGCGCTTGTTATGTCTGCTGCCATAGCCGCAGCTATGCTTTGCGCGACTGTTGTTATGGCGGCGGTCGGTCCGGACGGATTGGAGCATTTCTATAGAAATGAGATTTATTTTCGTGACGGAGTGCAGTTTTCCGTAAATGTGGCAGGGAAAAATGTTCCGGATTGGGTATCTGAGGACATAGCAGGTGCAGACGGAAACATAAATATCACCGTTACACGTTATCAGACAAGAGATTTATACGGACAGGTGAATAATGACCATTTAATATCTCTTACCGGCACAAACGGTACAGTAAAGCTTGCTGCTTCAGCCTGGAGCATGTTGGCTGAAACTGCAAATAATGATTTGTATCACGATGAAATAAATCCGGAAATCAGAAAATACAAATACGATTCTTATATGAATTTTATAGAGTTCAATAATATCGGATATACAGGCCATGAAAATTCTCCGATTGCATCGCTGGCAGATAAAAAAGAAAGCAAATTCAGATTTATAGAAGTATATTTTGCTTTTGATGAAAATAAAAAGCTTCAAAATGCATACGTAAGCTTATTGAATGCCGATAAAAATGATAATGCAACGGATGAGCGGTTTGATATTGTTCAGGCAAACGGCAGTTTATCTTATATAGGCAGCTTTGAAACCGATTATGTAATTGATGTTACTGATGAAAACAGATATCATAATTACTATTTTACCATGTATGAGGATAATTATCAAAACAAAACAGCCGATGGTGTAGATATTGGTGTTTTGAGTTCAGGCGTTGATGAAATAATTGTAAAAACCGATGTTAACCTTCCCGATGCCGATAAGATAGTTATAGAGGTGTATAACGAAGAAGGAAAAGGGGTTGCAGGCAACAGCCGCCCGTATACCTTTGAAAAACAGTATACTCTGACTCCTGAAAAGGAATACCGGGTTTTCGTTGTCTCGGAAACCGGAGAAAGTCAGGAAACAGAATTTGATGTCCCCGAAAATCATTTTGCCGCAGGCGAAAAATACCGGGTGTGTGTTGTGGTTATGGATAAGGATTATGCCGTGCTTTACCGCTGGCAGGAATATGTAACAATTAAATAGGGAGGAAGAAATACAATGAAAAAAATAATCGGTTTACTGTCAGCAGTATCAATAATCTTCACAGTGTCATTTACAGCTTTTGCGGTTGAAACTGTCGGCGGGCAGATAACTCTTACTCAGTTTTTGGGGGTAAGCCGCGGGGAGGCAGAAGAAGTAAGCATTTACACAAACGCAATGGAAAAGGCTGAAAAGGTGGATATAAATAAATTTTATGATATAGCCGATAATATGCTTCTTACCTCCTCTCTCGACCCGCAGCCGGTAAATTTTGGGGGGATTTATATCGCCGTTATTGCAAATGATATAATTGACGGAGCGTCATACATAAGCCCGGAGGGCGGAGTTGACAGAGCTCTGCCCGGCCCCGGAAGAAGGTTATATGCTCTCTATACTGTTGATAATACGGAATTTATAGAGAAGCTGCGCGGTCTTTTGCCGGATAACGGCTTCAGTGATATAAAAGGTCATTGGGCGGAGGAGACAATCTTAAAATTTAAGGATAAGGATATTATTTCAGGATATACGGACGGTACATTTAAGCCGGATAATCAGGTGACGCGGGCGGAGCTTGCAAAAATACTTTCATTGGCATTTGAATTAAAGAAGGAGGAAGCGATTAATTACAGTGATGTTGACGCTTCTGCATGGTATTATCCGTATTTGGAATGCGCGGGTCGGTATATTCCGGTTTATAAGCTGCCGGTATCGTGTGAAACCAATATGCCTTATGCAGAACTTGAATCACAGGGACTGAATGGTTTTTTACCGGGCACATACGCGCTTCGTATGCATGTTGCGGAAACACTTGTCAAAATCAAGCAGGAGAAAGACAATCCTGAAATCGCGCTTCCCGAAATCCTGGATATTCAGGAATCACTTCGTAAGACTTTTAAAGACGGAGACTATGAAGAGCTTTTCGCTATGCACGGCACTGTTCCACAAAATGTCCGGAGAATGTTTGAATATACATGGCTTGCAAATGAGCTTGGAGTAATGCAGGGCGATGCTGACGGCTATTTTCGCCCGTATAATTATATAACAAGAGCAGAGCTGCTCACAGTGATTGACAGAGTGTTGGAAAAATGAGTGAACAAAAAATTTTAAATCCCTGGCCGGTATGGATTGATAAAAGAAGAAAATTCATATCAGTCAGGGAGTACCCAAACGGAGAAAAAATCCTTTTTGCAAGCAGACAAATCGGCGTCAAAATGATTGCCGAGCTTGCAATGAAAGGATATAAAGTAGGCTGAATGAAGAAATAAGAACACAAGGGGACGGTCCCCTTGTGTTGTCCTCCCTTGTGTCATGACAGCCATCTTGATGGGGTGGTGCCGGTTACTTTCTTAAATACGTTATAGAAATATTTCTCATCCGAAAAGCCAATCATATCAACAATTTCCGATAATGAATATGATTTGCTTTTCATGAGAGATTTAGCATAGTTTATTCGTAATTCGTTTACAAAGCTTACGGGGGTTTGATTATACCTGTACTTAAAAATTCGTCTGAAATATGCAGGACTTATATGCGATTCATTAATCGCCTGTGAAACGGAAAAATCCTTATTCCGAAAATTTTCAAAGATATAGTTCATCGCAGGCTGCAAGATATTGTTCTGCTTACTGTTATCGTCATTCTCGGAGGCTGAGCACAATGCATACAAAATATCATATATTACACTTTTACATTTCAATAAGTACCCCTTGTCTTTTTTTATCCAAACAGAGTACAGCTCCGAAAAGTACTGCTGTACAGATGGTGCGACACAGTGAAATGATTGTATTTTATCTATATGCAGTTCTTTTGTAAAAAGGTGCACACAAATAATCTCTTCGTCACTGCTGCATTGAGAGTATTCGATATCAGGCGGAATTATTATGTAATCCTGCTTTGAAGCATACACATCAGCACCGTCGCAGGTAAATGTCGTGTTTCCGTTCACACGACAGCTTATAACACAAAAGCTTCTTTTGGGCGTCGTATACGATATTGCACTTCTTTTAAAATGAAGGACATCGATTATTTTGAAGTTTTTCCAGTCTTCATATTGATACATATTAATCACCGTACTAATTATATTATATTTCATTAGTAATGTCAAGTATCATTTTTTTCACTAAAAGGTTTCTTTTATAGGTTGAAGCATCATAATCACAATGGTATAATGGAAAAAACGAACAGAAAGAGGTAATACTGTTATGAAAAAAGAAAACATGATTATTTATCAGCTTGCACTTCGTACATTTACGCCGGAGGGGACATTAAATGCGGCTGTAAAGCTCATTCCGTATCTTGCATCACTCGATATTGATATTGTTTATGTATGTCCGTTTTTTGTCGAGGAAAATGATGATGACATAGCAACCTGGAGTCCCAGGCAAATAGCTTCGGGAACAAATAATCCTAAAAATCCATACAAGATAGCAGATTATTTTCATGTTGATTCCGAATACGGAACAGATGAGGATTTAAAAGCCTTTGTGGACGAAGCACACGCAAACGGTCTTTTGATTATGTTTGATCTTGTATATCTTCATTGCGGCAAAAATGCGGTCTTTATACAAGAGAATCCCAATTTTGTTATCCGGGATGAAAAAGGTAATACATCAGTCGGTGAGACATGGCCCTTTGCACGATTGAATTTTGAAAGCAGAGAATTAAGAGAATATCTCATAGGAAATATGGAATATCTTCTTACAGAATATGGAGTTGACGGATTCAGATGTGATGTGGGGGACGGTATTCCGCTTGATTTCTGGGACGAAGCACATAAGCATATATATAACATAAAGCCTGATCTTATAATGTTAAATGAAGGAGTTAAACCCGAATATCTTGAAAATGTTTTTGATATGGAATACGGCTTTGAATGGAACAGCTTGATGATAAAGATTTTTACAGGAGAAGCATCAGCCCGTGAACTGAAAGAATTATATATCCGGGAACAGGAGACTTATGGGAAGAATACATCGCATCTTATAAGAACGATTGATACACATGATATCGCAAGTAACGCAGGTTTAAACAGAAATGAAATCATTATGACCTCAAAGGGCGTGGAGGCTGCACTTGTCATAACCAACACATTTGATGGTGTAAGCTTTATATGGAACGGCTATGATGTTTGCGATAACAATGAAAACTGTATGTTTTCCAATCGTGAACACGGAAGAAGAAGCAGTATAAACTGGTCAAGAGCATTTACACAAGAGGGACTTAGAAGAAACAAGTTAATTAAAGCAATCCATTCTTTGCATCATAATTCAGATGCAGTAGTAAACGGAAAGTTTAAGTGGATTGAAAATAATGCTCCTGATGAGGTTATATCCTATTGCAGATACAGCAACAGACAAAAGCTTTTGATTGTCGTGAACAGTAAAAATAAGGCTGTAAAGACTGAGCTTTTGTCCGACATAAATCCTGTACGGATTGTTATGAGCGGCGGAGCGAGAAACAACGGCAACACAATTGACCTTGATGCTTACGGATATATAATCGCAGAGGCATAAGTCGAAAAATCTGGTAATAATATATAACTAAACTAAGATGTCTGCCGCCTTGAACACAAGGAGACGGAACACAAGAGAACCGTCCCCTTGTGTTTTTACTGCTTCTGTCTTTTATAATTTGACGGTGAAACTCCATAATATCTTTTAAACATTTTTGAAAAGTGGTATATGCTGTTATACCCGACAGATTCTGCAATGGCACTGATTGAGTTATAGTCGCTGCCGAGCATTTCAACTGCTTTATTCATTCTGAGCTTATGTACATATTCCATTGGTGCGCATTTATATACCTCTGTAAAAATTTTACGGAAATACACGGTACTTGTACCGGAAATCCTGCTCAGCATTTCATTGGTTAAATTTGGATTATTATAGTTTTTTGCTATATACTCAATTATCGGACCCACAATATTTTCTTTACTGGACAGTGAATATTTCTCTTTCTGAGATTCCAGCAATATTATTATCATTTCATATAGCGTTTTGATGTTTTTTAAATCGCAAAGTGGACCGGAAACAAGTTTTTCGTGTTCAATTTTATAAAAAAGATTCGTCAGATTTGTATTGTCCTTGACCTTGAAGCTGAAGATTTCTCCCGGCGCAGAGCTTGCGTCAAAATCAATTATCAGGCACTCGCCGCCGAAGCTTTTCCACGTATAATCAGCTCCCTCGGAAAGTATGACAATATGCCCGGGGCCGGACAGAATTTTTTCTCCCTTGCAAATATATTCGGTATATCCCGTGTTTTTAACGGCAATTGCCCAGCGTTCTCTGCTGCGGCGTCTGGTAATAATATTCGCGGCGGAATTGATTCTGTTTGCACTGCAAACCTTGGTTATTATCAAGTTTGATAAAACATCATTATTCATAAAATCACCTTCATTGCATTGGGTTATACCCGTATGCAAAACTTCCTGTTTTTTGCGTTTCTTTATAGTATTATAAAACATATGAATTGATTTGTCAAGAAATAAAGTATCAAATGTGATAAAAAGTATCATAAAAACCATTTCAATATAGAGATAGAACCATTATAATGTAATGGAGAAAATAAAACAGATATTTTTTGCGCCGGGCTGACGAAAACAGTATTTACGGAGCTGAGTGCAGTATTTCACTGCGAAGCGGTCTTTGATTGGAGAAATGCATAATGATAAAAATCGGTCAAATAGGAATAGGACATAATCACGGCGGGGCGAAAATGGAGGCAGTGCGTAAATTTCCTGAGTTTTTTGAGGTTGTGGGATATGCTGAGGAAAATGAAAAATGGGTAAAAGAGCGCGGAGGCTGCAAGGCGTACAGTGGGCTTCCGCGTATGAGCACTGAGGAAATAATTGAAAAGTCCGACGCTGTTTTAATCGAATGCGATGTATGGAATCTTACTAAGTACGCCGTAATGTGTGTCGAAGCAGGCAAGCATATACATATGGATAAGCCGGCAAGCGGAACGCTTGAAGAATATAAGAAGGTGTTTGACATTGCCAAGGCCAAAAAACTTGTTGTTCAGCTTGGGTATATGTACCGGTATAATCCTGCTGTAAAAAAGTGTATAGAAGCGGTACGCAGCGGCAAATTGGGCGAAATTTATTCTGTTAATGCCGAAATGAGCACATATCATTCAAAGGAGTATAAAGAATGGCTTACAAACTTTAAGGGCGGAATCATGTATATTCTCGGAAGTCATCTTGTTGACCTTATTGTATACCTCCTCGGAGAGCCTGTTAAAATAACATCGTTTTTAAAGCATACAGGTCTTGACGGCGTGGATTTAGAGGATAACAATTTAGCTGTTCTTGAATATGAAAAAGCCTTGGCAAGGGTATTTGTATCATCTGTAGAGGTAAACGGCTGGGGCAGGAGGCAGCTCATGGTATCCGGCAGTAAGGGCACAATCAATATAATGCCGATAGAAAACAAAATAGCAATGACATACTCCGATACGGAAATAGCAACCAACTCCTATGAGGATATGAAGGAAAATATCGATATATCCGATATCCCAAAGGATTGCCGATATGATGAAATGATGCAGGAATTTTATGATTATGTGATCGGAGCAAAGGAAAATCCGTATACCTACGAGCATGATTATCTTGTACAAAAAGTATTATATAAAATAACGGGAGGAATTTAATTATGAAAGCAATGCTGGTAAATGAAAAACAGGAGCTTGTTTGGTCGGAGGTGTCTGACCCGGTTGTTAAGCCGGAGGAGGTTTTAATTGAAATTCATGCAGCGGCTTTAAACCGTGCCGATCTGCTGCAAAGAAAGGGAGCATATCCATCACCCGCCGGCTGGCCGCAGTGGATGGGGTTTGAGGTGGCAGGAACGGTAAAGCAGCTCGGAGAAACGGCGCAAAGGAAAAGCGGATTTAAAATCGGCGATAAGGTGTGTGCCCTTCTCGGCGGCGGGGGCTATGCGGAGTACGTATGTGCACCGTACGGCATGGTAATGCCCATGCCTGAAAATCTTTCCTTTGCAGAAGCGGCTTCGCTTCCGGAGGCTTACGCAACATCATATCTGAATTTGTTTTATGAGGGACATTTAAAAGCCGGTCAGACAGCGTTTATCCCCGCAGGTGCAAGCGGACTTGCAAGCGTTGCAATTCCTATGGCAAAGGCATTCGGCGCCAGGGTCATTACATCGGTTTTATCGGATGAAATTGCGGAAAAAATAAAGCCGCTGGGCGCGGATATAGTTATAAATTCCAATAAAGAGGATGTTGCGGAAATCCTTAAGGCTGAGGAGGAAAAGGGCGCGGCGGTTAATGTGTCTATGGACTGTCTCAGCGGTGAAACTCTCGGCAGGAGCCTGCCGTATATGGCAGAGGGTGGATACTGGATTGTAATTTCAACGCTTGCGGGAACACAGACAAATATATTGTTGCGTCCGCTGCTTACCAAGGGTCTGCACCTTGTGGGAAGTATGCTGAGAAAGCGCAGCTCTGAAGAAAAATCCGCTCTGCTCGGTGAGCTTGTGGAAAAAGTCTGGCCTAAGCTTGAAAGCGGTGAGATGAAGCCTTCTGTTTATAAGGTTCTGCCTGTTGAGCAGGCAATGGAGGCGCATATGATTTTAGAGCGCGGCGAGAATATAGGCAAGGTTGTGCTGGAGGTTCGCGGTGAATAAAAAGGAATTGATAAAAACGGTTATTGTAATGCTGTTGTGGGGCTCACTGTTTCCGTTTATCAAGCTCGGATACTCAGCATTTGAAATCGATACGGCGTATTTCCCGAATCTGCTGCTGTTTGCAGGAGCGCGATTTTTGATATGCGGCGCTGCAATAACCGCATTTTGCGCGGTAAGAGTTAAATCAATTTCAGTGAAAAGTAAAATACAATGGCTTCGAATTATTTCTGTGGGTATGTTTGCAGTTGTTTTGCACTATAGCTTTACATACATCGGACTTACTCTTGCGGACAGCTCAAAAACAGCACTGCTGAAGCAGCTTGGCGTACTGATTTTTATTTGCTTCTCTTTTTTATTTTTTAAGGAGGATAAATTCAGTATAGTTAAGCCGGCAGGCGCAGGATTGGGATTGATGGGGATTTTGGTGTTGAATACCGATTCGCTGAAATTCAGCTTCGGTTTGGGGGAAGGATTGATTATTGCTGCGTCATTCTGTACGGTGATTTCCAACATAAGCTGTAAAAAGCTGACGGCTGAGCTCAATCCGGTTGCGGCAACAGGATATACACAGCTGCTCGGAGGCATTATACTGACGGTAATCGGTTTGGGGTGCGGCGGAAGAATCGGTACGGTTACACCATATGCATGTGCAATTTTTGTCTATATTAGCGCTGCTTCTATAATAGGATATTGTATGTGGTATTCGGTTGTGCAGAAAAACAATTTGTCGGGACTCTTTATTGTCAAATTTCTTGAACCGCTGTTCGCAAGCCTGTTTGGAGCCCTTCTTCTCGGAGAAAAAATATTTACAATTCAACATATATCAGCTTTTCTGTTTGTACTCGGAGCGATTTTATGCGTTAGCGTATCCGGAAGAATAAAACAGTAAAACTCGCGGGGACGGTTCGCTTGAACATAAGAGAACCGTCTCCTTGTGTTTTTTTCGCATTTTATTAAATTTCTATGTTGACAGACTGATGTTTTGGTGGTATAATATGTCTTAACGCTGTTTGACAAGGTTTTACGACAGAAGGAGAATTTTTCAAAATGAAAGTTATAACAAATAAGGCGTATTATGCGGCAACACTGAAAATTGCTATTCCTATAGCCCTGCAGAATCTTATCACGCTTTCAACAGGCATGATGGATACTCTCATGCTGGGTAAGGCTGACAGCACGGGAAACTTTCTTTCCGCATCCTCCCTTGCTAACCAGCCTTTTTTTATACTTACATTGATATGCTTCGGGCTTTCGGGAGCGTCAAGCGTGCTTTCATCTCAGTATTACGGAAAGCATGATATGGCAGCTGTTAAGAAAATATACGCACTTGTGCTTCGGGCGGCGATTGTATTCGGAATACTTATCGGCACAGCCGTTCTGATATTTCCATATCAGGTTATGAGGATTTATTCTTCAAATCCGGATATTATTGATGCCGGTGTAAGATATCTGCGCATTATCGGATTTGCATATTTTATATTCGCGCCCGGGAACACACTTCTGTGCTCGCTCAGAAGTGTTGAAATAGTAAAAATATCCGTTGTGGTGAACCTGGTATCCTTTGTCATGAACGTATTTCTTAACTGGGTGCTGATATTCGGAAATCTCGGCGCACCGGCGCTTGGAATAGAAGGTGCGGCGATCGCTACGCTTATTGCGCGGATAAGTGAGTTTGTCATAACCGTTGTTTATGTGTTGGCTATTGATAAAAAGCTGAAGTTCAGGCTGAGAGACCTTTTTGCAAAATGCGGATTCCTTGCCGGAGACCTTTTGCGGCATGGTACGCCGGTATTTATTATTGAGCTTGCATGGTCCCTTGGCATGTCGGTGCAGGCGGGAATACTCGGACACATAGCCTACAGTGCGGGAGACCCGGTTGCCGCAAACTCAATAACAAGTATTGTACAGCAGCTTTCAACTATTGTCCTGTTCGGCGTAGCAAACGCATCTGCTGTCATGGTGGGGAAATCAATCGGGGAGGGAAACTCCGGCTTTGTAAAAATGCAGGCGGTTACCCTTAATGTTCTTGCCGTCGTTTTAGGCTTTGCAGCCTGCGGCATAATCTTGCTTATCAAACGCCCGATGCTTAATTTTTATGATTTCCCGGCGGAAACAATTGAGCTTGCCGGAGAGCTTATCAATGTTATGGCCTTTATCACAATTTTCGTTTCCTTTTCGGCGATAAATATAATGGGAGTGCTTCGGGGAAGCGGAGATACATCTTTTTGCCTTATAACAGAGGTGATTTGTATCTGGATGGTTGCCCTTCCGTCATCCTTTATTGCTTCAAGGCTGAAATGGCCTGTACCGGTAGTGCTTGCTCTTATGAAGAGTGACGAGATTTTGAAGGTTATTATCTGTATGTTCCGCTACAGAAATGATAAATGGATTCACAGCCTTACAAGACAGGTTACGGAATAATGACATAAAAAAACCGACCTCCCAATCGTCAGGTCTGACTTTTTGGGGTCGGTTTTTTTCGTGAATTTTTATTGTGCTGCTTTAAAAAGCTTTGATTTTGCCGCAGCGGCTGAGGTGCCTGCTGAGTAGGTATCTTCAACGGCGTTCAGCTTGTCGAGAACAAGACCGTTGTCGGTACGGTTAAAAGAAGCACTGATATAAACCTTGTTATCTGCTCCCGTGCAAAAATAAAAATAATCGAAATCTTTGTTTTCCCGGAGCCCGGCAGATTCAACAATGCGCTCAACCTGACCGATAAATTCAGCAGGGAGCTTTTCGTCCTCTGCTTCAATAGGGAGATCAATGCTCAGCATTTTCATTCCCGGATTTACAGAAGTGCTGATACCGGCATTTTTATTCACATTTTTTATCTTTTCGGAAAGCTCATTATCTTCAAGCTCAGCAGTTTCAACCGTCTGTGCTTCTCCGGCTGCCTGCTCGGCAATTTTGGCGGGAATTGTAGGAGCCGGTGTTTCTGTTACTTGAGCGTCCTGCTTTGAAAATGAGCAGCCTGCGGCAGTGAGTGCAAGCACTATTCCTGAAATACATATTATTTTTTTCATATTAATTAACCTCCATATAATCATACTATACTATTTTACTATATTTCCGCTGAAAAATCAACAGGAAATAAATTTTTTTATTGTTCTGAATATTTTTTGCTGTTTTTTGATGTCATTTTCAGTACATCTGAGCTTTTACCGATTATTACAATGTGATCATCGGGTTTGAATACATATGACGCACCCGGAATCGGATTAAGCTCGTCTCCGTTTTTTACCGCTATTATATTAACATGATATTTATTCCGCACGTTTATATCATTTATCGCTTGTCCCGCCCAGTCATCAAGGATGGGTATTTCGTATATTGAGTATTCATCTGTCAGCTGAATGAAGTCGAATATGTTGTTTGCATTGTATTTGATGGCTGTTTTTTCGGCTATCTCCCGCTCGGGATAAATAACGTCGTCTGCACCGATTTTCCTGAGAAAATCAGCCTGCCTGTCGCGGTTTGCATTGGAAACCACATATTTTGCGCCGAATTCCTTAAGCAGGGAGGTTATTTCCAATGAAGCCTGAAAATCTTGATCTACCGCGACAAAGCATATATCAAAGTTATTGACGCCGAGAGAACGGATAACGCCTTCGTTGCGGCAGTCACCGATATAGGAATCGGTAAAAACATAGTTGAGACGTTCAATGGTTTCTTCATCCTTATCAACAACCATGACATCGTTTCCAAGCTCAATAAGCTTTTTTGCAAGATGCTTTCCGAATCTGCCGACTCCGATTACAAGAATAGATTTCATATTTCTCACCTTAACCTATCAGAATTTTTTCATATGGCCTGTCAAGCGGTATATTTATCCGCTTTTCTGCCAGCACCAGCATAAGCGTAAGACCCCCGACACGTCCTCCGAACATAAGAATCATCAGTATAATTCGGGAGGCTGTACAAAGCTGCGGCGTTATTCCCATTGAAAGCCCAACAGTTCCGATTGCCGATACGACCTCAAATAATATTTTTTCCGCATCAAAAGGCTCCAGCTCGCATATTATCATAAGAGCAGCAAGCACTACGGAAACATAAATCGTAAAAATCGCACTGGCGCGTTTTACTATATGCTCGTCAAGACGGCGTCTGAAAACGTTTATACTCGGTGTATGCCTTGAAGCGGAAACCGCTCCGAGAATGAGGACTAAAAATGTAGTGGTTTTAATTCCTCCTGCCGTAGAGCCGGGACTGCCGCCGATAAACATAAGAATCGTTGTGAGAACCTTTCCACTGTCCGAAAGCTTATTTATATCAATTGTATTGTAGCCTGCGGTTCTGGGTGTTACCGATTGGAAAAAGGACACAAGCAGCCGCTGCGGCACTGTAAGTCCTGCCATTTCTCCGTTTCGCTCAAGGAAAAAGAACAAAACCGTTCCGATAACTAAAAGCAGCAGTGTAGTTGTAAATACAAGCTTTGAATGAAGCTCATATTTTTTAAAATTAAAACGTGACTGTATGCAGTCATTCCAAACGAGAAATCCGAGACCGCCCATTATTATAAGCATACTTATGGTAATATTAACAACCGGGTCAAGCTTGTACGCGGTAAGTGAGGAAAACGGAGCTGATTTCCCCATAATATCAAAGCCGGCATTACAGAAGGCTGATACGGAATGAAAAACTGCATTGTAGAAAGCCTGCGCCAATCCCATTTCGGGAAGAAATCTGACAGTCAGGACAAGTGCGCCTATTCCCTCAAATATAAAAGTTCCGAAAAATACACGCCGCACCAGCTTAACAACTCCGGCAATCCTGATTGTTCCCGCGGATTCCATAAGAAGCCTGCGTTCGTGCAGGCTTATCCGTCTTTTCATGAACACGGAAAGCATTGCTATAATTGTCATGAAGCCTATTCCGCCGATTTGTATCATCGCAAGAATGACAAGCTGACCGAATAAGGTCCAGTGAGAGTAGGTATCGTAAATCACAAGCCCGGTTACACATGTTGCGCTTGTTGCGGTGAACATTGCGCCGAGAAACGGCGTTTCACCGCTGCGTGAGGAAATGGGCAGCGTAAGAAGAATACTCCCGATTAATATAACCGCAAGAAATCCGAGAGCTATTATCTGCAGATATGTCAGATGCGGCTTGAAAACCTTTATCATTTTAAAATTCAGTACCTTTCTGCCCACAACCGGAGATTTTTGCGTTTTAAGTGGACTGTGTAAAACGCTTTCGGAGAAAAAGCTTAATCATCTGATTTCTCAGCTGCATCTTCCTTGGCTTTTTCGGTATACTGATTATCAAGATATTCATCTGCATAATCGATATATGAATCATATACCTTTTTATGCTCCGTGTTTTCATTATATGTAAAATCAAAGTACACATACTTGTTTTTTTCAATGATTACGGCTTTTCTGTGGTTTACCTTCCCGTTTCGCGTAAAGTCTACCTCATACCAGTTTTCCCCGGCACGGTTAAAGTCTGCCGAAACGCCTATTCCTTTTACGTAATCGCGCATAAGATTTGCCGCAGTCTGGGTTTCGGAAATTTTTTCATAGCTTATGAGCATTTCTCCGTCCCCGTCAGGGTCTTTCAGGCTGAGTCTTGTGTTTCTGTTGGAAAGCGTTCCTGTTTCAAACTTTGCCGGATATGGACATTTGAAGCCGTATGCATTGTCTATGTATATTTCGCAGCCGCTGTTATCTTGTGCGGCGGAGGCTGTGGCGGAGGCTGCTGCCTGTGCCGTTTCCGAAGAGGCGGAAGGGAGGGGGGAGGACTGCTGCGTATCGGCGGGAGAAGCTGACGCGTTGGCGCCTGTCCAGTCGCCGCCTGAATTTTTCATGGTGTAATAATAAGCGTAAAGCCCGCCGCCGACAGAGCCGAGCAGGGCAATTAAAATAACCCATATTGTGATTATTCTCGTTCTTTTCCTGCGCCGCTTTTTCTCGGCTTCCTTTTGGAGCTGTTTTTTTCTGTATCGGTCATAGCTGTCCTGCTGACGTTTGCTTAGTGTTTGAGTTCTGTTTTGCGGAGCTGCCGGGCGCTGTGTTTTTTTCGGCGCTGTTCCGGAGGGCTGTCCGCATCTGTCACAAAAACGGGCAGAATCTGAAAGCTTTTTCCCACATTTTTTACAGTACATTTTTTAATTCAACCTCCCAATCGTCCGGCAGACGTCCCCTTCGGAGCATTGAGCCCTTAACTACGGGACGGTCTGCTTTCATCGTAACAGTCATTGCAGCGTGCGGAGCAACGTTTATTGTCTCTCCGTCAGCATTTTTCATTTCTTTTGCAATTTGAGTAAAGAAGGGTCTGCCGGGGGAAATGATTTCAAGCTCCTCACCGGTAAAGAATCTGTTCCTCTGAGAAACGGTCATAATTCCCGTTTCCTCGTCATAATCCGTAACAATACCTATTAAGTCGTAATGACGTATATAAGAGCTTGAGGTATAAACCTGCCCGGAGCTGTCCGGCTTGCCTAAGCAAAAGCCTGTTGAGTACGGACGGTGGCTTACCTTAAGAAGCTCCCGAAGCTCTGAGCCGTCAAAACTGTAGCCCTCGGGATTTTCAAAATATTTATCAATTTCACGCCTGTATGCCCCGACAACGGTTGCAACGTAAAATTCTGTTTTAACTCTGCCTTCAATTTTAAAGCTTGTTATTCCGCTTTTTACAAGCTCGGGAATATGAGCAATCATACACAAATCCTTTGAGTTGAAAATAAAGCTTCCGCGCTCGTTCTCAAAAATATCAAAAAATTCTCCCGGACGTGTTTGTTCCATAAGCGTGTAATTCCAGCGGCACGGGTGAGCGCAAGAGCCTTGATTTGAATCTCTGCCGGTCATGTAATTTGAAAGCAGGCAGCGTCCCGAATATGAAATGCACATTGCTCCGTGAACAAAAGCTTCAAGTTCAAGCCCGTCTGTTTTTTCATGTATCTGCGCTATTTCTTCAAGAGAGAGCTCTCTTGCAAGAACGACTCTTGATGCTCCGGCACCTTTCCAGAAAAGAGCGGAGCCGTAGTTTATGTTGTTTGCCTGTGTGCTTATATGGATTGGAAGCTCCGGAGCTTTTCTGCGGACTATATCAAGCATCCCGGGGTCTGAAACGAGAATTCCGTCAAAGCCGAGGGGTGATATTTCATCAATGTATTCTGAAAATGCTTCCAAATCCTTATTATGCGGAAGAATGTTTGCCGTAAGATAAACCTTTTTCCCGCGTGTATGAGCGAAGTCAAGACCTTCCTTTAATTCATCTGTTGAGAAGTTTTCCGCCGCGGTCCGCAGGGAAAACGCCTCGCCTCCCACATAAACGGCGTCCGCACCGTACATGACTGCGGTTTTCAGCTTTTCAAGGCTTCCTCCGGGAGCCAGTAATTCCGGTTTTTCCATGTGTTCATCCTTTCAGTGATTTTTATTTCAAAAGCGTTTAACGGTAAGCGTTACCCCGTCCCCGACAGGGAGGATGGAGGTTTCCATATCAGCCCTTTCGGTAATGGTATCAATAAATTTCCGAAGCCGCTTAACTATTGTGATTTTTCGCCTGATAACAAGAGTATCCGTAGCCGTCATACCTTTATAAAGCACATTATCGCATATGAGCATTCCGTTTTTGCGAAGAAGTCTCATACAGTCATCAAGCATGTGAATATAATGGGCCTTTGGTCCGTCAAGGAAGATGATATCAAATATTTCATCCTCTTCAAGATAAGAAATGTAATCCCGGGCATCGGCAAAAACCACGTTTATCCGCTCGGAAAGTCCTGCCTGTTCGATATTTTCTTTTGCCTCTGCCGCAAGAGATGCGTCAAATTCAAGAGTTGTTATTTCCGCGTTTTCACAAGCCTCAGCCATAAGTATTGCCGAATAGCCTATGGCGCAGCCCACCTCAAGTATTTTTTGGGGCTGTTTTGCCATGATAAGCGTTTCAAGAAGCTTGGCTGTTTCAGGCTGAACTATTGGAATATCCCTTTGCAGAGCGGTTTTTTCAAGCTCTGCCATAATACCGTCTCTTTTTTTAAGTCTGCTTCTGATATATTCTGTAACGTAGGGCTGCACAACGGCATCCTTTTCGTATTCAACCATTTAATAAATCTCACTTTCCGTTTTTAGCTTTCAGATGTTCCTCATAGGTTTTTGAGAAGATATGTTTTCCGTCGGGGCCGAGAACAAAATACAAAGCGTCTGTTTCCTCAGGATAAAGAGCCGCCTTTATACATTCTTCTCCCGGCGAGGATATAGGGCCTTTGGGAAGACCGCTGTACAGATAGGTATTGTACGGCGATTCAATTTTTGTGTCCTCTGTTGACAGCACCGTCTTGCGTTCCTTCAGAATATACTGAATTGTTGCGCAGGACTGAAGCTTCATATTTTTCTTAAGTCTGTTATAAAAAACTCCGGCTACCTTTGCTCTGTCCTCTGCCGAATTTGATTCGCGTTCAATTATTGAAGCGAGGGTTACTATTTCGTCAATGCTTTTGCCGAGCTCGTTTGCTCTTGCCTTGTATTCATCGGTGAAGTGCTTATCAAAGGCGCTCAGCATTGTATTGATTATTTCTTCAGCGCTTATCCCCTTTTCAAATTCATAGGTGGCGGGGAAGAGATAACCCTCAAGAGGAACTTCGCGCTCAGGCAGATTTTTCAGAAAATCATAGTCGTAATCAAGGCTCATTGCCTTGTAAAATTCACTCTCGGACACAAGCTCCGAAAGGCGTTCAGCAATTTCCTTTGCCTCATATCCTTCGGGAATAACGACTTTTACGGTTTCAGCCTTTGCAGTGGTGAAGCTCTCCAGTATTTCCTTATAGCTCATTCCTGCCGAAACAGTGCAGATTCCGGGTCTGATTTTTGTATCATAGCCAAGCTGTCTTGATATAAGCCGGAATATCAGCGGAAATTTTATAACGCCGTCCTCTTTAAGACGCTCTGCCGCTTTTGCCGTTGTCATGCCTTCGTCTATTGTTATGCTTGTACCCTTGCTGACGCCTGCGATGTCGCTTACGGCAAAAAATGAGGTTATCAGCGCTGCCGCGGCGAGCAGGCAAACAGCTACAATAATTATAAGCTTTTTGGGATATGTTTTTTCTTCAATTTGTATACTCATATTTTTTCATACCTTTCACGCCGTAAAAGAGCCGCAGCCGGTTTTATTTCATAACGAGAAGCTTTCTGTTTTTTAAAATGTAATCCGCTCCCGATGTCAGCGTCAGAATCGTTGAAATCCATACGGCAGTGTTTATTATTATATATTTTGTTTGTTCGTCACCTGCCGGAATTAACAGCAGCAGGAAGGTAAGTATTACGGCTGCCATCTGCGAAACTGTTTTCAGCTTGCCCCAGATGCTTGCCGCTATTACTTCTCCTGTTCCGGCTGCCACAAGGCGTATCCCGGAAACGGCAAATTCACGAAACAGAATTATTATAATAACCCAGGGGGATATAAGCTTCATATCCATAAAAACGAGAAATGCCGCTGTTGTGAGAAGCTTATCCGCAAGAGGGTCCATGAATTTTCCGAAGGTTGTTATCTGACCGGAGGCTCTTGCTATTTTTCCGTCCAGCCAGTCAGTGAGCGATGCGAGAATAAACACGCCCAGGGCTATTGCAAGATTTACTGTTCCCGAAGCAAGTGCAAATGACATAAATACAGGAACGAGTATCATTCTTATAACTGTCAGCTTATTTGGTGTATTCATAGAGTTCCGTCCTTTCAGATGGTTTTTCCGGTAAGGTCGTATTCGTCGCAGTCGAGTATTTCTACCGTTTTGAATTCTCCGGGCATAACCTCATCGTCAGCTGCGAAATAAACCTTGCCGTCAACATCAATACTGTCTGCACGGCTGCGCCCGTAATACAGAAAGCATTCATCATCATAGCCTTCACATAAAACCTCAACGCGGTAGCCCAGTTTTTCCTTGTTTTTTTCAAGGCTTATACTGCGCTGAATTGTCATAAGCTCCTCGGCACGCCTGTTCTTTGTTCCCTCGTCAAGCTGTCCGTCGAAATCAGCCGCCGCTGTGCCCTCCTCCTCGGAAAAGGCAAAAACGCCTACACGTTCAAGACGGGCTTCTTTAACGAAATCACATAGTTCTTTGAATTGTTCCTCGGTTTCGCCGGGAAATCCGGTTATAAGTGAAGTTCTTATTGTTACATCAGGGATTTTTTCGCGCAAATCCTTGATTCTTTGTCTTATCTGAGCGCTGTTTGTACGCCTTGCCATTCGGCGCAGTATATCATTATTTATATGCTGAATGGGCATATCAATATACGGACACAGCTTTTTTTCCTCCGCAAAAACGTCAATAAGCTCATCTGTAATTGCTTCGGTATAAAAGTAATGAACTCTTATCCAATGCAGCTTTTCGATACTGCAAAGCCTCCTCAGAAGCTCCGGAAGCTTGTATGTGCCGTATAAATCAATTCCGTATCTTGTAGTGTCCTGAGCAATTACGATAAGTTCACGCACTCCGTTTTCCGAAAGCTCTTCAGCCTCTTTAACTATATCGTCCATAGTGCGGCTTCTGTATCTGCCGCGGATTTTCGGTATGGCGCAGTAGGTGCAGTTGTTGTCGCAGCCCTCTGCTATTTTTATATATGCGGAGGCACCGCCCGTGGTTATTATACGTGGCAGTCCTTCGGGAACGTCAATATCTCTGTGACCGTAAACCGCCGGCCTCTCTCCCTCAGCGGCACGGTTTATTATCTCGGCGATTCTGTGATAGTCTCCCACACCGAGAAGAGCGTCTGCCTCAGGGAATTCCTTCATAACCTCGTCATTGTATCTTTCGGCAAGGCAGCCGGTTACTATAAGAAGCTTGCAGCGCCCTGTTTTTTTATATTCTGCCATTTCCAGGATTGTGTCAATGGATTCCTGCTTTGCCGCTTCAATAAAGCCGCAGGTATTTATTATAATAACATCTGCTTCCGATGGGTCGCCTACGAGGGTGTGCCCGCTCTCGGCCAGGATGCCGAGCATGGTTTCAGAGTCGGTTCTGTTTTTGGCACAGCCGAGGGACACCATTCCAATGTTAAATTTCATCAGTCATTAACCTTTCTATTGCGTTTTTAATATCGGACAGCTCATAGCCGCGGTATAAAAAATATCTTATGGTTTTACCTTTGTTTTTTTTGTCAAAGTTTCCGCGGAGCTTTTTTTCAACAAGCCGCATAAGCTCATCTTCATCATCCTCAATATCGGAGAGTGCTTCTTCAATGTCCTCTTCGCTGAGACCGCGTCTGTATAGCTCTGATTTTATGCGCCGTTTTCCGAACTTTTTTAAGGAGGAAAGGTCGCGGGCGCGCATACCTGCATACTGCCGGTCATTAAGAAAATTATATTCAAGACAGAAATTAACAGCCTCATCTATATCTTCCTCAAGACCCCCTGCCGCGCGGAGCTTTTCCCTCAGCTCATGCTCACTGTGACTTCTGAATTCAAGAAGCCTCAAAGCCTTTTCCTTTGTTTCTTCTTTTGTGAGAGTCTTTTTCTCCTTCATTTCATCTTGTCCTCTATATCAAAGTATTCAAACAGCTGTCCGTAGTCCATTCCTGCCACAACCTTTCCCGTATACTGCCTGCGCAGGTTTACATAGCCTGACAGCAGCTGATTTGAACGTATGCCGTACTCAAGAGAAAGAAAAGCCTCCATATATGCGGAAAGATGGTCACAGCAGCGTATCATTTCACCGTCAATGGGCGAGTATTTGTTGTCATTGTAGCTTTTGTTTATTTCATCTGATGTTGTAATTGTTATTTTTCCGTCAAGGATAACCTTTGAGGAAAATTCATTTTGCGTGTAGTACCGTATTTCATCATGCCATTCCTTGGGCAGCAAGGGGAATATTGCGCTTTCCATCTGCTCATCCTCAATACCCTTTATTATATCGTCAAGCCCCTTTACGCTTGACTTTACAGGTGACACAATATCCCGTGTAAGCACCTCCGGCATATCGTGAAAAAGTCCGCCGAGAAAATCGTTAATGCATCTGCCGGAGCATGCTCCCGCCTCAAGAGCGGAAAAGTATGACAGTATCGCAACAACAAGCATATGTCCCATAACGAAGGTGTTTGGAACTCTTGACGCCTTTGCCCAGCGCTGCTGATATCGAAGCTTCCCGAGAAGAAGCAGAAAATCCTTAAGGTACGGACTGCCCATAAAATATTTGTAGCCTGAAAACGTATCACATGCAGCCAGCCCCTGGCTCATCTCACGCTTCACGGTTTCAATACCGTGGGTTTCCTTGTTCAGAGGATATATTACCTGAAACTCAAAGTATGTAGCCTGATAATGAGCAGCCTTCAGTATTTCCTTTTCAAGAGCGCTGTAGCCGGGATCGTTGTAGTAAAGCTTCATGCGGTAAAAAAAGTCTCCGGCAATAGGCTCAAGTATGTCCTGAAGCTGGGATAAAACCCATTCGTTCAGCTGCTTTCCCTTTTCTTTAACAAGCTTATGGTAAATCGGCGGTTTGATGTCAGTAAGCACAATTCTGTGGAAAAATTCAAAAATACCTCCCTCAATCAGCGCCTTGAAATCAACCTCCTTGCCCTGGCACTTTGCAAGCACATAGGCATAAAACATTTTGTGGGACTGCTTATCAAGCTCGGTAAAGCCGACCCACGGACGGATATGGTCATTCCAGCGCTGGATTGACGCCGCTTCGTAAATTGTTGAGATAAGTGCTTTTGTTATCATAGCCGCATCTCCTTTTGTTTATTCTTCGCCGGGCAGAATCAGTCTGTCACGGTGTATGCACAAAAATGAGGTTCTGAATCCGGAATCCGTCTCCTCCATTGCGGAGATAACCGTTTCCGGTTTAAGATTATAATCGTTTCCGCAGGCAAGACGCATTTTATATGTTACGACGCCGTCTGCATATTGCTCCTCATCAAGAGCGTAAATGTACGGCCTTATGTCTGACGGCTTTGTTCCGCTTTTTGTCTTTTTCATGACAACAAGTGAATCGGAAGCAAGAACCCGGTCAATATCACAGGGGGCGGCACCTTTTTTCAGCTCCGCCATAACCGTATAGTCTGCCTTATTGATTTTAGTAAGATCTATTTCCTTTCCCTTAAGCCTGTATACGCTTTCAATATGGTAGCCGGGCGGAAGCGCGCAGTTTATCCTGTTTTTTATTTCTTCCTCCGTAAAGCTGTCGGTAAATCCTACCTTCATATATTCTCCGCCGGAGGTTACGCCTACCGAAAGAGGCATTGCCACAGTCATAACAGGGTGCGGGTTAAAGCCCTCGGAAAAAAGAAAATCAACTCCGCTGCGCCTTACAGCTCTGTGAAAGAGTCTTATAAAATCAAGATGAGAAACGTATTTTACCCGCTCGTCTCTTGTGTATTTCAGTATATATTTACTCATAGCAAACCCCCGTTTTAAATGCCGCCGCACCGCAGCCGGCGCATTTTTCACGGCAGTTTGCCGTCGTTTCGGCTCTGTGTGCTTTTTCGCTTTCTTTTATAAAGAAGCTTTTTGTAACGCCCACATCTATATGGTCCCAGGGAAGAATTTCACTGTAATCTCTCCGGCGTGCCGTATAGAAATCAGGGTCTATTCCGCATTCGTCAAATGCCTGCATCCAAAGCTCAAAATTGAAATGTTCGTTCCAGCCGTCAAATTTACAGCCAAGCTCAACCGCCCGCTTTATAACAGCGGAAAGCCTTCTGTCACCTCTTGCAAAAACGCCTTCAAGGTAGCTTGTTTTATCATCATGCCAGTTATAGCGTATACGCTTTGATTTTATAGACGCCTTGAGAATGTCCTGCTTTTCAATCATTTCCGCTCTTGTTGCCTGCTTTTCCCATTGAAATGCTGTAAAGGGCTTCGGCACAAAATTTGATGTGCTTACGGTGATATTGATATTTTTTGCCCGTTCCTCCTTCGGGATTTCAAAATAAACGGAAAGCACCTTCTCGGCAAGTGCGGCAATGGCGCTTACATCCTCGTTTGTCTCCGTCGGAAGTCCCACCATGAAATAAAGCTTTACATTGGTGTAGCCGCCGCTGAACAAAAGACGTGTTGATTCGATTATGTTTTCCTCGGTAATATTTTTGTTTATAACATCGCGCAGACGCTGTGTGCCTGCCTCCGGAGCAAAGGTTATGCCGGATTTTCTCACCTTCTGCACCCTTTGCATAAGCTCAAGTGAAAAATTATCAATGCGAAGCGAGGGAAGAGACAGATTTATTTTTTTCTGCTCTGTTATGTCCAGCAGACTGCTTGTAAGCTCCGGAAGCTGTGTATAGTCGCTGGTGCTGAGTGAGGACAGGGATATTTCATCATAACCGCTGCTTGACAGAAGCTTGTCCGCAAGGTATAGGAGCCTGTCTGCTTTTCTTTCCCTTACGGGACGGTAAACGTATCCTGCCTGACAGAACCGGCAGCCTCTTATACATCCTCTGAAAACCTCAAGAATAACGCGGTCATGAACTACCTCGCCGAAAGGCACAATTATTTTTTCCGGTGCAAAGACTCCCGAAAAATCCGTTACGATTCTTTTTCTTACCGTTTCAGGTGCGTCCTCGGTATTGGGCTTTATCGACGCCACTGTTCCGTCGTCGTTATATGAAACATCATAAAAAGAAGGAACGTATATTCCGGGGATTTTTGCTGCCATGTGCAGAAATTCCTCTCTTGAAGCACCTGAATTTTTCCATTTAATATATGTGTCAATAACCTCGTGAATACTTTCTTCGCCTTCGCCGAGCATAAAAAAATCAATAAAGTCAGCAATCGGTTCGGCATTATAGGCACACGGACCACCGGCGCACACAAACGGGTGTTCTTTTGTTCTGTCTGCCGCATAAACGGGGACTTCTGCCAAATCAAGCATATTTACAATGTTTGAATAGGAAAGCTCGTACTGCAATGTGAATCCGAGAAAGTCAAAGCTGCCGACCTCATCCCCCGATTCGAGGGCGAAAAGTTTCATGTTCCGCTCCCGCATCAGCTGCTCCATGTCAGTCCACGGTGCAAATACGCGCTCACAGTATGTATCCGCACGCTCGTTAAGCGTGTGGTATAATATTTTGATTCCAAGGTGTGACATTGCTATTTCGTAAAGGTCCGGAAAGCAAAATCCAAAGCGTACACTTACCTTATCCTTGTCCTTCATACAGGCATTCAGCTCGCCGCCGGTGTATCTTGTAGGTTTCTGCACCTGCATGAGAATTTTGTCACGCTCAGTATAATACATATAATAAATGACCCCTTAATCAATGATTTCTATTTTTTCCGCTTCCTTCTGATTTTCCTGCTTTTTTGTCTTGCGGCCTGAAATTACCTTGTTGACCTTGTCGATCATTCCCGGCATAAGATCAACCAGCTTATCAAAAGCCGAGGCACTGCCGCTGACAGGAAGATATCTTACATTCCCGTTTGAAACAATGAGAAAGCCTGCCGGCTTTACGTTGGCGCCGCCTCCGCAGCCGCCTCCGAACATTTTCTCGCTAACGGCGGAACCAGCCTTTGGTGCAAAATCGCTGCCGCCTGCGCCGAAGCCGAAGCATACGGAAGATATGGGTATAATAATTGTTCCGTCATCACATGTTACGCTGTCGCCGACTACCGTATCAACGTCGACCATAGCCTTTATATTGTTCATTGCCGAGTCCATCAGCCCCTGTATTGCGTGATCCATAGTTAAACCCTCCTATCAGATTACTTTTTAAATTTTTTATAAAGCTTTAAGCCTTTTAATCCCATACTGATAATATGCACAGCTCTTGTTTTTGCTATGCAGAGTAAATAAAAAACAAATTTTTCCCCTTCAAAATCCGGATTTATATTAACATCAAAGCTTTTAAGTGTTGTGTTGTGATGAATAACGGAGATGATTGTGTAAACAGCTCCGTTTACAAGCCCGGTCAGGATTCCCGTAGCTGCCGCGTCACCTGTTCCGAAATCCAAAGAAAACCGAAGCTTTTCAAAAGTGACGCATCTTTTTGCCGTAAAATCGGCAAATTCCTTAATGTCATCTTCAAGAGAAAGAATTTTTTTTATTTTATTTCCGGCATTTGTTTTGTCCTTTTTTTCAGCTGTCTGTTTTTCGTTTTTTTCATGAGGTTTTCTGCTTTCTTTGTTCAGAAGCTTTTTCCAGAAAAGTATTTTCAGATAAATATGTGCCGATTTGTCATATTCAAGAATTATTCTTACAGGTACAAAAAGCAATATCAGTATAACAGCCGCTGCCGAAATCAATATATAATACATATTTTATGTCCCTTCGCTTCCTTCCGGAAGAATATCCTCAGCCTTTACATCTTCAACTCCGTTTGATATTGTTTCAAGGTTGACCTCGGGAAGCTCGGAAAGTGTACTGAGTCCGAAGCAGCGGAGAAAATCCACCGTTGTTCCGTACAGTATCGGCCGTCCCGGCGCATTGAGCCTGCCCCGTTCCTCAACAAGTCCGCGTTCAATAAGCCTGTTTACTGAGCCGTCTGAATTTATACCTCTTATATATTCAATTCCGCTCTTTGTAATCGGCTGTTTATACGCTATTATTGCAAGGGTTTCCATGGCGGCGTTTGAAAGCGCCTGCCGTCTTTGCTCTCCGAGAATCACCTGAATATATGCATAGTATTCCGGACGTGAGCAAATCTGATAGCCCTCGTTTATGTCAATTATTGCAAAGCCGCGCTTTGAGGTGTTGTATTCGTCCTTAAGCTCCCTGACAGCTTCGTTTACCGACTTGATATCTGTATCGAGAGCGGCGGCAAGCTGTGCGGTTTTAACAGGCTCTCCCGCCGCAAACAGAATGCCCTCAACCGCATATTTAAGATTGTCCATTTATTCCTCCGGATTTTTATGCAGCGCTGCCCTTGACGATTAAAAGCTTGTTTGTTTTTTCGTCATTCTCAGCGTGTATTTTTGCAAGCTTTATCATTTCAAGCACCGCTAAAAAGGTTGCTACCATTTCCGGCTTTGAGATGTTGCCCGTAAAAAGCGAGTCAAATGTTATTTTCCCTTTTCCGTAAAGCCGCTTGCATATTTTTTCTACCATGTCGTCAACCGACACCTTTTCATGCCCGACAATGCCTGTAAATGCCGCCTTATCGGGAGCCCTGCGCCGCTCTCTTCTTGAAAGTATGTTTTCAAATGCCTCCATAAGCTCGGAAAGCTCATGATGCCGGCTGTAAGGCGGCAGGGGAAAATCGATTTTTTCACTTTCCCTGAAAATCATGTGCTTTGTTGCAAACTCATTTTTGCGAAGCTCAGCCGAAGCCTCCTTGTATTTCTTGTAAAGGAGCAGACGTGCGGCAAGATCCTCTCTTGGGTCTTCTTCCTCCTCTTCCTCAGGCTTCGGCAGCAGCATTTTTGATTTTATATACAAAAGCTGGGAGGCCATCACGAGGAATTCGCCCGTATAGTCAAGGTCGGTGTTTTCCGCACTGCTTATTATTTCCATATACTGATCTGTTATTTCAAGTATGGGTATGTCGTAAATGCTGACCTTGTTTTTCTGGATAAGGGTCAGCAGCAAATCAAGAGGCCCTTCAAAGCTGTCGAGCCTGTACGAAATTTTTTCCATATCAGATTACGCCTCCGGCTAAAAGAAAAGTCCTACAATATTCATAACAGCTCCGTAGATTAATCTGTAAACGAAGCTGACGCCTGTTCCGATTATACTTGAAAACACTCCGAGAAGGCAAAGCAGCATAAGTGCATACATTATATAATGCTCATATTGCAGAATTTTATAATAAACATTTCTCGGCATGAACATTCCGAATATTTTAAAGCCGTCAAGGGGCGGAAACGGTATGAGATTGAATACCATAAAGCACAGGTTCAGCTGAGTAAATACCGATGTAAAGGTAAGTATCCATGAAACGACGCTTCCTGATACGCCTGCCGAAGAAAGGATACAGGCGAGTATTACCCCGATAAGCATTCCGATAAATGCCATAATAAAGTTTGAAACAGGTCCTGCCGCAGCGGTAAGAGCCATACCCTTTGTTCTGTCTTTATAGTACATAGGGTTTATCTGAACGGGCTTTGCCCAGCCGAAGCCTGTGAAAATCATAAGAAGGGTGCCGATCGGGTCAAGATGTGCCATAGGATTCAGCGTAAGACGTCCCTGTGCTCTCGGTGTGGGGTCGCCGAGCTTTGAAGACACATAGCCGTGGGCGAACTCATGAACGGAAAGGGCAATCAGTGCCGCAGGCACATTTAAAACAATCGTGGTTATATCTCGCAGCATTTATATCATAAACCTTTCAATCAGTTATTTTCAATGGTTACCGTACCGCTTGCTCCGTCCCAGCCTACGGTGAAGCCGATAAGCTCAGACAAATCGCGGATTTTGAAGTAATTATTGCCGTCTATATTGTAGGCTGAAAGCGTGTGCTCCTCACCGTTTACAATGAGCCGTGCTTCACAGGCCGCAACGGAAACCCCCGTCAGATCAACGTCCCCCGAAAGCTCACCTCCGACAGGAGAATATTTTCTTCCTGTGGTTATGCTTATTGCGGACTGTGCCTCATCCCAGCTTATGCTGAATCTGTTGACTCCGGTAGAGAGAACCATTGCCACATCCCTGATTTTATAGTAGTTGCTTTCCGAAACGAAAATTCCGGACATGTCCACCATGTTCCCGTTTACCGAAACCTTTGCCGTAGCAGGCTTTACATTGATATGCGTAGGCAGATTGTAAAGCTCTATAAAGGAATGAAGCTTTGACCTGTCGGGAAAATCTCCTGTGTAAAAGTCATCGCCGTAAACATCTCTGTAGGGAAGCGCCGCATAATCCGCGTAATCGTTTTTTGAGACTCTTGTGCACGTCAGCACATTTCCGCTGAGCGACAGCTCATAGTACTGAATTTCAGCAGTGTAACGGCCTATTTCCTTGCCGACAAAAACGCTTTTGCCGTCTACATCGTAAACGGTGATATCCTCAAGACAGCCGCCTGTTACATTAAGGGGTGTTTCAATGGTGGACAGCACGTTATCCCTGAAGGTGATACCGGTATTTATTCCGCCCTGAATACCCTTTTTTATAAGAAATGCTTCGGGAATCCCGTTCTGGTCAAGGTCGGTAAGAGCTATATCGGTATATGTAGGATTGGCGCTCATCAGCTTCATAAGCCTTGTGACATAAAGATCCTTCCATGTATCATCTGCATGAGCCGCACCTGAAAAAGCGAAGCAGGATGCAAGTATTATCAGTAGCTTTTTTTTCATGGTTTTTTTATTCCTTTCCTGTTAAACTGCCGCCTGCGTCAATTTGCGGGCGTCTGTTTTGCCGAAGGGCATAATAAACGAATTCTATCATATTATACCCCACTTTTGCGGATTTGTCAAATCATAAGAAAAAAATTTACAATTTAAATATATACAGGCGTGATTTATGTGCAAAATGTACCGTATTATTACAGAAATGTCCCGTCTTTAAGCGTTAGCACTATAAATCTTTTAGAGTTACATGCATAAATTGTTCCCACAATTCAGCATCATTACCGACTTTTTTTGTTCTCAAAAAACTTGATAAAATCTTGTTTTTAAATGGGGAAACTCAAAAAAAACAATGCTTGACAAATTATTACATTTGTGATATTATGTATGTGCTGCACAATATTTTATTCGTGGTTTGCGTTTGTAAAAGAACGTAAGCTCTGTTTATTATACTACGAATAAGTATGAATTGTGTAGCAACAATTGCAGGCTGCGTTTTTTTAGTGCGTGGCTGTGATATGTGGTTATGCATTTTTTTATAAACGTAAGGAGGATTCTAAGATGAAAAGAAAATTATTAACAATGGCGTTATCTGTGGTAATGCTTATCGCGTCAATCAGCAGACCTACTTTTGCTAACAATGATGCCATCAGCGTTTATTTGAATGGAAAGCAACTTCAGTTTGATGTTCAGCCGCAAATTATTAATGACAGGACGATGGTTCCTTTGAGAGCAATATTTGAGGCACTCGGCGCAAGTGTTCATTGGGATGATAATACTAAGACCGTTACATCCTCCAAAAATACAACAAACATTATTCTTACAGTAGATAGAACAACAATGTCGGTAAACGGAAACTCAGTTGCTCTTGATTCTCCTGCGTGTATCGTAGATGGCAGAACGCTTGTACCTGTGAGAGCTATATCGGAAGCCTATAATACATTTGTTGATTGGAGTGAAAAGAATAAGTCTGTTGTAATTTGTTCAAAGGATGTATATGCATACAAAGATTATCCGGATATTCCAGACTTGGGAAAATGCTATAATATCCCTCTGGTAAGTGAAAAGGATATTGATGGATATAAAATTTATTCATATATTTATAAGGATATGAGCAATGATGACTACTATAGCTATATATACGATAATTCTGCATTGGTTTTAGGTGATTATGCGGAGGAAACAGCTACATATAGTGATGGAAATCTATATATAAAATATACAAAAAAAGGAGAAACAGAGCCCACATATTATGTGTCCGCATCATATGACTCATCGGGCGCGATGCTGTTTGATGTACGTATTCCAAATAGCAATACCTCTAATGTTGAGGTAGTTACTACCATAATGTCAACTCAGGATTTTGATAACGGTATGGCAAAAGGTATTGAATATTTCAACAATGGTTTGTATTATGAAGCTAGAGACGAATTTCAATGGTTTTGTGATGCGAATTGGGGTAATATGAACAGCGAGCAACAAAAATATGCTCTTGATTATCTTAACAGAGCAAAAGGAAAAATTGTGGAAATTCAGAAAAAAGAAGCAGAAGCAAGCTCAAATCAACAGTCAAGCTCTCAGATTTCTTCTAATCCAATAAGAACGGGCGTATATCGTACTCCAAAAGGCAAAAAGTATCATTTCAGTGCAGCCTGCGGAGGCAAAAATAGCTATGCTACAACGTTAGAGGCTGCAAAAAGCGCAGGGCTAACACCTTGTTCAAAGTGTGCAAATTGATAGAGGTTAACAAATGAGAAAATATAAAATATATCTGGCGATTATAGGGGTTATATTCTCCCTGTTTGCTAACATATATTTTGACCCGAATTGCGGAGGCAAGAACCGTTATGCAGTAACAATGGATGATGCACTACGTGCAGGCTTGACACTGTGTGCCAAATGCGTAGATTAGAAAATATTTTGATTATACTATAAAGCAAAATTTCAAGGAGGAATATTATATGTTAAAAAGAACAAATATTTTATTAGTGTTGGTTATACTGTCTGTTGCTATTTTGACAGGTTGTACATCAAAAGAAGAAAAGACTGCAATATCTGAATTTAAAACAGCAACAACAAAAGTTGAAAATCTGAATACGGAATTAGATACTGCTGTATCTGAAGCAGAAAAATTGATTGCATCTGGTGAGAAAGCGTTTGATGAAAATGCAATTTCAACACTTGAAACAACTGTGTCAACAGCGAAGACTCGTAAGGCTACACTTCCCGAACAGCCAAAAGAACTTGAAGCTATAAAGAGCGAAACAGAAAAACTTAATGCTATTGATTATACCGATATACTAAAACAACTCTCTGATGCAGGAACAGCTTATGAAAATAGTATAAAGCAATTAAAACAAGTCACTGCGCCGACAGAAGCATTTGTTATAGAGAGAGTACAAGCAACAGATGGTATTGACGGTGTGTCTGCTGCAACAGAGGATAATGACCCAAATGGTCAATTAGGTAAACAGGGCGGTTACATAGCGCAGGTATACTTCTCATATAATTTAGTTAATCAGTCGGAAACAAGCGGAAACAGCATCATTGAGAAAGGAACTGATTGCGGCGGAAGCATAGAGGTGTATAATACTGTCGAAGAAGCTGAAACAAGAAATACATATTTAGCCTCGTTTGATGGGGGCATCTTTGCTTCAGGTTCGCACAAAATAGTCGGAACTATGATTGTTAGAACCTCTAATTTATTAACCGCTTCTCAACAAAAAGAATTAGAGAGTAAATTGGTTAATAGTTTAATTGAATTGAAATAAAAACAGATAATATTGTTTGATTTTTGTTACATAAACACAAGGGAACGGTTCTCCTGTGTTCGAAAAGTGGGAATTAGAGAGATCTTTTAGGTATTTTAAGCAATTTTGAACCGCCCCCTTGTGCAACAGAAGGGTATTAAATCGCGTAAGTATGCGATTTAATACCCTTTTGATTTTTTTAACTGTCGAAAACGGGATTATAAGAAAAAATTTACAATTTAAATATATACAGGCGTGATTTATGTGCAAAATGTACCGTATTATTACAGAAATATCACGTCAGATTGAGATTTTCCCGATTGGCGGCTAAAACAAGAAGGTTACATTTTTGAATTTCTGTCTGAATTTTTTTGAAATATCCTTGTCGCTTACTACCGTGTCAATATCGCTGAGGGTACACAGGTTGAACATTGATGACGTTCCGACCTTGCTGGAATCGGTCAGGTATACCTTTTTTGAGGAATTCTCCATAGCTGCCGTAACAGCGCTCATAACGCTTTCACTGTATTCGGATATCACTCCGTCGGCCGACAGGGATTTCGAGGCAAAAAACATGATGTCCATATTGATGCGGGAAAGCATATCACAGGTAAGTCTGCCGCTGAGAGAGGGAGTTGACGAAGAAATTTCGCCGCCCGTACAGAAGCCTCGTATGCCGCGTTCGCGGAGTTTTATACAGTTTTCGAGATTTATTGTGACAACGGTAATGTTTCTGCGCGGGTCAATATAGTCTATAATTCCGGCAGCTGTTGTTGAACCGTCGATAAATACGACCTGGTTTTCATCAATAAGCGTTGCCGCAAGGGAGGCAATTTTCTTCTTTTCCTGAGTAAAGCTTTGCTTTCTCATAGCATAGGGCAGAACATGCCGCTTGTCAATATCAGCTATTGCAGCACCTCCGTAGCTTTTTTCAATTGAGCCCTTCCTGGCGAGATAAACGAGATCTCTTCTTATTGTTGCCGGGCTGTAATGAAGCTTTTCGGAAAGGTAATCAACCGTTAGAAATCCGTTTTCTCTCAGCAGCCTCAGAATTTCGCTGCAGCGTTCTTCTTTGAACATATCGCACCTCTTTTTGATTATTTTAAATATAATTAATGATTATTTTGCATTTTTTGGTATCAGTGTTGATTTTTTTAGGCTTATTTGTTATAATTATAATATAAAAAATCATATTTGTCAATATATTATTAATTTACGGGAGGAATGAAAATGGCGGCGGAGGGTATTGCGTATTATGACGCGGCGGTTATCGGCGCCGGTGTGGCAGGAGCGATGACGGCAAGAGAGCTTTCAAGGTACGATTTGAAAATATGTATTCTTGAAAAAGAAAATGATGTGGCAATGGGAGCCTCGCGTGCAAATTCTGCGATTGTTCATGCCGGATTTGACGCAAAGGAGGGAACTCTTAAGGCAAAGCTTAATGTCAAGGGCTCGGAAATGATGAGCCGTGTTGCACAGGAGCTTGGTGTTAAGTATAAAAATA
The DNA here is from genome assembly GCA_017935675.1 of Clostridia bacterium. Classification (GTDB taxonomy): domain Bacteria; phylum Bacillota; class Clostridia; order UBA1381; family UBA1381; genus RGIG9115. Next base: position 9,185 of record JAGBHE010000024.1, on the reverse strand, counting down.
ACGGTTCTCTTGTAATCGCATTTGATGAAAAGGAACGCAGTATGATTGAAAAACTGCTTATCCGCGGAAACAATAACGGAGTCCGGGGTCTCCGGATAGTTGAAAGGGAGGAGCTCAGGCGTATTGAGCCGAATATTTCCGAAAAGGCGATATGTGCTCTCTATGCGCCTACGGGCGCGATAATATGTCCCTATGAGCTTACTGCGGCGGCTGTCGGAAATGCGATGGACAACGGTGCCGAGCTTTTGCGGAATTTTGAGGTTACAGGCATAGAAAAAAAGGATGATGTTTTTGAGATATCTTCAGGCAGCAAAAAAATCTCAGCGCGGATTGTGATTAATGCTGCCGGCTTGTATGCCGATAAAATAGCGGCAATGGTCGGGGACACCTCATTCAGTATTCATCCGAGGCGCGGTGAATACATACTTCTTGATAAGGAATGCGGTGCCGCTGCGGTGCATACTGTTTTCAGAACGCCTACCGAAAAGGGAAAGGGCATTCTTGTAACGCCTACAGTAGACGGAAATCTTCTCACCGGGCCTACATCTGTTGATATGACAGATAAGGAGGACAAATCAACAACCGACGACGGTCTTGCCCGTGTAAAAAGGGAGACTTCCGAAAGCATTCCGTCCATTCCCTTTGCAAAGACGATTACTTCCTTCTGCGGACTGCGTGCTGTCGGCAGCACGGGAGATTTTATTATAACCTCTCCTGTCCGCGGCTTTATAAACGCCGCCGGAATTGAGTCTCCGGGGCTTTCGGCATCTCCGGCAATTGCCGAATTCATAAGGAATATGCTGCTTGAGCAGGGCTTTTCGCTGAAGCTCAGAAAGGATTATAATCCGGTAAGGCCGCCGATGCACGGATTCGCCTGCGCGGACACGGAGGAGAAGAACAGAATTATAAAGGAAAATCCGGCATTCGGAAGGATTGTGTGCCGGTGCGAGAGAGTTACGGAGGGTGAAATTCTGGAGGCGATACGCCGTAACCCGGGTGCAAGGGATGTAGACGGTGTAAAGCGCCGTACAAGAAGCGGTATGGGAAGATGTCAGGGCGGCTTCTGCTCTCCGAGAATTATGGAAATCCTGGCAGATGAGCTGAAGCTTCCTTTTGAAGCCGTTACAAAATCAGGCGGAGCTTCTTTAATGTGCGTCGGAAAAACAAAGGAGGGAAGATAACAGTGGAGCTTGTAATAATCGGAGGCGGTCCTGCCGGAATGAGCGCCGCAGTTGCCGCGTATGAAAGCGGAGTAAGAGATATGATGATAATTGAGCGTGATGAAGCATTGGGGGGTATTTTAAGGCAGTGTATTCATAACGGATTCGGTTTGCACAGGTTCGGCGAGGAGCTGACAGGACCTGAATATGCGTGGAAATACGAAAAGCAGGTAAAGGAGCTTGGAATACCGTTCAAGCTGAATACCACGGTTCTTGACATAACACCGGATAAGACCATAACGGCGGTAAACCCGGAGGACGGGGTTTTCACAATTAAGGCAAAAGCGGTAATACTTGCAATGGGCTGCCGTGAGCGCCCGAGGGGCGCTCTCAATATCGCCGGTACACGTCCTGCGGGAATTTACAGCGCGGGAACAGCGCAGAAGCTTGTCAATATGAAGGGGTTTATGCCCGGCAGAAGTGTTGTGATACTCGGCTCAGGGGATATCGGACTTATCATGGCACGGCGCATGACTCTTGAGGGAGCAGAGGTAAAGGCAGTATGCGAGCTTATGCCTTATTCCGGAGGACTTGCAAGAAATATAGAGCAATGCCTTAATGATTTTAAAATACCCTTAAGGCTCAGTCATACCGTTGTCAGAGTATTCGGAAAGGAAAGACTGACAGGTGTTTCTGTTGCAAGGGTTGACGAAAACAGGAGGCCTGTACCGGGCACGGAGGAATATATTCCCTGCGACACATTGCTTTTATCGGTAGGTCTTATCCCTGAAAATGAGCTTTCAAAAAGTGCGGGAATAGCTCTCAGCGGTGTAACCGGAGGCCCTGAGGTCAACCAGGACAGACAGACAACGGTGCCGGGGATTTTTGCGTGCGGAAATGTGCTCCATGTTCATGATTTGGTTGATTTTGTGTCAGAGGAGGCTGAAACGGCAGGGAAAAAGGCGGCGGAATACATAATCGGAATAAGAAAAAAGAATGCCGACGTAACTCTTAAAACTGACGGCAGAATAAGATATACCGTGCCTCAGAGGATAACGGAGAAAAGTGATGTAAATGTATATTTTCGTGTCGGAGATGTGTTCAGGGGCGCGTGTATAAATGTGTACAGCGGCGGACGTCTTATAGCTTCACGGAAAAAAGCCAGGGTTGCTCCCGGTGAGATGGAGGTTATAAAAATAAAAAAGGAGCTGATTCCGGATTCGGGAGAGCTTTACTTTGAGCTGGAGGCGAAGAAATAAATGGTAAGGGAGTTAACATGTATTATATGTCCTATGGGCTGCGGTATCAGTGTTACATCGGAAAACGGAAAAATAACGGGAATTTCAGGAAATACCTGCCCGCGGGGAGAGGCTTATGCAAGGGAGGAATGCACCAATCCGGTGCGTACCGTAACAACAACTGTTCTGAGCACCGACGGCAGACCTGTTCCCGTTAAAACGGAGCACCCGATACCTAAAAGCAAGGTTCTTGACTGTATGAAACAGCTTGATTCTGTAAGAGTTAAGCTGCCGGTGAAAATAGGCGATTGTATATGCGAGGATGTATTCGGAAGCCGCATAATTTCGTCCGCAAATTGCGGCTGAGCAGAACACAAGGGGACGGTTCTCTTGTGTCCTTAAAAGGAATAAAAAGGGAAAAAACGAACACAGGAGAACCGTCCCCTTGTGTTGGTATAAGGAGGACATGATGAGCGGTTTAAAAAATAAAAAGCTGTTTTTGCTGGACATGGACGGGACGATATATATTGACAACGAGCTGTTTGACGGAACACAAGAGTTTTTGGACTACATAAAAAATATAGGCGGAAGATATATCTTCCTGACAAACAATTCATCAAAAAGTGTGAAAAAATATATTGAAAAGCTCTGCAGCCTTGGAATAAATGCCGATAGAGAGGATTTTCTCACTTCAACAAACGTAACGGCGTTGTATCTTAAGAATAAGGGCTATAAGAAAATTTACGCATTCGGAACAAAGGCATTTAAAGAGCAGCTTTCAGAGGCGCAGCTTCCTATAGTTGACAGACGAGAGGAAGGCATTGACTGCCTTTGTATGGGATTTGATACGGAACTGAACTTTCAAAAGCTTGAGGACGCATGCATATTGCTTAATCAAGGGGTGGATTATATTGCCACCAACATAGATCGGGTTTGTCCTACATGGTATGGCTTTGTGCCGGATTGCGGTTCTGTCAGTCAAATGCTTTGTAATGCAACAGGCAGAATGCCGAAATTTATCGGCAAGCCGGAGCCTGATATGGTTGAGCTTGCTATGAAAAAAACCGGATTCGGCAGAGAGGAAACGGCAGTTGTGGGCGACCGGTTATATACGGATATAGCCTGCGGAGTAAATGCTGGTGTAAGCACGGTTTTTGTTTTAAGCGGTGAAGGCAAAATGGAGGATATAGAAAAAAGCGATGTTAAGCCGGAGGTTGTATGCAAAAATATTCGTGACTTATATAACTATTTGATTCATTAAGAGCTGTCCCCATTGCGTTCTTTTTTGTAATTTATTTATTGTATTTTTATTATAGAACTATATCAGGCGGAAGTAATGTCAACTTTCAGAACACAAGAGAAATGTGATTGAAAGCCGATAAAGGCTTGACAAATAAGCGCAGAATGTGTATAATATAGTTGTTCATCATGGCATAAACGGTGTCATCACAGGTTGAGGAACGGAAATACAAATGAGTGTGAGATTTACACTGCAATTATTTTACAGGGGGAAACAGAATGAAAAGAGAACGTTTGGGAAGCAGACTGGGATTTATTCTTCTCAGCGCGGGATGCGCTATAGGTATAGGGAATGTATGGAAATTCCCGTATATGACAGGTCAGAACGGCGGAGGAATTTTTGTTCTTATATATTTGTTCTTTCTGGCGATTATGGGTGTTCCGGTTATGACGATGGAGTTTACAGTGGGACGCGCCGGCCGGAAAAGTCCGGTAAGATTGTATCAGCAGCTTGAACCGAAGGGGAGCAAATGGCATCTGCATGGCTATGTTGCAATGGCGGGTAATTATTTTCTTATGATGTTCTATACAACGGTTGCCGGATGGATGCTCAGCTATTTTGTAAACACCGCAAGGGGCAGCTTTGTGGGAGCGGATGCCGGGCGTGTGGCGGAGATTTTCAACAATATGCTGTCTCAGCCTGTAACGATGATAATATATATGGCTATTGTGGTGGTATCCGGTTTTCTTATATGTTCAATCGGACTTCAGAAAGGACTTGAGCGCGTTACAAAGTTTATGATGCTTGCTCTTCTGGGAATTATGGTTATTCTTGCTGTCAACAGTATTTTCATGAAGGGCGGCTCAGAGGGACTGAAATTTTATCTTTTGCCGGATATCGACAGAATGAAGAGTGTGGGTGTCGGAAATGTTATAGTAGGAGCGATGAATCAGGCGTTTTTCACTCTGAGCTTAGGCATCGGCGCGATGGCGATTTTCGGAAGCTACATAGGGAAGGAGCGGTCACTGCTCGGAGAGTCGGTAAGCGTTGCAGTGCTCGACACATTTGTTGCGCTCTCATCCGGATTGATTATTTTTCCCGCGTGCTTTGCCTACGGCGTTGAGGTGAGCAGCGGCCCGAGTCTGATATTTCTCACTCTGCCGAACATTTTTAATCATATTCCTTTCGGCAGGCTGTGGGGAAGTCTGTTCTTTGTGTTCATGTCCTTTGCGGCGCTTTCAACGGTTTTTGCGGTGTTTGAAAATATTATTTCCTGTACCATAGACCTTTCGGGCTGGAGCCGCAGGAAAGCGTGTTTTGTGAATATGATTCTTATGTTTGTCCTTTCGCTGCCCTGTGTTTTGGGCTTTAATGTTCTGAGCGCAATAACCCCGATGGGAGAGGGAAGCACCATTATGGACCTTGAGGACTTTATTGTCAGCAACATTTTGCTGCCCCTTGGTTCGCTCATATTTGTTCTGTTCTGTGTAAGCCGTTACGGCTGGGGCTGGAAGAATTTTGTTGCTGAAGCAAATGAGGGACGCGGGTTTAAGGTTGCAAATTGGATGAGATTTTATATGACGTACATACTTCCCGTTATCGTCCTTGTAATTTTTATCCTCGGTATTATCTGACCAAAGCATCGGCAGATAGTTTCTTCGCCTTGCGGGAAGGCGGTGCTCTGAAATAAGATATCCAGAGGCTGTGAATGCGGCGGGGATATCTTATTTTTTCTTTGGGTGAACAATCTCATACTGAAAACGCACAGTGACATGATCTCAGTTCTTTTAAAAAAAAACAAAAAAATTAAAAAAACTATTGACAAATGGATAATTTTGTGATAACATATTAAACAGATAGGTTTTATATGCAATGTTGATTGACTTTTACTGACGGAGGGTGAGGCATATGAAAATAAGCAATATCTGGATTTATTTTTTGCGTCACAACTGGAGAAACGGGCGAATGTGCTGCTAGGCAAATCGGGTATACAATGGTTACTTAATATCAAAAATAAAGAAAAGAGGAATTTATTATGGCAAATATAAAGGATACTTCAAAATGGGGCTTTGAAACAAAGCAGTTACATATCGGGCAGGAGAATCCGGACCCGGCCAGCGACGCAAGAGCCGTGCCGATTTATCAGACAACATCATATGTGTTCAGGGATTCAGCTCATGCGGCGGCGCGCTTCGGACTTGCGGACGCCGGAAATATTTACGGAAGACTGACAAATTCGACACAAGATGTTTTTGAACGGAGAATTGCAGCTCTGGAGGGCGGCGTTGCAGCTTTGGCGGTAGCGTCGGGAGCAGCGGCTATTACGTACACCATTGAGAATCTTGCAGAGGGCGGCGGACATATTGTGGCTCAAAAGACCATTTACGGCGGCACTTACAATCTGCTGGCACATACGCTTGCAAAGTACGGAATATCCACAACATTTGTTGATATTCATAATCTTGATGAAGTCAAGGCTGCGATTCTTCCCGATACAAAAGCAATCTTTATAGAAGCTATGGGCAATCCGAACAGCGATATTCCTGATGTTGAAGCGCTTTCGGAAATTGCACATGCAGTAAGAATTCCGCTTGTGATAGATTCAACCTTTGCCACACCGTATTTATTCAGGCCTATTGAACACGGAGCTGATATTGTCGTTCATTCTGCAACAAAGTTTATCGGCGGACATGGTACAACTCTTGGCGGTGTAATAGTAGACAGCGGTAAATTTGACTGGGAGGCAAGCGGCAAATTTGCTTCAATCGTAGATCCCAATCCGAGTTATCACGGAGTATCCTTTACGAAGGCAGTCGGCGCGGCGGCGTTTGTAACAAAAATCCGCGCAATACTTCTTCGTGATACAGGTGCGGCGATTTCACCCTTTAATGCATTTTTGCTTTTGCAGGGTCTTGAAACATTATCTCTGCGTGTTGAGCGCCATGCTGAGAATACAAAGAAGGTTATTGATTATCTTACAAAGCACCCTCTTGTTGAAAAGGTAAATCATCCGTCGCTTCCGGATCATCCGGACCATGAGTTATATGAAAAATATTATCCTAACGGCGGAGGCTCAATCTTCACCTTTGAAATCAAGGGCGGCGCAAAGGAAGCGCAGAATTTCATTGACAGATTGCAGATTTTCTCGCTGCTTGCCAATGTTGCTGATGTAAAATCCCTTGTAATTCATCCGGCAAGCACAACTCATTCGCAGCTTTCAGAAGAAGAATTGCTTGATCAGGGTATCAAGCCGAACACAATCAGGCTTTCAATCGGAACTGAAACTGCGGCTGATATTATTGCTGACCTTGACCAGGCATTTAATAATTAACGGATAATGTAAATAAAACGGCAGAGCTTAAAAACAGTGTGTGATGGGATTTCAAAAAAGCTTTGCCGTTTTAGTTATTATTTATTTGTGATACCTGTCAGATCCTTTATGACCTCACCTGCAATAATCAAGCCGACAACGGAGGGAACAAAGGCATTGCTTCCCGGAACCTGCCGGCGCTTTGCGCATGTTCTTTCAGTGCCCGGAGGGCAAATACAGCTTGTATGGCAGCTTACATCCGAATTTTCAATGGGTGTAATCGGTTTTTCTTTGGAATACACAACCTTAAGCCCCCGAATATTTCGTTTGCGCAACTCGGAGCGCATAACCTTTGCCAGGGGACAGACAGAGGTTTTATAAATGTCGGATACCTCAAAAGCAGTCGGGTCAAGCTTATTGCCTGCACCCATTGAGCTTATTATCGGAGTGTTTGCCGCCTGTGCATTTTCTGCAAGAGCAATTTTTCCGGTAACCGTATCAATTGCATCAACAATATAGTCGTAATCTGAGAAATTAAACTGTCCGGCAGTTTCGGGCATATAAAAGGTTTTAAAGGTTTTGACTTTTGTATCCGGGTTTATTTCCGAAATCCGCTCCTCTGCCACATCAACCTTATATCTTCCGACTGTCTTTCTTGTTGCGTAAAGCTGACGGTTAATATTTGTAAGGCATACCTTATCATCATCAATTAAATCCACGGCACCTATACCGCTTCTTACAAGTGCCTCAACAGTATAGCTCCCGACGCCGCCGATGCCGAAAACCGCAACGCGTGATGACTTCAGCTTTTCCATTGCTTCTTTCCCCAGCAGCAGCTCCGTTCTTGAAAATTGATTTAACATATATCTGTCTCCCTTTTTACGTTTCCTATATCGGTAACGATTCTGTAGCCGGCGCTTTTTACTCTGTTTTCAAGACAGCCGCGGCATTGTGCGGCTTCTTCTCCGGTGCATATTTTATTTTCGTACAGCTCGTATTTTTTGCGCACGGACGGGGGGGACAAATTTGGCATAACAACGTTTGCTCCTGATTTTAAGCCAAGCTCTCTGCCTTTAGGATTAATTGTGCCGAGTGCCGTTGTTGCGGGAATAAGCGCATACGGAAACATCAGACGAAGAATTGAAATTAATCTTAAGGTTAATTCAAGAGTTCCGCTTTTATAGCTTTTAAACGGCGTATCCTGATGCGTTATGAAAGGCCCTATACCAATCATATCCGGTTTAAGCTCCTGCAAAAAACGCAAATCCCGTATAATATTTTCAGTTGTCTGGAAGGGGCTGCCTACCATAAAGCCGGAGCCTGTCTGATAACCGATCTCTTTTAGGTCATAAAGGCATCTTTTTCTGTTTTCAAGGCTCATTCCGGGAGGATGGAGCTTTTTATAATGCTTTTCATCGGCAGTTTCATGCCTTAACAAATAACGGTTAGCACCGGCATCGAAAAAAGCTTTATAGCTTTCGCGGCTTTTTTCGCCGATGGATAAGGTTATTGCACAATCGGGAAATTGTGAACGTATCCGGTATACTATTTCACAAATGAGCTTATCCGTATAATATTCGTCCTCGCCGCCCTGAAGAACAAAGGTACGGAAGCCGAGAGAATACCCTTCTGTGCAGCATGATAATATTTCTTCTTTGCTCAGTCTGTACCTTTCGGCATTTTTGTTATCATGGCGTATTCCGCAGTAATAACAGTTGTTTCTGCAATAATTTGTAAATTCAATAAGACCGCGTATATAAACCTCATCCTTATATATTTTCCGCCGCAGCGCGTCGGCGCTTTTAAAAAGAGCGGCGTCATTTTTATCTGATTGCAAAAGTACGGACAGCTCAGAATCTGATAAATCATGGGTTAGGGTGAGTTTTTCGGGTATAGTTTCAAAAGTTTTCATAAATCTCCTCACATTTTGCCTTTTTCAAAGAAGATAAAACCTATATAATTGATATGTATTATAACATGAAATTATGGTGATGTCAATAGGAATAAAAAAAATGCTGAAGTGAAAAGTTAAATTCCACTCCCGAAGACCTGTTTTGAATGAGTAGAAATTAGTCTTACAGGGAGTGGATTTTTCACACGGCTAAAAAATAAAAGAAATAAATCTGTAATAGTAGACAAGTAGGCAAAAATGTGATAAAATAGAACAGGGTGATAAAATGGATTTAATGGAACGAATGTCAACATATTTATGGTTGGTGGAAGACACACGAAATAAG
>JAGBHE010000003.1 GCA_017935675.1 Clostridia bacterium | reverse complement strand
CGGCGTAATCCCCTCAGTCAACGGCTTCGTAGCCTTCGGAAGCGGAGAAAGCCTGTCCCATGAAATGGTCTTTGTTCTCCCCTTCGGAATGGGAGTCTTCTGACCGAACTGGTCATGAACCAGCTTCGCCTCCGCCCTCTTTAAAATGTGCCTGTTCAAAACCTCCTGAAACAGCGGCGCAGTTCCGCTGCCCGTAGTGGTCTGTAAATTAAGTAATGTTTCCGTATCAGTAGCCATAATTAAAAATCCTCCTTATTTTTTTAGAAAAGCACTGATTATATTTCAAACATGCAAATTAATCAATGATTTTCAGTACCTGTAATCGATTACAAAAGCATTATAACATACTCAGAGGTGGAAGTATTGTCAACTTTCATTGTCAATTAATATATGTTTTCTGCGGAAATCCATATATTTTTAGTTATAATTAATACTAATATGAACTAAATGTTAGCTTTTTTTTAAGATTTGAAATTTATCTTTACAAAACCATTTAATTTTGCTATAATTATGAATGATTACAATGAAAAAGGTGTATCATCAAAGGAGTTAATATTCATGTTAAAGAAACGGTTAACATCATATATGATTATCGCCGGACTTCTTACATCGGGCATGGCTGCCCGTGCAGACGAGCCCTGTGATTACGAATACTTTATAGATAACATGCTTAAGCTTGGTGACAGTCTGGGCTGTGCAAATGAAAATATTGAAGTGCCTGAAGAATATAATACATACAGTGATATATATCTGAAAGCTGCCGCACGCGGTCTTGTCGGGCTTGATGAGCTTGACAGCCTTACGGGAAATATAACAAAGCAGGACGCAGCCGCTTTTTTGTATACAATTCTGATAAAAGCCGATCCGGAATATGAAATCAGCAGCGAGCAAGCGGAAGAAATTCTAAACACCTGTTATGATAATGCTTATCTTAAGGACGAAAATAAAATTGCATATGCTTCAATGATTCGTCACGGCATAATAAGCGCACGCGGACTTACATATCCTGATAAGCTGCTCACAGCCGAAAGTGTAACTGCATTGAAAAACAGAGTCCTCGGACTGTTTGAGAAAAAACTGCCGGTCACAGTAGGCGAAAAAACTATCTGTATCGGGAGCTCAATTGATGAAATGTTTTCAAAATTCGGCGAGCCTGACAGAATTGATTCGTCAGAGTACGGTTTTGATTGGTATGTATACAATTCATATTACAGCGATTTTATAATGATAGGCGTAAAGGATGATGTTGTCAGCGCTTATTTTACAAACGCAAAAACCTTTGTCTTTGACGGTCTGCATTCAGGAGATATGACCGTGTACAAAAATGATATTGAAGGGCTTCAGGTTTTTTATGATGCAAACGGTGCGGTTGACTCAGTATGGTATAACCCGTATTCCGTAACCTCTGAATACAATGAGCACTCACAGTTTGCACAGCTTCTCGATATGGTAAATGCGTACAGGGCAAAAAGCGGGCTTCTGACCCTGCTTGAACCTGCTCCTGCAACGATATCGCCAATGGTTCAGAATAATATAATACTGAAAGAAGCCTCTGTTCCTGCCGACAACGCGCTGGAAGCATATTTAAATTTGTTTCTGTCCGATGAAGGGCTTTCTGTACTGACGCATAATTTCGGCATATCCTCCATTCTTGCGCCAAAGGTTGAATATACACTTGATGACAGCAAAAATATCTGGAGCATAACAGCTATTGATCCTAAAAAAACAATTCTTGCAGCTCCTAAAAACAAACAATCCGAAGAATCCGAGGACGATACAGAAGAAATAAAAGACATAAAGACCCCTACATTGATTTCACCCGAAAACGAAGAAACTACTTCCGGCAACGGGGTAAAACTCATTCTTGATAAACGCTGTGCGGACAGATATCTTGTAACATTGTATAATATGGAAACAGAAAGCTATGATGTAAACGCATATCTTGACAGTAACAAAAAAGAAATTGTCATACCCTCGTATATGCTTACGAAGGGGAATAAATACAGAGCCTGTGTAACCGCAGTTTCACAGGACAGAGAGCTTACGGGAAATACAGTAGAATTCACATACGGCGAATGTGAAGTTCCCCTTGCCGTCGCATCGCCTTCAAAGGAGCTTTCCACCTATGATGATGAGCTTGAAATCTCAGCATATTCCTCAGCATACAGAGACTTCAGAGTAGATGTGTATAACAGCAAGAACAAAATTGTCCTGACAAAGGAATTGACAGGAACAAATGAATGTGTGCTTGAAAGCCTGCCGGCAGGAAAATACTATGTCTGTGTAACTGCGGTAAGTCATGCAACAGGCATGGATATGGTAAATGCGTTCTCGACGGTTGAGATAAAGAAAATCGTACCGATTATCACTGAAACGATTCTTGAACCGGGGCAAACGTATAATTATTATTACGGAGACGGTAAGGAATGGATTTACTTTTATGATACCGAGACAATTGCGGTTTCCGAGGACAGGATAATAACCGTTCCGGTTGAGGATATGTCAGGAGATCCGGATCCTGCGGAAAATACGCAGCCCGCTGCGGAGGAAGAGACTGGGGAAAATACACAGTCTGACGCGAAAGCAGAGAATACCGAAAACAGCGCTTCCGGCCAAGAGCAGCCCGTTGAAACTGAGAAAGAGGCGGAGGAGCCTTCCGAAGCACCCGCGCCCGAACCGGAATATGAGCAAAAAACAGAAACAGTCACAGTTTATAAAACAAAGATAACCCAGAGAAAAGTACCGGCAACAAAAAAATACCGTGCGCTTGCCGGGCTGATACCGGAGCGTACGCATACTACGGGAGCATTTATTGAGAGAAGCTCATCTGCAACGCCTACCGAAACAGGGAACGCAATCGCGGCAATGGCACTTTCATATCAGGGCGTTCCGTATCTTTGGGGAGGTACTTCCCCATCGGGCTTTGACTGCTCCGGGCTGGTAAAATACGTATGCAATTCCCTTGGCATAAGAAATGTTGCCAGGACCTCCGCTCAGCAGTTTGCCACCAGCGGTATATATGTTGAAAAAAAGGATTTAATACCCGGAGATCTTGTTTTCTTTCAGGAAAACGGGAGAATTCATCATGTTGGTATCTACATAGGCAATAATATGATGGTTCACGCACCCCATACCGGCGATGTTGTAAAAATATCAAGCTTATCCGACAGCTATTATCAGAGAGAGTATGCCGGAGCGAAACGTGTTTCATAGAATGCTTAATATCAGAGGAGAGAACGATATGAATGGAAAGGCTTCTGTCAGCAAAAAAAAACGATTCCGTGGTTCGGTAATGATGTGGATTGTAATTATCCTTTGTATTGCTGCACTTGCTCTGACGGTATATAACATTATACTGTCAAACTACTGGTATGCAGCAAGTTATATCATAGGCATAGTGCTTGGAGCAAGCTATGTTGTAGTATGCCTGAACGAGCTGTATTCCACATGGATTGCAGTGGAGGGCGACAGCCTTGTAATGCGCTGTTGGGATAACTGCTTTTTCCCTTATCAGACTCTTTATAATATTAAATTTTTCGGTGAGCTGCTTCCGTCAAAAAATGTCAGGCTGAGAGTTCCGATAAATGAAATAAGCAAAATTATCGTCGGAACAAAAACCTTTATTAAAAGAAATACAAATGATGAAGCCTTTCTGGAGGCGGTTGCGCTGTATGAAAATACAAAATACAATGCAAATCAGAGAATACTTGAAAAAACGGATATATTTTATGTAGGGACCGCTGACGGAGACAGTGTGTTTATGAGCATATCAAACTTTGATCCAAAATCAGTTGTAAGAATAGTAAATTCCATGTGCCGCCGCAATCCGGATATAGACGTAAAACTGAACGGAAAGGCATACAGAAAATATCTTCGTGATGAATAAACAGCCTCAAAAACAAAGACAATAACTTCATTTAAGAAATTATTGTCTTTGTTTTATGGCATTTTTTATTATCCTCTGCCGAGTATTGCGTCCAAATCCTGCTCAGGCGCGGTTGTAGGCTGAAGTCCATAGGTATCGATCAGTACCTTTGTTACAGTCTCTGAGAGAAATGCCGGCATAGTCGGTCCGAGATACATATTTTTAACGCCTAAAGCCAACAAGGTTAAAAGGATACACACTGCTTTCTGCTCATACCATGACAGCACAAGCGTCAACGGCAATTCATTAATATCACATTTAAACGCGTCTGCCAGTGCAAGCGCAACTCTTATGGCACTGTAAGCATCATTGCACTGTCCCATATCAAGAATTCTCGGAAAACCGTCGATCTCACCAAGATCGAGATCATTAAATCTGTACTTTCCGCAGGCAAGCGTCAATACAAGCGAATCCATCGGTGTCTGTTTCACAAATTCAGTATAGTAATTACGCCCCGGGTGCGCTCCGTCACATCCTCCTACCAGGAAAATATGCTTAACCTTTCCGCTTTTAATAAGCTCTATTACCTTTTCTGCGTTAGAAAGCACAGTCTCATGCGCAAAACCTGTCGTAAGCATATGCCCGCCGTTTATTCCGCTCATGCTCCTGTCATTCTCATATCCTCCAAGCTCAAGAGCCTGCTGAATCAAAGGTGTGAAATCCTTTCTCCCGTATTCATTTTCATCAATATGGATCAGTCCGTCATACCCTACTACAGAGGTTGTATATACCCTGTCCGCATAGCTTTTCCTCGGCGGCATGATACAATTCGTTGTAAACAGAATCGGAGCCGGAATATCCTCAAACTCCTTCTGTTGACTTTGCCATGCCGTTCCAAAATTTCCGACAAGATGACTGTATTTTTTTAATCCCGGATAACCGTGAGCCGGGAGCATTTCACTGTGCGTATAAATATTTATTCCCTTATCCTTTGTTTGCTCCAAAAGCTGATGCAAATCCTCCAAATCATGTCCCGAAACCACGATGAACGGCCCCTTTTTTATATCCGCATTTACCCTCGTTGGGACAGGATTTCCGAAGGCTTCTGTATTAGCTTTGTCCAAAAGCTCCATACATTTGTAATTTACTCTGCCAAACTCCATTATCAGTGCAAGCCACTCTTCCACTGTGTGCGGGCGGTTCAGCTCGCATAACCCCTTATAAAACCATTCAGTAACCTCATCATCAAAATGCCCGAGCCGCATAGCATGATGCGCATACGCTGCCATACCCTTCATTCCAAAGAGCAAGGTTGAGCGCAGGGATACAATATCCGTTTCACCCTCGAATAAATTAACGACCTCGGAATTGTCCTCGCCGCCCAGCCTTCTCCGTTCGTCAACCACACGTTGTATAAATTTTTCTATGGCGCTGTCATCAAAATTAACATTGGTAAGTGTTGTAAAGAGCCCGTCCGGGATAAGTCTGTCCGACAAATTGCTTCTCTTATCTTTAGCTGCCTCCGCAAGACGTATAAGCTCATAAACCAGTTCATCCTGAAGATTCGCTGTAGTCGGCTGCTTACCGCACACCCCTGTACGTACACAGCCCTTATTCCCGGCCGTCTGCTGACACTGAAAACAAAACATATCCGACATATTATTTACCTCCGCAATTGTTTTTTACAGCATGTATTATTTACATATTATTCATATAAAATACATTGTATATGCAAAAACCACAAAAGGGACAGTCTCGGATTTTCGATTTATTAAATAGCTACAGCCTTTCATTGATTAAAGAAAATACATGCAGCATGGTAAGATATCTTATTTTATCTCTGTCGCCGTTCAGCTCAAGGCGCCGCACTTCAGTCCTTCCGCCGAAGCATACGGCAATAAAGACAAGACCTACAGGCTTTTCAGGCGTTCCGCCGTCAGGTCCTGCAATGCCGGTTACCGACACTCCGATATCGGCACCCGATACTCTTGCAGCGCCCTCCGCCATCTCACCGGCTGTTTCTTCGCTTACCGCTCCAAAGCTTTGCAGAGTTTCTCTTTTAACTCCGAGATTTTTTATTTTAGCCTCGTTTGAGTATGTCACATACCCCTCTGAAAAAATGCCGGAGCTTCCGGGGAAATCGGTTATCGTCTTTGCTATCAGTCCTCCCGTACAGCTTTCCGCTGTGCATATTGTTTTTCCCGCTTTAAGCAGCTTTGAAAAAACCACCTCCGGCAGGGATTTACCGTCTGTTGAATAAATATATCTGCCAAAGCTTTGCCTTATACGCTTGTCTGCGGACTCCATTATTTTATCGGCCTCACTCTGACTTTTCGCCTTTGCACCGAGCCGTAGATGAACCTCGCCCGTTTTAGCATACGGCGCAACAGTAGGGTTGGTATTTTTCTCCATAAGCTCCGAAAGCTCAGCCGCAACCGCAGATTCGCCCTTACCGAATATATGATAGGTTCTGGTGAACAGCTTATCCTCCGAACGTTTTTCGAGATACGGTCTGACGCTCTCCGAAAACATCCGTGTAAGCTCTGCAGGCGGTCCGGGAAGCATGATAACGGTTTTTCCGTCCTTTTCTATTATACATCCGGGTGCCGTTCCGTTATTGTTATTCAGTACAATGCAATGCTCCGGAAGCATTGCCTGTTTAATATTATTTTTGCACATTTCCCTATGAACGCGGTTAAAATACTCCTGCATTCTCCGAAGGCTTTCCTCGTGAAGAATAAGCTTCTCTCCCATGGTTTCCGCAATAACCTCTTTTGTAATATCATCCGGTGTCGGGCCGAGACCCCCTGATGCAATAACTATATCAGACCTTGAAAGAGCAGTTTTCAAAGCCTCGGCAAGCCTTCCGGCATTATCCCCCACCACTGACTGATGATAAACATCTATGCCAAGCTCTGAAAGCTCCCCGGCAAGAAACTGAGCATCTGTATTAAGTATTTCTCCAAGCAGTATTTCCGTTCCCACCGATATAAGCTCCGACTTCATAAAAATCATATCCTTTCGCTTTTTTATTCCGGATATACCGTTATCATTTCAACCCCTGCAAGCGCGTTGTCAATAAGCTTCTCAACATCAAGCACACTCTCTGTTTTCTCAACAGATTTTCTTTTCGGATTGGTAGACGGATGCTTCGGTGTAAATACCGTACAGCAGTCCTCGTAAGGAAGAATGGAGGTTTCAAATGTTCCTATCTGCCTTGAGCGGACAATTATTTCTTCCTTATCCATGCCTATAAGGGGACGGAGAACAGGCATATCCACAACCGAATTTGTAACATCCAATGCGCCCAGTGTCTGACTTGCCACCTGACCTACACTTTCGCCCGTAATGAGAGCCGATGATTTATGCCGCAGTGCCAGGCGCTCTGCGATGCGCATCATAAATCTGCGCATGATAAGAGTAAGATGCTCTTCAGGGCACTTATCCCGTATCTGCAGCTGAATCTCCGTAAAAGGCACAATGTAAAGATTAACGCGCGAGGTGTATCTTGCAACTATTGATGCAAGCTCTATGACCTTTTCCTTGGCGCGTTCACTTGTGTATGGATAACTGAAAAAATTCACAGCATCTATTTCAATACCGCGCTTTGCAATCATATGTCCTGCCACCGGTGAATCAATTCCGCCGGACAGCAGCAGCGTAGCCTTAAGCCCTGTACCTATAGGCATTCCGCCTTGACCTGCAAGCTTTTTTTCCTTGCAGTACACATAAGCCTTATAGTCCCTGACCTCAACCTTAACCGTAACCTGAGGCGTATGCACGTCAACAATAAGCCCGGGAATGCTGTCATGCAGAAAGCCTCCGACCTCCATGCTTACCTCCTGTGAAGTAAGGGGAAAAGCTTTGTCTGAGCGCTTTCCCTCAACCTTAAAGCTGACTCCCTCAGAAAGCTCATTGCAGCAGTATTCAAGAGCTGTTTTCTGAATTTCAGAAAGCTCTTTTTCGCATTCAGCCGCACGGGTAACCGAAACTATTCCGAAAATCCTCGTCAGTCTGTCACAGACAAGGTCAAGCTTTTCCTGGTCCTCAACATCAATGTAAATTGTTGCCTGAGTAATGCTTATATTAACCTTGCAAAGCCTGTGAATGGCATCATGTATATTTTTCAGGAGTATTTTTTCAAATCGCGGTCTGTTGCAGCCCTTTAAAATTATCTCTCCGTATTTTACAAGAATTATTTCCTTCATTGCTTATCTCCTCATATACCGCCGCAAATCGGCGACTTCCTTTTTCAATACGTCAGCTGTTTCCTCCATATCCGCAGCGGAAAGAGAGTCATCAAAGCTGAAACGGACCGCGCCCTCGATTTCCCTGTGCGTAAGTCCCATAGCCGTAAGCACATGACTGGGCTCAGGCTTGTGCGATGAGCATGCAGAGCCTGTTGAAACATATATCCCGTATCTTTCAAGAGTGTGAAGAAGCACCTCTGCTTTTATTCCCAAAAACGAAACATTTAATACGTATTTGCCGGCAAATTTTTCGTCTCCGTTTATTTTGACATCAGGTATTCCGTCAAGTATTTCTTTTTTAAGTATATCGTATAAATCCTCGCAGCTGCCTTGCTTTTCCGAAGCAGCAGCACCAAATCCGGCAATTCCGGGAACGTTTTCCGTGCCGGGACGCACACCGCCCTGCTGCGAACCGCCGAAAATTATTGGATACGGTTTTCCCGCGCCTATATAAACAGCTCCTGCGCCCTTGGGTCCGTGTATCTTGTGACTGCTTACACTGATGAGGTCAGCGCCGGTCAAACGCGGTGCACAGTTCATTTTTCCAAAGGCCTGAACCGCGTCTGTATGAAAAACAGCAGCAGGTGCCGCCTTATGGGTAATTTCTCCTATTTCACGAACCGGCTGAATAACTCCGGTTTCGTTGTTTACGGTCATAACGCTTACAAGGATAGTATTTTCATCAACAACCGATTTAAGCTCATCAAGACGGATTACTCCGTTTTTATCCGCTCCGATATAAACCACCTCAAAGCCGTCTTTTTCGAGAGCACGAAAGCTTTCAAGCACTGACGGGTGCTCTATTGCCGAGGTTATGATACGGTTTCCCCGTTTTTTAAGAGCATGTGCAGACCCGAAAATTGCCAGATTGTTGGCTTCGGTACCGCCGGAGGTAAAATAAATACTTTTTTTGTCCGTTCCGAGAGCCTTCGCCACAGCCGCTCTGCTTTTTTCAATAATTTTTTCACCGTCAAGCCCCAGCCCGTGCAAAGAGGACGGATTCCCGAAATGCTCCAGGGCGTCTGTTACCGCTGCAACAGCAGCAGCTGACGGCTTTGTTGTTGAAGCATTGTCAAGATAAATCATAAAAAATCTCATAGCCTTTCCGCCCGCAAAAAGTTTTTGCTCCGGCTCTTATCGCGAGCTGATAAGACAGCCGGGCTCGTCAGAGCCTAAGTACATTTATATGCTCAATATCCAGAACAGCAGAGCCGCTGCAAAAAATCGTTATTTCCGCCTTGTCCGCATTTTTGTCCGGCACAAAGCTAAAATTCTGCTGTTTCATGTCGCCTGCAGGTATCTCATATTTTTTCGGTTCAGAGACGGCTGTCTCCTGACCGTTTTTGTAAAACTTTATACCGGCGAAGCAGCCGCCCTCTCCGGAGCGGGCACATTCTGTCACAAGCACAAGCATACGGCAGCCGGCAAGCTGTCTTTCCGTAAATGTAAGGCTTGATACTATGCTGACGCTTTTATCTGCTGAAAGAATAACCTTTTCGCTGCAGCCGCCGCAGCCCTTGCATTTCCCTCCGCATTTTTCATCGCTCATAAAATCTCTCCTTCAACGCGACCGATATTTTTTTAAACAAAGCAGGGGGCTGTTGCGTTAAGCAACAGCCCCGGAGGGTTTTGGATTCAGCACAGACCCTCATTTATTTTTTACATTTTTGAAACCTTTTCAAACTCGTCCACGATTTCCTTTTCCGGGGCCGGAGTCAAAAGACTTACTGCCACAATGAAGATACATGCCACGATAAACGCGGGAAGCAGCTCATAAATATTAAATGCGCCTCCGAGAGGACGTACGCAGTATTTCCAGATAAATACCATCGCCGCTCCGCTAACCATACCGGCAAGGGCTCCGTATTTGTTGGCGCGTTTCCAGAACAATGCAAAAAGCACAACCGGGCCGAAAGCCGCACCAAAGCCTGCCCATGCAAATGATACAATATCAAAAACCTTGCTTTCGGGATCCTTTGCAATAATCATTGCGATAACGGAAACAAGCACAACAGTTATTCTTGCAGTCATAATTTTAGCCTTCGTTGAAAGCTTAATATGAAATACGTCGTTCATCCAGTTTTCAGATATACTGGAGGCAGCGGCAAGAAGCTGTGAGTCAGCAGTTGACATTGTTGATGCAAGAATTCCGGCAAGTATAAGACCGGCGATTACAGCAAATAAAACTCCGTTTGAGCTGAGAAGCTTAGCTATATCAATTATAACCGTCTCCGAATCGCTGAGAGCACCAAGTGTTCCGACGCTTGTCATTCCAAGACCCACAACGCCGATAAAGATTGCGATAAACAGAGAAATAACCACCCAGATTGATGCAACACGTCTTGAAAGCTTAAGCTTGTTCTCGTCCTCAATAGCCATAAATCTCAGAAGAATATGAGGCATTCCGAAATATCCGAGCCCCCATGCCAAGGTTGATAAGGTTGTTATAAAGCCGTAGCCCGAGGCTGTGTTTGTTTCAGCGTTATGTACCGATAAAAGTGAAAGATAACCGGGAAGCTCTTTTGCATTTTCAATTACAGCACCAAAGCCGCCGGCAGCATTTACACCGAAGCAAAGAACAATCACAAGCGCGGCAGACATTATTATACTCTGAATAAAGTCCGTTGTGCTTGCGGCAAGAAATCCGCCGAGAGTAGTGTAGAGTGCAATAACAATAGCACTGACTATCATTGCCGTAACATATTTCACACCGAACAAGCTTGCAAAAAGCTTTCCGCAGGCAGCAAATCCGGAAGCTGTATACGGTATAAAGAATATAAGTATAATAAGTGCCGATATTCCGACAAGAAGACGGCTCTTATCCCTGAATCTGTTTGAGAAAAAAGACGGAATCGTAATTGAGTTATTGCATACAAAGGTATATCTTCTTATCCTCTTTGCCACAATCAGCCAGTTTACATATGTTCCGAGAGCAAGACCGATTGCAGTCCAGCCTGCATCACATGTACCCGATAAATACGCAACGCCCGGAAGACCCATAAGCAGCCAGCTGCTCATATCTGAGGCTTCGGCGCTCATTGCCGTAACAAACGGCCCGAGCTTTCTTCCTCCGAGATAGAAATCACCGCTTGTGTTGTTTTTTGATGAAAACATAATGCCTATAATAACCATGCCTATAAGATAGACCGCTATTGTCAGCATAATTGTAATCTGTGAACTGTTCATTAAACCATCATCCTTTCGTGTTCCCTGCTCCTCAGAGCTTTAAAACATATAATGGAATTATTATATCAAAAAAATAATAAAAAATCAACTGTTTTTTCAAATTTTATCAAAACATATATCAATTCCGTTCTTTATTGCATTTTCTATTACCGCCTCCGGTCTATTTTTCTATATTCCGAATTCTACAAAACAATAGTCATCATCCCAATATTCTTCCGGAGTCGTATTCCATATGCACGGTTCCTTAAAGAATGAGTGAGGACCCACAGCGTAGCTTTCGCCTTCCTTGATGTGATGTGGCCCCAAAAGATTTCTCAGGTTATTAATCAAAGTGAGTTTCACCGGCGTTTTACCCTTTGCGCCAAAGTCAGCAAGGGGCAGACGATTATCGGTTAGCATTGTTTTTTTAATACTTCCTATTTCAACCCGTATCGCGTTAACTCCCTTCATATCAAGCTCTAACACCGGATTTTCCCCTGTAATATCAATCTCGCCATTAATACACATCTCTCCGCAGAAGAACGGATATCCCTGTTGTTCAATATTCTTGACATTTACGCTTGCCTTTGGTGCGTCAAGCTCAAATCCTCCGGAATATCGCACGGCGTTTTTATCAAGCTTTGTCCACTGTCCGTCGGTCTTTACGCTGAATTCGCCCAAAAGGTAAATCGCCTCAATTTCCATATCATATACAAGCTTGTTTTTTTCGCTTTCAAATACACGTGACTTTTTCAGATTCTCATAAAACTCATTTGACTGCACAAAGTCACAGTCGAATGAGATAGTATTTTCTCCCGTCTTTACATAGGATGAAATATCAATTTTTTTAAAGCTCTTATCCCTGAAATATCCGCATACTGTCTTTTCAATTTTTGTACCGTTAACAGAAATTGAAAAGATTTCGGGCGTTTCTGAAACCATATACAGCGTTTTAGGAATGACGTTGATTTTGATATGATAATCCTGATGTATTTTTACGGCTCTTCCCAATTCATTGGCACGTTCACATATATTCAAAACATAGCCGTTTTTTTCCTGCAGCTCACCGTCAAAGAAATAATCGCAGCGGTCAAGAGTCAATGTATTCATAACAGGCTCTGTAAATTCAAATTCACCCTCCGGGCGTATATATGTAGCGGCTGCATTTTCATCAGTTATATTCTCCGACCCATCTTGAATTATCATAAGACTTCCCCACGGCTCAAACTCATGCATACCGCAAAAATCCTCAAGCTCACCGGTGTAGATGTCCAGTTTTTTCCCGGAAACATTAATTTTTGCAGTTTTTCTTTCACTTGATGTATTTACAAAGTAATGCACCATAAATTCGTCATAGCTGCGGCTTGTGTAGTTAAGCTCAGCATCATCGGTAACCGGGTTTTCTGAAATATCATCACACGAAACAAATTTTCCGCCTGCTGCTCTGAATTCTGCAAGAAGCTTTTCTGTTGCAGGTAAAAGTATATCACAGCCGGGATCTACAATACTTGTATATCTCTGCTTTCCAACAATCAGGGCACCGTCCTCAACACGTCCGTGGCGTTCCAAAATAGTTTCGTCACCCAGATGATACAAGACGTGTTTTTGTTCAAGCTGTTTCATAACGGAGAGCAATTTCTCATTAAGCTCAGCAAGTCCATCGTTTTTGCTGTCGTCATAAAGAGTCCATGCGGTAGTCTGAGGATGCAAAACAAGTACATCCGCATGCTTTTCCCCTTGTGACAAAATCATCCCAACCCTGGACATTGCGTCAACAAAAGCTCTATATTCGCTCCACCATGGCTGCTGACAGTACATGGCAGGAGGATAGTCACGCTTTCTGATACCCCGGATTGAGTACCCCTCCAGATGTTGGCAAAGTAAATTAATTCCGTGCACCATCTGCCACTCATATATACCCTTTAACTCCGCAAAGCTCACATTATGACCGCACAGTGCAAAGGTTTCGGAAAGAACCATATCCTTACCCAGCTGCTCGCACACAGACGACACCTGCTTAGCAGTCAGACAATCAAAAATATTTCTTCCAAGCCAATCCATACCGGGAATGTGCATATATTCGTAATGTGGCATACATGCACCATTTGTAATCAGCTGACTTTCGGGGGTTTCCTCAAGAACAAGGTGTCCTGTCAGCTTTAGTCCCCATGAATTGCATTGGTCATAAATCTGTTTCATAAATGCGTCAGAAAAAAGCTCCGTCACCATCTTCCAAAACTTTACTCTTGTATCTTTGTAATTTCCTATCGGTAAAAACAGTTCTTCCAGATGCTCATTGATGTTTTCCTGATATCTTTTACGGTACTCTGTGTCAAAGACAAAGCTCCACGGAATTCCGTTTCTGGAAATCTGCGGTTCGTCTGTGAAAAAGCCCTCTATTTCATTACCGTAATGTTCATAATAGGGCTTGTATGCAATCTCAATGAATTTTGCAATAACACTTTTATCAAGCGTATCCACATAGAACGGATTAACATCGTAATAGAACCAGTGATTACCGCTTTTACAAATGATATTTTCTGTGGGTTCATCTTCCGTTATTCGCAGATATTTCTGCTGATACTCCACTCCAAGCCCGTTTACAAATCCGTTGCCAAAGCCGCTCGGCCAGCCATTTTCATCATATGCCCACGCTCCCATGCCACGTTCTTTTCCGGCTTCCTTTGCAGCGTCCACATTTTCAAACCATTCATCCCCCATATATTCCGTCTGCAATCCGCCTCGGGCATGCATGAAAAATCCACCGATACCAACAGCATCCATTTTATATACCTGCTCTGCTGTTTCCTCCGGATTCAGCTTTTCATTCCAACTCCAAAACGGAATTGGCCGGTATTTTTTTGGTATATTCTTAAAATCCATATTAATCCTCCTTGAAGCCGCCTTGCGGCTTCTCAAACACATAACGTGGAAAAGAAGCAAGCAGGTTGCCTTCTTGAGGGACGACGGCGTATGTTTATACTCCGAGTCCCGAAAGGAGGTAAGATGCGCCGCTTATTTTTCACGTTATTTCTCCTTTTGCATGAATTAAGCCATATATTCATTAATCTTCCAAACCAATTCCCGGTTAGTGGGAATTGGTACTCTGTCCTCACCCAAAACAAGCGTGCCTCCGCCAACGGTAGATGTAATTTTAATAACATTCTTGTCCATATATACCGACACTTCCCCGCCGTTAACCGGCACAGTACCCTCAATCCGGTCTAACCCTGCCAAATCAGGACAAACCTCAAAAGCAGTATATGCATAAGCGGTAGGTCTGACACCTAAATAATATTTTCCGAAAATATAAACCGGGCTCGCACCCCATGCATGACAAAGGCTTTTTCCGTATTTTTGCCCATACATAGCGTAATGCTCATCGCCCTCCTTAGCAGGATCAAATTCTTCCCAAATTGTGGTAGCGCCCAAATCCAGCATTCCTCCCCAATAATCGGAAATCCGGTCTTTTACATACTTTGTTTTACCAATCCGGCACATTGCCTCAAGTTCATAAAATTTAAAATACGGTGTTGTAATCGGGGCTATTTTATCATTTAATAATACATTTTCAATAATACGCTCCCTTTGTTCGGGAGTGACATAATCAAATAAAAGCGCAAATATATTTGCATGTCTTGTAATGTTGTTTTTCCCGGACTCATAGCTGTCAACATATCCTCCCAATGTATCATTCCAAAAACACCTGTCAATCTTTGTTCTTAAATCCAAATAACGTGCACGGTATATGCTGCCGTCGTATCCAAGTAAATTACTGCACCACGCCATGACATCAAGACTTTTAGCAAACAAAATCTGTTCTGCACACAATGCACCCGTTTTATCAAAATCAGCCCAGTCAATAAAAATCCAGTCACCCTCTTTTCTTCGGACAAATCCGTCATCATCTGCTCTCTTTATACAAAATGCCACTAAGCTTTCCATTTTGGGATACAAAAATTTTACAAAATCTATATCTCCGGTATACATATAGTAGTCATATACTCCCATGACCCAGTAAAATGAATAGTCCATGATCGTATTAAGATGCGTTTCCATAGGGTCTTTTCCCCGAAGTGCAATCATCGTTCTCTTACAAATATCCAAATCAAAAAACAAGTAATAATTGACAAGATAACTCTGATATGCATCTCCGGACCAAACCCATCTGTCACGCTTTAATCCGTCTAAAAAAAACTCCCGGCTGTTTAAGTGCAGCGTATAGGCGCAAGCCTCCCAAATTTTATTCAGTCTTTCGTCTGATGAACTGAACTTTCCCCGATATGAAAACGGATAGTATTCATATTCGGCACTCACCTTGTATTCGCCGTTGTTCTTCGGTATAAATACATATCGGAACCCCCGGGCAGGCAACATTCCCTCACGCACAGTATCTGTAAGACAGCAATGTTCGGTATCTAATGCCTCTGTACGCGACTCGCCGTAATGCACACCAACATTATCTTCGAATGTACCTTCAGAAAATTTTAATTTTGCAAAGGTCTCACGTCCGAAATCATATAAAGTTCCGCCTTGCACCTCTTTAATATCTACCGGAAAAATCTCTTCATATGAAAATAAAAATGTTTCAGGGGTTATATCCGGATTCGTATGCATCTCATTGCAGCCTGCAGGGCACCATGTATAATTGCCGTTGTTAACCTCCCAGCTTTCATCCGTAAATACAGTTTCGCCGGAAATATACAAAGACGGCAGACCGTCAACCTTTATCAGCTCTGCAAATATTTCATATTCACCCGGTATTAGCTTGTATGTACGGTTCAGATGACCACGGATTGAATCAATCGAAACATATCCCGGAGCATTGCCTGCTACCTCAATTGTTTCCTCTTTTTCAACAGTCACCTTTTTCTTGAATTTTACATTGTGAAAACATCCGTCTAATCTGTAGCAATAAGGGATGCAACATCCGCGTTCCTCCCGTCTTGCATGTAAAAGCAGACTGTGATATATTTCAAAATCTCCCGGATACCATATCCATTTTCCCTTTTTCATTACGTTCCTCCATTGTATTTTTGATTACGTTTTTAACACAAGAGCAAGCGCCACCGTCCCCTTGTGTTATAAAAAATTATTTAATTTTATTGTGAAAAATATCGTCAAATATACTTTCTCCGTACTTTTGATGTAGCTTAATTGCTGCTTCATAGCAATACTCATCATTTCTTTTTGAAATAACGAGTATATTCATAACCTGTTCGGAACGAGCCAGTGTATATACAACACGTATTCCTATACCTCTGTATTTTATTTTAAAAAACCCGGTCAAATTGTTTCCGTGCTTGTTTCCAAGCGGCTTTCCATATCCGTCCGGTCTCGGCAGAGGATTTTTTCTGACCTTTGCAATGCCTTTAAGCACTTGTTCGGTAAAAGCTTTATCCAGCTTTTTAAGGTCTGCTTTTGCATCAGGCGCAAATTTTGCCTTCCACACTATTCAATCTCCACACTTTCACATTCAGACTCAATCTTTCCGGGATCAAAACCAAGATCTTCACATATGTCATCAAACTCCTCATAGCTTGAAACGTCTGTTTTGTTCACCACATTATTTGCCTGTACAAGTAACCTGTTTTCTTCAATCCTGTCAAGAAGCTGTTCCATTTTCATAGCCTTTTCCACAAGCGTTTTATACATATCAAGAGAAATTACCATTGCAGTCGGCTGATTGTTTTTTAAAACAACATACTCTGTATTATTATTTTTTACATCATCAAAGAGTTGTGATGTTTTACCCCTGCTGAAATCGGAAATAGACACCAAATGCTGTGTGAAATTCAATAAACCGTAATCAATATCCATACTTTTTATGCTCGCTTTCATAATACTTTCACTCCTAACATATGTTGATTACAATATCATTATACACTGCATTTTGAAAAATGTCAACTTTTTTCATAAATATTTTCGTGAAAATATTTATGTTTTATTCGACAATCTAACGAACCTGTTTCTTTTAGAAACAGGTTCGTCACTCCTTAAAACTTTTAGGGTCTCACAAATTCCGCTTCGATAGATTGAAGTTCATTCTCATCGAGCCTTGCATTGTTCTCTGACAATACAATAAGACCATCATCATAATAATTTACATATAGTCCAAACATTTCTGCTGCCAATTCCGGTGTTACATAGGTGGTGCTGTCAATCAGAATCGGTGCATCTTTTTCTTCAAATGTACGTTCTTCATCACGCATAATTGCCGTAAACGGTGATTTCTGATTTGCTCTGTTAAATTGCACAATCGAATTATAATAGAATGCGTTGATTAATTCCAATCCTGTTTCAACGGAAGTAACCTTCGATACATCTGCATCTGTTTCCTTTTCGGTTTGCAGATCACGGTAT
The DNA here is from genome assembly GCA_017935675.1 of Clostridia bacterium. GTDB lineage: Bacteria > Bacillota > Clostridia > UBA1381 > UBA1381 > RGIG9115. Next base: position 91,358 of record JAGBHE010000003.1, on the reverse strand, counting down.
TCCAATAACTCTACTTCCGCAGTATTATCATCTACCGAAGTATAAACCAAATAATTGTCCATCAAATCTGCTATAGGTCTTAACGGCAAATATACCTCTCCATCAATCATTCTCGGCTTGATACCGACATTATAAAGATCAATATCGTTTCTTGATTTGTCCCTGTATGCTCTGGTGCTGTCGATTGTGAACTTTGCATTCCTGCCAAGCTTTGTTTCTGCGCTGTCAAGAATTTTCGATTTTTCTCCTCCGTTTACTTCAACTATGGTTAGAGAAAATGGTTTAACCGTTATAACTGCCGCTTCCGGCTCATCCGTAATATCTTCCGGATATGGCATTTCTTCCGGAAGTGCAGTATATGCCACCTTGCTGTTAAAAAGATTAGGCACCGGAGTATCATCCCAGTAACGGCGTATCGGTTTTAAAGTAGTACCGCCTACGCTGACCTTTGCCGGATTTTCAACCATATTAATGATTGCTATCTTACGCACACCGTTTTCATCCCCAAAGCCATATGCATAAACGTCCTGCATATCCGCATATTGTGTTTCCTGGTTAAATCCCAAAGCAACCTTCTCAACTTTTCCTTCCTCTAAGTTTAACCCATAAAAATACTCATAATTCTTAAACAAATTGCCAAGCTCTTTATACACATAATAATGCGGCAGCTTATCAAGCGTCATATTTCCGTTTTCATCCTCTCCGGGCTGTACAAGACCAAAGCCCTGCGGGTCAATCAAATAATGAACGGAAGTGTTTGCCGCCGGCGTATCCAAAAGATTCATCAGATGGAATCCTGCAGAAAGCGCACATCCCAATGATTTATCAACCTGAACTTTATTCATAACCACCGGGTCACCAATGGACAGTGCAAGCGGGAAGGTATTATATTCCGTCTGCCACATTTCTTTTCCGGGGAACATATATGACTGTCGTTTTTCGCCCAAATGTTCCTTTATCCATCCTATACTGGTATTTTTGATAAAATTAGTTTGTGTTGTCCTAAGGATACCTGCCTGTGAATACATATGCGGAATAACTGCATCAAAGCAATCTGCATTTTCCGATAATACCGCATTCCACGTCAGAGCACGAATACCTTGTGTGTATTCCCAGTTATCTTCATTGTTTGGATAATTATAAGGATCGTTAAAAATAGCACGTTCAAGCTCGTAACAAAGAATAGGAACTCCTATTTTTACTGTGGGGTCAATCGCTTTGATTCGTTCCGATAATTCACGCAAACGCTGTACGTAAACTTCAATGGTCGGTACACGGTCAACTTCATTAATCGCATAGGTCTCGTTTCCGTATTCCACGCGGATTTGTGCACCTGCAGGTGCAACACGTTTTATTTCCTTAAACTCATCAACCATATCATCTACAGTAGAATATGCCGAAAATGACAAAATCTGATCAGCGCCGCCATCACTGCTTGTTTTATATATTTGTTCAAGCGTTGTATGGTTCGGTCCGTCAAAAGGCCCGTTATCATCCTGTCCTGACCCGGTTCTCCAATTCCACCATGTCCAATAACTACGGACGCAAGAGAAGCCTATATCTTTAATCAGTTCTGATGCAAGCCGTTCTTTTTCTTCAGTATATGTCGGATCTACATATCCCATTGAATATCCTGTTTCCATCAGATTGGAATAATGAACTCCAAAGTATGCCTCCGGAATCTTCCTTTGAAATCCGCTTAACGAAAATTCAGCAGTATTAACCGCCGGTGTTTCCTTTGGAACTACCGTCACCTCATAGGTTGCTTTTAATCCATCGGGTGAAGTCATTGTTACAGTTGCATTTCCCGGTGCTTTTGCAGTAATAACCTGCCACTTATTGCTGCCGCCGTCCATCTGTACAACGTCAGGATTTGAACAGGTATAAATAAATGATTGGTTTGATGCATTGTTCGGTAAAAACTGCCCGTTGATAATCTCTGTTTCTCCGACACGTAATGTATTTTCTTTTTGATGAAATGCTACTGCACTAACAGGAATATAAGTCCTTACTCTACAGGTATCCGCACTTTTTCCGTCTTTAGTTTTAGCCGTGATTATAGCCTCTCCGGCTTTTTTTGCAGAAACAACTCCTGCTTCATCCACTTCCACAGTCTCAGGATCTGATGATTCAAAAACAAGTTCCTTTCCGGTCTTGTTGTTTACGCTAAGCATCTGATCCTTTCCCGGCTCTGCAAGCAGATATTTCTGCTGAAAGGAGAGACTTTTTGACGATGTATCATATACTGCAATATCGGTAAAATCAACCTGATAACTCATGCCGTAAATTTTAAGTGCACCGTTAGACACCCCTACGTTGTTAACAGTACCAAGGGCGGTAAAGCTCTCCTGTCCGTCATTGCGGATAGAAACAACTGCTGTGCCGTCACTGACATTAATATTCAACTCATATACTTTGCCATATTCCATCGGAAATTTTCCAAGCCCTTGTTCTCCGACATCAACCGGCAGGCAGTTAATAACACCGTTATCACGGATAACAATCCCAAACCAGTCAGGCTGTACACCGATATGGATAATACATATTCCATTTGTATTAAATTCTATAGGGCTGAACTTAATCCTGTATTCTGCATTTTTTAAATTCCAGTCCTGATCATAAAATGTCGCACTTGAATAAGTGTTTGCCGGTGTTGACATTTTCCCCGGTTCTATTGCTACACCTTCGAGATTCCAATAACCCGTCCCATGCATAAAATCATCATGAAATACCAACACAGGGCCGCTGTCTCCTCCTTGTCCCTGTCCGCCCATTGTCTGCGGCAGTACTGCATATACATTGACAAAACTCGTCAAGAGCATCGTCAACATGGTTATGAAACACACCGTTTTTTTAAGCATATGGTGAGTCCCTCCTTTTTCTGAATTGCTAAAATATATTAATTAAAAAATTGCTGCCTTTGCAAGGCCTCGTATCATTTCTTCATCCCATATGAATATTTTTAATACAGGCACATCCAAATCTTTTTCCAGCTCAAGCTTTGGAAAAACAATCTTTGGAATATCACCGCTTATCGGTGTCAACACAACCTGCTCCAACCGATCTCCGTCATAAACAGCGCATATGGCTGTTCCAAGTTTTTCACCGCCGTATGAATAAATATCACACGATACATCATAAGTGCCCTTTTGTAACCTTGCACTTTCATTAATTTTAATTCCCTCGGCGTTATAACACGAAATTGCACCGATTTTCATATCCATACTCTCTTTAATATCATAAATCCGAAGACGGTATGGAATTCCCGTTTGTCCGTTATAGTTAAACGGCTTTATCCGGACTGTGCCCGCACCGGAGAATATTCTCTCATCCGTCAAAATTCCGCAAAGGATATACTCAGGATCCTGTGTCTCTAAATCCATCACATAAAAGGATACCGTCTGTTTTTTTATCTCAATTTTAATTCTGTATCGTTTATTCCGGTACAATGTCACATCATGATTTTGCAAAAACGGATTATCTCCCATATGCCCTATGGGGCTGTCAGATATCATACGAAAACTCTGATATAGCGGATAACCGTCAAAATTAAAGTATATGTAGTTTTTGTAAGCACCCTCTGAATTGAATTCAATATCCAGTCGGGTAGAATTAACCGAATTATAATCAAATTCAATGATCGAATCCGAAAACTGTCCGGTTGTCGATATAGACTCAAGATTATGCAAATAAAACATACCATCGTCTACCGTACCATCTGTAATAACAGCGGAATTCCCATTCCAATTGGAATCCTCCTGAAAACCTATATCCACAGCCGGTTTCATGCCATATTCATATCCCACATTTGCCACAATAATACTGTATGGCGGAACAGAAATCATGTTTTTGTAAATTCCGGAGCAGATTTTTGGTAACGGAATTTCAGAAGGTAAATCTGTATAATACTGCATTTTATAATTTCCGAAATCGGGAAGCGGATTGTCGCTGCCATATTGCCATACTTTTTCTGCACACAAATCCCCCAAGTTAACATACACCGCTTGATTGGAGGTATTGGAAAAAACGAGCTGCTTAATTTTGGTCTCATCACCAAATCCCCATCCATTGACCGCTGTATCCTCTGAATCAGTAGCCTGCAGCTGATAATAATGGGAATTATCTGCAAGAATCTCACCTACTTTTTTGAACATATGGTAGTTTGGTAATTTGGTATCCTGCTGAATTACACCAAAACATTGTGCGTCATTAAAGTAATGGTAAGAAGCCATTGTTACTTCTTCATAATTTAAAAAATTGAATAAACGAGATGCGTATCCGATTGCATTTCCTACTGATTTTCCGTATTGCAGGCGCGCACGTTCACTTTCACTTTGCGGCGAAAAATATTTTGAATCATTGGAGTAATCTGCTAAGGAAAATAAACGCGGAAGATCTCCATACTCTGTGATCCATATCTCCTTGCCCGGCATTAAAGCATGTTCTTCCGCAATAAAATTTCCGTTGTCCGAAAGTGCATCTGAAAATCTGTTCATAATAGTACTTGTAGATTCATGCTCATACATTGCAGCCCCTGTATATAAGTGCAGCACTGCAGCATCATAATACTGTTGATTTTCAAGCAAATATTGATCCCAATTAATGTGATTATCTTCACATGTTTTATATCCCAGCATCGGAACTGCTATTTTAACAGACGGATCAACTTTTTTTACACCCTCGTAAACTTCCTTTACGCGTTCAGTAAATTCTGCAACTGACGGAAAATACTTTTGATATGCCGCATCAAAAGTTTCATTTCCCATCTCAATATAAACAGGGCGTTTGCTTACACTTTTAATTTCTGACACCATATCAATGATATCCTGCGCAGAATCAGTATCGGCTGCCACAATACAATACGGAATATCATTTTCTAATCCGGCGGTAAAAATATCCTTCATAGAATATGAGGGATATCCCTCCGGCATATTGGGAAATTGTCCTTTTCGCCAATTGAAATCATTCAGCATAAAACGAATGAATTGAATATGCATATCCGCATAATAATCAGCAAATTTCTTTTCACGGTCAATAATATCCTGTTTTTCGGTTGTCCCTGTAATTCCATCCAGCGGATTGGAATGCATTCCGAAAAAGTATTCCGGAATTTGCCGTTTTAAATCGGTTTGCTTAAACGATATATCTTTTACATCGGTAGGCCGCGGAAGAATTTTAATCCGCAAAGAATCTCTTCTGTTCGGGCTATCCATACTTTGAATTGTAACTGTCACATTATCGGAAGGTTTTTTGGCTGTCAGACTTTTTACTTCCTGCATCTCACCTGAAATTTCCAAAGCCTCAGGAGCTGATGATGTCCATTGAACACGGCGATTCGCAACCGAATCGGGGCGAATTACCGCATTCACATTGAGTGTTTCTCCTACATACATCTGCGTTTGGCGGATATTGAATCCAAAAGTGTTTAACACTCCCGTACATATTGCATCATAGGAATCAACATAATATATGCCATTAACAATAGTCCTGGCAGTAATTACCGCGGTTCCGGGTTTTGAAAACTGTAGTTTTCCCTCTTCATCAACCGAAATACACCCGGGATTGTCGGAACTATATAAAACCGATTCTCCTCCAACTGTATTGACAGGCTGAATTGTATCTGATATTGTTCCCTGCTTCTGTTTTATAATTTTATTTTTAAAATAAAAATCTGATGCTGCATCATTATAAATTCTAAAATCAGTTAATTCAGTATATAAACCAATAGATCTCAGGCTAATCTTTCCTTGTGCTGCACCTTCATAAACAGCATAACCCACATATGTGTAAGATACTTCCTCTGCTTTTCGAATGTATACCTCCATTTTTGAACCGCTGCACACCAGCCGAATCTGATAATTTGAATCAGCCTCAAAGCTATAATTATCTCCTGTTAGTAAGGCCTCAGAATTTTTATCAGAATCATACCTAAAGGAAACTGCCTCACCGGGACGAATAATCAAATCCAAAAATGAATTCTCTTCCTGTCTCATTGAAACCATAAATATTCCGTTTCCCTTTGCTCTTACACCAAACGTTATGGTAAAATCGCTCCATACAGTGGTCTTTCCTGCGACTTTAGCCTCACAGACATATGGGCCGTCGCTAACGAGTTTTGGCAGATTGTCAATGACACGCATCTGGTGATTTTGGATATCCCAGCTTTTTAAATCAGCTGAAAAATCATCATAAAATTGTAAAACTCCTGTTTCTTCATTTTCTGCAATAACCGCAACAGCAGTATTCAAAAGTACACAAACACATATCAAAGTCCTGATTAATACATTTAATACTTTATTCATACCTGCTCCTCTTGCCTTTAAGGCAGTTTTTATTTTTGAACAACATACGCTTTAGAGTGCATGGAATCCAGACTGTCAAACGCATATATGCGCACCGCAAGTTCGGTTTCCTCCGTATTAATTGCACCAAATGTAAGACTGAATATGTCCTGATCCACATTTTCAGCAGTCCCAACACGTACGCCTATACATTCTTCAATATTGTCGGTTATTTTATATACACCGCATACTGCCGCTGCATTAACCGCTTGCCTGATATTACGTGACAGCTCCGCCTCTACATTAACCGTACCATCTGAATAATCAACAATAACATCATCAATATCCAGTTCATATTTCGGCAAAGCAGCCGTCACAAAATCAGCTTTTGTATTAATTGCATAACCCTGTTCTGTTATAAAACCTTCTTTTAATTTCAGTGTATATTGCGTTTCATACTCCAGCCAGGACTTTAAAGTAACTGTATAGTCTTTTCCGCTTCCCGTAACACTTCCTATTGCATCAATCAGCGTACCGTCAGCATTATATAACTCAAAATCCTGTGCCGTCAGAATTTCAGAAGGTGCCTCTGAAAAACTGATTTTAAAAGAAGAGTTAATCTTGGCTGAAACAGAATTTTCGGCAATACTCATTTTAGAATTAAGATCATAAATCTGAATATTGTCTAACGTTGCAGCCAACGCACCGCCGGGCGGTTCATTAAATCTGATCTTTGTATATCCGGAAGTCTGAACCAAACCGGAACTCTGAAATTTCCCCTCATACAAATATTCACTCTCATCCGCTTTTTTAATATAAACTGAAACGGTATCTCTAACGGTTTCAATCCTCATACGGTAAGTAATTCCCGGAACCATTTTTTCAACTTCTCCGCCGCTGTCAATGATGCCGTCCGGAATTACATTTCCACCATTTTTATCCACTATTCTATGAACTCGCAAAGATTCTTCTTCAAGATTAATATAATAGTAGTTATATGTCCTGCCGTCTTGATTTGTAGTAATTGTCAAGTTGGTTGCCTGGTCAAAACATACATCAAATTCTAAAACCGCATCTGCATACATCTCTCTGGTGTTTAACTCCCAATTATACCGCATTTCCAGTTTTCCGTTTTGTGCGGCTATGGCATCAGCACCCTCGTTGATTGTCAGATATTGCTTCCATTCCTCATTAGAAAAATCAACATCTACCGCCGGCTCCATTCCGGAAGTATCAATAATGGCAAATGCCGAAGTCATCAGACTAAAGCATAATATCGCTGCTGTCAATGCAGCTGTGAATTTTTTTAATAATTCCTTCATGCCGTTTTCTCCATTCTTTTATGTGACGGGGGTGTAAAAAACAGCAAAGTTAGTTTTAAGCCTTTGAACAGTCTGTGCATTTTTTACAGCCCCATCCGAATATCATTCCTTATTTTGCTGCTGTTAAAGGAATCATCCCAGAAAGTGAATTCCATACAAACGCTTTTACAGTCTGCCCCTCTTCCACTTTTATATCAAAGCTGACTGTTTCAGCAACCGGCTTGTCCTGAACGGATACAAACGTATCTCCGTCAAAAACAGCACATAACACTACAGCTTCTCCCGCCATACCTGCATTTTTTACTGTTACGCTCACAATTCCATTTTCCGTTGTGTCAACAGATATAATTTCAATTTCTTTATCAATTGTTCCCGTTACAAATTGCGTGCCGCCGATTTGCTTCTCATAAATATTCCGCATTGTATCAGAAACCGCAATATTATACGTGGTATTTTCTGCTAAATCTTCTTCAAAATAAACTCTGTATCTTCTGCCCGATAATGCTTCAACAGCTATATTTTTATTATTACCCGCATCATCCTGCACGAATAAAGTTTCATTTGTTAAAACTACCTCCGGTGAAATTGAAAAATCAATATTCATGTATGCTCCCGATGCAGGATTAATTGTTTCCGTCAAAACAGAAGCTTGTGAATCAAAAGTAGTTATAGCAATATTATCTAACGTTCCGGCAATACCGGCCGGTTCATTAAATCTGATCTTTGTATATCCGGCAGTCTGAACCAAATCGGAACTCTGAAAATATCCTACATATTGATATGTATTCTCCTCCGCTTTTTTGATGTAAACAGAAACGGTATCTCCAACTGTTTCAATCTTAAATCGATAAGTAATTCCTGCCTTAATATTGTCAATGCTCTCACCACCGTTAATGAAGCCATCAGGAACTACATTTGCTCCGTTTTTATCCACAACACGGTGAACACGCAAAGGACCGTCTCCGATATCGAAATAATAGTAGTTATATGTCCCGCCATCCTGATTTGTAGTAATCGTCAATCGGGAACCATGATCAAAACATACATCAAATTCCAAAATTGCATCTGCATACATTTTTCTGGTGTTTAACTCCCAATTATACATCATGCGCAGTTTTCCGTTTTCTACGGCAACTGCGTCAGCGCCCTCATTAATTGTCATACCCGACTTCCAGCTATCATCCTCAAAATCTGCATAAAGTGTCGGTTCTGAATCCGACAGATAAACAGTCCCTGAAATTTCACTTCCATACACATTTTTAACTGTATCTGAAAACTCAACAATATATTTGCTGCCGGCTTCTATCGGAGCACTAAGCGTTAACTTATATCCGGTTGCAGAAAGCGCTTCTATATCCTGAACCAGGTTTTTCCCGGTAATATCTTTAAAGATGACATCAGATACTTTTAATTCCTGCGGTGCAATTGAAAAGTTTAATTCTACATTAGTCCCGCCGGCATTTGAAACATTCGTCTTTCCGGTCAAATCATAGATTTTAAAATTGTCCACATAGGCACACGGACCTGCTGTTGAGCCGGAAAAGTCAATACGATTTCTTCCCGGTGTTGTAATCACCGCATCATTCTGAAAATATCCGGCATACACATATTCTGATTCTCCTGCAGTCAAATTCATAACGTACACCTGAATTGTATCCTTTATCTTTTCAATTTTAAATCTGTAAGTGTTTCCGGTTTCAAAATTCCCCGCAATACCTGATCCGGTTAAAAATCCGTCTCCGATGCTATTTTCCCCGTTAACTAAGCGATGTATTTTGTTCTCACCATTTCTGACATAAAGCTGGTTAAAGTAATTTGTTTGAAGTCCTAAATTAGTGTAGATGGAATACATATCAGTGCCGTTCATGGTAGCATCAAATTCCATAATAGTGTCCGTATAATCATTTTTGCTCACAATTGCATGACCGGGATAAAATGCTGCTTTCCCCTCCTGAACAAGTCCATTAAAAGTAATTACATCTTTCCAGCTGTCATCCTCAAAGTCCACATACACATCAGGCATCAGATCTGTTGTGAAGCTTGCCGGTATGATTTTACACCCAAATCTGTTTATCTGCTCCTCCCGGACATAAATTTCGTATTTGGCAGCAGACTCCATTTTGCTTATCGTGATCTGATAATTTCCGTCATCAAGAGCACTAACACTTTTTTCCACTACTTTTCCGCTTGAATCGGTAATAATAAAATCTTCACCGCTCAGGACTGTATCATAATTTGTAATGCTCACCGTAACTGTATCATTTTCAACAGAAATGATTTGTACCCCGGAAGATATATCATATACCTTTAAATTATCCAAATATGCCCCCTCACTATCCGGGGACACCCAAGACGGCTCAAATTTTATTATACCTGCAGTTTCATTTACTTTGATATTGTCAAATGATCCAACTTCAGTATAAGTTTCTTCGTTCGCTGTTTCATCCTTCATGAATACAGAAATTTTCTGACCCGTTTTCTGCACGATCGTATTATATACATGATTTGCCTCCATTGGCTTATAATATGTTCCGTTCGTTGGTTCCATCATCATATTATTATCCGGATTGCTTTCATTCTTCGAATAAGGAAGAATATGCGCAGTTGTGCGTTCTCCTTCGGTTCCGTAATACATCCGATTTTGGTAACCGGTAGAAACATCCTGATTTAAGAAAAGAAAATACCGGTCACTGTTAACAGGAGTATAGTCAAACATGACTATTTGATCCGTAAAGCTTGCTCTTGTGGTCATATTCCAACCATTTGTAAACACCACATGTCCACTACCATTTACAAAATCCATTCCGGCTGTAAATTCAACTACATTTTTCCAGCTATCATCCTCAAAATCCAAATCGATAGAAGGTGTCAGAGATGATACGTCAATGATGCCGGCCTCCTTTATTTCTGATTCTTGTGCGAAAACCACTGATGTCGAAATTTGTGAAAAAGTCATTCCTGCAGCTGCTAATACCGCTAATAATTTCTTACATTTCATTTTGTTTTCTCCCTTCAAAAATAAATTTATTCATAAATAACTGCTTCTTTTGCCCGTTCTTCCTGGACATAAAGACACAGCATTCTTCCATACACCAATTCCATATTGGAACCTATAGTTTGTACATTACTTTTTAATCCATGAACAAGGACACCTGATGCAAATTTATAGGATTGTTCTACTCCTGTGGCCGCCTCCTTGATTGTTACAATGCCATCTGTGTACCCTGTAATCATTCCGTAAATTGCCCTCGGTGTATTCAATCCGATACCGCCGGCTCTTACCGCAGTCATCGATTGAACATCAAACAATTTTTCAAAATAGTTCAGTTCGTCTTTAGTATTTTGACCGAACATAATGTAATCCCCACTGTGAAGTTCTGCCACCTGCTCATATATTGTTTTTCCTGTATCGGGGTCCTGATAATCATCGTCTGCCACTATTACCTTCTGGTCCGGCACACCGTTTACGCAGCCTTCAATTTGGTATACAACCTCATCAAATTCATTGAGTGCCTGAGAAATGTTTTTAACAACAATCGTTTTTTGCTGGTCAACAGAGCGTGACTCTTTACCTTTAACAACAATATAATCCACTTTTTTTGATTTTGTTGTCCGAAATGCATCAAATGCCACATTCTCGTCATTTCTAAACCTTGAAATGCTGCTGACCGAATAATAACTTTCATCCGCTTCAGGATCATTCGGTATAACAAACACAACTGTCGAACCATCAGGCTCTACTGTTATCGGTGTTCCGAGCGGAGAATTTATATCTACAAAATGAGCACCGGCAAGTTTATAAATCAACGTATGTGCATCATTCGCAATAAACGGTCTTCTGAAACTTGTAACAGTCTTATTCCCGTTTAAAGCAATATCATCATAAGAAGTATCCGCAGCTGTATTAATTTCCTTGATTTTTCCATCGTTCTTTACTGTATACTGAATTAATTTTCTGCTGTCCGCAGCACCCTCACTCCATAACTCTGAATAATCATATACAGGCTTATCTAACCTTACCGTTTCGTTATTAAGCTGAAAGCGATTTCCCGTCAAAAATTTCTCAGTGCTGCCATCTTCTTTAAATATTTTGATCTGCAATGTCTGTTCATCATATTCGTCATCATCAATGAGTCTGACATTCATTACAAGACCGTAATAAACTCCGCTCTCTATACGGTTGAAATCAACATAAGCAATTTTTCCTGATGCATCAATATAGAATAATGCAGACTTTCCTATATGTGTCCTGATTTCTTCCAATAAATCATTACTGCATACAATGTATTCAATATCATCAACCAAAACAGTTTGATTATCCGGGTTCACACTTTCGATGGAACCTGACAACGTTTCTTTATTAACGTAAACCATTTTATATCCGTCCATGCTTTCAAATACAGACGCAACGGATTCTGTTTGTATTTCAGTTATTGTGCTATGTTTACTGTTGATATAGACATCGAAATCTTCTCCCTCTGTCTTCCCCAAAACAACACTTTGATTCATATAGGTATCATAAATAACATTGTCATTTAAATTTACACTGCTTACTATGTAATTTTGATAACTGTAAACAAATACAACATCATATGTGCCGTCTCCGTCATTATCTATTATCGTTATTTCACCAAGCTCCGGATCAAACAAAGAATCCTCAAAGTCTGATACTGCTGTTCCGTTATAGATAATATCGGCCGTCTTGGAAATTTTTGCATAAGAGTTTTTATTTTTACCTGTTTGAATATATTGCAGCCTATTCTCCGCATAACTTTCAATATCGAATGCATCAATTGTCACCATAGAAGATTTTTGAGACTGTGATACCAAAACCAGCCTACGTGTATCTCCGCTTCCATCATCTATATAGTAAAAATCACAATTTACACCAAATAAAGCATATGCATTTGTATTTCCGACTTCATATTCCACACCATCAATTTCAACAATATCTTCCGGCGTTTTTAACGCTGCTGAAATTAAAGCTGACGTTCTGTTCGCCGTGATTATGCCTGTACCTTTATAGACATTAAAATATTCATTTAAAACTGTGCTGTCAGAAACAGAAAACGAGGGATCCGGATCAAATCTTTCCAATGTCATAATATTTGCATCAAGGCAATTTACAACAATTTTATAAAGATCTATTAATTTAATATCACCGGAAAAATTTACATTACGGAACAGTTTCAACTGCTGAGCCTGCTTTATAGGGTCATATATCATTTGTCCATACCCGGCTGCACGAAGCATAACAATAGAAATTTCCTCCATTGATATATGTGCATCCGGATTGAATTTCCCTGTTCCGTCTCCAATTACCAATCTGCTTATATATGCACCGTATATATCCTGGGCATATTCCACGCCTGATACATCTGAATATACAGTATCGGCTTGTTCATCTCCGAATTGTCCGCGTCTGTTTAAAAGACCGATCCCGATATATGCCAAATCAGCACGAGTTGCAGCCTCATCTAAAGGTCTCTGCTCATCAATAATTTGTAACGCTTTTAAAAGCTCTAAATCACTGTCCTTGATTTGAGTACCCCCGGCTGCAAATGCAGGAACTACCCCAAAAAGAAATCCACATATAATTAAAATCGAAATTAATTTCTGTGTCATTTTCCTCATCATGCTGATCCTCCTGTATAGATTTTCAATAGATTTGCGACTGCAACCGCTGCTTCCGCACGTGTAATATTATTTTCAGGTATAAACCTTCCGTCAGGATATCCGTTTATAACACCTGCTCCGCTCATTTCCAAAACAGCATCCAGCGCATAATCGCTGATATCAGCGGTGTCTGAAAATTCTACCTCCTTTGAAACTTCTACGGAATAGCCCATTTTTTTTATACTTCTCGCCATGATTACAAGCACATCTTCTCTTGTGATAGGAGCACTGACACCAAATTTCCGATCTCCAATGCCACTGATAATCCCTTGTTCATACGCAGCATTCACATAACCTACATACCATGCCGTATTGTCTACGTCATCAAAATATCCTGTCCCCGTACTTTCTCCGAAGTTAAATGCGCAACAAATTATCTTTACAAATTCTTCCCTTGTAAGAAGACTTTCCGGACTAAACTTCCCGGTCTCTTTTCCGTTAATTATGTTTTTACTGTATAGAGTATTGATACTCTCTTTTGCCCATTCATAATTTTCTAAATCTTTAAACGGAGAATCATTTAAATTATCCGGCGATGACGGAGTTGATTCCGGAGTCGGAATGATAATCTGATTTCTTCCGCTGCTTGTACTTCCACCATTACTGCCGCCTCCGCCGCCTGTCGAACCGCCGGAATTTTTGGCGTCATGGATGGATTTTTCAAGCATTGCATTGAAAGCTTCAATATTCTCTGATTTGTCAGCTGATGCAGATACTACTGCTACATTCACACTGTCCCGCTGCGTTTGAGAGGATAAACCGTTATAATTTGAATAATTTGATGCAGATATTACATCTTTAAATTCCTCAATTAATCCGGGAACCGCATTTTTATTCGAAGCATGGCATACGTTTATTAAAAGCAAATGTTCTCTGAATAAATTCCCTATGTCCTCTTTGCTGACAGCTTGCTCCCTGTGGCTGAATATACGCTCTGATACTTCGTTCTGATTAGCATTCAGGTTTACATAATATTTGTTTTCAAAATCCAGACCAAAATAATCCATACTTTGAGTATCACTCAAAAAGGTTTTCAGTTGAGCTGAAGAATTTGCTTTTTGAACTGAGACCATAAACACTGAATCGGTCACATAAATTTGCAAATCAGTTGTTGAGAGTTTTTTCCCTGAAGCCTTAATTTTTTCGGATATCATAAAGGCTACGCTGTTTTTTTGCGTCTCATCAAAATAATTATAAACAGATGGTATCTTAATGTCTAACAAATCACAATTGTCCTCAAATGTTTGCGGATTAACCGTTTCTTCAAATTCTGAAAGCTTTCTGTCAACCTCCGTTTTTGACGTATAACTAAAAGATGTATATTCGTGGAGTGCCGGATGCTTTGCATCCGGACTGTCCACCGTAATTTTTACCCAATAGGGATTTTCTTTTTTAGCACTTTCGCTCAGGCGGAAAGAATAATGATAACTTCCATCTTCTTCAACTACCGTATAAGATTGCAGCGGTACAAGATCTTCATAGTTATCTGAATTAATTTCGGGGATTTCATTAATTCCTTCACCAAGCGGTTTTACTATTTGAATATTGACGATTTCTCCCTCATATGCTTCTCCTGCTGTTCCATAAAGAGTAAGCACATAAGTCTCATAATCCGCCTTGACCGACAGCTTGTCATCTGCAGCTGCTCCTGCAGCCGGTAATAAACTCATTGTCACTGCCGCACTGCATATGAGGCTTATCAGTTTCAATTTCCTCATTATATATTTCTCCTCACGTCAATAAATTAATTTAATTCTGCCTCATTTTGCGCAAAGAAACTATAGTCCGGATCATGGTATACTTCCATATCCTCACCCGCTGCTGCAGCTTTATCCATAGCCGAATTGTAACTATCCGAAATTTTAGCAAGTCCTTCGGTGATATCGCCTGTTCCCAAAACTACATCTTTGAGCTGTGTCCAGCAATCATCACCCTCAACCTTAATAATAGCTCCGGGGTTACTTGCATCATCCATTTTTGCAAGCGGATACTTATAAATAGAAAATTCTTCTCTGCCTTTTTGCGCTAACTTTTTTTGATTATTTCTTTCATCAGGTGTAAGCAACCATTTATAAACCTCAAGCTGTTCCTCCGGATGTTGACTCATTGCGCTCATAAAATAATTGCTTCCACCGCTCGGCACACCGTACGGATAACCGCCGTTAAATTCATCAAGGACAGGATACTCGCCGATACCCCAATCATTTTTTACTTCAAATTGTTCATTAAACACATCCACATCCCAACCGGCAGCGCAAATCATACCGATATTTCCTTCTGCGAACTGTGCACGTGCGGTGTCATTGTCAATTGTGTATGGGGACGGGAATACAGAACCGTCTGCAATTATATCCCTATAAACCTGAATCAACGGCTCATAAACGCTGTAATCATACTGATTAATCCGCGGGTCAAAACCGTCTGCATTAAAGAGTCCGGAAGTGGCACCGGGTATAACAATATAATATCTTGTAAAGATTGCATCTTTAAACGGCATTACATATCCGTACTTTTTTCCCTCGCCAATCTCTGTGATTTTCTTTGCGTATTCACGAACATCATTCCATGTAGCCGGAGCCTCATCCGGGTTAAGACCCGCTTCTCTGAATAAATCCTTATTCCACAAGAATTTATAACCGCTGCAATTTGCAATAGGATTATTCGTTCCCAATTCATAAACCTTTCCGTCTGTCTCCCTCTTAACAAAACGTTCTCCATAGAGTTCTGACCACTCATTTACGGTTTCCTCAGGTACTTTACGATACCAACCGTTATCTTTTGCAATCAAATCCATTGCTCCACCCATTCCGATATGTATATCAGGTGCACTCTTTGATGTATAACCGGTTTTAATCAAATCAGTAACATTGTCGCCCTTAAAGTCAAAAACGATAGAAATATTTTTGTCATTTGTCTCATTAAATTCATCTGCACGTTCCTGTAAATCTTCCATCTTCGATCGCTCATTTGTTACAATACGAATTTCCACCTTGCCCCTTGAATTTGTTTGACTGCCTCCGTTTCCGCATGATGCCAACGGTGCTGCAATCGCTGCAATTGCTAACAAAGCAATTGCTCTTTTCATCATTTTTTTCATAATTTATTCTCCTTTATATAAATAATAATTTATTAACCTTTTAAACCGCCCTCTGCAATTCCTCTGATAAACTGCTTATTACACAAAACATATACAATGATGATCGGAATCAGTGATATATTTACTGCTGCCAAAATCGTAGACCACATTGTTGCAAGTCCCCCGCCGGTTTTTAATTCAACAATCGCTACTGTAAGGAGCTGAAGCTTGGGTTGTCCTGCAGTCACAATCATAGGCATCAAATAGGAGTTCCAGACGCCGCGAAATGTGAGCAATGCGTTAACTGCAACCATCGGCATCAGCATAGGCATGATAATCTGTGCATAAATCCTGAAAAAAGAACAACCGTCAATTTTTGCCGCATCATCAAAGTCTTTGGATATTCCCTTCAAATAGCTTTCACACAGCAAAATAATCGGAACCGGTGCACCGCAATTTAAAAATATCAGTCCCAGGTAATTTTTGTTGATTCCCAAATCTACCAATAATTTATATGTAGGGTACATAGTTGCCGCACCTGCACCTATAAACATTGTTGCAAGGTACATAGTTTTAATAAGCTTTTTGCCCACAAAGTTTCTTCTGGAAAATGTATACGCTGTAGTTGTTGCCATAAGCGTAGATGTCAGCACAGCCATAACAGATACAAACAAACTGTTAAATGCGTAACGTGAAAAATCAATCTTATCCAGAACATATTTATAATTATCTAACGTATACTGCTTCGGCAATATACTTCCGGATGTCATCAGCTCCTGTGTACTTTTAAAAGCACCCAACAAGCTGTATACTACAGGAAATAATGTTATTATACCAACAATAATCAAAATCAAATAAATTACGGTATTTAATCCAAATTCAAACGGATTAATTCTTCTTCGTCTTTTTTTATGTTCCATCGTCTTCCTCCAATCAATATACATCTGCTGATTTTTTGGAAACTGCCAGATAAAATACTGTTATAATCCCTGAAATCACAGAAGAAATAAAGCTAAGGCATGCGCTGTATCCATATTCCGGGACGCCTTCACCAAACAGTCGTTGGTATATATGAATCGCCATAACGCTTGTTTCACCGGAAGGTCCGCCGCCTGTAAGTACGAAAATAGTATCAAATATGCCAAGGCTTCCGATTATTGCCAACATAAGAATAATCCTGAGCGTCGGCATAATTAACGGAACCGTAATTTTTAAAAAACATTGCAAACGATTTGCACCGTCCACTTGTGCACTTTCATATACATCTTCCGGAATTCCCTGTAACCCTGAAAGAATCAACAGCGTGTTCTGACCAAAAATCTGCCAAACAGAAATAACCGCACAAGTTACCAGCGCCGATGTTCCATTACTCAGAAAGTCAACACTTTCGTGAATAATTCCGAATTTTAAAAGCAAACTGTTTAAAATACCATTATAAGGCGACAACACAAAGGAAAAAACAACGCTCATAACTGCCGCACTTGTTACCGTCGGAAGAAAATAAATACCTCTGAACAATCCCTTTCCTTTGATTTCTTTTTTATTCAAAAGTACTGCCGTCAGCATTGCCAGAGGTATTTCTATAATCAGTTTCAAAAAGGCGACCTTAAATGTAATCAAAACAGAACTCCACCATGCCTGATCCCTGGTAAACATACGCACAAAATTATCGAAACCGACAAATACTGCTTTTGAAACACCATCATACTCATAAAACATAAAACGAAACACCCAAAACATTGGATACAACGTTAATATAATAAACATTATAAATGTCGGCAAAATCATCACATATGTACTGCCAATATCCTCAAACCATTGCCCGAAATTTCGCTTTCGTCTCGGTCTTTTTTCTTTTACCCGTCGTGCCAACTCCACGCCGAATCCACCTCCGTTTTTTGTTTCATAAAAATTATATCACTATTCTTATTTTATGAATATGGATTTTGGTACACAAAATTTGTATATTCGTATTTTTTATTATGTTCTTATATAATAAAATCCCCCGGCACAGCCGGAGGATTTTATTTCAAATTATTTATGTATTTTTTTATATTCGGACGGTTTCATTCCGGTATAATTCTTAAAATTTCTGCTGAAATGCCCCTGATCGTCATAGCCTGTCTTTCGTGCGATGTTACCAACGCTTTGGTCTGTGTTCAACAACAAATATTTCGCCTTTTCCATGCGGCAATTATTGATATAATCTGAAAGTGCCACCCCTGTATATTCCTTAAATAATGCTGCAAAATAACGAGAACTCAGAAAAAACATTTTCGCCATTGTCTCAAGCGATAAATCTCCGTCTAAATGTTCCTCAATATATTTTTGAGCATTTAAAACCAGAAGCTTGTTTTTTGAAATACCCATCCTGGCAATCTTATCATTCACAATTCTCATTTTTCTGAGCATAAACTGTCTGAATTGCCGTAACGTATGCAGTTGTTTTAATTCCTCCATCCACTGAATTATATCAATATTTTCTGTATCAATATCCAAAGACTGCAGCTTCTTAAAAACCATCATCAACAATGTACTGCATATATTTTGCATTGTCTGAACCGTCAATATTCTCTCACCCTGCACTGCATCAAAATATTGATTTAATATGCTTGCAAAGCTCTCTTCATTTTGTCTGCCAAGAGCAATTTTTTTTAGCAGTTTTTCTTCAAGCTCCTGCGGATAAGTGTATTCCTCTTTTTTCAGGTCATCAGCATGAGTTACACCGTTTTTCTCATAAAAATATTCAACATTACAAGCTTTCTGTGCATCCTGATAAGATTCATACATCTTAGAAACTGAAGCAAGTCTTCCAACTCCTATCACCGCCCCAATCTCTAAAGTCTTATTAATTGTTTGCAAACATTCTCTTGCTTTTGCAATGCATTCAATTTCAGAATGAACATTAAAAATAAGTATAGCAATGTTGTTCCGGGCAGTATGAAAGGAAATTCCCCGCCCCTCAAGCAATTCGTCCAATACATTCTTTACCGCAAACCGCAGAAGCTCACTATCACGTTCGATATCCCAAATCGCATTTTGCTGATACTCAAAAAATTTTAAGCATGCAGCACAACATTTTTCCGGAATATTTTCTAATTGCAGCAATCGAAAATATTCCTGTTTTTCCTGTTCTTTAAGATATTCTCCGGACTGAATTAATTTTAAAGAAACTGTGCGAACTAAATTATCTTTGTATTTATTCTCATTTTCAATATAGTCCGCTTCCATTTGACGTTTAAACCTTTCCTGTCGGCATTTACTCACTGCACGCCGTACAGCCGGCACCACTTCTTCTAATGTCACAGGCTTTAGAAGATATTCCAATACTCCGATACGCATAGCCTTTTGTGCATATTCAAAATCATCATATCCGCTGAATAAAATTATTTTTAATTCCGGCTGTACCCTCAATGACTGACGTGACAATGTAAGTCCGTCCAAATCCGGCATTTTGATATCTGTTAAAAGTATATCAACGCCTCCGGCTTTGATAATTTCAATTGCGTCTAACCCCGAATCCAACACCTTGACTTCATCAATGTCCAGTGTCCTCCAGTCAAATACATTACATATTGCATTTGCTGCGACAATTTCGTCATCTACAATCAACATTCTCATAGATATCACTCCTCAAAATCAGCCGGCAATTCAATCCGCACACCTGCTCCGCCATCTTTATTCAAATAAAAATCCATGCTGCCCAAGCCCTTATAAAACAAATTAATTCTTGTATAAATATTGCGCAGGGCAAAGCTTTTTTTCATACCCTCTTCTTTTTTATCTTCTTTCACATACTTGTTTATTGCCATAACATCCATGCCTGCACCGTTATCCTCTACAACAAAAACAACCGTGTGATCATAGGCATATCCACGTACTAAAATCGTTCCATTTTCTTTTTTTGTAAAAATCCCATGAACCACAGCATTTTCTACAAGCGGCTGCAAAAGTAATTTCGGCATACGAAAATCATAAATGTCCTCATCCACATCAATTTTGCAGATAATCGGATATTTATACCTATATTGTTCAATCGCGATATAATTCTCTATATGCTGTACTTCATTACGAACTGTTGTAATGTCATTCCCATGATTCAGTGCAAGACGGAAGTAGGTGGACAAACGCTTTACCATATCTGCACTTCCGGTCTTATCTCCGCTGATTACTTTCCAATAAATTGTGTCAAGGGTGTTATACAAAAAATGAGAATTTATCTGTTGCTGTAAAGCCCGCAACTGCGCCTGTGATTTCATTTTGCTTTCCCGTCGTACCTGTTCCACCAACGCATCAATACGATCCATCATTGCATTAAAGTTGCGTGCCAAATCACCAATCTCATCACGTCGGTTAATTTCTTTTTTGTTAAAACGAATATACGTTTCATCATTTTGCATTGATCGCATTGTTGCTTTCAATTTTGTAATCGGAATTGTGATACGATTTAAAACAAATGCTAATAAAAACAGAGATACCACCAGTCCGGTAAGAATTGATGCAATCAAACCCGCCCAAAGCATTTCAGCATCATTAAACAGTGAATTTTCAGGTATTACACCAACAATCTGCCATTCTCCCACTCCCATATCTATTCTGATAATTTTTGTGTTTTGACCTTCATATGAGATGTCTTTAAATATTTCATCTTCCTCCATATCCGATTGTTCCATTATTTTTCTGCATTTTTCTATATCTCTGTCCGATGAAATAATAATATTGTTTTCTTTATCAATAATAAATTGCGAAGTTCCGGGTCCAAGACTAAGCTTTTCAAGTTCATTTTGAAAATAATTAATATTTAAGTTCATTATTAAAATACCCAAATTATTGTAGCGGTTATCCGTAATCATTTTCATCAAACCAATTGTTTCTTGTTTCTTATTTGTCAATAATTCATTTTGATAAGGCGGATACCAGACAATATATCCATCATTTCCGGCCGTTTTTTGATACCAGGGTTGTTCTTTATATTGAAATGAACTGTTAAAGATATATTGATATTCATGAAAAATCTGTCCATCCAGCCGCAAAAATAAAATGCTGTCTAACATCTTGGAATTTTGCAAATGTGAATCCGTAAATATTTCCGATAATACAGCAAAATCTTCAAGATTATGCACACCATCCTGCTTTCCGGCGATCTGCATGAAATCGACATCATTCTCAATTGTTCCAAATTGATCCAAAATAAGCATCATTTTGTCGGACAAGCGTTCAGCCATCTGGTTTATTGATTCATCAATATGGGTTATGGTATTGTTTATTGCAACTTTTTTCATATGTTTATATGTAAAAAAACAAGCCCCTCCAACAGTAATTAAACTCATAATTACCGATACTGCAACCAATTGACTGTTTAGGCTATCCTTCATCAAGTTTCTGATGCGTGTCATATTGAATCTCTCCATTTTTATTCGATTTGTTACATAAAAGACTATTAAAAATATCAAGACTGCTTCTTAGCAAATTCAAAAACAAATATTTCCTATAGCGCTTTTTTGCGCTCTTTTTTTGTAACAAAAACTATTCATAAACAGACAATCCACCTGCTATACGGATGGAAATTTTCTGCAATAATTGTTTATTAATTTGTAAAAATAATACGTTGTTCCAGATTATTCAGCACTTCATCCTCAATACGATACCATTTCAGCAATGGAATCAGCTTTATTCCGTCGCATTCTTGAATTTCCGTATCTGAAACATAAGGACGCATAACCTCAGTTAATTCGGTATACAAAAAGTCTCCATCCCGATAACAACCGTTTTCATCCTTGCAAATTGTACCGCTGTATGTTCCATATAACACCGGCAAGTGCTCTGCTATATACCAAAGGCCCTCTGCCAGTCGCATTGTACAGCAAAAAGGTGCTTCATACGAAGACATTTTCAGCACATGCGTGGTGGTGCTCACGGTAGTATCAGTGCCCGCTCCGCCATTTGCCCGCTGTATTGATGCAAAACCATTGTGTGCAATGCACGCGGCAAATGTTTGCCATCGCTCATCACCGGTCAGTTTAAACAACTCTGTTGCCACCATCAAAGAGTCCACCACAGCACAAGGCTCAGTCCAGGTATCCCCTTTCCCCCACCAATTAAAATTCTGATTAGTATATGTCATTCCATTTGATAAATAAAGTTCAAAAATCTGCCTTGCGGCCTCCAGATAAAACTTATCATTTTCCAAACGATACATCCGAAGCATTCCTCTTGCTGCTGAAAGACTGCAATGCGTTTGTGCCTGTACCTTAATTTTATCAATCCCTGCAAAAACAGTAATCATTTCGTCCAGAATTTCTTTTGTACGCATATCGTGCGTGAGTGCGTAGTAATGTGACAGACCGTCAATACTCATAAATGCACAGCATATGTCCGTAGAAAGCTTCCACCCGTTCACTGTTTTTGCAACATGACCGCTCACACCGCCCACATCATCTCCTCTTTCTATCGGATATGTTTTATAACGCCCCTGTGTGGGATAATACAAGTGTTCTACGGTGCTTTTTAAGATTGATAAAATATTTTTGTCCTTGAATTGCTCATAATATTCGCAAAGTCCTCTTAAATACCAACTATGCCCGGAAAGCTGTTGTTCATTGAGCATTTCACTCGCCAATTCCCCAAAATAGCCGTCTTTATTGGTTTTTTCGTTCAGGCAGGAAATCATCTGCTCCATACAGGGTATTTTTGTGCCGTCTATTTTATAGTGTGAAACAAAAGCAAGGAGTGCTCTGCCCTGCTTATCCCCCGGCCAGCCTTCAGTGTCTTCAAACACAGATTCTATTTGATAATAAGAATCTGTTAATCTCTTTTGATTCAGTTTCACACGCTCTTTCAATTCTTTTTCTGAAAATTCTCGTCTCATCATTGTCCTCCCATTTTGAATACTGCGATACAGCATTTACATAATACGCCAACGGCGGCACAAATCCTAATTGCAATCATACTACAAAATGATGCGTACCGGAGCCGAGTTCTGTCCTCTTACCGTCAGGTGCTTCAAAGACTGCTGTAGTATTGTGCGGTACAGTAAAGGTAAAATGTATCTTGTCCTTTTCATATTTCCATCCGGATTTCACTGTTCCGTAAACAGTCTCCAAAGAAGCCTCTGTAAATCCAAACCGTTTGTCCGGAATCGGATGAAAAAGAATTTTTTTATAGCCCGGTTCTGATTCTTCATATTGAATTCCCGCCGCTTTCGTATACATCCAATCTACAATTGAGCCATAGGCATAATGGTTATAAGAGTTCATGTCCGTACTCCAAAATGTTCCGTCAGGCTTAATGCCGTCCCAATGCTCCCAAATGGTAGTCGCTCCCTGCCTGACTGAATATAGCCATGAGGGGTATTCGGTTTGCAATACCAAAGAATATGCAAGTTCAGCCTGACCATTGTCAGACAGGGCATGGCAAATGTACGGCGTTCCCACAAACCCCGTAGTTAGCTTGTTGTCGTTCATTCGAATCAATTCTGCCAATCTTTGAATAGCTCTTTCCCGGTTTTCCACCAAATCAAAGTGCAATGCCAATACATATGCAGTCTGGGTATCATCTGTAAGCCGTCCGTTAGGTGTTACAAATTCCTGACGAAAGCTTTTTAGAATATTTTCATATAAGCTGTGATAAGTTTGTGACTCTTCTTTTTTACCTAAAACCTGCGCCGCCTGTGAGAGCAGCTTTGTGGAATGCGCGTAAAACACAGTAGCTATAAAATCATCCGCGGTCCTGCCTTTATATGAGCCTTCTTTTGCATCCATTCCGAGCCAATCACCAAAATGGGCACCCGTATTCCACAAAAACTCCGAATCACCCTGTGCACGGATATATTCCACCCAGTCACGCATACTTTGATACTGCCGCTCCAATATACGCTTATCATTATACGCACGATAGATTTCCCAAGGACAAATCGTTGCCGCATCTGCCCATGCACCGGACGGCTCCCGGCTTTTCAAAACATCAGGAATGACATGCGGTACTCCTGTGTCATTTGTCTGATCCAGACGCAAATCCGTCAACCATTTTTTGAAAAAAGGCGCTACCTGATAATTAAGAGCCGCAGCCTTAATAAATACCTGTGCATCTCCTGTCCAGCCCAGGCGCTCATCCCTCTGAGGGCAATCTGTCGGAATATCCACAAAATTTCCCCGCTGCCCCCATATTGTATTTCGGAATAACTGATTAATTTCCTCATTACCGCATGAAAATGTGCCGGTACGTTTAAAGTCGGAATGAATCACTATGCCGGTAAAATTCTCCAAAGACGGTTCACCCGCAAAAGCGTCTATGCGTACATAGCGAAATCCCTGAAATGTAAAATGCGGATGCCAGCATTCCTCACCTATACCTCTCAATATGTATTCCACACGGTTTTTTGCAGTGCGGTAATTTGCATTGTAAAAGTTTCCGTCCTTGTCAAGAACCTCTCCGAAGGAAAGAAGAACACGTTCTCCACGCATACCGCTTACCTTAATCTCTGCCCAACCTACCATATTCTGTCCAAAATCAATAACTGTTTCGCCTTTTGGCGTTTTTATCAATTCAACCGGCTGTATCCGCTCTGTAATCCTTACCGGTTCATGCTCCTGAGCGCAAATATGAGAAAATGGATAATCAAGCAATTGTACCGGCTTCCAACTCCGCAAAGTTTCTTCTTCCAAAGTGGCATCATAGGTTTCACCGTCATAAATTTCGG
Source organism: Clostridia bacterium (assembly GCA_017935675.1). GTDB lineage: Bacteria > Bacillota > Clostridia > UBA1381 > UBA1381 > RGIG9115. Next base: position 66,305 of record JAGBHE010000003.1, on the reverse strand, counting down.
AAAAACAATACGGACTGTCAGAATATTGCCATGATTCATCCGTGACAAGCATCTTAACCGTTCCATCCGCCTGCTCTGCTCGCAGCTGTACTAAAATTCCCGGTTCGCAATTAAACAAATTATAATTATTTTCCCATACTAAACGTCCACGGCACCATCCTTTTGCCAAAGTTACACACAGCGTATTTTCCTTTTTCAAAAGTGAAGAAATATCATAGGTCTGATACAGCAAATGTTTATTATATGAAGTAAATCCCGGTGCAAGCCACTCATCACCTACCCGCTCACCGTTTAAGGTGATTTCATATATTCCCAATGCAGTGGCATAAATACGTGCATTGATTACTTCGCTGTCCAAAGTAAACTTTTTTTGAAAAACCGGAAGAATGTCAATGTTTCCTTCTCCGGTTGTAATCCACTTTGCCAACCAGTTGCTGCTATCCATCAGCCCTGTTTCAAAAAAACCCTCTGCAAAATCGGATTCCTCTCCTTTGTTGTCCCATACACGTACCGAATAAGAATAGCGAGTGCAGGGCTTAAGAGGTGCTCCGTCATAAACAATATTTACACTCTCACCGCTCTTTACTATCCCGCTTTCCCACATACCATCAACTATTATTTCATAAGCGGTTTGCAAAACCCCTTCCTTGTCGCTTTCTATCTTCCAGCCAAAACGCGGCAGCGGCTCATCAATTCCAATCGGATTGTTCAGATATTCACAAACCGGTTCTTTACATTGTAACATAATTACATCTCCTCATAAAATATTTAGCAGATACATTTCAAACACAAGGGGACGGTTCTCTTGTGTTTGGATTGACGCTTAGACTTTTCAGATAATAAATTCACACATAATACTGTTGCTGACGTCCATGCCGCGGCTTGTCAATGCGCAGCCGCAGGCGGTTTTTTTCATAAGCCCGGTGTCTTCAAAAAGCTTTTCCTTCTCTCCGAACATTTCGTCAAAGCTTCTGCCGAAGCGCGATAAAAACTCTGCTTTGTTTATTCCGTCGGCTGTGCGCAGTGCAAGCATATTATATTCTGAAATTTTATCATTTTCCGTAAGAATATTTTTTTGCTCATGCATGCATGGGTTTTCAATATATCCGTAAATATCGGGGGTGTTTGAAAAACGCACGCCGCCGAGATATGAATGCGCTGCCGCACCAATGCCGATGTATTCCTCGGCTTTCCAGTACTTCATATTATGAAGGCATCGCCTGCCGGGCTTTGCAAAGTTGGAAATCTCATATCTTTCAAAGCCTGCGCAGCTGAGGAAATCGCATATCCCGGCATAAGTATCCCTGTCCTCGTCCTCGTTTTGCTCCGTCAGTATGCCGGAGGTATAAAGCCTGTGAAATTCCGTACCCTCCTCGATAATAAGACTGTAGCAGGATAAATGCTCTGCGCCGAGACTGACTGCCGTTCTGACGCTGCTGATGGCTGAGGTGCAGGTCTGACCGGGAATTGCGGTCATTATATCAACGTTTATATTGTCGAAATATTTCTGTGCGGTGAGAATTGTTTCCTTCGCACATGACGAGTCGTGAATCCTGCCGAGAAGGCGCAGCTCAGCATCGTTAAAGGACTGAACACCGATGCTGAGCCGGTTTATTCCGCCGTCCTTCATAATCCGGCATTTTTCTTCATTAAGGGTTTTCGGGTTAGCTTCTGCCGTCAGCTCCGCAGCATTTTTTATGTCAAAGCATTCTTGCAGTCCGTACAAAAGACGGCTGAGCTTATCCGGCGGCAGCAGCGTGGGTGTGCCGCCGCCGAAAAACACGGTTCCCACATGCGTTCCGGCGTACTCATGTGCTTCCTTAAGCACTGCAGTTATATATTTGTCAAACATATTCTCGCAGCCGGTATATGAAACAAAATCACAGTAGCTGCATTTTTTTACGCAGAACGGAATATGAACATACAGTCCCGTCGGTTTCTCCGTTTTAATTTCTGCCAGCTCCCCTCATATGCTTATTTTTCAATGTACAGATTATTGGTCTGCATTCCTACTGCTTTCCCGAGTATTCTTATGTTTCTGAACTCATCTGGCGTATATACAAGTGGATCATACTTTGGATTGGCAGGCATGAGAGTTATTACATTTCCGACTTTATATACCTTCTTCAGCGTTGCCTCATCATCAATGATAACAGCGGCAATTTCACCGTTTTCAACATCGCTCTGAGCTTTTATAAGAACAATGTCGCCGTCGTAAATCCGCGCATTAATCATGCTGTCGCCTTTAGCAATAAGACAGAAGTCGGCGTTTGTATCGCAGCTTACGACAAATTCACCGTTTTTGCCGCTGTCACAGAATATAGGCTCTCCGCAGGCAATTTCACCGAGCACAGGAAGCTTTTTCGGCTTTATTCCGACTATGTTGTCAAAGACGTTTTCCGGTCCGGCTGCTTCATCCCAGCCCATTATATACGCCGCGGTGCAGTCAAGGGCAGCAGAAAGCTTTTCAAGCATCTGTGGCTTTATGTTCTGAATTTTGCCGCTTTCATACCTTTGAAGCGTTGCGTCACTGACTCCCACAAGAGCCGAAAGCTCTGAAAGGGTCATACCTTTTTTCTTTCTCAGGCTGCGAAGCCGGCTTGCTTTGTTATTTTCCGCCATGACAATCACTCCTTTTCAGGATTATTATATCATTTTTTTACGTAAAATGCAATACTTTTTTTATCACTCAAAGGTAATAATATGAGTTACGTCAAAGGTTTTTCCTATCTCAAGCCGTGTTATGCCCTCTTTTTCCGCAAGTATGCCCTTTGAAGAGGTGCTGTCGGGAATACCTGTCCACGGCTCAAGGCATATATAGTCCCCCTCCGGCTTTGTCCAGATAAGAAGATAATCAAAGCCGTTGAAATCAACAGTTATTTTTCGTCCTCCGCCGTTTTTTGAAAGACATATTTTTCTTGATTTATGATTTTTAAAAATAAGAGCGTCATTTTCAAACATTTTCTTTTCAAGGTGCAGGCTTCCGTTGTCGAGAGGCAGCGGGGTGCTGTTCTCTTCAAGAATTCCGGCATTGATTGATCTGTACAAATCAAGAACGCTGTCATTTTCAAAGCTTACACTGTATTCCTCAATTCCCTCGGGACACGCGTACGCCTCGTGCGCGCCGCAGGAAAAATACATCGGGCAGTCTGATTTGTTCACGGTCAGGTATGTAATTCGCATATTGTTTTCTTCAAGCTCAAACCTGACTGAAAATTCGAAATCAAAGGGATAGCTTTCCTTTGTGCTTTCGTCGGACACGTACCTGAATTCCGCGGAATTTTCACTGCTTTTAACGCATTCAAATTTTTTATGTCTTATAAAGCCGTGCTTCTCAAGCTTAAACTCCTTGCCCTGCCACGTATATTTTCCGTCCTTAAGAGCACCGCATATCGGAAAGAGCACAGGTGCATGACCTGACCATATACTGCTGTCTCCGCACCATAAAAAATCGTTGCCGTCCATGTCCGCAACACTTATAAGCTCAGCGCCGTCGCAGCTGATTTCCGCCTTTAAAAAAGCGTTTCTGATTTTAATGTTTTCCATATAAAACATCCTTTCGTTAATATATATAACCTCATTATACACTCCTTTTATGAAAATATAAATACATTTTTGAAAAAATCTATATTTCCTACAATTCGGCAATGCTTCAGACCTATTATTTTTTAACGAACGGGAGAAAATATAAACAGGTACGCTTTGACATAAATGTGTTTTATCACAGCATATTCAACAAAAAGATGTTTTTTATAATTAAAATATTGACGCAGGTGCTTTTTTCTGATATAATTAAACAGTGACCGCATAGAACAGGCTTTTAAAGCATTTGCTGCCTCAATAGCGAGTCTCCATAAAAATTTCAGGAGGTGTTTACATGTACGCAGTAATTGTAACAGGCGGAAAGCAGTACAAGGTTTCAGAGGGCGATACACTGTTTGTTGAAAAGCTCGGTACTGAGGAGGGCGAAAGCGTAACCTTTGATAAGGTTCTTATCGTCGGCGACGGTGAAAAGGTAACTGTCGGAACTCCGGTGGTTGAAGGTGCTACCGTTGAAGCAAAGGTTCTCAAAAACGGAAAATCAAAGAAGATTTACGTTTTCAAAATGAAGAGAAAAAAGAATTACAGACGTAAAAAGGGTCACAGACAACCCTTTACAAAGATTGAAATAACAAAAATCAACGGTTAATCCGTGTATTTTTATCACAGAAAGCAGAGGTGTTAATTCATGGCTCATAAGAAAGGTATGGGTAGTACAAAAAACGGACGCGACAGCGAAAGTAAAAGACTGGGAGCTAAAAGAGCGGACGGTCAGTTTGTATTAGCCGGAAATATTCTCGTAAGACAGAGAGGTACAAAGATTCATCCGGGAGTTAATGTTGGTAAAGGCAGCGACGATACGCTGTTCGCATTAATCGACGGAAAGGTTAAGTTTGAAAGAAAGGGCAGGGATAAGACACAGTGCAGTGTTTATTCCGCTTAAGTTGACCGGATAAGGGGCTGTCAAGGTATTGACAGCCCTATTGTTTTAAATGGAGGCATGCTATGTTTGTAGATAAAGCGAGGATTTTTATTAAAGCAGGAAACGGAGGCAACGGCTCTATTTCCTTTCACAGGGAAAAGTATGTAGCTGCGGGCGGACCTGACGGAGGAGACGGCGGACGCGGCGGAAACGTGGTGTTCAGAACAGATATGGGGCTTACCACTCTTATGGATTTCAAATACAAAAGAAAATACGTTGCGGAAAACGGCGGCGACGGCTTCGGGAAGCGTCAGCGCGGCAAAAACGGCAGGGATATTATTATATATGTACCCTGCGGTACGCTGATACGCGACGCGGAATCAAACCGGCTCATTGCCGATATGTCGGGGGAGGAACAGGAAATTGTGCTTGCCCGCGGCGGAAACGGAGGCTGGGGCAACAGTCATTTTTCAACGCCGACGAGACAGACGCCGAATTTTGCGAAAAACGGCCGTGCCGGTGAGGAAAGAATGGTTATTCTTGAGCTTAAGCTGATTGCGGATGTAGGTCTTGTCGGGTTCCCGAACGTGGGGAAATCCACAATACTTTCAAAAACAACCAAGGCTGACCCGAAAATCGCAAATTATCACTTTACTACTCTTGAGCCGAATCTCGGTGTATGTTCAGTCGGGGAGCATATGAGCTTTGTGCTGGCCGATATACCCGGTATTATCGAGGGTGCAAGCGAGGGAGTCGGACTTGGACATGAGTTCCTGCGCCATATAGAAAGAACCAGGCTCCTTATACACGTTGTTGACGTTTCCGGAATTGAGGGCAGGAATCCTGCGGAGGACTTTAAGACTATAAACGAAGAGCTTTCAAGGTACGATATGGAGCTTGAGGAACGTCCTCAGATAATTGCCGCAAACAAGACGGATATTATCCAGGACAGTGAGGCATATGAAAGCTTTCTTGAGTTTGCGGAAAAAGAAGGATATGAGGTGTTTCCTATTTCCGCCGCTACGGGAAAGGGTGTAGATGAGCTTATGAAGCATGTTTACACGGAGCTTACAAAGCTTCCGCCTGTAAAGGAATTTGAGCCTGATCCCATTCCCTTTGAGGATATATATGATATCTCCGCCGATAAAGGCTTTGAAATTTCAAGGTCTGATGACGGGGCATTTGTAATATCAGGCTCATGGATTGAAGCTGTCGGCGGCAGTGTGAATTTCTCAGACAGGGAATCATTGCAGTATTTTCAGCGCGCACTTGTCCGCAAGGGCGTGATAGACGAGCTTGTAGAGAAAGGCATACAGGAGGGACAGACTGTACGCATAGGCGATTTGGAGTTTGATTTTGTATGGTAATACATGGTTTTGAGTATTATGTTTTTATAAATACTTACGAAATTGATAAAAAAATATAATATTTTTGTAAAATACTCTTGAAATTCTTGTAGCTTTCTGGTAAAATAGAAAATGAGATTATGTGTCCTGCTTTCTTACGAAGCTTACGGAGGACAAGCAGCGGCAGTCCGAATTATTTATACCGAAAGGAATTGATATTAATGGCAAGAAAAATCCTGATCATCGAAGATGAACAGCATATAGTCGATATCCTGAAATTCAATTTAAAAAAAGAAGGCTATGAGACGCTTGAGGCTTATGACGGTGCTACAGGTCTTGAGCTTGCTCTTACCGGAGAGCCGAACCTTATTCTGCTTGATGTTATGCTGCCGCAGATGGATGGTTATGAGGTTTGCAGAAAAATAAGGGAGGAGCATTCTCAGGTTCCGATTATAATGCTTACTGCCCGTGAAGAGGAGCTTGATAAGGTGCTGGGGCTTGAACTCGGTGCGGATGATTACATGACGAAGCCATTTTCAATAAGAGAGCTGACTGCACGTGTAAAGGCAAATCTTCGCAGAGTAACGGCACAGCAGGAGCCTGACCCCGGTCAGAAAGGTCAGCCCGCAAATATAATCCAGTCCGGAGATCTTATGATTAACGCTGAAAGATATGAGGCTGTTAAAAACGGAAAGGTGATAGATATTACTCTCCGTGAATTTGAGCTTTTGAAGTTTCTTGCAACTCAGCCGGATAAAATTTTCTCCCGTGAAAAGCTCCTTGAAAATGTCTGGGGCTATGAATATTACGGTGATGTGCGAACGGTTGATGTTACGGTAAGGCGTTTGCGTGAGAAAATCGAAGACGATCCCAGTGTGCCGAAGTACATTATTACAAAGCGCGGAATAGGCTATTATTTCAATAAAATAGAGGGATAAGCTTTGAAAAATTTTAAAAGCATAAAATGGAAGCTTGCAATAATGTTCGCTTTGTGCATAACCGCCATAATGTCGGTTGTATGCTTTTTGCATATCGCTTCCATGATTTACGGTGAAAAGCAGGATTTTGAAAACACCGTAAACACTATTTTTACCGAAGACTTTATCAGAGGGCTGTCGGCTATGGCGGAGGCTGTTGACTATACTGTTGAAAGCGCTGACAGCACGGATATGACCATAAGTACGGTTGAGTCGGACAATACAAAGAAAATATATGATGCCGTATGGGCTCATTCGGGCGAGCTTGGGATAAATTCGTCGCGGTTTATGTGTATTCTTGACGCCTCCGGCACACCGATATACTGCACGAGCGCATGGGTGCTTGATGAGGGAGTTGAGAAAACCGCGGCTGTTATGGCGGCTGCTAACGGGAATATAGGCATTTCTACCTCCCTTGTGCAAAAGTACAGTGATTATGCGCTTGCGCTCAATAGCGGCGAAAGCATAGTGTATATAAAAGATACGGGAGACAAGCTGTTTAACGGTGTAAAGGATATACTTTTTCTTTACCTCCGGTGTCTTGTTTTAGCCGTAATTCTTTCTGTTGTTGCGGGAGGATATCTTGCAGGCTCGGTTACAGTGCCCCTTAAGCGGATGAATGAATGGGCAAAGCAGCTTGCAGATGGAAATCTCAGTGCAAAAACAGATATTGCCGGAAGCGATGAGCTTTCCGAGCTGTCTGAATCATTGATGCATATGGCACATAACATTGATGCTACAAATACCGAGGTTAAGAACGAAAAAACAAAGCTTGAAACAATTCTTCAAGCCATGACCGACGGACTTTTGGCTTTTAATACCGAGGGCAGGCTTATTCATTGCAACAGCGAAGCAAAAAGGCTCCTCGGCAGAAACTATCTTGACGATATTCAGTTTGACAGCTTTTTTAAGGAGATAAATGCAAATATAACAATCGGCGATCTTTTGTATATGAAGCCTGAGGGTGATATCGAAAGAAGCATTACAATAGATAAGGAAAGATCTGTTGTGATGAATTTTAAAACTTTCAGTCTTAATAATAAAACTGCAGGTATTGTCGTGGTTCTTCATGATATTACAAAGCAGGAGAAGCTTGAACAGTCACGCCGCGTATTTGTGGCTGATGTGTCCCATGAGCTGCGGACGCCCATAACCACAATCAAATCCTACGCCGAAACCCTGCTTGACAGCGCCGGGGCAAGCGGAGAGTTCATGACAAGATTTCTCGGGGTTATTGCCGCAGAAGCGGACAGAATGGCAAGGCTTATAAGTGATCTGCTGACTCTTTCCTCTCTTGACAATAAACAAAATTCATATAAGATTCCGGAGGAAATTGACGTGCGGAGTCTGATTGAAGCTGTTACGGAAAGACTGCGCTTTTCTGCTAAGAAAAAGGATCAGACCCTTTGCTACAGCCCAATAAACGATGTTCCTCTGATTGTCGGAGATCCCGACGCTCTTGAGCGTGTTATTATAAACATAGTCGGAAACGCTGTCAAGTACACTCAGGAGGGCGGACGAATCGATATATATTCCAGTAAGGTTTACAACGATATATGCATTAAGGTTGCCGATAACGGTATCGGTATTCCGGAGGAAAACCTGCCTCATATCTACGACAGGTTTTACCGGGTTGATAAAGCGCGTTCCCGTGATACGGGAGGTACGGGTCTGGGTCTTGCTATCGCGAAGCAGACTATTGAAACCGCGTTTAAGGGAAAAATAAAAATTACAAGTGAGGCAGGCAAGGGTACGGAGGTAAGCATAACCATACCCGTAGCCGCAAGCTGAAATGAAGCTTTTTAAAAGAACAAGCATAACCTTGTCGGTGTTTATATTGCTGCTGTGGATTATAATGTTCGTATGGACGTATTATCCGCTGCGCCATGTGGGCATAACGAAGGTTGAGCTTCAGCAGACAGAGCTTTTGCTTGAAAAAAACAATATAACCGTGCCCGGAGAGCTGCTCAGAAAGAAAGCTCGCGCGATAGCCGGTGCGCGTGTAAACTATCCGGCGGCCGACAGGGAAGCATTTGTGCAAAGCATTCTCGGAAATGATGCGGAAAGCCCGGTGGGCAATACGTATTCGGCTAACGGAATAACCCTCACCTTCAGGGATTCCTCTATTATAATAGAAGGAAACAGTGCGGAGCTTGATGGACTTACTCCGGATAACGCTGCAGGACGTACAAAGAAGCTGCTGGACAGCTTCGGGCTTTCGGAGGGCGATATGTCGGCTCATGTTTATGAAAAGGACGGCGGCTGGCAGATTACCTTTGTTCCGGAATTCAAGGGCAGAAGCGTATTTGATGCGCGTATAAAATTTACGGTATCAGGCTCCGAATATAAAATTGAAACGGTGCCCATGAAATTTTACGGAGGCGAGAATTCCATATTACCTCAGTCACCGTGCTCGGCTCTGGCAGAGCTTGCCCTTGCAGATACCGCAAACGGCACTGAGATTACCGGAATGACTCTGGGCTACAAGGTTAAAAATGAGTTCCTGAGGGCGGCTTGGGAAATACACACCTCTGACGGAAGCACATATTATGTGGAATAAAAAACGAGCGGTCTTTGGAGATGATTCCAAAGACCGCTCGTTTTTTCGCCTACATTCTGAAAATGCTCTTTACAATTCCAGACAACGCTTTCGGAAGCTTAAAAACCATGATTTTCATAATACCATATCCTTTCATATTTTTTACCACCTGTAGGCAATTGCAAAATGCATAATTCGGAATTTTGTAAATGTTCTTGCGCATTTCCTTTATTTAAGAAAAACGCAGTTTTTCAACCACAATTTTGCATTCTAAATTTTGCATTTTTCATTGTAATTGTAAAACCTTTGGTTTTACAATTACCCATTTTTACCATCTGAACAGGCAAAAATATGCCAGCAGCACAAGCAGTATGGTTTCAATTACCGCAACCAATGCAATCGGCATAAACATACCGACTACCGTTCCGAGGCAGAAGGAGAATGTCAGTATACCGAACACCTTGCAGGTGAGCAGGGAAATGTCTATGCCGTGAAACTTCTTGCAGCATGCCATATGTATCACCTCCGGTGATGAATTGTTTGTTTGATATATATTATGAAACAGTTTTAAAAGTGTGCATAAATTTTCCGATAAAAAATAATTTCATATGCATGCATAAATTACATTCCGAAGTCTCGGCTGATAATATTCTTCTCTCGGATTTAATGCATGCTGAGTAAAGAATACGCCGAGCCTCAGTGAAGGGTCAATAAGAACAGTGGCTCCCGCAGCTCCTCCCCAGCCGAATTCTCCGACTGAGCCTGTTGAGCCGCTTTTTGCTTTGTCCATAAGTGTGCGGACGCCGAGACCGTAGCCGTAGCCTCTGAGCTGCTGCCATGTCATACTTTTCAGCTGTTTATCATTAAGCTGATTTGTCCTCATAAGCTCAACGGTGCCGGGAGCAAGAATGCGTTCTCCGGTCAGACCGAGACCCATGTCTGCAAGGGCTGCGGTAAGCTTTGCATAATCGTCTGTGACTGTGGTTATTCCGGCTCCTCCGCTGTCATATTCGGGACCTATAACGTGGGATACGTCCTTACCGCAGTTTATAAACGTGCCGTCAGATGCGTTCCCGCATTTCTGAGCCTCGACAATATCCATATCGGTAGTCTGACCCTCCGGCACAAAAATGTATTGCTCAGCCATTTTTTCCCTGACGGAATCATTATGATAAAAAGACCTTGTCATACCAAGAGGTTCAAAAATGTTTTTACGCACATAGTCTCTGAAGGGCATGCCTGTAATTGCACTGACAAGACCGGCAAGAACGTCATGGCACAGGCTGTACTGCCATTGCGTGCCGGGTTCAAATGAAAGCGGGTCTGACGCAAGGCATTTTATTACCTCTGTTGTTTCCATTCTCCCGCCTGTAAGCTCTCTTGCCTTTTTAAAAGCCTCAGAGTTAAAATCGTATGTAAAACCTGCCGTCATTGTAAAAAGATTGCGTATGGTTATAGGTTTTTTTGCTTTAATAATATTCCCCTCATCATCCTTTATGTACATGTCACGAAACTCGGGAATGTATTCGTAAAGCGGATCGGTAAGAAGAAACACACCCTTTTCCAGAAGCTGCAAAGCCGCGGTTACGGTTGTGACCTTTGAGCAAGAATAAATATTGAGAAATTCATCACCCGTCATCGGTGTCTTTTTTTCAAGCGAGGAATAACCGGAGGCATACCGGAAAACCTCTCTGCCTTCCTTGAAAACACTTATTGCGCAGCCGGGGGTTCTCTCCGCTGCCATTTTGTCCATAAAATCCTTTAAATATGTAAAATCCAACTTTATCACCTCAACGGCTATAATACCACAGATATTTTTTTGTTTCAAGCTATAAAAAAAAATTTTTTTGTCACCAAAAAATATTAGTCACAGTGTCTAATTCTGAGAATACAAATCTGTGCACTTTTATGTTTAATAGATAATGTTATATTGATATTGGAATATCGATATAACATTTTTGTATCTTGACATATACAAAAAAGTATGGTATAGTATAACATGTAAAGAGGCAAAACATTAAACAGACAGGGAGGGATTTATTTGACAAAACAGACACTTGAAAGACTTCCTCAATATCTGAATTGTTTAAAAGCGCTTCCTGCTGATACCGTGCATATTTCGGCAACCTCAATTGCCGCCAGTCTCGGTCTTAACCATGTTCAGGTGCGGAAGGATCTTGCCCAGATAAGCACCGCAGGCAGGCCAAAGGTTGGGTATGTGAAGACGGAGCTTGTCAGAGATATTGAAAACGCTCTCGGCTACAATGATGCAAATGATGCTGTGCTTGTGGGCGTCGGAAATCTCGGCGGTGCGCTTATGAAATATGAGGGATTTAAAGAATACGGCTTGAATATAGTTGCCGGCTTTGACAGCAATCCGCTTGTTGTTGATGAGAAAAAGGTATTTCATATTGACCGCCTTGAAAATCTCTGCAAAAGGCTCAAGATCAGGATTGCTATTATTACAACTCCTGCATACTGTGCCCAGGAGATATGCGACAGGCTGATTTCCTGCGGTATTCTTGCTGTATGGAATTTTGCCCCGATACATCTTAATGTGCCTGCGGACATTATAGTTCAGCAGGAAAACATGTCAACGTCTTTAGCGATATTGTCAAGGCATTTAAGCAAAAGACTGCATGACAATTCAGACTGATTTTATCAGTCTTGATATATAACTAAGCGTTTGCAGCACTTGAAACTTGCAAGCAAATCAAGGTGTTGCTCCGCTTTAAAATTTATTGTCTCCGGCTTTGCCGGCGGCAGGGAAATCCGGAGCGGCTCTGCCGGATATCCGTAAAAATTGAAGTATACGAGCCTGAAAGGTATGGTAATGGATATGGAAAAGAATTATGAAATCGTAGACAGCATTGAAAGCCTTGAAAAAGCTCTGGCAAGCCTCAGAAAGGCCCAGAAGGAATTTGAAGGCTACACACAGGAACAGGTTGATAAGATTTTCCTTGCAGCCGCCGCAGCAGCAAATAAAGCAAGAATCCCTCTTGCTAAAATGGCCGTTGAAGAAACAGGCATGGGAGTTGTTGAGGATAAGGTAATTAAAAATCACTATGCTGCAGAGTATATTTACAATCAGTACAAGGATACAAAAACCTGCGGTGTAATTGAAGAGGATAGTGCATACGGAATAAAGAAAATAGCGAAGCCGATCGGTGTTGTTGCGGCTGTTATTCCTACAACTAATCCTACATCAACCGCTATATTCAAAACTCTTATATGCCTTAAAACAAGAAATGCCATAATCATAAGTCCGCATCCGAGAGCAAAAAAGTCAACAATTGAGGCAGCAAGGATTGTACTTGAGGCCGCTGTTGCTGCCGGAGCTCCGGAGGGCATAATCAACTGGATTGATGTTCCAAGCCTTGAGCTCACAAATATGGTTATGAAGGAAGCAGATATAATTCTTGCAACGGGAGGTCCGGGCATGGTTAAGGCTGCTTATTCAAGCGGAAAGCCTGCACTCGGCGTCGGCGCGGGAAATACCCCTGCAATTATTGACGATACTGCCGATATAGTTCTTGCGGTAAACTCAATAATTCATTCAAAGACCTTTGATAACGGAATGATTTGTGCATCGGAGCAATCTGTTATAGTTCTTGATAAGATTTATGCTAAGGTAAAGAAGGAATTCAAGGACAGAGGCTGCTATTTCCTTAATCCTGAGGAAACTGAAAAGGTCAGAAAGACAATTATCATAAACGGTGCGTTAAATGCAAAAATCGTCGGTCAGAAGGCTCATACGATTGCTGCTCTTGCCGGTGTTAAGGTCCCTGAGGAAACAAAAATTCTTATAGGCGAGGTTACAAGCGTTGATATTTCGGAGGAATTTGCTCACGAGAAGCTTTCTCCGGTGCTTGCAATGTACAGGGCAAAGACCTTTGAGGCTGCAATGGATATGGCAGATCAGCTTATTGCAGACGGCGGCTTCGGTCATACATCAAGCGTATATCTTAACGCCGTAACCGAAAAAGAAAAAATCGCCGCCTTCGGCGAGCGCATGAAAACCTGCCGTACTATTATAAATACACCGTCCTCTCACGGCGGAATCGGCGATCTTTATAATTTCAAGCTTGCTCCCTCCCTTACACTTGGCTGCGGCTCATGGGGCGGAAACTCCGTTTCGGAAAATATCGGAGTAAAGCATCTTTTAAACATTAAGACGGTTGCCGAAAGGAGAGAGAATATGCTTTGGTTCAGAGCACCTGAGAAGGTTTATATAAAGAAGGGTTGTCTGCCGGTTGCTCTTGATGAGCTCAAGACGGTGATGAACAAAAAACGTGCGTTTATCGTAACAGATACCTTCCTGTTTGAAAACGGCTATACAAAGCCGATTACGGAAAAGCTTGACGAAATGGGAATAGAGCACACAACATTCTTTGATGTTGCTCCCGACCCGACTCTCGGCTGCGCCAAAAAGGGTGCTGAACAGATGAGAGCCTTTAAGCCGGATGCAATCATAGCCCTCGGCGGCGGAAGCGCAATGGATGCCGCAAAAATTATGTGGGTTATGTATGAGCATCCCGAAGCTGACTTCATGGATATGGCAATGAGATTCATGGATATAAGAAAGAGAGTTTACACCTTCCCCAAAATGGGTGAAAAGGCTTATTTCATCGCTATTCCGACTTCTGCCGGAACAGGAAGTGAGGTTACTCCGTTTGCCGTTATTACCGATGAAAATTCCGGTATAAAATATCCTCTTGCAGATTACGAGCTGCTTCCGAATATGGCTGTAATTGACGCTGATTTCCACATGACAGCGCCGAAAAGTCTGACAGCAGCTTCCGGTATAGATGCACTTACTCATGCTCTTGAGGCTTATGCTTCAATGATGGCAACGGATTATACCGACGGTCTTGCACTCAAGGCAATAAAGATGATTTTTGAATATCTTCCCGCCGCATACGACAACGGTCAAAATGACCCGAAGGCAAGAGAAAAGATGGCTAATGCAGCTACTATGGCAGGTATGGCATTTGCCAACGCCTTCCTCGGCGTATGCCATTCAATGGCTCATAAGCTTGGCGCTTTCCATCATCTGCCCCACGGTGTTGCAAACGCTCTTATGATTGACGAGGTTTTACGCTTTAACGCTGCCGAAGTACCTGCAAAGATGGGAACCTTCCCGCAGTATGATCATCCTCATACTCTTGAAAGATATGCGGAGATTGCCGACTTTATGGGAGTAAAGGGCAAAAATGATGAGGAGAAGCTTGAAAACCTCATAAAGATGATTGATGAGCTTAAGGCTAAGGTTGGAATAAAGAAGACAATCAAGGAATATGGTATAGATGAAAAGGACTTCCTTGACAGACTGGACGAAATGACGGAGCAAGCCTTTGATGACCAGTGCACAGGTGCAAACCCCCGTTATCCGCTGCTGAGTGAAATCAAGGAAATGTATCTTAACGCATATTACGGAGGTGAAAGATAATGAATTTGGACAGAGTTATTGCAGTAAGGACATCAAAGACGGTTTACAGAGACGGAGATAAGGCTGTAAAGGTTTTCGATGAAAATTATTCAAAGGCAAATGTTTTGAATGAAGCGTTAAACCAGGCGAGAGTCGAGGAAACCGGGCTTAAAATCCCAAAGCTTCTTGAGGTTACGAAAATTGACGGCAAATGGGCTATTGTTTCTGAGTTTATTCAGGGAAAAACTCTTGAAACGCTTATTAAGGAAAATCCCGGAAAAGCAGATGAATACCTTGATAAGCTTGTTGACCTGCAGCTTTCGGTACATTCAAAGAAGTCGCCGCTTCTCAACAAGCTTAAGGATAAAATGCAGAGAAAAATCAGCGAAACGGGCCTTGACGCAACATCACGCTATGAGCTTCATACAAGACTTGATTCCATGCCGAAGCATGATAAGCTTTGCCACGGCGACTTTAACCCGAGCAATATAATTGTAACTCCTGAGGATGAATATTATATTCTCGACTGGTCTCATGCCACAATAGGCAATGCTGCAGCGGACGCGGCAAGAACGTACCTTCTGTTCTGGCTTGCCGGAAATATTGACGGCGCCGAGAAATACATGAAGCTGTACTGCAAAAAAAGCGAAACCGCAAAGCAATATGTTCAGAAGTGGATACCGATAGTTGCTGCCTCACAGCTTTCAAAGGGTAACGAGGTTGAGCGCGAATTCCTTATGCACTGGATAGATGTTGTTGAATACGAATAAAAATTGTGTGTGAAAAAATATAACCTACGCGCAGATGTCCCCCGCCTCTAAGGCGGCGGGTCCCATCTCAGAATTTCAGTGGGAGTTATAATCTCCCACTGAAACCCTGAGGAGCTAACGCTTCCTGCGCTTGCTTGCAATCTGTCGCAAGCTCTGCTCCTTGCAAGCAAAGCAGAGCATTGCTCCGATTTAAACGGCAGCCGCAGAAGTTTTGTTCTGCGGCTGTGCAAGGCTAAAAATTCAGAAAGGAAGTTTTTTATGAAAGTAACAATTTGTATAGGAAGCTCATGTCATCTTAAGGGCTCACGTCAGATTATCGAAGAGCTGCAAAATCTTGTGAAGGAAAACAATCTTACGGAAAAGGTTGAGCTGTGCGGAGCGTTCTGCATGAAGAACTGCACAAACGGCGTAAGTGTTACAGTGGATGACAAGCTGTTCTCGGTATCGCCCGAAACCGCAAAATCATTCTTTAATTCGGAAATACTTTCAAAGGTTAACTGATTGCATAAGCCCATACTCCGGCACCGCCGGGGCATGGGTTATGTCGCGTATAACCTAAGCGCAGATGTCCCCCGCCTCTAAGGCGGGTTCCATTTCAGAATTTCAGTGGGAGTTTTAATCTCCCACTGAAATTCTGAGGAGCTAACGCTCCCTGCGCTTACTTGCAATCTGTCGCAAGCTCTGCTCCTTGCGAGCAAAGCAGGAGTGTTGCTTCGATTTAAAAGGAGAATAAACGATGTCTGAATGTCTGGAAACAAGAAAAACAAATTGCAAAAACTGTTATAAGTGTATCAGGCACTGTCCTATAAAATCAATTAAATTTACCGATGGTCAGGCGCATATAATGCGGGATGAATGTATTTTGTGCGGCATGTGCTATGTTGTTTGCCCTCAGGACGCCAAAAGAATAAGGTATGATGTTGACGCGGCGAAGGAGCTTATCAAAAGCGGAAAGCCTGTTTATGTGAGTCTTGCTCCGTCCTTTGCGGCTTGGTATCACGGGGCAAGCGTCCGTGACGTTGAAGCGGCTCTTAAAAAGCTGGGCTTTGCCGGTGCTGCCGAAACCGCAGTCGGTGCTGCCATAGTTAAAAAGGAATATGAGAAAATGCTTAAAAAGCATGAAAAAAGCATAATCATTTCCTCCTGCTGTCACAGTATAAATACCCTTATCCAGAAGCACTATACCAATGCCCTTCCCTATCTTGCACCGGTGATAACGCCCATGGAGGCTCATGCGCGGAAGATAAAGGAGGAGAATGAAAATGCAAGGGTGGTATTTATAGGGCCATGCATTTCAAAAAAGGCCGAGTCCGAAAAGTATCCTGATGGCGCCGACTGTGTTCTTACCTTCACTGAGCTTGACGAGTGGCTGGCAAGAGAGGGGATTGATATTGAGCGCACGGGTGAGGATGATTTCAAAGGCAGGACAAGAAGATTCCCAACCTGCGGAGGAATCCTTGACAGCATGGATAAACCCGATGATTATGAATATGTTGCCATTGATGGTACTGAGGACTGTATGAGAGCCCTGGAAAGCATTGATAAGGGCGAGTTAAAAAACTGCTTTATTGAAATGTCCTCCTGCAGCGGCAGCTGTATCGGCGGCCCTGTTATGAAAAGAAGAAATACCAATCCCGTAGAGGATAAGATTAATATAAGCAAATACTCCGGTGTCACGGATTTTGAAACCGACGAGGTGAAGGAAATCAGACGTGAATACGGCTTTGAGGGTACCTCAAAGGTAAAGGCAAGCAATGCAACCATTGAGGAAATTCTGCGCAAAATGGGAAAATCCTCAAAGGAGCATGAGCTTAACTGCGGAAGCTGCGGCTATAACACCTGCCGCGAGAAGGCGGAGGCTGTTTTCCTCGGCAAGGCTGACCTTTCAATGTGCCTGCCGTATCTTAAAGAGAAGGCGGAAAGCTTCTCCGATAAGATAATTAACAATACGCCCAACGGAATAATCGTGCTGAACGACAGCCTTGAGATTCAGCAGATTAACAGAGCGGGTCTTGAAATACTTAATCTTCCGCCGTCAGCAGATATTGTGGGAAGCCCTATTGTGCGTCTGCTTGACCCGGTTGACTACGTTATGGCACTCGGCAAGGAGCAGAATGTATATGATAAGAAAAAATATCTTGCCGAATATAACAAGTATGTAGAGGAAACAATTATTTTCGATAAGGAATACGGCTTTTTGATGCTGCTTATGAAGGATGTGACCGAGGACGAGCGTCAGCTTGAGGAAAAGGAAATGCGCAGCAAGACTGCTGTTGAGATAACCGACAAGGTTGTTGAAAAGCAGATGCGCGTGGTTCAGGAAATCGCTTCGCTTCTCGGTGAGACAACTGCTGAGACGAAAATAGCTCTTACAAAGCTTAAGGACACTTTGTCTGAATAAACTGCGGGGAGGAAATGCTTAATGAATGAATTGTGCATTGATGTAGGCTATAAAAGCATAAACAAGCACGGTGAGCAGCTCTGCGGTGACATGGTGCAGATAATAAAAACGCCGGAATCAACAGTTCTGGTGCTGGCTGACGGTCTCGGAAGCGGTGTTAAGGCGAACATACTTTCTACACTGACATCAAAAATAATATCTACCATGATTGCAGAAAAAATGGATATTGAAGACTGTGTTAATACGGTAATTTCAACACTGCCTGTCTGCAAGGTAAGGGGTGTTGCTTACTCGACCTTTACTATAATAAAAATAACGGATAACGAGTATGCGGATATTATTCAGTACGATAATCCCCAGGTGATTTTGCTGCGGGACGGGAAAAATTATGAATATGCCGTCAATCAGAGGACGATAGCCGGCAAGACAATTCTTGAGTCAAGAGTTCAGCTTCTTGAAAATGACGTATTTATCGCCATGAGCGACGGTGCAATTTATGCCGGCGTAGGCGATCTTATGAATTACGGCTGGCAGCGTGATAATATTGTGGAATATGCCGAGAACAGGTACGATTCGGAGAAAACGGCGCAGGCAATTGCCACGGACATTGACGATGCCTGCAATGATTTGTATATGAATATGCCCGGTGACGACACTACCGTTGCCGCGCTGAAGGTAAGAAAGAGAAGGGTTGTAAACCTTTTATTCGGACCCCCCTCAAATCCGAAGGATGTTTCCAAAATGATGACGATGTTTTTCGCAAAACAGGGTGAGCATATAGTTTCGGGCGGAACAACTTCAACACTTACCTCGGAATTCCTGGGAAAGAAGATGGAAACATCTATAGATTATATAGACCCTAAAATACCTCCGATTGCAAAAATTGAAGGCGTTGACCTTGTAACTGAGGGCGTGCTTACAATTAACGGAGTGCTTGAATATGTCAGGGACTATGCCGGTGAAAATAAGCTTTATCAGGAATGGCATACGAAGAGGGATGGAGCTTCTCTTATTACGGTTAAGCTTATTGATGTCGCAACGGATATTAATTTTTACGTTGGTCGCGCCGTAAATCCTGCTCATCAGAATCCTAATCTTCCTATCGGCTTTAATATTAAAATGCAGCTTGTTGAGGATCTTTCAAAGACTCTTCGGGAGCTCGGAAAAAATATCAATGTAAGTTACTTCTAATCCGGACTATACCTCCGGCAGAAAGGGAAAGGTGTAGACAGACATGGCAAAAATGAGAAAATTCGATACAAAAGTGCAGCATCTGAAATATAAGGTTCTGCGTGAGGTGGCACGGGCGGCATGGGATGATAAGCTTATGCAGAATATAACAAGTATTCCAAAGCGTATCATGCCGGGAAATGAGCCGACAATGCGGTGCTGTATCTATAAGGAGCGCGCAATACTCGGTGAGCGTATAAGGCTTGCCATGGGCGGAGATATGAGCAATCCCAATGTTATTGAAGTGCTTGATATAGCCTGCGACGAGTGCCCTGTAAGCGGATATGATGTAACTGAGGCATGCCGAGGCTGTATTGCACACAGATGCGAGGATGTATGCCGCTTCGGAGCCATTACCTTCGATGAGCATCAGAAAGCGCATATTGATAAATCAAAGTGTAAAAATTGCGGCGCCTGCTCAAAGGTCTGCCCGTACAGCGCTATTATTAACAGAACACGTCCGTGTGAACGCGCCTGCAAAATCAAGGCGATTCATATGGGACCGGACAAGGCGGCAGAAATAGATAACAGTAAATGCGTATCCTGCGGCGCTTGTGTTTACCAGTGCCCGTTCGGAGCAATTGCCGATAAATCATTTATTCTGAACGTAATCGATATACTTAAAAAGAGCGACAATAACAACAAATATAAGGTTTATGCCGTTGTTGCGCCGTCTATTGCCGGTCAGTTTTCCTATGCAAAGGTGGGTCAGGCGATTAAGGGAATTACGGAGCTGGGCTTTTATCACGTTGTTGAGGCTGCTCTCGGCGCGGATATGGTTGCTTTTGCCGAGTCAAAGGAGCTTACGGAGTGTGATGATTTCCTTACAAGCTCCTGCTGTCCCGCTTTTGTTGATTACATAAAGAAGCATTATCCTGAGCTTGAGGGACACATTTCTCATAATCTTTCACCTGCGGCAACAATCGCAAAGTATATGAAGGAAAAGGAGCCGGACTGCAAGATAGTGTTTATCGGTCCATGTACGGCAAAGAAAATGGAGTTCCAGAAAAAAGAGGTAAGACCGTATATCGACAGTGTAATTACCTTTGAAGAGCTTCAGGCTCTGTTTGACAGCCGTGATATTGATATTATGACGCTTGAGGAGGATTACCTTGACAACGCTTCGTATTTCGGAAGAATTTTTGCAAGGAGCGGAGGTCTTGCGGACGCTGTAGCTCAGGGACTTAAGGAGCATGGTCTTGAGGACTTTAAATATAATCCTCTTTCCTGTGACGGTCTTGACCAGTGTAAAATTGCGCTGCTTCGCGCGTCAAAGGGAAATCTCCCGAATAACTTTATTGAGGGCATGGCATGTACCGGAGGCTGCATAGGCGGTGCCGGATGTCTGACTCATGAAGAAAAGAACAAAAAAGACGTTGACGCATACGGCGAGCTTGCCTACGAAAAGACAATCTCCGATGCAATAAGTCTGTTGAAATAGCAGAAAAATTAAACGATTTTAAAATCGCAGTGGACTGATTTTGTGCAAATCGTAAAACTTTCGCTTTTTGTGTTGACAAAATAAGAAATTATATATATAATGATTATAGAAAAAAGGCAAGACCTCAAACGGTTATGCCGTAGAGCAATTTTTTAGATAGCCCTTATTGGCGTGGGGGCTATCTTACTTTTTTTGTAAGTGCTATTAAAAACACGATAGTTAAAAATATAATTCTTAGAGCTTATCCGTAATTAAAAAAGTGCATATTGCGAAATCGGATTTTTCATCAGATTGTACAAAAAAATCCGATGCATACTGGCGTATGCCGAGGATTTTTTGTGCGATATGACGGAAAATCAGCGAGCAAGATGTGCTTAATTTAATTTACGGATAAGCTCTTAATATGTATTTCAACATAGCAACCACCTCCTCTCCCGATTATGAGTACAGGAATAAGGTGGCATAACCGCCCAGTTTTTAAAACTGTTTTCAGTCTTACCTTTATCGAATTGCTCCGACAACTAACATTATACACTACAATTCGATATCTTTCAAGATATTTTATGAAGATTATGGAATATACAAGAAATTTTGTTGATGATGCTTAATGACCTTTGCAGACATCAAAATCCGCAAAGGACATTTTACTTTGAATAGGATAAGATATGATTTAATTTTATTTCATCACCTCTGCCACGGAATTCTGTAAGAATATCAGAAAACAGCATTTTTGAATTTCGTCAAGGAAAATGTAATTCTTTCAATCATAATAATACCTCTTTGAATAATTTTGTGTATTTTCACAATTTTATTGTTTCAATGATAGTATAACCAATTTTAAAAGTCAATATTACTTTCGATAATTTTGTGTATTTACACATAATTATTGATTCAGGCTAAACAATGCTTCGCTTTTTTATATGATTAACGACATTTTTTACGGTCTGATGCTTGTCTTAACAGCTCCTCAAGCTCATTTTTGGAAAAGTTATATTTGTTTTCGCAGAACTGGCAGGACAGCTCTGCTTCTCCCTGCTCTTCAATAAGCCGGGAAAGCTCGTCATATCCGATTGAAATAAGCGCCTTTTCCATACGTTCCTTTGATCAGGTGCATTTAGTTACAGCGCTAAAAAATTTGTATGATTCATACATAAAATTGACAAATATAGTTACAAGCCCTACATGTAGCTTGCAAACATATACCGGTAACTTTAATGATGCTGATTCGGAAACTTCTGATTGCTGTAAAGCAATGCCGAGTCTACCACCGTAGTATATTGTGGCAGTTTGTGCCGTTTTTCGTCTTGAAGAAAGAATAAAATATTTATCGGTCAGGAATATCCCCCGTCTTTATGCAAGAGATTTCAAATATTCTTCTGCATTGACATATTTAATTCCGTTAACATCTGTGGTTTCGCCGCGATAGATAACATATTTTCCCGTAATCCTTCCGAACCGGAAAGCTGTATCTTCACATTTTTTTTCATCGCTAAGATGCTGATATTGTTTATCAACGATTTCTTTGCTATATTTTATTTCATATATTTCGCAAGAAAGAGTTTCGTTATCAGCAATAACCATATCAAATTCGCCTGTAGTGAACTGAAGTTTAAAGACTTGTTTTTGAGGATTTGCTGTTTTTGTTTCAAGAAGAATAATTTCTTCCAACATTCGTCCTTTAACTTCACTCAAAATTCTCTCCGGAATATATGCTCTTTCTGCCGCAGAGAATGTATTGAATTTTTCATCCCGAAGAATTAAATTAACAAGCTCTGTAGCCTGCGAATATCTCATACCGGGCTGGGTTATCGTAATTTTTTTTGTTGCATTTCCTACAGGCAAGTATTCTTCGTCTATTTCCATTGTCACGTCAAGCAATCTCAGATATTCTTTGATTTCCAAGACACAAGTTTCATCAATATCTATGGTTTGTTCTTCAATATTTAAAATATCAAGTGTCTGCATCAATCTTTTTTCAACTGATTCTCTGTCAATATTACTTAAAATATCAAGACTGTTGCTTTTATCTTTTAACAGATTTCGTGCAGAAATTGACAAATCGGAAGACTTAAATGTCTTTGTTAAAACATCAACGGTGAAACGGTGGTTAATGTCTTCCACAACACGGTTAATTGCACTTGTAAGTTCACCTTCTTCATATAACTTAAAAAGATGTCTGAAGTGGCTGCCATCCCGGTAATATCTTAGTGAGTGCTGAATATTTCTCGCTATAGCAGTATCAATATATTCATTTGTTTTTTTTGTATCAGCAAACGGTGAATCTTCGTTATAGTTTATTCCGCTAAGACTCATTGTACCGCCAAATCTGATATACTCGTCAATACCTTTGATGCCAAGTACTTTCTCAAAGTCACGGTATGGAATAAATGTTGTATGCAGAGTTATGCAACGGTCATACAATTCCTCACTTTCAGTAAACAAAAATCCGAGTGAATCTGTTCCGGAGAGAACTATCTTCATTCCGCAAGCAGCGTATATATCCGAGAACAAAGCAGCACCTTCTATAAAGTCCTCCATTAAAGTTACTTCATCAATGAACACATACTTATATCCTTGCCTTTCAAGGTATTTGAGGTCTTTGTTAAGCATAGCAAGGTCATCTTGCATTTTCACCTGTATAAAAGCAGATTTTTGACGGTCACTTTCTGTCATATCAGCAATGATTTGACGAATAAGTGTTGTTTTTCCGGTACGGCGTAATCCATATAGAACAAAAACTTTGTCCTGATGACCTCCATAAATATATTCGTATAATTTACTGTAGCATTCTCTTTTTTTGTAATTCTTTACAGGTGATGCGTACTTTTTTAATTGCTCGCCTATACGAATATATGTGTTAAAATCGTGGAAAATTGATTTCTTTTTCGGAGCCGGCTCTAATCTTTTCAATTCTTTTAATTCTTTTTCCAATGCTCTGCGTTTTTTTATCTGTGCCTTTAATTCATCAACATCATCAAAGCTTACATATGTTTCCTTAACTTTTCCGTCCCGAGTCATACGGTGATAATAATAAACCTTGTCTTTAATAGTTTTTTTAGATACACTGCCCGATGGCAGAACAGCAATCTCACGTTCAAGATCAATTATCCTTTGCATAATATCATTGTCAGCCATAAAAACACCTCCGACTATTAGTTATACCCTATTATACCCTAATTATACCCAAAAGTCAAGGGTATAACACATATTATTATTGATTCCGGCTAAACAATGTTTCGCTTTTTTGTATATGATTAACGGGGTTTTTTACGATCTGATGCTTGTCTTAACAGCTCCTCAAGCTCATTTTTGGAAAAGTTATATTTGTTTTCGCAGAACTGGCAGGACAGCTCTGCCTCTCCCTGCTCTTCAATAAGCCGGGAAAGCTCGTCATACCCTATTGAAATAAGCGCCTTTTCCATACGTTCCTTTGAACAGGTGCATTTATATTCGGGGACAACCTCGCTGTTTTCAATAAAGAAGTCAATGCCCTCCGCAACTGCAAAGATGATTTCCTCTGCAGTCATCCCGCCGGCAATCATAGATGTTACCGAATCGGCGTTTTTAAGGTTTTTTTCTATAAGCTGAGCAGTTTCATCAGTTGAGCCGGGCATCATCTGAACCATAAATCCTCCGGACGAAAGAACTGAGTAGTCCCTGTCAACAAGAACTCCGAGCCCGACAGCAGTAGGAATCTGCTCGCTTTTTGCATAGTACATTGTTATATCCTCGGCGATTTCTCCCGATACAAGGGGAACTTGTCCGATATACGGCTCTTTGAGGCCGAGGTCACGCACAATGCTCAGTGAACCGCGGCCTACTGCGCCGCCGACATCAAGCTTGCCTGCGGCGTTAAGAGGCAGATCCACAAACGGATTCCCCACATAACCACGTACGTTAGGCTTGCTGTCAGCGCAGACAATAATGCTGCCGAGAGGTCCGTCTCCCTTTATCTGAATAGTCAGGGAGTCCGTTTCTGTTTTAAGACCTGCGGCAGACATCAGCACTCCTGCGGTAAGTGTTCTTCCGAGGGCGGCTGTTGCCACGGGAAAGGTGTCATGAATTTTTCTTGCCTTTTCCGCAAGCTCTGTTGTTACGGCGGCAAAAATTCTGACTCCGCCGTCTGCGCTTGTTCCGCGTTTTAAAATATCACCCATTTATAATTTTTCTCCTTTAATAAGTGCTCTACTGGGACTGTTTTATATTAAACAAAGCGTTAATTGTGTTTCCGTCAAGTCCTTTTATATTTTCATTTTCAAAGCTGAAATCCAGATTATTCATGCCCTCCTGTGCGTCGGAAGCATCGGCATAAGCCTTTATTTCATCTCCGGCATCCTCAGGAACAAGGACTTTTCTTTCTTCAGTTATGGGATTTCCCGCCGGCTCAAGCCAATCGGGAACATTTTCAAGATTAACCGAAACGGTTACTGTTTTTTCAACAAGCTTAGTAAGCTTAGCTTTTACAGTGACCTGCGGATTCCTTATAAAAATTTTCTTCGGTGCAGTTACATTGAGATTTATCTCATTGTCTCCGCTGTTATAATCCGCGTTTTCAAAGACTGCCTCAAGCTCGTCCGGCGCGCTGACACCGTCCGGCACACCAATGTCAAGCTGGGACGGGGTTATGCTTTTTTCATCAATCTCCGTAATATAGTGCTTCTGAAGCTCATCTGAAAGCTTTATCTTTACAGGGCGGGTTACCCTGCTGTAAATGGTGTTATTGACAGGAACGGTAACGTTGCTGCAATATATGGTTGAACTGCTTTGCAAAACGGTCATTGATGAATCTGCTATCTGATACGAATACATTGTTTTTCCGGACTCTTCAAGATCCGAAACATCAATTGTAATCAAGCAGCTTGCTGCTGCGTCCACTTCGTTTTTGGAACCGACTATCTGCATTTTTTCTATTTCGGGAACAGACTTTACTATTTTATCCTTTGCTTTTATTTTATCATCGCCCGCTTGTTTGATAACAACGGGGATCTCTTTTTCATAGCTTGGTTCAATGGAAAGCTCTACTCCCGAAAACTTCTGCTTTTCAAGGCTTACCGAATCAGGCAGATTTACTGTTGGAGTGACAGTTATTTTACCCTGAGTTTGTATTCCCGACAAATCTATATCAATCCGTATTCTGTCGATATTTTTAATCAGCTCGCTTCTTGTACTGCGGACCTTTACGGAAAAGTCCGGAAGAAGCTCTCTATCCACAAGTACAAGCCCTTTTTCGCGCAGCGCATTTTCACCTACAAATCTGACAGGCACACTTGCTATTGAAACGGATATGGAAGGGTTTACAACATTAATTGTAACAAACCAG
Organism: Clostridia bacterium; assembly: GCA_017935675.1. GTDB lineage: Bacteria > Bacillota > Clostridia > UBA1381 > UBA1381 > RGIG9115. The sequence continues at coordinate 40,391 of JAGBHE010000003.1, read as the reverse complement.
ACAATTACCGCTATAACAAGAGAGGATACGATTCTTTTTATTCTTTTCATGGTTATGCTGTTTTTCTCACCTGCGGAATACTCTGAAGACTTCGTGTTTTTTTTATTGTTATCCTTCATTGGAGCTGCCTCCCTTCCTGAATTTAAAGAGCTGTCCCAGTCCGATCTGCTGCGAATCGGGGCTGAAAAATCTTTCAAGCGCATGTCTTAGCGGCTCGCGGGAGACATTTCGAGTCAGTGCACCCCCCATTGCAATCGAAACCTTCCCCGTTTCTTCGCTTACAACAATTATAAGTGCGTCCGAAACCTCCGATATTCCGAGTGCCGCTCTGTGCCTTGTACCAAGCTCTGATGACAAATTATTGTTTGACGACAGCGGCAGGAAGCAGCCTGCGCTGTGTATCCTTCCGTTTCTGATAATAACGGCACCATCGTGGAGAGGACTGTTTTTAAAGAAAATATTTTCAATAAGCTGACGGCTTATCTCGGCGTCTATTTTTGTGCCCCTTTTCGTATGGTCGCCAAGCTTCGTGTCACGCTCTATTACAATAAGCGCCCCTGTCTTTTCCGCCGACATTTCCATAACAGCGTTTACTATGCTGTCAAAAACAGCGTTTTCCTCAGCTTCGAGATTATCTGTATCCGAGGTTGCAAAATCCATCAGTTTTCCGATTCTTGACCTTCCGAGACGCTCAAGTAAACTGCGCAGCTCAGGCTGGAATATAACAACAAGTGCAAACATTCCTACCTGGACAACGGCGTTCAGCACATAGTTTATAACAGTCAGATGAGTCCAGTCGCTGAGTATAAGAATTATAAAAAGCAGGACTATACCCTTTACAAGCTGCATAGCCCTTGTTTCCTTAAGCCAGCTTATCATGTAATATATAATAACAGCCGTAAGGAATATATCAACAAAATCGCTTATCTGAATAAGCTTCAGATATGAAAAAACATATTGCAGAGCATTTTCCATAATAAAAATCTCCGTTCTGCCGCTTTAACACAATACTCCGTGAAAAAGCCGCTCTATTCAATGAAGTTAGTTAGCATTCTTTACTAATATTATACTCTGAAAAAGCCAATGTGTCAATAGCCGTATTTGTTTTTTTGCATTCAAATTTTGTACCTTCAGCTGCTGAAAACGGCGTTAAAACACAGGGGACCTTCTTCATACCTACTCAGCATACAGGATTTTTTCAAGCTCAGCCAGCGCAGCCTTGTCCATTGCCGGCGTATCCTCAAGCGGAAACGTTATTCCGAGCCGTTTATATTTTTCCGTGCACAGCTTTTCAAAAGGAAGAAGCTCTGTTTTTTTTACACATTTATACGTCTGCGCTATATGCGCAAGCTCCGACACGCACTGCTTTGTATCGTTTATGCCGGGAACTATAACCTTCCTCAGCCACGTATCAGTACCGGCTTTCCCGCAAAATTCAAGGAAATCGAGGACAGCGGAAAAACTGCCGCCCGTATATCTTTTATAGTCCTCCTCGCTGTTCATCTTAATATCGAGTATGACAAGATCTGCAAGCTGCACAGCACGCTTCGCCGCCGGCGTATCAACGCATCCGCTCGTATCAAGGGCTGTATGAATACCCGCCCCTTTGCAAAGCTCCAGAATTTCACATAAAAACTCGGCCTGACAAAGCGCCTCACCTCCGGAAAAGGTCACTCCCCCGTTTTTCCCGTAATAAGCACAGTAACGGTTAAGCTTTGAAAAAAGCACCTCCGCCTCAATTTCCTCACCTCCGGAAAAATCATGGGTTTCCGGGTTGTGACAATAAATGCATCTTAACGGACAGCCCTGAAAAAAAACAACCGTCCTTATGCCGGGTCCGTCAAGAGCACTGCCTGTGTAAATACTGTTAATTCTGCCCTTCATTCTTCGTGCCTCCTTTTAAAAAAAGCTGCTGCATTGTTTGCAGCAGCCCCCAGAATTACATCCTCTCATGGAAAGTACGATTGATAACCTCACGCTGCTGAGCCTTGCTCAAACGGCAGAAATTAACAGCATATCCCGATACCCTGATTGTCAGATTCGGATAATTTTCAGGATGCTCGTATGCATCTATAAGCTTTTCCCTGTTCAGAACATTTACATTTATGTGATGAGCGCCGCTCTTAAAATATCCCGTCAGTATGCTCACAAGGTTTTCCGTGCGCTCCTCCTCGGTTTTGCCGAGAGCCTGAGGAGTGATGGAAAAGGTGTTTGAAATACCGTCGCGGCAAACGGAATACGGAAGCTTTGAAACAGAGCTGAGCGATGCAAGAGCGCCGCTAAATTCTCTGTTGTGCATGGGGTTTGCCCCGGGCGCATACGGTTCTCCGGCAGCGCGGCCGTCAGGCGTTGCCCCCGTCTTTTTCCCGTACATTACATTTGACGTAATCGTAAGAACAGATAAGGTAACCTCAGCATTTCTGTAAGTCTTTGTCCTCTTCAGGTTTTCGTAAATATTTTTAAGGACATATACAGCGATATCATCGGCTCTGTCATCGTCATTTCCGTACTTCGGGAAATCGCCTTTAATTTCAAAATCACGAATAAGCCCCGCTTCATTCCTTATAACCTTTACCTTTGCATATTTAATGGCGCTGAGCGAATCCGCTATAACGGAAAGCCCCGCAACGCCGCATGCCATAAACCTGCCTACCTCTGTATCGTGAAGCGCCATCTGAATTTTTTCATAGGCGTACTTGTCATGCATATAATGTATTACATTAAGGGTGTTTATATAAAGCCTGCAAACCCATTCGCTGTAAAACTCAAACCTTTCGATAACCTTGTCATAATCAAGGTATTCCTCTTCATACGGTGCCCTCTTCGGCGCTATCTCCGTTCCCGTCTTTTCGTCACAGCCGCCGTTCAGAGCAAGCAGCAGAAGCTTCGGCAGATTGCACCTTGCCCCGAAAAACTGCATCTGCTTTCCGACGCGCATAGCCGAAACGCAGCAGGCAATAGCATAATCATCACCGTAAATCCTGCGCATCTGATCATCGTTTTCATACTGTATGGAATCGGTGTCAACGGAAACCTTTGCACAGAAGCGCTTAAATTCCTCCGGTAAATCCTCTGACCACAGAACCGTGAGATTCGGTTCCGGTGCCGTTCCGAGGTTATAAAGCGTGTTAAGAATTCTGAAGGAGTTTTTTGTTACAAGCGGCTCATTATGCTCCGTCATTCCTCCTATACTCTCCGTAACCCATGTTGGATCTCCGCCGAACAGCTCGTTATAATCCGGAGTTCTCAGCTGCTTTACTATTCTGAGCTTCATAACAAAATCATCTATAAGCTCCTGTGCTTCCGCCTCACTGATTTTTCCCGCGTTCAAATCACGCTCTATATAAATGTCAAGGAAGGTGCTGACGCGCCCAAGCGACATCGCGGCACCGTTTTGCTCCTTAACCGCGGCAAGATATGCAAAATAAAGCCACTGCATCGCTTCCCGCGCGTCTGAAGCGGGACGGCTTATATCAAAGCCGTAAAGCTGAGCCATTCCCTTAAGTGCCTCAAGGAACTCAATCTGCTTATTTATTTCCTGGCACAGCCTTATATTATCCTCCGTCATATCCCGGAGCCCATATTTTTTCTTGTCTCTTTTCTTTTCATCTATCAGCACATCAACACCGTAAAGAGGACATCTTCTGTAATCACCTATAATCCTGCCCCTGCCGTAAGCGTCGGGAAGACCCGTAAGAATTCCAAAATGACGTGCTTTGAGCATGTCCTCGGAATAAACGCTGAATACTCCGTCATTATGAGTTGTTTTAAATCTGAAAGCGTCCTCTATCCTGTCGGAAATTTTATAGCCGTATGCCTCAGCCGCACTTCTTGCCATCCTCATTCCGCCGAAAGGATTAACTCCCCGCTTCAAAGGTGCATCAGTCTGCAGCCCGACAATAATCTCATCATCCTTGTCGATATAACCGGCAGGGTACGTAAGCAGCGAAGAAATTCTTTCTGTGTCAATATCCAGAACGCCGCCGTTTTCCGCCTCCTTCTTAAGAAGCTCCTTTATTTTACCGTTCAGACGCGCCGTTCTGTCGGTCGGCCCCTCCAAAAAATCGCTGCCGCCCGAATACGGAGTATAGTTTTTCTTTATAAAATCACTTACATTTATTTCCTTGTCCCATCTGTTTATTTTAAATCCGTTCCATTGCTCAAAAAACATAATAATCAATCCTTTCGCCCAATCAAACAATGTCTTCATGTAGTATATCATTTCCGGCACGTAAATGTCAATACGCGAAATTCAATTATAGCACTTTTACATGAAGAAACTGAAATATTTTATATTATGTTTTCCGTTTTTTTCAAAAACCCTCTTGACAAAATCACCGCCTTGTGATATAATTTTTTTTGCCGTTAAATAATTCTGCATTATGCACTCAGCATTCTGCATTATTATAATTATGCGCCTGTGGCGGAATTGGCAGACGCGCCAGACTTAGGATCTGGTGTCCCCGACGTGAAGGTTCAAGTCCTTTCAGGCGCACCAAACAGTAGAAATCCGAACCTTGTACCAATCGGTGAAGGGTTCGGATTTTTATTATATCTTGAATATCCTAATTTTAATAGTAAACTTGAAAAACACTAATATCAAAAAACGGGAGATAAAACCTATTAGGTCTTATCTCCTTTTGCACAAATATGTGAATTTATTGCATCATATATCCCATCCTAAAAAAACAGCCTCTTTTTTTGCTTTTTCAAGCATATCGATTGCACTCTTTCTAATGCTTTGGGAATTGTTTCTTGTCGCAACATCAAGAAGAATTGAGTGATACAGATTTAGCGTTCCGTCTGTACCATAAATCCAATTTCTGATTATTTCAAGAAACTCATCTTGGCTATTACTACACCAAAGGGCTGTAAGTAGTTGTTGTGCACTTGCGAAAGCCGAATAAAATGAAAGTGAATGAACATCAATCGGAGAACCATTGTATATTTCGGTTGCATATTGAAGCATTGTTTTTCCTAATTCATTTAATTCTTTGACCTCACATTGCCTATTAGGATCAACAGTTGAAAATCCACCGAGCAAAATAACCTCAAGTAGTTTTGAACTGAAGTTTTTACTTGTTATAAAAGAATATTCCGGCAATACCGCAGTTATTAAGCTCGGACATAAATTTTTCCTGATTATCTGCAAGTTCTGAAAGTGCCGATAAAATCATATCCCCCGAAGCACCCATATTACATTCTATAAAAAGAACCTTCACATTTTTCACCTCTGTTTTATTATAGCCAATACGGTGCTTCTTGTCAAGGCAATGCCCTAAAAAAATGGCATATTTCACATGAAATATGCCATTTTTCATTATTCAAATTCCGATAAATCCCATTCGTCACGCCAGTCTATATAAACCATTTCTCCGTCAAACCTAAGCGGCAGCCATACATAATCAGCCTCCTTGGTTATCGCCTTAGGCAGCTTGGACATTTGCTCCTTTGATGCTTTTATAGTCTCTTCACCTGCGTCGGGATCAAACAAAATTCTGTAAATCTCGGAATATTTATCATATTCCTGATCCATAAACTGCGGAAGCCATCTATCTGCACAGGCTATATATAAATCCTTTTTACCCGGCACTTTAAACACAGATGACACCTGACTGTGATACGAAGTTCTCGTTTTATCGTCGGAGTGAGGATTTCCAAGCACCTTATAAGGTCCGTGCCATGTGTCAGCAACAGCCACCTCCGAAGGATTAGGGAAATACCCTGTTGTTCCTGAAGTGATAAGATAATGCTTGCCTTTTCTTAGAAAATGTGCTGTAGCCTCACGCACAAACGGCGGCTGCTTCAGCGGAAAATGAGTTGAATAGTAGCCTGTGACGTTTGTATAATCGTCTGTTAAATCGGCACAAATGGTTTCGCTGTGTACACGTTCAAAGAAATAATATGCTTTACCATCATCTGCGACTGCCAAATCAAAATCGCCTGCATTCATACCAAGAGGCTTTAACCCCTCTCTTACAATAGTATACGGACCGGTTATTTTATCTGCAACGTTCAGGATAAGGCTCAACAGCTCCAATCAGATTGATTGACGGATGTGGATTTTCAAAAATATCTTCAACATATATTTCCCCATATCCTCCGATACCCACTAATACAACATTAGCCTTTTTCATAATTATAACCTTCTTTATAAATTAATCTAAATGAAATACATTTTTTAAATCAATGCTTACAGGACTGTTATCAGGATTAGTTTCCATAATGTCAGCCATATAGTCCCACCATTTTCTACAAATATCTATATTTGCACTTTCTGCCCATTTTTCTTCACTCTCAATTTCTATATAACCAAAAAGTGTAAGGGTATCTTCATCAAGAAATATTGTATAATTTTTACCACCGCACTCGTGAATCATTTCCTTCATTTCAGGCCATAAAAGATTATGCCTTTTTTCATACTCCTTTTTCTGTCCCTCATATAGCTTCATTTTAAAACCTTTAATCATTTTCTCAACCTCTTTCGCCTGTAATAATTTCTATTTCTTTCGGAGCAGTAACACGGGTTACTACTTCATTATTTTCTCTTTTATGTTCTATTTCTATCTCACCATAAGGAGTGGGGTATTTTCCCTTAACCCAATTAAGTTTGCCAAGCATAGGGTTTATCCTTATTTTTTTACAACCCGGTTCTAAAATTTCTACTCCCAATACATATCTTGATAAAAATGCCGTCGGTCCCCCAGCCCAACCATGACACAAGCTGTGTCTAAAGCCTGTATAACAATATTTTCCGTTATCGCCGTGAATATCACTTTTCTCGTCTTTTGGGAATTCATCAATCCCATATGCATTTTCAGCCCATTCTACATCAAAATCTTCCCAAAAGGTAGTAGCACCAAATTCAAACATTCTTCCCCAATAATTTTCTATAACATTAAATGCACCGTCAATATCACCTGACATAGCATAAACATTCAACACATAAAAACCCAAAAAGGTTGACAAGCCCTTTAGCGGCTCTCTTTTTAAAAATTCATAAATTTCTTTTATATCTCCTGCTCCCGAATATGCCATAAGTGCCGCCATTTGTTTATTGTCGACATAGCTCGGAGAATAATTCTTTAATTTCGACAAATTCTTCTGACATTCAGAAGCTAATTCTGTATTTTCCAATATCTCACATAATTCTTTTCCTGTATTCATTGAAAGCGTAAGCATTGCATGAACGCCGCTGTCTGCAGCATCGGTTTCAAAGCTTGACCAATCAACAAACTTATAGTCAATTTTATTTGTACCATCATCATTAATTAATTCAAAAAGCTTTTTCAATAATTCAAAAATATAATCCTGCTGTTCTTTCAAATAATTTATATCACCATTCTGATAATACCAGTCACGATGAATTTTGAGCCACCACATTGAATATGTCGGCATACCGCACATCCAATCTGAAACAGGTGTTTCATCTCTTGTTAAATCAAGGCTACGGGGAACACAATCATCATACCCGAATACTGATGATATAATAGATGTTTCAGGGTGCATATCACCAATCCAAACCAAGCGATCACGCTTAATACCATCCCATAAATAATCCTGCATATTAAGATGAACAGTATAAGCACCTGTTTTCCATATATCATTTAGTAAGACATTATCACATTCAAAATCTCCTTTATACTCAATATCTTTATAAATAAAAATAGCCGTTACACTTTTAATTTCTACATATTCTGTCAATGCTTCTATTTTCACAAAACGAAATCCTGTTTTACCAATTTCATTGTTCGATAAAAATGGAACTTCAACTGTTATATCTCTTAATGAGTGGTTATTAGTTGCATTCTTTTCGCCAATTTTACTAAGAGCTTCAGAAACACTTTCGCCAAAAACAACGCGTAATTTACCACTTTGCTCGTCTTTGGTTTTATGAACTACAATATTAATACCACCATGAATTTCTCTACCAAAATCCAAAAAAATATAGCCGTCTTTCTTTAATGTGCAACAAGTTAAATTAGATATAGCTGCTTGATTTCTTTTTTTATCAAGCAATAATTCTGAATTTTCACAATTTTTACAATCAAGTATTTTTAGTGCATTAATATGTTCTCTTATCAGTTTTTCTTTCATTCTTTTTCTCTCCTTTATTGCACAACGGCAGACATCAACAAGCGTCTGCCGTTGTACTTACCTGCTCTTCAAATGTAAAATAAACTTATTTCAACACTTTTGTTAATTCAATATTTTGCGACTTTATACTATCTACCACAAACTGAGCGATACGCTCGCAACCATCTATACTTATATGTGTTGTGTCATATCCATTATTTCTTATTCCGCTATTGGAATGATTTTCTACTTGAGTTTGTGTCATTTTACCGCTCTCAACCAAGCTATTTATATAGTTTGCTGTAAGGTATACTGTATCCAAGAATGAAACATCTTTTTCTGTTTCTTCTATTGTCCATTTGTGAATATCAACACAAGGAATATTTTTAGCTTCAGCTACAGCAGGTATTACAGCTGAATAATCCCCTACATCCACTCCATCTATCTTCATAGCGTGCAGATTGTAAGTCACTCCTTTGTTGGGAGGTACCATAAGTATAATCTTTGCACCGATTTCTCCTTTTATTTATTGCTAATTTTCAGCGAAGCGTATTTTGGGGGAATTTTTATCTCATACTCTACAGGACACTTGACCTCAAGTTCAATTTCATCTCCCACACGCTTCCAAGATACACTTACTCTGCCCTTCGGTAAATCATGATATGCCGAAGCATAGTCAAGCTGATTAATAAAATTAGGACTTATCAGCACCTTTTCGGAGTTTACTATCCTAAGACCTGCCACCGCTGAAATATACCAGTTTCCAATATCTCCAAGGAAATGATGATTATGTGAGCCGCATTTCACTGTTGGCTGAAACGCCTCGCATAATGTAGTTTCTCCTGTTTCTATCCAATAACCGTATGAGGGATATTCCTTTCTTGTTATCATATCATATGCAAGCTCTGCTTCTCCGAATTTTGCAAGAACATGAAATATTACTCTCATACCCAAAAATCCGCTGTCAAATTTATCATCATTCTGATGAACAAGCTCCAACAGCTTTTCAAAAGCCTTTTGCTCCTCATTTTCTTTAAACAAACCATAATAAAGTGCCATCGCCTGGCTTGTCTGACACTCACCTGCTACGGTCATTGTGCTGAAATCTACAAGCTCACGTCTTATAGTTTCATACATATTCGCATAAATCGAATCCGCAAAAGCCTTAGAATGTTCATAACCCACAGCCTCAAACATTTCCGACGCTTTTCTTGCCATTTCCATAACCATAATACTGTCTGTAAATGCAAGCGGAGAAACATAATCAGAAGGATGTCTTCCTACCGGAACCCAGTCACCCAAACCGACCGCTATAGTTCCGTTTCCACTTCTTCTTGTAAAAATATATTCAAGATAACGCACCATAGCGTGTGCATTTTCTTTTATTGCCTCAACATTTCCTCGTTTTTTGTAAAGTTCATACGGTAAATTAAATATAACAGTGTCCCATGAAGGGCCGTTCCACGCATTATAGCCCCAGCCGGTTGTCGGTACTATACCCGGAAGCTCACCTCTGTCATTTTGTGCTTTTCTTATATTTCCTAACCATTCACGCCAGCTCTTTTCAACATCATACAAAAGCACCATACGCTCTGCCGAAACAGCCGCATCACCTGTCCATCCATTTTTTTCACGGTGCGGGCAGTCTGTCGGAAAATAATAGAAATTCGCCAAATCAGAACGCTTCACCATTTCAAACAAAGTATTGGAAACTTCATCCGAGCATTCAAAACCTCCGATACGCTTTAAGTCTGAATTCATTACCAAATATGTAAGCAAATCGTCCGTCGCTTGTTCCTCTTCTATTCCCTCAACAAATACATATCTGAAGCCATGATACGTAAACTTGGGAATATAAATTTCTTCTCCCTCGCCTTTTGCTATATAAATATCCTTCTGACTGTATTCTTTATAAAACTGAACATCCGGTCCGTCAAAAATCGTACTTGAAAAGTCAAGCTCTCCGTCTTTCAAAAGTTCAGCGTGCCAAAAAGTGATTTTCTGTCCTTTTTTTGCGTTTATTTTAAGACGGCATACACCTGCTGTATTTATTCCAAAATCATATAAATATCCGCCGGTCTGCTTTTTTACCGAAACAGGCTTTATTTCATACATCACCTTAATCGGTTCAGCTGTACATAATTTCAGCTCGCCTCTCGGTGTTTCTGCCTTCATTGCATTATCCCAAGCTGAATCATCAAATCCGGCTTTATTCCAACCTTCAATTTCCAGGTTTGCATCATAATACTCACCCATTCTCAAATCATCAAAAATAATAGGTGAAGGATGCACCTTGAAGCTTTCATCTGCAATAAATTCTAATTTTTTGTCATGTCCCTCTGCAATAAACTCAAGCGACATTCTTGGAGCACCCAGCCACTGGGCCTTTTGAAAATCCCAGACCACACCGCTAAAAGCATTGAACATACCGTTACCAAGCATTATGCCGATTACATTTTCCCCTTCAACAAGCATTGATTTTACATCATATGTATCATAGTAACAATAATCATCGGGATTGCTTATATACGGTGCAAGTGCCCCTTTTGTTATTTCCTTTCCGTTTATGCACAAAACATAAAATCCCAAACCGCATATTGAAAGCTCTGCCTTTTCAGGAACAAAATCCAACTCAAAGCTTTTTCTTAAATACGGTGATGCAATATACTCATCGAAAGAACACGCTTTTTCGGTTGCTTTTATAAATTGTTTATTCATTTTAATATCCTTCCATAATATCTTTCTTCAGTTTTTGTCAGTCTCCTGAATAGATACGCTTAATTCATACCATTCACTCGCCGCCGCAAGCACAGCACCTGTTCCGTGGTCATCATTCATTATTGTCGGTATGCCGTAATAATACTCTTTTTCCATCGAACAGCCGGAGCCCATGCAAACCCCGTAAACATTACCTTCAGAATCAATACTGTATTTTAACAGTCCTTCCCATGCTTTTTTAATCACTTCAATATACGAATTATCAATCCATCCGTGTTTAACACCTCGTACAAGAGCAAGCATAAACATAGCAGTACATGAAGTTTCCGGATATGACCCTTCATCGCAGCTGTCAATAACCTGTCTCCAAAGACCGCTGTCAGAGTGATACTTTTTAAGCGAAGAACTGAGATTTACAAATAAATCATGTAAAAATTCAAAATCATCACTGTTTTTTATATGCGGCAATACCTCGCTCAGAGTCCACATAACCCAGCCGTTACCTCTGCCCCAGAACACATTGTTTGCACCTTTATCAGTAAAATATATATGCGAAAATAATTTCTTTTCTTCATTATATAAGCGTTTTGCAAATCCTCGTATCTGATCTACCGTATAGCTTATAATATCATCTGATTTTTCCAGTACTCCCAAACGGATTAAAAACGGACAACTCATATAAAGATCGTCCGCCCACATTGTTTTAATGCGATAAAATGTGCCGTCCTCATTTGTAGGAACGACTTCTCTCATACGGGCGTATATATCGTCGATAAATTTTTTCATGCTGCTGTCATGTGTATTGTTGTACGCATCAACAAAATTCATTCCCATTGTACCGAGATTATCAAGATTATTTGCTTCTGTAAAACGCGGCATAAAAGTCGGCATTGCATTCTGCTCGGCATCATAAAGAACATAATCACTATACTCTGCCATAAACTGCATATTATAATCAAAAAGCCGTGATAACTCCTCATCCCCAAGTGCCTCTGCGCTGCTTCTTATTCCATAGAAACCTACCATAAGCGCATAAAACCATTGTCCGAAAAATACCGAGTCAATGTAAATTCTAAGCTGAGAATTATCACAAAAACGCCAAAAAAGCTTTTCTCCCTGTTCATTGCAATAAATTTTTGAAAAGCTTATTTCGGGTCTTGCTTTACTGTGAAACGGACCTATAAACACCGATCTGTTTCCATGTTTTCTTTGGCTTTCAAGGTTCGGAATGTATAAATAACTGTCATCAAGCTCTAAAAACCATTTATCGCCTTCTCTCTCGCACTCAATAAGCAGTTCATCGCCCTCCGAAATTTCTACAGCGTCTGTACCTGCTGCCTTTCCATTAACATATATCTCACTGACTGTTCCGGAATATTTTAATTGATGTGTCTTTTTCACCTTTGAATAAACATACGCAGTATTTCCCTTGGAGCAAAGCTTCATAAAATCGAAACCTTGCTCCGCTGTTTCCTGCGGAAAACTCAATTTCCCTTTTCCGTCTGCAAGCAGCTCCGAAATTGCAACGCCGTCCTCACCGGCAAATTCCTCAACAGGCAAGGTTGCTCTTGCACAATATAAATAATCGCTTGCCCACATACCGGGATAACGCTTCACTGACAAATTTACAAGACAACCAAACCTATCGCTTTTCTTGGTGCAATATATCCTCACTTTGTTGTCGTCATTCACCTTGACCGTTATCGGAATATTGAACAAACCGCCGCCGGTGCCGATATTTCTATCGGCACTCCCGTTCTCGATCGTTAATACGTGCTCACCATCATAATACACCTCGCACTCACCTAAAACATTTAAAAATATTTCGTTATCCTGCAATACCGAAATATTAAATTCAACAAAGGCTTTGCTGCCCTCGGGTGCATCAGGATAAAGCTCGTTCAAATCTACTTTCATACTACCTAATGCGTTCGTATAACAAACTCCGCGTATTTTGCGGTATGCACGGTATTTCGGTTCGCAGACAGGACGAGTTTCAAGCATTTTGTCAACAATTGTCCTTATTGTCCGGTCAAGCGTTTCATTTTTCAATGACATTTCTTTTCCGCTTCCAATTTTTTCGTTCATAATATTTTATAATCCTTTCACAAAAAACATTTAATCATTGTAGACAACAACTTCCTGGAGCTCAGATTTATACACACGCAAAAATACATGTGCTCCCTGTACAATATCACCAACATATCCCATTGACAACTTATGTCTTGCATCGCTGTCATATTTGTAAACCATACAATTTTTTGTGCTGTACGGCTTTGTTACTCCGTTTATTTCAGCCAACACAATATCTCCGATTACTTCTTTAATCCTGCAGTTGACTGTATATAAGACTGAGTTCGCCGCTTCTGTCTTAATTATACCGGAATCCCGATGATACCATGTTTCTGTATAATCTTCCCCGGCATATTCATTGTCCAGAAGCAGAAGGAAATAATCAATTTCACCTTCACTGTTAAGATTAAACTGTATCACATCACCGGCAGACAGCAGTTTTTCCCCATCGGATGTATCTTTGGTCGGTTCAAGATCTTCTTCCATCGAATATCTGCTGACCTTACCATCAGTCATAACCTCAATTTGGTAAACAATCACATCATCAGTATTAACAGCTTTGCCCAGACTCTTGACTACCGCAATCGGTTTTGAAGCAAACGTGTCATTTATGTTGTCACTGTCACTTTCCTTGAACACAACACAGCCTGCCGTATAATCCTCTCTGACATCATACACATCAAGCGTTTTCCATTCTAAACCCATGCTCGTGAAACGACCGACCTCGTATTCACTGTCCTTTGCATCCAACTCCTCTGGAATGCCAAACGCTACGGTATAATCATTCGCCCTGTAACGACTTCCTATTGTCCATTTATTACAATAGATGTACAATTCCGAAGCCTCCTGTTTTATATTATTTCCCGAAAGAGTATAAAACTTTGTAATCTCTCCGTTTTGGTTCAACCGATACTTGACAAGCTGCCTCTCATACTTGCCATCTGATGAGCGCATAGCCCCGCTTTGTACATATTCGTAAAAATCACCTATTTTTTCATCATTTATCTTCAGCTTGTCAGAGCATTTGAAGATATTCATTTCTCCGTCCTGAGTAAAAAGCTTCATGCTGAGTTGTTCATATTCTTCATATATTAATCTAATGAATATAGCATATTTTTCAACGTTTTGGCTTGTTATCTTCGCCGCAACAATCTCGCCGTCAATTCCCAGATAAAATGTTCCGTTGCAGCCTAATGTAATTCCGTCAAAGCTCAAAATCTCGTCCGCAAGATCATATTCTATGCCATCAATCGTGACTGTTGTATCACTAATAGTCTCAACATTTCCTGTAACAGTTTTATTCAGCTTAATAATATCAATGTTTTCGGGAGATACATCGTCATCCTTTGCAACTGCCAGTATATCCAATTCCTTCAGACTGTCAATTTCAACCGGCTTATTATCTTGAATAATTGTATAATTAACATCCTCAAGGTCAAGCTCTCTATTGGTAAACTTGTCGGATATTCTACCGAGTGAAACACTTACCGATCCAACTGCAAAATACTCGTATTCGGTTATGTAAACAACATCATATTCACCGTTTTTGTTCGCAAGAAGATGCACACTTCCGGTTGACGGAACAATACTGTTGTTCGGAACATCAGCTGCATAGCCAAGCACTTTTCCGTTTTTTATTATCTGTGCGCTCTTTTCTATGCGCACATTTTTTGTTCTGCCATTTTCAGTGCGGTATGTAATAACAGGATTTTCAAGCGGATTTGCAAATCCCTTCGCTCCGCAGCCGTCTTCGCTTTTTAGCATTGTAGAGGAGATTTTAAGACTTTTTTTATCTTCATCTTCATTTAAACTGATTAGCTTATCTTCATCCTCCGAGCATTCAGCATAGCCTGTTACATATCTTCCTAACAGGCTATAGCTCTTATCGGTTTGATAGACTCTGCCGTCAATCTCAATTTTACCATCAGGCATTTTATCACTGCCGAAAAGTCCTGTTTTCGGGTCAGCAGTAACTCTGCCGTTGATTTTCTCAATATCAAAATACAGTGACATCAAGGTTTCATTCTGTTTTTGCAAGGTACGATCAGGTTCAAATGATACTGTCATCGGTTCGGCTTTAAGTGCGTTGAATATTATTCTTTCAAATTGTTCTACGGTTATAGCCTCGCCAATACTTGCACCGACTCCCTTTGTCAGTCCAAGTGCTGAGCCTTGCGACATATATCCTTCGGGCCAACCCGATTCCTTTGCCGGATCGGCATAACCGAGCAGCGATACCGTAACAGCTATAGCCTGCTCATACAAAGCTTCTTCCTCCGGCATGAAAATGCCGTTTTCAAATCCACTAACATACCCCAAACTACTGAGTGTGTTTATTTCTCCGGATGCCCAATAATCAACAGATACATCATTATAGAGGCTTTGAGAAGGACGAGGGCACTCCATACCCTTCATTGCAAGCACGCTCAGAGTTTTGCACATTTGTGCTCTTGTAATAATATCTTCACCATGATACTCTCCGTCCTCATAAGCTGCTCTTATTCCCAAGTATTCAAGCAGTTCATTCTCACTCTGCGTCAGTTTACTGTTTTCTGATGCAGCGTATCCTGTAAGTCCGGTAAAAATCATAACCATAGCAAGTACTGTAATAATTTTTTTATACATAGTAACCTTCCTTTCATCTTGATATCGTTGCAATTGTCACACCCTCATCAAGCTCGATTTCCGCTGATATCTGACCGTTTTGCACTATATATTCGCTTTGTTTATCTCCGACACTGATTTTAACCGTTTCACCATCAGCTATTCTGAAAAATCCGTCAGAGATTTTTAAGCCTGCTTTTCCGGTTCCCGTTAATTCTATTGTAATTTTATCCTCGGTATATTCGGTAATCTGCACCTCTGTTTCCTGAGCAGCATCGGTAATATATATATCAGTCTGCATCAGATGTGCAAGGTCAACTACCTCCATTTCACGGCAAAGGTAAACTCCATCCTCTAAAACACGCAGTTTATCTCCGAACCAAAGCTGTTTTTCGTCTGATATTTTAAAATTCAAATCTATAAATTTATCGCGGAAGGTATCACTATGATGACTTGTCGCAACCGTGACAAAATAAATCAGCTTTCCATATCGCGTATCGAATGTATTTACCACGCACCTTCCTTCCATATTGTCAAAGTCATTGTAATCCTCAGTATTCTCCGCACTCATGTAATCTATGAGAGCTACAACATCAGCATATCCCATATCGATTGCCTTTTCGCGGTTCTTCTTTACCATTCGGATAATTTTCTCATGACTTTTTAAAAAGCTTGATCTGTTTACACCAAGATAATTATTATCAGCCTTTCCTTCCCACGCCGCAGTATAAAATCTCAGTGCCTTTAAATCCGCTTCAAGGTATTTTACATCACCGGTTGCATCATACATCTGATTAAAGAAGCAGGTAATCAAAGAATTTGTGACGCCGTCGCAGCCACGTTCATCGCCGTAATCCCAAATTTCATTACTGCTGTTCGGAGTCCAAGACCATCCATCCTCCTCCTGCTCGGTAAGCAGAAAATCCGCAAGGCGACGCATGCACGACAGAGCAGGCTCATAACCTGTCATTTCATAAAAATCCATCATAGGTCTTGCACCATAAAGCATTATATAAAGCTTTGCATGGGGCTGTAACTGTTTTCCCTGCGTACCGGGAATAGGCTTTTTTGTTACTATATCATACGATTCATAAAATATTCCTTCCGGAGATTGTATTTCACACAAAAACCGTGCAATACTCTTTCCTGCTTCAAGGAAGCGTTCTTCTCCGAAAAGACGGTATGCAAACATCATGCCCCGGGCCTGCACCATGAATCTTGCATGATACTCAGTGTCATGACTCACTACTTTGCCATCCCGCCAGTAACTGAGTGTAGGAACTCCATTCTTCGCTATTCCACCCTCAATGTTGTCCACACCTATTTTAAAAGTATCCTTATATCTGCGTTCACCGGTCATCAGGTAGGTCATATACATACCGCTTAAATCACCGTAGAAAGGCTGACTCATTTCAAACTGTCCATTTTTAATTCCAAAATAAGGACCCGTGAAATACCTGTTGCAGCCGTATGTCAGTTTTTCCTCTCCGCGGTATATCACCACATCCGACCACTGCTCCGCACTTTCGCAAATCATATCGTACAGCCGCTCATTTTGACAGCTCATATAGTCAAGCCACATATTATATTCCGACTCACCCGGACCTCTGTCAGAGTTACTCGGTGTTGTGCTTCTGTCACTATAGTTGAAATATTGGATATTCGGGAATCTTCCTGCCTGAAATATTTTCCAAATCTTGCCGTAATTATTGACTACCATCTCCTCCAGCCTTTCGGCTATTGCGGAAGGTGCATCGTCTGCAATTATTCCGGCATTTACAAACCGATGCGATGCAACCGTGAGTGACGGTGGCGTAAATGCCCAGTTACTTTCACGCTGCAGCTCCTGCTCTGACAGCGCAGAGTCGGAAAGCAGCATATTCAGATGCACCGTTCTGGAAACTCCGTCCGGCCATTCAAAAGGTGCATTATAGTGCATGGGAGCAAAGAGAATACGACTTTCCCCATCACATACAAAACCATTTGATAAGCTTGCCGTCTTTGCCATTTTTTCAAACCTCACAAAATCCTGAGATGACATTGTGACGCACTCAGAGCCCAACTCAAGTCCGATGTAGTCAGAAAACCATATATTACCGTCATTTTCCGAACTTTCGCTGAAGGTCTTTTTCTGAATTTCATCTGCAAAGTTTGCTTCGATATATACACCATTGAGCGTTGTATATCCCATTGTATTGAAGGTCACTTCATGATATATCCTCAAATCCTCATTGCACACCCTGATTATCCAATCAGCTAACGTGCTCATATCTTCAAATTTTCCATGAAGTCTTATTTCAGAGAACACACCGCCATCGGCCAGAGTTTCAACAGAGGTTGTTTTTAAATAGTGAGTATCGCCGTTTACATCTGCAACAGCAAGCCGTATTCCTTCGCTTGCAAGCAAATTTTTACCATTGTAGATAATACTGCTTATTCCGTACTTTCCGGTTTGAAGCTGCATTTTTCCGTTATCAAGCATTACTCCGCCGGTTTCTTTTTTTACTTTTCCCGCTTCTTCGCTTCGAACTGCATTGGTTTCAATGTCAAAATAATATTTTTTATCGGCTTCAATATCCAGCATAAACGATACCGTCACCCATTTGATATATCCGCTTTCGTAACGCTCGGTCACCTCGCACTGAAGCTTAGGAGAAAATCCATCCTCGCCTACAAGACGCAGGTTATTTGCATTCATCAGCTCGCCGTCTGCAAATGGAATACCTCTTCTGATGAACCTTTTTCCGCTGTTTCCGGTACGTTCATGAACGGTTATATCATGCTGATTTAAAATAGCGATAATTTCATTTTTTCCGCCGTCTTTTACATATGCAAAGCGTATATGTCTATCGGAAATTTTTTGGGGTCCGTTATATATATACCGTTCATTGTTTATGATATATTCGTTCGAGTTGAGCGGTTCTGCACGTCGTACTCCGTCACCATAATAACCCTCTGCAACGCCGCTGTCATAAATCGCTTTGAATCGAGAGCTCATCAGAGTTGCGGTTATATTTTCCTCAAATTTCGGGTCATAAACATAACCCTGCTTTTCAATTTTACTTGTGTTGAGAGCGTTGAACGCAAGATGTGTCAGTTCCTTTGCAGACACAGCACCTTCTCCGATTGTAAAATTATCTAAAAGCCCGATTTCCTCTGCAAGCTCCTTATATTCTTCGACATTATCTTTGTTATCAATCTTGTAGTCATAATCGAGTGCTTTTATCATTGCCTTTAATACATCGCTGCTGATAGCGGTTTCAGGACTGACGCTATTCCCCGTCAGTCCTTTTATAACGCTCTCCACCATATCGCAGGTTACAGGGTCACAGATTTTTTCATCCGTAATTCCGAGCCTGTTAAGTGTAAATGCTTCATTGTCCTCTTTTGCATTCGCAGTGGTGCAAAAAAGCAATGCCGCAAAAAGTATCAAAAAAATTCTATACCTCATGTTAATCACCTATTTTCGACAGCGTCAAGAGTACGCTGAATAATTACTGCGGCTTCGGCTCTGGTTGCATAGTCCTGAGGGAAAAAACCGCCACCCCTGCCGTTTATAATCCCCATTACCGAAAGCATCCCCACCGCTTCTTTTGCATAATATGCAATCTTATCAGCATCTTCAAAATCAACTTCGCCTTCATTCATTTCAATGTCCTTGTACTTTAGTGCACGCAAAAGCATTACAGCTGTGTCCTGACGTGTTATCTTATCTTCTACACCAAAGTTTCCGTTGTCATATCCTTCTACAATGCCGGCACTATAAGCTCTTTTTATATGTTCTTCACTCCAGCGTCCTGTTTCAACATCGAAAAACTCAAGCTTTGAATCAGTATCACCGGCAATCTCAAGTGCGTCAACAAGCATTTTAACAAATTGCTCTCTTGTAACGCAATCGTTCGGATTAAAATGCTGACTGTCAACACCGTTTATTATTCCTTTTTCATACAAGCTTGTTATTGCATCCTTCGCCCATGAAACACTGTCAAGATCTGAAAAAACAGAAGAGTTATTTTCGTTCTCCACCTCATTTACAGTTGTGGGATAGTACGGCGGTACTGCACTGCTGCTTCCTCCTCCGCCTCCGCCGGAGCCTCCGCTGCTGCCGGTCGAAATGCTGATATCCTTGTATCCGCTTATTCCATTGACAGAAACAGTAATTCTGACAGTACCGGATACCCCCGAACCAACTTTAAGAACACCATCATCAAAAGATACACCCTTTCCTGTAAATGACCAAACTGCATCATTTATAGGCACAACTGTATCATATATACTTATTCCTTGTGCAGTATAGCTATAGTTACCTGCCGATTTTATACTGTCCTTTCCTATAATACTGATTGACTTTAACGTTTGTCCCTCTATCAGAATTGTCTTTTCAGCCGTCACACTTCCATCAGGCAATGCAACTGTCAATGTATATTCTCCTTCCGATGCATCAGTAGCTACCGACAAAACTCCATCATCCACAGTTACACCTGCATTTTGCGGTGTTACCATCCACACTTTTTCAAATGACGGTATTTCTCTTCCTTGTGCATCCTCCGCTTTTATGCTGTATTCTTCGGAAATTGCATTCAGATTTGCTTTCAACAGCTTATCCGCACCATTTACAAAACTAATTGTTACCGGTTTTTGAATTTCTGCATTTATATTGTCTACATCAAGCTTCAGACCGGATCCACCCAGTACAATCGTTGTATTTTCCGTGTTACCGCCAAATTCTATATTACTTGCGACTGTCAATGAATCAAGCAAAACGTTGTATTTGTTATTTTTAGTATCAATTATAACGGACAGCTTGTGACTGCTGTTTGCTTCACAAGCAGCTTTTTGACCGCCTGTAATAATATTTTCACCGTCATATTCTACTAAAATCATCGAATCTTCACTGTTTTTCAGTTCAAAAACATTGCCGCTTCCTTCAGCTGTAAAATCAAAATCAACTGCCGCAGACGGATATATATTTTTTCCGGAAACCTCAATTTCTACTGCATCAGCTGCAGAAAGATATTTGTTTTCTCCTTCTGTTTTCACTTCTGCCGAATCTGATCTCCAGCCATCCGGAAGCTCACTTATATTCTCAAAATCCTCCGTTATCGCAGCTTCATAGCTTATTTTCGGCACCGTCACAGATATTTTTTCAATATATTCGTACGAACCCTTAGATATGTGCATTGTCAATGAACATATTTTATCACTGTCGACAGGTCGTGAAACAACACCGTCGGCAGAAATCAAAGTACTGTCGCTTGATTCCCAGCTGACAGAAGCACCTTCATACTCAGTCGGAAGCGTAATATTCTTATATACTTCAGAACCGATACTGTTTTTCAGTTCATCCGCAATCGCTTTATATTCATCAGTAATACTTGCATAGACCTTCACATCATCTATGTACAATTTCTTATTTCCTTCAAATTCTTCCGAACTTATAACACGGAAATTAATTCTGTCAAGGCTTGTTACCTTATCTCCCGAAAATGAGAGTTCTTTTCCTCCAAGTACTGCTGTGTCATTAACATACAGCTTAAAGCTTTGGTTATTTACATCTATTTCCGCTCTAAGCTTATACCATACTCCCTCCTCATAACCGTTTATTATACTTTCCTTTTCAGCGTAATTCAAATACACATTGTTCCCGTCAGAGGAAAGCTCAAACAAAAGGCAGCTCGCATCCACCGGCTCAGACATAAACTCTGCTATCTGAAAAATATCTGTCTTTTGTCCTATCATAAACGAAAGCTCAACCACAGAAGCTCCCGAAAGGCTTCCTGTGCTAAAGTTCTTTATAAGTCTTGAATTTCCGTTTGCGCCTTCCGTATAAAGGCACGCACGCATACTGTTTCCGACACTTTCTGCGGTTACATTCCCAACAATTGTCGTCCATTTGCTTTTAAAGGCTGATGACCCGTTACCACTTTGCAGCGTTTCGAAATCATCGGCAAACAACAGCTTATATTCTTTATTTGTGATATTTTCAAACTCAGACATTGCAGCTTCAAGCTCTGAAATCATCTGTTTCATTGACGATGCGTCTGCCCCTGATTGTATTTGCTCATACAAACTCTGAGCACGGTCGATTACCTCCTCAAGTGTGTCTGCCGCCTCTTGCGGCTTTTGTCCCATTGCATCACCAATGCTTGCGTCAAGAATCATCTGTTCTGCCCTATCAATTACATCTTTAAGCTCAGAAATATCTATATCTTTAGTCAATATGGCAGCTTCAAATTCGGACACTGCCGCATCAAGTGCCTCTATGGCGTTAAAAACCGCATATATGTCCGTAACAGCCGCTGTAATTGTTTCATTTGCCTCTTTAGCTTCTTCAATTTTCAAAAGAAATGCTTCCTTATCCTTCGCACTGCAATTGCCTTTAAGATTTCCGATTTCTACACTGTCAGCATAACTTTGTGCTTCTGTGATTTTCTGTTCAAGCTGTGCCTTGCTTACATTTGGCAGAACCGAAAAATAATCAATATACAAGTCTCCGCCGGTGGTTTTTTCCTGGAAATTAAATCGGTCTACAGAGGATATATCATCCCCCCAAAAATCAATATCTTCAGCAACGATATTGCCATCAATATAAATGTCATTTGTTTTATTTTCCATGTCACAAAATACGCTGATACGGTAAAATTCACCTGCTTCATATTCACTCAATTTCAATACATCGCCCTCACTGGCAGATTTTCTAAAAACAATGTTTCTTCCTTCAGCTCCAATACAAAAGGCATAATCTTTTGTGCTCCAAGGATCTTCACCCGCATCAACGATTGAATAAATATCGACAATTTCATCTTGCATAAACACAACCTCTGTCCAAAAGCTTTCTTTTATAGCGGTTGGATACCAAAGGATTCTGCCAATCGTGCCATCATCTCCCAGCCGAACCATACTCCTATCATCTTTCTTAACAACTGAGTTGCTGCCCTTTACACTTTTCCAACCGTTGGAAGAAAATACTCCCTCCGAAAGCTCATCAAAGCTTTGAGTATATCCCGAAAAACCTTCCGAGGCATATGTCACTGTATATGAAATCAGCATACAAATCACTAAAAATATTGCATTAATTCTTTTTATTTTCATCAGTCTGCACTCCTCTCAATTATGCTGTATACCCTGTCCGCCAGCACCGCTGCGTATTCTCTTGTTATGTACATTTTAGGATTAAATTTTTCTTCGAGCATAATATCGTTAATTATGCCCATATCAGCTGCACTTACTATATACTCAACCGCCCACGCACTCACTTTTTCCTTGTTGCAGTAAATTGACCTTGCTGCACGTTTACCATTGTTTACAACAGCAGTCAGCCTCGCAGAAGCATTTTTACCCAGCTCCTTAGTAACCGTGCCGATGTCGGAAATTACATTACTGTCGGAACTGAACCATATAATTTCATTCCCTCGCAAATCCTTTTCGGGCAGCTTTATGTCAGAGCAGGTTTTGCTGTTTGCTGCAACATTATAAAACACATCGTTCTTTGCCGTTTCATCTTCGACATAATTCTCATTGTAATCATATTTTTTTGTAAGCTCCTCCGGTGCTGCAATTGTACAGGAGGTAACATTAAATCTTCCATCCACAGCCGGCTCACCGTACTTTACATACGCTCTTCCTACGCTTTCAATTTTTGCGGCAGTACCTCGATATTTATAGTTTTTAGCAATCATATGCTCCACATTATCTTCTCCGCTCACCCAAACGCTGTAGGTTTGCTCCTCAACATTGGTCAAAACACGGATGTGATACGTTACCAACGGAGAATAGTCGAACTGTTCTGTCGCCATATAGGCGTTGTTATTATATACGTCAATCTGTCCCGACGGATTGAACCTTACAATCATCGACAGCTGGCTAAAGGCTGCCTCCAAAGTATCACGGTCGGTAAATCCAATAAGTGCATTTATATTCGACGCCTGTGGTGTCATATCAAATTCAAAGCTAAGCTCTTCTCCGTACGACGGCACAAGAAGTCTTGAATCTGTCTCTGAAAGAGGGGTTGAGCTCCACATTACATCGCACGGCATCACATTGACACTAAAATCCTTTTGTATGCTCGCTTCTCCCTTTGTAATGTTTGCACTAAGCGTAACTGTCTGTTCCGAACTGCCGCTCGGACGATGAAGTGTTCCGTCGGATTCTATTATTTCCGAGCTTGAGCTCCATTTTATATCAGAGCCGTACGCACCTTTTTCAGGCAACTCAAGGTCTTTGAATACAAGAGTATCATTGCTGATTTCCAGAATATCATAATCAGCCTTTACCGTCTCCTCGTCTGAAAGACGTTCACCGAGATATTCGATATCAAAGCTTCTGACAATAGTATCGCCTGTATTCTCTGTTTGGCGTGATTTTACGGAAGATACAAGAATCTTCACAAATTCCTCGAAATTGACATAATCCTTCGGGCGAAATTTCCCGTCATGACCGTTGATTATACCTGCTTCACTGACCGCACCTATATATCCGGCAGTTACGCTTCCGGGGTCGACATCTGAAAAATCTGTATTTACTTTACCTTCCATTCCAAGCAGCCGTGCGGCAATAGCCGCCGCCTGCTCTCTTGTAATAATTTGCATTGGCTCGTATAAGCCGTTTTCGACACCGTTTAATATTCCCTTCTCAGCCATACGGCAGATTTCAGTTTTTGCCGCACTTTGCTCAATGTCGGAAAAGTACTCGCCTGCCGCCGATGCGGACATACATTGACCAATCAGCATCAAAGCAACAGTAAATATTGCTCTTTTTCTCATTTTTCCCAACTCCTTCAGTTTAAATATAACTTTATCGTTTCACCGTTTGCATTGTTTATCGGAATAACACAGCAGCCGTCTCCTTCTGCATCATTTTTTTCCATGCTGCCTATGCTGTAACTGCAATTTGGCATATATACGATAAGTTCATATGTATCCACAGCATCAGCTTTTAAACTGATTGTTTTTTCGTCAATATACTGTACATCATAAATTCTGACGTCAGTACCGTTCACTCCGACCGGCAGCCTTACGCACGCATTGATGTCAACAGCATTAAGGCTGCCCGAAAGAGTCACATTACTATCCGATACCAGATTTTCACTACCGCTCCAAATTCGATTTTCATTGGTAGGAATGGAATAATCCCTGAAGCTTTCCTGTTTTTTGTAATATGCCTCTAAAGCACAAGCTCCCATAACCATAACCTCACCCTTCGGTGTGTCATAGCAGTTTATTGTAAACTCCTTTTTACCGCTGTCATAGTCTATATCTTTTTGCAGCATCTGCGTGCCATCTCCAAAAACACATAACACGTCATAATATCCCATACTTATAACCTTCGACGAATTATATGCAAGAAGCTGCGGCAGTACTGTCATTTCTTTCAGGAAATTTGCCTTATCATTACCGACATTTAAAGACATACAGTGTGTATTGTGCGTTGAAATATAAAACCTCAAAAGCTTGCACATTGCCTCAAGATATCTGTCCTCACCTGTCTTTTCAAACATCTCTCTCATCACAGTAATGCTAAGACAAGCAGTATGTGCACATTCGTACGGCTCCTCATAATAATAACTCATATCACTTACCGGAGACCATATTTCTCCTTTTTCGCCTATTTCACCGATAATCCAATCTGCAAAGCTTTCCATACTGCTATCCATGCTGCTGTCACCGGACATTCGTAAATATTCCATGAATCCCCTCAAACCATACAGCATTATATAATTTTTCACTGCCGGCTGCAGTTTGGAGATTTCATTACCTTCTTTCTGGGCTACAGGATCACCATTTTTATTATAAGTCTGATACCAGAACCCTTCTTCCTCCTGATTTGAACGCAGCCAATCACCGATTTTTGCAGCAGCATCCTTATACTTTTCTTCTCCGCTTTGTACTGCTTTAAAATAAAGCGGTCTTGCCCAAATCGAACAACGCACTCTATAGCCAATTCCCCTGTCTCCTTCATCTGCATTTTCCGTCGTCCAGTAGTTGATAAGGGGATAACCGTTTTTCTCAATACTTTCATACACATGCTCACAGCACATATCGAAGATTTCTTTATAATACGGATTACCTGTCATAAGCCAGCTCAGATAAATACCGCTTGCATCTCCGTAATACGGATGACTCATTCTTGATTCGGTATCACCGTAGCACTCGTCAAGCTTATATCTGTTCGCTCCGTGCATACTCTCATACTTGCCTTTATATATCCTCATGTCTGCCCAAGTCTGAGTGCTCTTGTCAATTATATTGAACAGCTCTCCGTCAGACGATGCCATAGCCCAAAACCACATATTGTACTCAGATTCGCCGCCATGACGCAATCTTTCTCTAACATTATCTGTATTATTTGAAATTGCACACGGCAAATATGCGGATTCAAACCCTCCGTAGGTAGAGTAGAATGAATTTTTAATCTGCTGTGCCATTGAGTCGGAAATATCGTTTTTCACGTTGCTGCTTATATATCCCGCCTTTTTGAAATATTCACTGTCTACAGCTGCAAAAACAGGGTTCTCTGCTATTTTAAGCAACTCTAAAGCATCGGTGTTATTTGTATCTTCCGGCTTAACTAACAGACTGACTGTTTTTGAAAGACCGTCTAACCATAAATACGGCTCTCCTCCCTGAATGGGAGAATAATACAAAAATCCGTCTTTTTCGAATAAACCTCCGTCCAAATCGTCATACTGTCCGGAGAGTGATGATGCCAATGAAACGCTCATATCATCAACCGAATTGTAGAATTTTGCATAACTTCTTTGCAGCTCCGCCGTTTCTCCTGCCACTTTCAGTTTTATTCCTTCGGCACAAAGGGTAATATCCTGCTGCGGCGTAAGTCTTGCCTCAATCGAAATTATATCACTGTTTGCATACATAGTCAGGTATAGCTCAGATTTAACAGAATCTATATCTGCGGATATTTTTATAACTGCATAAACCGGTGTGTTTTTTACTATATCATATTTTAATGTACATAGCGAAAGCTCTGATTCGCTTGTTGCTGCAAAAACACAAATATCCTCTATAACCTTTTTTCCGTCTTTGAGTAAGCTAACATCATCACCGTCTGCTTCAACTCTTATTATGCCATTATCCAAAACAGCCTTTCCATCCTGATATTTTGCAATACAGCTGCCTTGCTGACATACTCCTTTTTCAATATAATAGCTTTGCTTTTCATACGGCAAAAGCTCCGCCATAAAAGCAGTTGAAAGCCACTTAACGCTTCCGTCATCGTGCTTTTCAAGTATCTCGTTTGCGGTTGTGACAGTATTTCCGTCATCATCGAGCAATATAATGTCATCTGCTGAGTAGATATAACCCTTTTCAAGAGGTATTCCCCTTCGCACAAATCTTTTGCCGCAAACTCCTGCTGTTTCAAGTACAGTCAGAGCAGGATTTTCAAGATTGCGTTCAGCAGCCGGACACAGCGATTGCTCCCAGCAAAAAAGCTTGATTGTGTCAGCACCCTCCGAAGCTATCGTAAAGCTTTCGCATATAAGCTCCTGCGGTGGCAAGTCAAGAGTGATAACTTCGGCTTTTTTTAATACTCCACTGCAATACCAGGCAATATACACATTGATTTTACGGGTTTCTTCGGTATTGTTATATGTTCTGATTATCGCATTGTATTCTCCCGTAGGTGCAGTTAAAATCCTTGTGTATTCATTTCCGTCAGCATCTTCAAAATATCCCTCAACACAAATTTCGTCCGTTTTCAAAAGCTCAATATCTGCCGATGCAACTCCGTTTGCACTTATTGAATATCCGCCAGCTGTAGCAGAGGGACTTATACTTATACTTCCGTCCGTATTTTCATCAAAACCATCGGGGAGCTCATAGCTTACATTTTTTACATCAATCTCCATGCCGCGTTCAGAATACGCTGTAAGGTGCGGATAAATCAAATTTCTGTCACTGAAAGCAAACGGCTCAAGCTTTTGAGGTATTCCGGAAAGAATTGTACTTTTATACGGCTGCGGTACTATTTTTATATTGTCAAGATAAAATGACGCACCTTCGGTATATGCCGAAATTCTATCAAAGCTTGAACAACTAAATCCCGGCATCAGCTTCAATCCGCTCAAAACCCTTTTTCCGTCAATATATATACCCATAACGCCATCAGATATGCACAGCTCGGCTTCAACCTTATACCATTTTCCGTTTTCGTAATTTGATATTATGGGCTTCTTTATATCTTTGCAGGTCAGAACAACATCACTATCGTTGCTGCCTACTTCAAATATCACATGGTCCGATGTGGAATACGGATTTGAACCTGCTTGAAAAATCTGTACAACAGCTCCCTTTTCCGGCAGCATAAACTCAAAGCTTACGTTTATTATTTCTGCTGAAAAATCCGTATATTTAACAATTCTTGCACGTGTACTTTCCTCTGTTGATGTGAATTTAAGCCTGGTTTCTTGGTCTTCTTTTTCAGGTTCAACACTGCCGCTGATTATCACCCAACCGCATTTTGACAAATCATTTGCAGATTCATAGCCTTCAAAGTCCTCAAAAAATTCTTCATTTGTATTTGCTTCATCCGAAAATACTGTAATATTCGGCATTGTCATACAAAACACGAGCAGAATTATCAACATTCTCCTAAACTTCATATAATCACCGCATCTAAATTTTTTTAATTACTCTGACCTCTATATTATTATCATATTCCAAACGTGCCTCGCCGTCAAGACATACTTCTGCTTGCTTACCGTCCCAATATTTCACATTCACTGTAACAGCCTCATCTGTATATACTCTTATTGGCAGCTTGACAAAGCTTTTGCAATCCACACCCTTCAGCATACAATCGGCATAACAGCCGTCCTTTTTGATTACTGTCTGTGCACCGTACCAGATGCAGTTATCCTCCGAAAGCTTTTGGGTAAACTTTGCTGCATTGAATTTGTATGTTGCAAGATGCCAGATTGATTTATAACAAAGCATAATCACATCACCGATGGGCGTTTTGTATTCTGCAAGACTCATCTGTGAGCTTTTCAGATTAAATTCATCATATCTTTCGCTTTTTTTAGCACCATTGTCAAAAACACCGATAATATCTGCATATCCCAGTTTCATTACGGTTTCTTTTTCATTTTCAAGCAGAGCAGCAATACGGGGAGCAGTTCTGATGAAATTCGCACGGTTATTTCCAAGCTGATTGGATTCGCACACACCGCCCAAGGACGCAATATAGTACCGCAAAAGTGAAAGCATACCCTTTAAATACGAAGTATCACCGGTAAATTCATAAACATCAATAAGAGATGTCACTGCCATACAGCCGGTAAGCGGACAAACTCCTCGTGAACCATCCTCACCCGTTGCATACAGTGTTTCATCGGCAACCGGCGACCACATATAGCCCTGCTCACTTATCTCGCTCAGGAGATAGTCACCGAACTTTATAAGTGCCTTTCTCATTTTGCGTGAGCCGCTCATTCTGCAATAGTCAGCAAGCGCTCTGCACGAATAAAGCATGATATAATTTTTAACAGGCTTTGCCCCTTCCCAAGGTATATCCGCACCTTCGAGTGCCATCGGCTTTACTTCCTTGTCGTATATCTGATACCAAAACCCTTCTTCGCGCTGTGCTTTTTCCACCCAGTCTTCATATTTTTCTGCCGCAAGACGGTACCGCTGCTCACCCGTCAATTCATACGCAAACCAAAGCGGACGCAGCTGTATAAAAAATCTGGTTCGTGCACCAATAGTCCACATCTCACGTTCAAGCACACCGTTTTCCCAAATATTACAAAGAAGTGTTCCGTTTCTTTCAATGTCACGGCAAATATAATCCGTACAAAGCAGAAACATTTCCTTGAAATATTTGTTTCCGGTCATAAGATAGCTCATATAAAGTCCGCTTGTATCACCGTAATACGGCTGATTGAAGCAGGACGTTGCGGTATTATAACACTTACCTGTTTTGTAGCGGTTTGCACCGTGTATTTCCGAAAATCTGCCGCGATATACCGACGTATCAGCCCAGCCCTCCGCACTTTCACGAATAAGCCGTTCGAGCTTTTCACTGCCGGTATACATATATCCAAACCAAAGATTATACTCCGTTTCCCCGGGGCGTACATCACGCGGTGACCACTCCTTGCAACGGGCATTATACTGATACGGCAGGTGTCCTGCCTCAAAACCACAGTTTACAACATCTTTATAGCATTCAACAATATCAATCGTGCGTTTGACTGCCGGAGAAATATTTTTGGTTTCTATAAGTCCTGCTTTTTTATAACATTCCCAGGGAAGTACCGAATAATATTCCTCATTTGCATCCTGTATTTCTTCACCGATATTCATATCAAAGCCGATGTTCATGTGAATTGTACGTGCAATGCCGTCAAGCCACAAAAACGGCTTGTTATACTGTATCGGTGAAAATATAAAGCCATTCTTACAAGGTACAAAGCCACCGTTTCCCATATCCTTGCTTTTAAATCTTACGTTATCCTTCGTGGCTGCACTGATACCGTCAGAGCTTTTTATGCAGTATTCATTTTCGCAAATAAACTCATTTTCAGACTCAACCTCAAGTCCCTGTGCGGTCATTGTTATATCGCAAAGTGTGGTAAATCTGATTTCAAAATACACCCTGTCTATATCGCTGCACAAAGTAATATATATCTCGCCCAAAAGCGGCAAGGCAGCAAAACTGCCCTTTAAGCATAGCGTCTTATATACCGCCCCTTCCTCAACGGTATTTACATTGCAGATATTCATATATTCTCTTATTCCGTCTGCCTCTGCAAAAAGCCTTGCCGAAATCTGTTTCTCACCCTTTTTTAGAAATACTGTATCATTTTTTGCCGATACATTTATTTGTCCTGAAAAATGAGCAGATGACGCATCGCTTTCGATTATTTTATAAGTCTTGTCCTCACCCTGCAAATGTTCAGAAAATGCCGCCGATAGCCATGCAATACTTCCGTCATCATGCTTTTTGAGAATATTTGTCTGAACTGTCTTTATATTTCCGTCTTTATCCTCAAGTGCTATATGCTCATTTTTTAGTACCCCTTTTTCAAAAGGAATTCCCTTCTTTATCAAATGCCGGCCGCAGCTGCCGCCTGTTTTCAAAATATATTCATACATTGTTCTGTCTCCTTTTTGTAATTAACCTTTGACCGCACCAATCATAACGCCCTGCACAAAGTACTTCTGCACAAAAGGATAAATACATAAAATCGGTACTGTAGAAACAACGATAACAGCGTATTTTATTGTTTCTCCAATCATGCTTTGCTCACCTATTCCGACCATCTGCATCATATTTGATGTATCATTTTGTATAAGAATTTCGCGAAGTACAAGCTGAAGCGGGAATTTTTTTCTATCGTTAATAAATAGCATAGCATTAAACCATGAGTTCCAATGCGAAACCGCATAGTACATAATTATAACTGCGATTACAGCCTTCGAAAGCGGCAAAACAATTTTACACAAAATTGTCATATGTCCTGCACCGTCAATTCTGGCAGCCTCTTCAAGGCTTGTCGGAATTGACTCAAACGAAGTTCTCATTATAATCATATTGTAGGTGTTTATTGCAACCGGAAGTATCATAGCAAGATATGAGTCAAGCAAACCCAAATCTTTAACTGTAAAATATATCGGAATCATACCGCCGGAAAAATACATCGTAAATATAATCATAAGCGTAATCGGGCGTTTTAGCTTGACATTCTTTCTTGAAAGAAAATAAGCTCCTAATGATGTCAGCACAAGATTTAGAGAAACTCCGCAGACAAGCACTATCAATGTATTCGCATATCCTCGCAATATCATCGGATTTTTCGCAACAAATTTATATGCTTGCGTGGTAAAGCCAACCGGTTTGAGTAAAAGTCCCGAATGTTTTATAAGCTCTGCCGCATTACTGAAAGATGCAAACAGAACATACAGTATCGGATAAAGCATTATCATGCACAAAAGCACCATCAATAATATGTTGAACAGCTCAAAAATCCTTTCACCCAAACTTCTTTTTATCAGTGTTCTATTCTTTTTCATTATAATAATCCTCCCAAACATTACCACAGGCTTGTGTCATTAAGCTTTCTGCTTATATAATTTGCAAGCGTTACCAACATAAGATTGATTACAGAGTTAAAAACACCGACCGCTGTACTGTAACTCCAGTTCTGCCCCTCAAAGCCCTGACGGTAGACATAGGAGGATATTATATCCGCCTTTTCATAGATTAAAGGATTATAAAGAAGTATGGTCTTTTCATATCCGATACTCAGAAGATTTCCTATACGAAGTATAAACATAATAACAATAGTTGGCACGATTGCAGGAATTGTAATATGAATGGTCTGTTTCCATTTGCCGCAGCCGTCAATGCTTGCCGCTTCATACATCTCCCTGTCAACACCCGAAAGTGCTGCCATATATATAACCGACCCCCAGCCTATTCCCTGCCAGGTATCCGACAGAATATATATCGGCAGATACAGATTGGCATTATTGAGCATGTTTACCTGTTCACCGGTAAATACTGCTATCAATTGACTCACAATTCCCTTATCAGAGACAAAGTCTCTGATCATACCGCAGATAACCACCATAGAAATGAAATGCGGTATATACATTATTGTTTGCGAAACTGATTTAAAACATTTCTGTCGAATCTCATTCAGCAAAAGTGCAAGAATTATCGGTGCAGGGAAGTTAACTATCAGAGATGTCAGACTTATAGTCAGTGTGTTTCTGAAAATCCGTCCGAAATCCGGGCTTGTTAAAAAGTCCTTAAAATTTTGCAGTCCTATCCAAGGGCTTCCCCAAATTCCTGTTCTCGGCGAATATTGCTGGAACGCCATAAGTACACCATACATCGGTTTATAACAAAAAATTATGTAAAACAGCAGAACCGGTATTACCATAATATACAAGCTTGCGTTAGATTTTAAATCACGCTTATATTCTTCAAGCACTCCTCTCTTTGCTTTATAGATATTTTGTTTCGTTTTCATTTTGTTCACTCCGTTCATTTTTTAGTTCATATTAATTGTATCATAAACAACAATCAAATCAAAGAGACAAAAACTCAGTTTACAGCACAAAACAACAGAACTGCCTTTTTGTCAGTTGTTTCTATTTTGAAAATACAACTCAACGCTCTTGTGCGAGATTTATTCATATGCATTTAATTTTTGTTTCGGTCATCAGATTATTATCGGAGGTTACTGTAATTTCAATATCATTACGGTTTATCTCTGCACCCACAATAATCAGTGCCTTCCCCTGCCATGTTCTGCGTTTTCCTGTACCATAATTTTCATCAGTGTAGGGATTGCCCGAACCCAGCCACACACGGCTGCTTGCCTGTACACTTACTTCCATAGATGTATTGGTAACAAGCCGCCCTTTACTGTCATGCAGTTCAACTCTTATAAATGCAAGATCGTATCCGTCCGCTTTAATTTCCGTTTTCTCCGGTATAAGCACTATTTCGGCAGGTTCCCCTGTGCTTTCAAGCACATCTCTCGCAACCTCCCTGCCGTTCTTATATGCCACTGCCTCAAGTATTCCTCTCTCATAGTGCAAATCTGTTTCTGCAATGTACTCCACAGGCTTAACACGTGCTATGCTCTTTCCGTTTAAGATAAACTCAACCACATCACAATCTGCATATGCCTCTACTTTTACGCTCTTTCCGATGTATTCCTCCTCATATGTCCACTCACGGCTTACATCATGCCAGTGCCAACCCGTACCGCCGCTGTATTTTCCATAATGCTTCGGGTGATACGAAAACAGATGGATTCCATCGTCAAGTCCCCAAACTATTTTATGGTAGTAGCTCTGCGGTCTGCGGTCACCGTCAAGATTGCAATCGCCCTGACTGTTTGAGAGCCATGGATACGGCGCCAGGAAAGCATCGTCATTTTCATCATAGCGAACACGACCTGTTCCTGCCTCTCCTATATTATCGTAAGCAGTCCAGATAAAATCTCCAATGCAGTTTGGTGCTTTTGCACATTCTGTCCAATAATTGTACATTTGAGTCGGGCTTGTTTCCGTTGCCAGAATAATTCTTCTCGGATAACGTATTGCATCCTTTGAATAGCGTGGGTACATATAATTATAGCCGGCTATATCAAGCAGTTCAAAATGCCGCTCCGTCTGCTTTCCCCACACATCAACACCGTCAATCACACCGGGATCTGTAAATTGCTGAGCCTGCAATTTATTGAAATCAAAATCCTCAATATCAATTCCCTCACGCTCGTAATTTATTACTCCATGCTGTCCGATTGTAACAGGACGCGATGAATCAAGACTTCTTACACACTCTGCCAGCTCTCTTGTAATTTCTACACCTATTTTACTTCCCTCAACCTCAGCAATCTCATTTCCGACAGACCACGCAAATATACAGGGGTGGTTTCTGTCGCGGCGAACCATCGCCGTTAAATCACGTTTCCGGTTGTCACGGAAATGCCGGCTGTAATCGTTACCTGTTTTAGGTTTAAGCCAGCAGTCAAATGCCTCATCAAGCACGAGAATACCTAATTTGTCGCACAAATCAAGAAAGGTGTACGATGGCGGATTGTGCGAAGTACGTACTGCGTTATATCCCAAATCTTTTAATATTCTGAGTTTTCTTTCCTCTGCCGCAGGGTATGCCGCCGCACCTAACGCAGCATGGTCGTGGTGAAAACATCCGCCGCGCAGCTTTATATTTTTGCCATTGAGTTTCATACCGTATTCAACCGAAAATTCAAGTTTTCTTATTCCGAAACTCTGCAAATGAGTATCTACAATCTCCTCACCGTCAATAATTATCAGTTCCGCTTCATACATCTGCGGACTTTCCGTATCCCACAAGTGTGGATTTAATACCTCCGCCATAATGCATCCGTTGGTTTCTTTTCCGGCAAAAGAATACAGACTCGTTTTCTCCGCTGACACTTCTTCGCCGTTGTTACGTATCACAAGCTTTATCGTAAGCTGTTTGTTTGCACGTGTTGTATTTGTAACACCAAATTCTACCTTTATAACCGCCTTGTCCGACATAATTTCAGGAGTTGTTATATGAACCGACCATGGATGCAAATAACAATCGCCGCCTACAAGCATATGTACCTGTCTGAATAAACCGCCCCCCGAATACCATCTCGAATTAGGCTGATGATTTTCCGTCATAATTTCAAGTGTATTCTTCTCACAAAGCCACGGAGTCAGGTTAACACAAAACGGAGAATAACCGTAAGCATTAAAATCGACACGCTCTGTGTTTATGATAACCTCACTTGTCTGATATGCTCCGTCAACATCCAATATAACGGTTTTATCCTTCCATTCCTGCGGAAGTGTGAACTTCTTTCTGTAAAGTGCCGAACCACCGTTATAATAGCCTGCAAATGCACCCCCGACAGACTTCGGATTACGTTTTGTATTTATAATATAATCATCAGGAAGATTTACCGTATCAATCTGATTATTAGACAGACAAAGAATTTCCTCCGAATCAATCGTACATTCTCTTTCCCAATCAAAATTAAATGGTATCTTTTTCATGATGCCCTCCTTATAATATAATGAAATTTATTTGTGTAAAAAGTATTATAGTTTTTAGTGATACAATCTGTTTACCTGCGTAGGCTTTCTTTATATTTTCCCGGCGAAATACCGACATACTTTGTAAAAACCCTCGAAAATGTCCGGACATTTGTATATCCGACCATTTTGCACAGCTCCTCGTTTGATATATCCTGCTTCTGCATAATCTCCTTTGTTTTTTCTATTCTTACCTTTGCAATATATTCCAGAATACTTTTTCCGTTTTGTTGCTTGAACACGCCGGACATATAGTTTGCATTCATATCAAATTTTTCTGCAATACTCATAACATTCAAATCAGGGTCACTGTAGTTCTCTTCAATGAAAGCAGTAATTCTGTCTGAAATCTTTTGAAGCGGCATATATGTATTTCTGCCGCAGCGTTCACAAATATCCTTACAAAAAACTATCAGTTTTTCTTTCATTTTTATTACCGATTTGCCTGCCATAATATCGTTAACATTGTCAATCGGCAGCGAAAATCCGCCGTTAGTATCAACTGAGTTTACAGCGACTTTAATTATAGTATCGGTAATACCTATCATAAGACACTTTGCAATCTGCATGGTAATACGGCGCTCCTCAAAATTAATTCTGAACAGCTCCTCAATTATGCTGCAGGCGGCTTTGGATTCACCGGCTTTCACACAGGTTCTAAGCTGTTGCTCCAGTTCCAGCGGATAGTAATAAACATCCTGCCTTGCATCAACTATTTCGCTGTATTTTATTATAGGCTTGTTCCACATTACAAATCTCTGCTCCAACGTATGTATAACTTCAGTATATGCATCCGCTATTTGCAAACATCCCTTATGAACATCGGAAATTACCACAGTAAATTCAATATTAAACTGCTCTTTAATATATTCTCTGCCCTTTTCAATCTCCGCTTCGATTTTTCTGTCATATTCATCAATGTTCAAAACGCAGCACAAAAAATCATCCGTCTCACACATAATGTTACTTATACCGGCATTTGTGAGCATTTCTCCGATAATATTATTTATAACGATTTTAGCAAGCTTAAAATCATCTTTATTTGTTTTGCTGTCCTCATAAAAAATATAGTTTACATCATCAATAAAAAAAATAATTACTGCAAAAGAAGGCTTTACGAAACTTAGTCCTGCGGCAAAGAGAATTTCGTCAACAGAGCTTCTGTCGAAGCTTCTTCCCTTTAGTAAGCCCTCAATAACGCTGTCCGCAATAATATCCTCCTGCACCGAGAGCTTATTGCTGTACTCTCTTTTTTCCTTTTCAATTTTCAATACAATCGACTTTATATAATCAAATTCATTTCCACCGTGATATTTTCCGCCTGAAAATGTACTAATTATTTTCAAAATCATATTAATCGGCTGATAATTACGTTTAATCAGATACATTATAAACACCATGCCGACTCCCAGACACAACAGAAAGCTTATAACGTACATAAACTGTGCTTTCCTGATTTTTCCTCTGAATACATTCTCATCCATGATATAAATATATTCTATGCCGCTTTTCTCTGACTGCATTTCGGAGACTATATATTTATTGCCATGATAATACACCGAGAGCAGCTCTTCTTTTGAAACAGCTTCAAGCTTTTCTTTGATACTATTTATATCTTTGTTATATTTTTCTGTTATTATCCTGCCTTTTTCCTTCATGATAAATCCGGATATTTTATTTTCATCTTTTGAGATTACATATTCCGTCAGAATAGATTCATCAATTTCAACTACCACATTTGCCAATATATCCTTCATTCCAATATCTGCTACAGACATAATATAAGCGATAGTATCACTTTCAACGTTATCAGAAATCTCAACGAATTTGCCTGTGTATCTTTGAGTCAACCGTGACATAAATTCATTGTATGCCTCTACGTCAAAAGCTGTATATGTTCTGCTGATAAAATTACTGACATCATTATATCCGCTTGATGATACCACAGTATCTAAATTTGCAAAATATACATACACATCTTTAATATGCGAATAAGCGTTTTTATAGGTTTGTAGTTCTCTGCTAAGCTTATATATCTCAAAATTCTCCTCCGGCAAAAAATTTGAAACATTATACCTGATTACATCATGTACTCTTGTATTCATTGATACTTCATACGCAACCTTGTACACCTCGTCAAGCATTCTGTCCAAATGCTGACTTTTATTGGTATTAAGAGAAATATTATAGCTGCGAACCTCCTCGACAAGCTGCTTTTCAAGCCTGACATATGAAAACAAATTTATACACATCGGAAGCAAGAATACAGCAAGGTAGGCTATAGACCAAATAAAAACAACGCTTCTGTTTCTAATTTTCATAGATTCACCTCATATTTATCAAATAATGGGGGGATAAAGGCAAAAACACCCTTATCCCCTCTTTGCGTATTATACCATATCGCTATCTTTATATCAAGAATTTATCTTTGTAAATATCTGTCATATGCACTCTGATTTATTTCAATCAGCCTGTCTATGCCCCTTTGCTTTAGCTGTGCAACATATTCGTCAAAATTATCTATCGGCTCAACTCCCATAATAAACTTTAAAAACATTTCGTTTTCATATGTCGAAATTGAGTTTGAAAGCTTTGACATTTCATTGGTTTCTTCCTGCTTTACATATAGTATCGGCAAAAGGTGCTCCGAAGCATTTGTATCGCTCCATATATTCAAAGCCTCCTGCTGCTGAGGAAGCGCAGCATACTGCTCCATATATCTTACATCCTGAATAAACGGGCCGCATGCATAAGAACGCATATAACGTGCCATTGCCGATGACATTGCAAGACCATCCGGATTTTTTGTTATATAATCTGTATATGTCGGATATTCGTCCTTTACCTCGTAGCTTTCGCCTTCAATACCGAAATTATAAAGCATACGTCCCTCATCACTGTAACCGTAATCCAAAAGCTTCAGTGCACTTTCAATATTTTTACAGGATGAGGTAATTGCCGCCTGACTGTCGGTAACAACGTTCTGAATCTGACCAAACTCACTTTTTTCTCCCTCATTAAGAGTTGGATATGGTACCGCAACAAGATCAAATCCCGATTCTGTTGCTGACGCTAACCATCTTCCAATGCCTGAGCCTATACTTCCCGCAGTTGCACCTGCATCACCGTTTAAAATATTTGAGTCAAGTGATTTTGAATCAAGTGTTCCAAAGTTCTGGTCAAGCAGTTTCTCGCTGTACCAACTGTTCATCAGCTTTAAAAATTCCTTATACTCCGGCTGCATCGGACCGTATTTTATTTTACCATCATCTACATAAAATCCGCGTGATGTATTATATGCACCTACAAAAGCATTCCAGGTAAATGCCGTGGGCATAACCGAAAGCGGAGCCTTTGCATTCTTCTTTTCCTTAAACAAACGAAGCATATTTGTCCAGTCATCTATGGTTTGCGGAGTATCTATATTCAACTCATCAAGCCAATCCTTACGTACAACAAGTCCTGCTGATGTTGTAAGCGAGCGGTCTCCTCTTATAAACGGAAATGCAAAATATTTTCCGGAGTCGGTTTTTACCAATTTATCAACCTCTTCATGCTCCTTAAGATATTTATAAAGATTGGGGGCATATTCTTTTATTTTATCGGTAAGGTCTACAATGACTCCGTCATCAATTGCCTTTTCCGGTCCGCCCGGATATTTTGTCCAGTCATATTCAATAATGTCCGGCAGCTCATCTGAGGCAATAAGAATATTAAACTTTTCAACTGCCTGACCCTGAGGAGGGTGTATGAACTGCACATCTATTCCCGTTTCCTCGGTAAGCTTCTTTGCAAACGGAGATTCGCCAAGCTCAGACATAGTCATAGATGCCGCAGAGTCAAAATTTACCCAATATGTCAACGGCTGATTATCGCTGACCTTTTCCGTTTCGTTATTGCTGCAGCCTGTTGCAGTAAGCATTATTGCTGCTAATGCAAGACAACATATTTTTTTAATTTTCATCATCTAAAACCCTTTCATTTAATTACAATTAATAAATCTTTAATATCGTCCAATCGCCTATTAATCATTTGTACTGCTTTGCACATTTAAAAGCTCATTCATAGCAACTGCAAACCTTGCTCCAAATATATCATAAGATTCAGAATTCATATGCAATCCATCGCCGCGATGACTAAGCTCTTCAGCACTGACAACCTTACAGTTTGAAAGCTTTTGGGGCATACTGTTTATCTGAGCCTGCACTGTACTATAATTCGGATACTTGGTGTTACCATCAAGGTAATGTCCCAACTCGCCTACAACCACCGGCAAATCCGGCTCACCTATATCGTTTCTTAAATCCGTCATAATCCGTGTAAGCGTATCTGCATAGTTATTCGCCTGCTCCGTCTGACTTGAACCCGTCTGATTTTCACCTTGATGCCAGATAATACCCTTTATTTCAACTCCGGCTCTCTTTGCTGCAAGAGCAAGCTTGACTGCACGCTCATAAAGAACTGTACCTTTTTCGAATGCACTAATTGATTGACCGCCCAGTGCACCGTTTATCATTCCTACAGTCTCACCGCTGTATGTTACCATATTTTCTGCAAAGCTGTACTGAGGGCCCAAGCCTACACATCCGTTGTCAGTTTCAGCCGCTTTCCATGAATTTCTGCAATAATCAATCTTTGTAGCATATTTCCAATCATAGCATAGCTCGGTTTCTTCAATCGTACCTATGTCATCCGAACCGTAATTAGTATACGTAAAAAGTATATTTCCGTTTGAATCTGACGCCAAGGTATCGGAATATCCGCCCCTGAATACCATATTAGACTGTCCAAGCGCAATATATGCCGCATCAGGAATTAGTTTTTTTTTTAGCACCTCTGCCGAAGTAAGAGGCATCATATTATTCCATACCATGCATTTAACTTCATCGCCGTCACCAACAGTAACAGCCTCCAAGGCAATCGTTCCGACTTTGCCGTTCCACTCAGGCTCTGCCAGAGTCACAGCTGTCAGTCTTCCACCTTCGTATACTGCAAGATATGCCGTTATTCCTTCTGTAGCTTCACCAAGCTCGTTATAAAGAGTTACATTTGCCGAAACGCTTGTAAGACCGTTAAGAGCTGTACCTGTAACGTCCACTCCATTCGAAATATAGCTTACATCCACTGACATTTTCTGATTTGTGTATACTTTCAGATCATCAATGTAAAACTCTGTGCAAGTGCCATTTGCAAATGAAAGACGACCGATGTTTCTCACTCTGTATTCCAAAGCTATTGCACTTGCCTCAAGTGCTCCGTCAACATAAACACTATAAGTTCTTTCTGGGAAATTGATGACAATTTTTATCTTATAGTCTTTACCTGCTTCAT
>JAGBHE010000023.1 GCA_017935675.1 Clostridia bacterium | reverse complement strand
ATACCGATTTTCAAATTGCAACACTATAAATGTCCCGCAAATACAATAAGGGAGCAGTTTTAAACCACTCCCTCTTTTGTTATATTAAAATATTATCTGCATCTTAATTGCTTTTGCATCAGCATCAGGAACACGCCACATTTTCACAATAGGGCAAA
The DNA here is from genome assembly GCA_017935675.1 of Clostridia bacterium. GTDB lineage: Bacteria > Bacillota > Clostridia > UBA1381 > UBA1381 > RGIG9115. Next base: position 1,403 of record JAGBHE010000023.1, on the reverse strand, counting down.
GCTTTATTCCGTCGATTTCTACTATCTCATCTGCATATTTCAGCATATCCTCTTCCAATCCGCAGTAAATTAAATCGCCGTCGGTATAGATGCCATTTTCATTCTTTATGATTGTTCCGTCATGCTCTGCATACAAAAGTTCGTAATTATTTGTCAGGTACCATAATCCCTCAGCAAGTCGCATTGAACAGCAGAACCAGGCATCGTACATACTTACTGAAAGATATGCATTCTCCGAGCAATCACAAACCAATCTATCAGGTCCCGCACAGCCGTTTGAACGCTGCATTGAAGCAAATCCGTTATGATAAATTCTTGCAGCAGTTGTTCTGTATTTTTCGTCACCGGTTATCTTATAAAGCTCTGTTGCAACCATAAGGGAATCAACAATAGCACAAGGCTCTGACCAGGATTTAGGTCTGTTCCACCAATTTAAATTCTGGTATGTATAGGTCATTCCTCCGCCATTTACATAAAGGTCATAAATCTTTATCGCATCTTCAAGATACGCCTTTTCTCCTGTCATATCAAACATACGGAGCATTCCTCGTGCCGATGTGAGTGTACAGTGTGTCTGGGCTTCAAGGCGCGCCTTATCAATCTCTGTATAGGTACAAATCATCTCATCAAGGAGAGCTTTTATTCTTTCATCCTTTGTAATTTTATATGCATGAGAAAGTCCGTCAATGCTCATAAAAACACAGCCTATATCAGAAGAAAGATGCCAGCCGTTAATTATATCAGCCGAGCTTCCGCTTACTCCTCCGTTATTTTCTCCGCTACGGTCCACAGGATATGTATGAATTTTCCCTGTTAAAGGCAAATAAAGATTCTCAACAATATTCTTGATTGTTTCATAGGAAAATTTATCTTCGAACTGTTCATAATGCTCACAAAGTCCTCTTAAGAGCCATGAGTGGCCTGACAACTGCTGTTCGTGGATAACATCATCAAATATCAGCCCGATATATCCCTTTTCGTTAAGCTTTGATGGCATAAGAGACATCATCTGTTCCATACACGGAATCTTTTTCCCGCTGATTTTATAGTGAGAAACAAAAGCCAAAAGGGATCTGCCCTCTAAATCTCCGTACCAGTCATAATCCATAGGGGAAAAAACCCTGTCAATCTGATAAAATTCAGCTGTTTCAAGTCTGTTATAATTCAGTTCTGTTCTTTCCTTTATTTCATCTATAGTTATTTCTCTTCTCATTTTTCACCATTCCTCATTCCTAAGTGTTTTCATTATAACATACTGATTTCCAATTTTCAACAACAGTTTTCGACACTATTCACCCCTTTTTCTCTTATATAAAACTATTGACTTTTATTCAAATATCCTTTATTATATATATGTATTATTGTGTTTATTATTAACTTCACATATATTGAAAGGAATGATT
>JAGBHE010000022.1 GCA_017935675.1 Clostridia bacterium | reverse complement strand
CCACCATAATCCTCAGGATGTGGCTGAAGCAACAGATAAAATCGATTGATTATATTACACTTTTTATTTTATAAAACGGAGAGAATTACAAAATGGATTTTAAACAGCAGATTGCAAAGCAGTTGTCCGGTTTGACGGGACTTGAATATGATACGGTAATATCAGCGGTTGAAACGCCGCCTGACCCGGCGCTCGGTGATTTGGCATTTCCGTGTTTCCCGCTGGCGAGGATTATGAGAAAGTCACCGGCTGCTATTGCAGCGGAGCTTGCGGAGAAAATTGACAGACCTGAGTTCGTGGAACGTATTGAAACTGCGGGAGGATATCTTAACTTTTTCTATTCCCGCGGAGGCTATGCAAAGGCTCAGTTAAAAGAGTTTTTCGAGGCGGGCGAAAACTACGGCAAATCAAATGAGGGTGACGGCAAAACGGTGCTTGTTGAATTTTCGTCACCGAATATCGCAAAGCCCTTCCATATAGGTCATCTTTTTTCAACAGCTCTCGGAAACAGCCTTGAAAAGATTTACAGCTTTCTTGGCTATAAGACGGTCAAAATCAACCATCTCGGAGACTGGGGAACTCAGTTCGGGAAGCTGATAAGCGCATATAAGCGCTGGGGAGACCCGAAGGTGATTGAAAACGACCCCATAAAGGAGCTTTTAAAGCTGTACGTGCGGTTTCATGAGGAAGCAAAGGAAAATCCGGAGCTTGATGATGAGGCAAGAGAGTATTTCAGGCTTCTTGAGCAGGGTGATGAGGATACCACCTCACTTTGGAAATATTTCCGTGAAATAAGTCTTGTTGAATTTAAAAGAGTATATGACATGCTGAATATATCCTTTGATTCCTATAACGGCGAGAGTTTTTACAGCGATAAAATGGATGAGGTTGTTGAAATACTGAAGGAAAAAGGGCTTCTTGTCGAAAGCGAAGGAGCGATGGTTGTTGATTTGTCGGAGGAAAATATGCCTCCGTGTATGATTTTAAAGTCAAACGGAACAACTATATACGCTACCCGTGATATCGCCGCGGCTCTGTACAGACACAGAACGTATGATTTTTATAAAAATATATATGTGGTTGGAATGCCGCAGGAGCTTCATTTCAAGCAAATTTTTTCAGTTGTTGAAAAGATGTGCGGTGACTGGGCAAAAAATTGTGTGCATGTCGGCTTCGGACTTGTTAAATTCCCGGACAAAAAGCTGTCAACAAGAGACGGAGACGTCGTTTTTCTTGAGGATGTGCTTAAGGAATCTGTTTCAAAGACGAGAGGCATAATGCAGGAGAGCAGTCCTGATCTTGAAAATCCGGATGAAACGGCGGAAAAGGTTGGAATCGGTGCTGTGCTGTATACCTTCCTTAAAAATAACAGGGAAAAGGATATAATCTTTTCCTGGGATACCATGCTTGATTTTGAAGGCGAGAGCGGACCGTATGTTCAGTATAGCTATGCAAGGGGAAGAAGTATATTAAGAAGAAGCGGAGAGGACTTCCAATGTGCGGATTTCAGCCTGCTTACAAGCGATGAGGAATATGAGCTTATTAAGCATATTTCCTCTTACGGCGATGCAGTGGCAACGGCTGCCGCAAAAAATGAGCCGTTTTATGTAAACAGGTATGTTACAACTCTTGCAAAGCTGTTTAACAAGTTTTATAATGTCAGCCCGATACTGAAGGACGGAGTGGAACCTGAGCTGAAAAAAGCAAGGCTTGCTCTTGTCAGCACGGCAACAATCATTATTAAATCGGCTCTCGGACTTCTCGGAATTGAGACTGTTGAGAAAATGTAATAAAAATCCTATGCTGAATTTTGCAGTGATCCAAAAAAATTCAGACTTTTTATAGCGTAGCAGTTTTATGACTGCTGCGCTGTTTAAATAAATAAAGGAATGGAGAGAGGCAAATGCTTACATTGGAAAAAGCAAAAGAATTACTTAATACAACAACTACAGAGGAACATCTGTTTTTACACGCAAAGAATGTAATGGCGGCAATGGAGGGTCTTGCAAAACATTTTGGCGAAGATTCGGAACATTGGAAAGCCATTGGATACCTGCACGATTACGATTATGAACATCACCCGGAAGAACATTTAAAATATACCGAACAGCCCCTTAAAGAAGCGGGTCTCGAAGATGCAGAAATCCGTGCAATTCTTGCGCACGGCTATGGAATAGTAAACGATGTAGAACCGATTACGAACCTTGAAAAGTGTTTGTATACTGTTGATGAGCTTACGGGAATTATTCAGGCGGCAGCAAGAATGAGACCGGCGGGAATAACCGATATGCAGGTATCAAGCTTTATGAAAAAGTTTAAGGATAAAAAGTTTGCCGCAAAATGCGACCGTGAACTTATCAAAAAAGGCTGCGAAATGCTTGGTATGGAAGTAAAGGAAGTGGCAGAGATTTGTATTGAAGCAATGAAGCAGTATGCTGATGAATTGCAGCTTGGTGTAAAATGAGAAGTAATGATTTAAAAATAATACCCGGTATCGGAAAAAATATGGAACAGCATTTCCATGAGGTTGGCATTCGTTCGATAGATGATCTGATAGGAGCCAACCCTGAAGCGTTGTATGAAAAGGATTGCGCTGTCAAAGGTATGCACATTGACAGGTGTGTGTTATATGTTTTTCGCTTGGCGGTCTACTATGCAAATAATGAAGTGCATGAGCTGCAGAAACTCAGATGGTGGTATTGGAAGGATAATCGTGATTAACGAATATATTGACAGAAAAATAAGAGAGTTTGATTAATATATAAAAATCGCAGAATCAAGCAAAATCAGCTCGTGGGATAAGTTGAACGGTGTCTTTCTGTCATTTGTAGAATGAGGAAAATATGAAAAAGGCAATAAAAACAGTTGTAATTATTTTAGCGGCTGCGCTTCTTATAGTTCTTATAGGTGCGTGGGCAATGTTCGGGACGGAATTTATGGCGGCGAACTCGGTTGAGAAATTAACGGAAAATTTTTATTCCATGGAGTACAAGGGTGACTACGGACTCGATAAGTTTATCGAGCAGGGCGGCGCGTCTGACGAAACGGAGCTTGCCAATTACATAGTGGAGTTTTTGTCACGCGGATTTTATAAGCCCGAACCGAAGAAAACAAGCTACGGGTGCAGTACGCTTTGCGTCAACTCTCCTGAAGGCGGAATGATGTTCGGACGTAATTTTGACTGGCAGCGCTGCACGGCTATGGTTATAAGGACAAAGCCGAAAAACGGCTACGCGTCAATCTCAACAAGCAATCTTGACTTTCTCGGATTCGGTAACGGCTGGCTGCCGGAGGGGATGTCAAATCAATTTATGTCTCTTGCCGCGCTGTATGTCCCGCTTGACGGAATGAACGAAAAGGGCTTGTGTATTGCCGACCTCGTAATTGACGATGGTACGCTTACAAATCAAAACACCGAGAAGCCCGACCTTACTACCACCTCCGCGATACGTCTGATACTCGACAAGGCTGCAACGGTTGACGAGGCGATAGAGCTGCTAAATCAGTACGATATGCACTCGTCCGCAGGTATGCAGCACCATCTCTCAATCGCGGACGAAAGCGGCAGAGCGGTTGTTGTGGAGTACGTCGATAATAAAATGTGCGTTACCGAAACAAACGCCGTTACCAATTTTTATCTTACTGATGGCGTAAAGTACGGCATAGGCAGCGAGCAATCACATAAACGTTATGACACACTTAATATGATATATGCAGATTGTAACGGCGTGATGACGGGCAGCGAGCTTATGGACGCAATGAGCGCAGTGTCAAAGCATAACTATCCCGATGACGGCGAAACGACGGAGTGGAGCGTTGTGTTTGACACGAAGAATAAGACCGCGCGCTATTGCCGTTGCGAGAATTATGGAATTTACTATGATTTTGAGATATTGAAATGAATAGATGCAATATGAAACGATTATATAACTAAACCAATATGTCCCCGCATTTAAAGCCGGCGGCTTCCGCTGAAAACATTGAATGAGGGGCATTCAACTTTTATTGAAAGAAAAAAGCAGAACCTTCTTGTATAAGAAGACGGTTCTCCTGTGCTTATTTTCACTATTTTTAACACAAGAGAATCGTCTATTATGTTCTTGAAACGTATAATTATTATGCAGTAAGAACCATATCCAGAATGTATTCTTCTGCTACGTCATTAAGGCTCATTGGTGTTACTGTACACCTGCAGAGAACGTCAATGAATTTTTCAGCGTTCGCTCGGTTTGAAAATACACGGCGTATTTCATTTTCCTCTTCACCATAAGCACTCGATTTTACAATGCGAACTCCATAAAGCGGAGCTGCACCCATTATAATATCCTCCGTAACATAATATTTCAACGTCATCTCATGCTCTGCGTCACTATTTGCCTTGATAGCAGCAGTGCTAATTAAAAATATTTTCATAAAAACCTCCTGTAATATCATCATTTTGTGTACATTCAAAAAAGAAGCAGTGTACGACCAATTATTGTGCTTATATATTTTCTGCATCCTCCATATCGGGCATTTTTTCGGTATAATCAGAAAAAATTTACACGAATCTGGTTGAAGAATAATCGATGGATTATTTCTTATCCGGTACAGCTGAATACATCTTTTTGAACATACTAATATTTTTGTTATGTTGAATAACCGCATTATACCATGAATTAAAGAATATGTCAATGGTGGATTTTTGTGCGAAAGTTACAAATGTTACAATGATAATTAAGGAATATATGTATATAACAACCATAAATTTGACAATTTTGGGTGTTTTTATAGAATATATGTAAACAAAACATCATGAATGCAATGCTTTTGTAACAAAGTCTTGATATTTATGGAAATAATATAAATTATATACATTTATGTTTCATTTTTAATAAAGAAGTGTTACATTTGTCTGTTTTTATAAAATAATTTATATTCCAGCATTGTGAGAAACAATCCGTATCCGTTATTCATTGTGATTTTAACATTGCCAAAATGTTTATTTACAATTATCACCAAACAAAAAGAACTGCTTGATATAATAATTTATATCTGGCAGCTCTTTTTTTGTGTCATCAATAACAACACATCTCAAATCCCCTATTTATCCCTTTGACTGACAGTTGACTGATTCATTATGGGTCGTAGTGAGTGATTATGAGTGAGTAAAAAAAGCTTGAAAACTGCAATTTTATGCAGTTTTCAAGCATGCATTAATGGCAAAGGACAACAATATGGATACAATGCTCCCCTATAAAGGAATTTTGCACCCCCATAGAACAGGAAATGTACCCCATTGTAATCGGAAATTGACCGACAAATTTGAATTTGCCACTCTAACAAATTAAAGTTGTTATATAGACCTTACAGGGTTAATATTATTTGCCGTTAACTTTAGATGATCAATCGAGAGTTAAGCGTTTAACAATGCAGTATTTTCATTTTTCTCTAATCCGAAAGTCAATCCATCAATTTTCGTTGACTTAACATTTGTCAACCTATCATTTTCCGGTTTTAATCATTTCTATAATTTTTTCTTCGCTCTGACATTTATCATAGTCTCCGACAAGCTGACCTTCATAATGATACACAATGCCCTTTTCCTTATTTCTAAGAAGGCATTTTTCAAGTTCCTCGACGCCGTATCTTCTCGCAAACTCTGCAAAAGCACGAATACGAGGTTTATCAAGCATACAACCGGTGCAAGGAAAATCATAGCATTCCCAACAACCGTTTAACCCTTTTTCTTTACAACAATTATAGTTCTTGCACCAGCCGTGGCTTTCACATCCTCCGTCTTGGCAACCAATGCAACCTGTGTTCTCGGAACATACGCAACACGCAAGTCCACAAAATGCGATGGCTTTCATTATTGTGCCGCCTCCCATTCTAATGATTACTCCAATTAAGATATTTTGTTTTAAATCTTTATTAACAGATAAACCGGAATTTGTTATTTAATTCAACTTGATTGCAACAAAGAAAAATCTTCTGAATTTGAATATAATTTCGCCATTTTCCTGTGTATTATAAAGCATTGCGGCACGCTTAGTAATTTCCTTTTCCAAATTTTCAGCTTTTGTTTTATCCAATGCATTAAGATACGGTCTTAATCTCGTTCCCTTTACCCATTCGACCATTGCTTCAACTGAAGGCATATTGTGATAATATACAGTTTCCCATATATCAAAATTTTCGGTACAGGAAGAAAGTATATCAAAATACTCCTCCGGCAGTAAAGTTTCATTAGTTTCAATACTCATTGAGGAAAAATCCCACTGTGGCTCGGATATGACTTCGTTCATTATTTTAAACAATGTTTCTCGCCCGTTCATTGGTATTTGTACTGCTAATACTCCGTTTTCGTTCAAACTGTTAAACAACATAGGTATAAACTCCTTGTGGTTTGGTATCCACTGCAAACAAGCATTTGAAAAAATAACGTCATATTTATCAAGCTTATCCAATTCAGTTGTTACATCACAAAGCTTAAAATTTATATCCGGATATAATTCTTTCGCCTTTTTAATCATATCTTCCGAACTATCTACACCTAAGATACACGCTTGCGGAAATATTTTCTTTAGAACAGATGTACTGTTGCCCGGACCACACCCAATATCAAGTATATTATTTGGATGCTCAACGGATATTCTTTTTGCCAAATCAATCGCAGGCTGAGTTCTTTGCTTTTTAAATTTCAAATACTGTTCTGAATTCCATTTTGACACAGTGTAGTCATTCCTTTCCGCTCTGCATTTATCAAATTACGATTTGTCAGTGAGATAATTATATCATACATTTACTATAATTGCAATTCGCAGTTTTGTAAAACAATAGCGGATATATTAATTGTGTATTCTATATACTCTATTTGGTTTTCTGGGAATAATGTTTGAAGCTTCTATCGCGGGATAACCTATCACACAAAATCCAATACCTTCATATTCACCGTTTATTCCAAGAGTTTTCAAGATTTTCTTTCCTTCTTTATCTTCAAATACTTCTTTTGCACGGTGAATCCAGCAGTTGCCAATTCCGAGTGAATGAGCGGCGAGCATCATATTGCCAATAACAAGGCTGCCATCATATACGGCGGTAGACACACTCTTATCCGCCAATATTGCAAGCACAACTGGCGCGCCATAAAAAGGGTCATCCCGTTTCATTGGGTCATATTTTGAGTTAAGTTTTGATAATTTATCACGAACATTTTTATCAGAAACCGCAATAATTATTGGGGACTGTTTGTTTAATCCGCTTGCAGCAAATAGTCCCGCTTCTATAATTTGTTCTATAATATCACTTGAAATTGAATCAGATTTGTATTTTTTACAACTTCTTCGAGTGATAATTGTATTTATAAATTCGTTCATTGTAACCCTCATTTCTTTTTTGCAAGGTGATAACTTTCATCAAGGTGTACATAAATTTCTTCGACAGGTAAAGTACCGTCAAGGCAAATAGTAATCCAGTGCTTTTTGTTCATATGATAGCCGGGAAAATATTTTTTGTTATCTACAATCGTTTCTATATCCTCCGGCTTCATTCTCAAATCGAGAATTTCAATCATTTCATCTGAATTAAGCCCCAGCTTTCGGCGGGACACTGTAAGTAAAGCGGCATACCATTTTTATTGTCTTTTCTCCGCACAACTGCGTTATCGGGAAATTTCTGCCACAGATATTCAAGCTCATCACCATATGTACTGCGAACATAGGCAATCACCTCTTTTGCCTGTTCACTCTTAAATACATCCACATCAAAGCATTTGTCAGCAATGTCAGTAAGTATTTGTTCATATTCAATTTTGATGCTACCTATGAAACTGCCCACAGTACAGTCAATGAGGTGTAGAGTATATGGCTCGTCAGTAGCAGGGTCAATAACGGTTGACGAAATTTCCCCTTGCTCGGTAATAGAAACCGTCAATTTGAATCCGCTTTCCTCAAAAGTTTTGCTGTAAGTATACAGTGAGTTTTCTTGCTCAAAACCAAATGCCACGAGTTTTGATAAATTAAATTTTTTGTTTTTAAATATATCGTGAAGTATGTCTGCCATATTACACCTACAAAACTATAATTCAAGCATAAAAAAATCACAATCCTTATTTTTTGTATTTCCTCATGCTTGTTATTTTTATTAAAGATAGAAAAAGGACTGCAATTTTGTATCAAAATTGTAGTCCTCATTTGGTACGCCATCGGGGGCTCGAACCCCGGACACCCTGATTAAGAGTCAGGTGCTCTACCAACTGAGCTAATAGCGCGTTTCAAATCACGAATAATATAATACCACAATTCATAGGAATTGTCAAGAGTTTTTTTCGTTTTTTTAAAATTTTTTTTATTACTATGGTTTTTTATAGGATTATTGCGGTGTTGGAGATTTTTTTTGTTCAAAACAGCTAACAAAGGCGGCAGAATCGGGATTGGAATGCCGGTTCTGCCGCTTTTATTTAAAAAAATTTATTCTGTAAGAAGCTTATAGCATTCGCCTCTGCGGTCACGAAAAACTCCCCATTCAAGCCTTGCTGCGGCGCAGGCGTCAAGATCATATGAAGCATTGATAATACATTCCTCATCTTTTCCCGCAGAGCTGATAACAGCTCCTGTCTCATCCGTAAGAAATGATGAGCCGTAAAAGGTGAGGGAGGAGGACTGGCTGTTATTTGCCTGTGATGGAGTTACCGTCTCCGTTCCTATTCTGTTTGCGGCAATAACAGGTATAAGATTTGCAGCGCTGTGTCCCTGCATACAGCGCCGCCAGTGCTCTGAGCTGTCACAGCCTAAAATTGGTTCGGAGCCGATTGCTGTGGGATAAAGCAGAATTTCTGCGCCCATAAGAGCCATTGCTCTTGCAGCTTCGGGGAACCATTGATCCCAGCAAATCCCAACACCTATTCTCCCGAAGGAGGTATCCCATACCTTAAAGCCGGTGTTGCCCGGTGAAAAATAAAACTTTTCCTGATAATAATGGTCATCGGGTATGTGGGTTTTTCTGTATACTCCGAGAATGCTTCCGTCTGCGTCTATAACCGCAACGGAATTGTACAGCCTGTTTACGTCCTTTTCATAAAAGCTGACGGGAATAACGGCTTTCAGCTCTGCAGCCGTTTTGCGAAAACGCATAACAGCAGGATTTTCTTCTGTCGGAAGGGCAAAGGAATAATAATCATAGCAGCGCTCCTGACAGAAGTATCTGCGTTCAAAAAGCTCCGGAAGAAGAATTACATTTGCTCCGTCCTTTGCTGCTTTTCTTACAAGGTTTTCTGCTTTGTCAAGGTTTTTTTCAGGGTTTTCGGTAACAGACAGCTGAATTGCCGCGACATTTATTTTTCTCATAATGCGCTCCTTTTATTTTGGTATTTGCTGTGTTATGCAGTGAATATTGCCGCCGCCGCAGAGAATATTGCGGGCGTATATCCCGATAACCTCTCTGCCGGGGCATAGTTTTTTCAGTATATTCAAAGCTTCCTTGTCGCTGTCGGCATTTTTGCCGCCGAACTGCGGAACAAGAACTGCTTTATTTGCAAAATAGAAATTTACATATGATGCGGCAAGCCGCTCGCCGATTTCGCGCATATCCTCGCCCGGCTCAAATGTAAAGCCCTGCATATCCTCCTCTGTGATTGTAACGGGATGCTCCGGGATAGGGAGCTTATGAACCTTTATTTTTCTGCTTGCTGCGTCTGTACTGTTTTCAAACGCCTTAAGACAAGCTGATGACAGACAGTACTGAGGATCGCTTTTATTATCCGTCCATGCGAGAACTGCTTCCCCCGGCTTTGTAAAGCAAGCGATATTATCAACATGACCGTTTGTTTCATCATTAAATATACCGCCCGGAAGCCATATTATTTTCTGCGCTCCGGTATAGCTGCAGAGTTTTTCTTCTATTTCCGGCTTTGTCATATGCGGATTTCTGCCCTTGCTTAAAAGACAGCATTCTGTTGTAAGAAGAGTACCTTCACCGTCCGAATGAATTGACCCTCCCTCCAGGACAAAGGGTGATGCGTCATACATTTTATATCCGGCTGCGCGGCAGAAGGCTTCGGCAAGAGCATTGTCCCTTTCCCAGTCAGCATACAAACCGTCAAATGTGCCGCCCCAAGCGTTAAAGCACCAGTTTACTCCGCGGACGTTGCCGGCTTTGTTTTTTACAAAGGTAGGAGCTGTATCCCTTGCCCATGCGTCATCTGACGGTATGACAAGCAGCTCTGCTCCGTGTGGAAGCTTTGCCTTTGCAGGCTTCTCTTTGCCGGGATTTACAAGAACAAATACCCTTTCGGAGGCAAGCAGGATTTCTGCAATAACGGCAAAATCGCGCTGTGCCTGAGCGGCGTTATTCTTCCATGAGCCGGGGCGCTCCGGCCATATCAGTATGGTCGCCTCATGCTCTGAAAATTCCGCAGGCATGGAATATCCATCCTTTGATGGGATGGTAAGACCTTTTGTGTTCATGACAGCCTCCCTTTAAAATCCTCATAGCCGAATTCCTTTATGATTTCGCAGTCTCCTCCGCTTTTCATTATTCCGATTGAGGGCAGCGGCATTCCGTTAAAGGTATTGTTTTTTACCATAGAGTAAATTGCCATATCCTGAAAGCATAATCTGTCGCCTATTTTTATTTCTCTGTCAAAGCTGTAGTCTCCGATAATATCACCGGCAAGACAAGTTCTTGAAGCAAGCCTGTAGGTGAATTTTTTCTCGCCGGGCATTCCGCTGTCTTTAAGAGGCGGACGGTACGGCATTTCAAGGACATCGGGCATATGACATGATGCCGATGTGTCAAGGATGAGTATTTTCATGCCGTTGTCTACAATATCCAGCACGGTTGTGAAAAGATATCCTGCATTAAGCGCTGCAGCTTCTCCCGGCTCAAGGTAAACCTGAAGATTATATTTGTCTTTTATATAGATAAGAAGCTCTTCGAGAGCAGAGATATCATAATCGGCGCGGGTAATATGATGACCGCCTCCGAGATTAAGCCATTTCATGCTGCCGAGTGCTGACGAAAGCTTTTTTTCAACAGCTTCAAAGGTTTTAATCAGCGCATCTGAGTTCTGTTCGCAAAGGGTATGAAAATGCAAACCGTCAACAGAATTCATTACCTCGGAGGTCAGGTTACTTATCGGCACGCCAAGCCTTGAAAAGGGAGCGCACGGGTCATAAATCTCATGCCCCTCCTGAGTTGAAAATTCAGGATTAATTCGAAGACCGATGCTTACATTGTGTTTTCTTGCATAATCACCATAGGCCTCAAGCTGGCTTTGGGAGTTAAAGATAATGTGTCCGCAAATGCCGCACAGCTTTTTTATTTCGTCCGGAGTAAAGGCAGGTGCATATACATGGGTTTCGCCGCCGAACTCCTCGTATCCGAGCTGCGCCTCATACAGCCCGCTGGCGGTTGTTCCGTCAAGGTAATTTCTCATGACGGGATATACTGAAAACATGGAAAATGCTTTCTGAGCAAGAAGAATCCTGCAGCCTGTATTTTCACGGACCTTTTTCAGTATTTCAAGATTATGAATAAGCGCCGGTTCATCGAGAATATATGCCGGTGTTTTAATTTCTTCAGCTTTCATCTCATTCCACCGGTACAGGATTCTCGTCAACAGTCCATGGCAGTCCGTATTTATTAAGCATGTCCATAAACGGGTCGGGGTCAAATTCCTCAAGGTTAAACACCCCGGGCTTTCTCCATGTGCCGTTTGCAACAAGGGCGGTGCCTATCATTGCCGGCACTCCCGTTGTGTAGGAAATTGCCTGAGAGCCAAGCTCACGATAACATTCCTGATGGTCGCAGATGTTGTATATATAGATTCTTTTGGTTTTGCCGTCCTTTACACCCGTAAAAATGCAGCCTATATTTGTTTTTCCCTTTGTACGGGGTCCGAGTGATGCGGGGTCCGGGAGAAGTGCCTTTAAAAACTGAATAGGTACAATTTCAACGCCGTTGAAGCTTATTGGTTCTGTGGAAAGCATACCGACGTTTTCAAGGCATTTCATATGTGTGAGATAGCTCTGACCGAAGGTCATGAAGAAACGTATTCTTCTGACGCCGGGAATGTTTTTTGCAAGGGATTCTATTTCCTCATGATGAAGAAGATACATATCTTTTTTCCCTACGCCGTCAAAGCAGTATTCGCGCTTTATCGACATAGGCTCAACCTCAACCCATTTTCCGTCATCCCAGTATGAGCCGTTTGCAGATACCTCACGCAGATTTATTTCCGGATTGAAGTTTGTGGCAAAGGGGTAGTCGTGGTCTCCGCCGTTGCAGTCGAGAATATCTATTTCATGGATTTCATCAAAGTAATGCTTAAGGGCATAGGCGGTAAAAACGCTTGTTACTCCCGGGTCAAAGCCGCTGCCGAGAAGGGCTGTAAGCCCGGCGTTTCTGAACCTTTCGGCATATTCCCATTGAGGCGGATAGTCAAAGTACGCCGTAAAGCCCTTTTCACGGCAGCGTTTTTCATATGCTGCGCGCCATTTTGGCTCTGTTGTATCCTCAGGCTCATAGTTTGCGGTATCAACATAATGAACTCCGCATTCAAGGCATGCGTCCATTATGGTAAGATCCTGATAGGGAAGCGCAACATTCAGGACAAGGTCGGGCTTTTCTGAGCGTATCAGAGCGGAAAGCTCGGATGTATTGTCAGCATCAACTCTTGCCGTAGTAATATGGCAGCTTGTTTTGCCGGAAAGCTTTTCCTTGAGGGCGTCGCATTTTTCCTTTGTCCTGCTTGCGATGCAAAGCTCTGAAAATTCGCCGCATTGGCAGCATTTCTGTATTGCAACGGAAGCGACGCCTCCGCAGCCGATGACGAGTAATTTACTCATGATAATCACAGTCCTTTCATGGTTTGTTTCAATAAGGGGCAAAGCCCCGTCATTCAACGTTTCAGTGGGAGATTGTACTCCCACTGAAAAAAGTAAGTGGAACCCGCCGCCTATAGAGGCGGGGGGCATCTTGCTTTTAGTTATTTCTCTTCCTCTGACAGAAGGTCTTCAACGTATTTTGGCAGCATAAAAGCGCCTCGGTGAAGATTAGGGGTATAATACCAGGTTTTTATTCCGCGTGCGCGCCAGCGTTTTTCGTCAAAATCCTTAAGTGGGTGGTATTTTTTTGACGCAAAGCCGAACAGCCAGTAGCCTGACGGGCAGGTGGGGATGTGAGCCTGATAAACACGGCTGATGGGAAATGAGCGGCAAACCTTGCGGTGCATTGCCCGGCAAACATCTTCATCCTCGTCGTAAAACGGGCTTCCGTGCTGATAAACAATAATTCCGTCCTCCTTAAGTGCCTTGTAGCAGCTGCCGTAGAATTCCTTTGTAAAAAGCCCTGCCGTATGACCGAGAGGATCGGTGGCATCATTTATGATAAGGTCGTATTCGTTGTGACGGGAGCGCAAAAAACGAAGCCCGTCCTCATTATATATGTTTACTCTTTCATCATCAAGCCCGCGGGCGTTGTCAGGGAAAAACCTTTTGCAGACCTCAACAAACATCTCGTCCGGCTCAACAACGTCTATAAGCTCTATTTCATCATAGTATGAAAGCTCTCTTGCCACTCCGCCGTCTCCGCCGCCTATAACAAGCACATTTTTCACATTTGGATGAACTGCCATGGGTACATGAACTATCATTTCATCATAGGTAAATTCATCCTTTTCGGAAAAAATAATCGTTCCGTCAGAGGTCAGAAACCTGCCGAGCTCAATGGAGTCAAAAACATCAATCTGCTGGAAGTCGCTTTTTCGGCTGTACAGCTGTTTTTCAACGCGAATGGAAATTTTGATATTGTTTGTATGCATTTCTGAAAACCAGAATTCCAATTTTATTCCTCCTCTGATATTACGTTAAGAAACTCTATTTCCGGATCCTCCGTACCCTGCATGGAACAGCCCTTTTCCTTAGCGTATCTGATATAATCTATAATTTCCGGCGTAATCATCTCTCCCGGCGCAAGTATTGGTATCCCGGGCGGATAGCACATAACAAATTCACTTGAAACGTGACCTGAGGCAGAGGAAATAGGCAGCTGCTTCTTCGGAGCATAAAAAGCTTTCTGCGGCGTTACGGCAACTATAGGATTAATATATTCGGCAGAAAACATTCCCTGAGAGTTCCGGGCGTACAGTCTTTTTATGTCGGCAAGCGCACCGACAAGCCGTTCTATGTCTTGTATATAGTCTCCTATTGATATATAGGCAAGTATATTTCCGATGTCTCCGAATTCAATCTGTATATCATACTCGTCACGCAGAAGGTCATAAACCTCTATTCCGGCAAGACCGATACCGCGTGTAAATACGGCGAGCTTGGTTACATCATAATCAAATACGCTTCCGCCGTTGCAAAGCTCTCTGCCGTAGGCGTAATAGCCGCCGATTCCGTTTATTTCGTCTCTTGCATAAACAGCCATTTTAACAACCTTTGCAAAGGATTCTCTGCCGCGAAGGGCAAGGTTACGCCTTGAAATATCAAGGCTTGCCATAAGCAGATAAGAGGCGCTTGTTGTCTGAGTAAGATTGATTATCTGGGACACGTAATTGGCGTTCATGTCCTCGCCGAGAAGCAGAAGCGAGCTCTGAGTAAGACTTCCTCCCGACTTGTGCATGGAAACTGCCGACATATCCGCACCTGCAGCCATTGCAGTCATCGGAAGTCCGTCGCAGAAATAAAAATGTGTTCCGTGGGCTTCGTCAACGAGAACCTTCATTCCGTGACTGTGAGCAAGCTCTGTTATGGACTTAAGATCGGAGCATATACCGTAGTAAGTAGGGTTGTTCACAAAAACCGCTTTTGCATCACTGTTATGCTTTATAGCCTCCTCAACCTGGGAAAACTCCATACCGAGAGATATACCGAGCTTCTTGTCAACCTCGGGATTAACATATACCGGCACAGCACCGCAAAGAACCATGGCATTAATGACGCTCCGATGAACATTTCGCGGCAGGATTATTTTATCTCCCGCTTTACAGACCGACAGAATCATTGATTGTACCGCGGAGGTTGTACCTCCGACCATGAAAAATGCGTGGGCAGCTCCAAAGGCTTCGGCTGCCAACTGTTCGGATTCCATAATAACCGACACGGGATGGCACAGATTATCAAGAGGCTTCATTGAGTTTACGTCAAGAGATACGCATTGCTGACCAAGAAGCCGCACAAGCTCCGGATTGCCGCGGCCTCTTTTATGCCCCGGCACATCAAAGGGAACAACCCGTCTTCGGCGGAATTTTTCAAGCGCCTCATAGAGAGGTGCTCCTGATTGCTTGTTTATATCCATATCGTTCTCCTTCCCGTAAAAAAAGCAGATGTACAGAAACCTGAACACCTGCTTAGTGAAATGTCGATTATTATAAAGACGCTTTAAAGGTCTTGACTATCAATAATTTTAAATCACTTTTCCGTTTTTATAGAGTTTAAGCAAATATATTGTTACTACTCTTTTATTGACCGTTTCACAAGTGCTGCACATAGTGCAATGATTATAAAGTAATCAACTTATAAAATTTGAGCTTCTAACTCAATCAATAAAGCGGAATAAAAACCGCGTCCGGCAGCTGACCGCCTGTCCGTCAGGTCGTCCCTTTTTTCATTCAAAAAAGGTGGTCATATACTTGCATGATAACAGAAAATGATTTCTTTTTCATACATATTAATTTTAACAGAGTAATGCCCGTATGTCAATACCTGAAACGCAAATAAGTTAATTGTAATTAATATTTTTACGGGCGTGTTTTAAATTTGTTTAAAATAACCTATGCGCAGCTGCAATCTTTCGCAAGCTTAGCCAAAGCATTGCTCCGATTTAAACAATAGCCGCGGCGGAAGTCAGTTGCTGCCTGATGCGGAGCTTCTTCTGTTCCTCCGGAGGGCTTGGAGAGAAAATGTCTTGCTGTAGCAAAGGATATAGCCTATAATGCATACAGGGACTGCCGCTATGATGTCAATAACTGAATGCTGCTTTAAAAACACGGTTGATGCGCAAATCAGCAAAGCGGTAATTATAACGGCCGTTTTTCGGGAAAGCGTTGAAAATTTATCGGTACCGAGAAGCGCAAGCATTGCCGAGGCCGAACCTATAACGTGAATTGACGGACATACATTGGTGTTTGTGTCAAATTTATAGAAATACATAAGAAACCGTGTAAAAACATTATCCCGCATGAAGCTTTCCGGGCGCAGCTGCTGACAGGTGGGGAACAACAGATATATAATAATTGATATGGTATAGGTTATAATTATAAACCACATCATTTTCCTGAAAGCCGATGTGTCTGTCAGAAGAGTATAAAAAAGCGCTCCCACAAGGTAGACGAACCAGAACAGATACGGTATAAGAAAAAATTCACAGAACGGCACGGCATCGTCAAGGAAGCAGTATACGCTGTAATATTCCGGAGCTTTGTATATTCTCTCTGCAAAAAGAAACATAAGTCCGAACAAAGGCCAGTAAAGAAGCAGCTTCAGATGTCTGAACTCGTCTGTATTCAGCTTGCAGAATTTAAAATCTTTGTAATTTGCAGCCTTTTTGCTTTCTGTCATGTGTCACTATCTCCCGTCATTTTGATTCAGCAGCTTTCAAGTGCCTTAGGATTTTCATCAGAAAAATTTTGCAGTAAATTATTAAGTCGTATCAGCCTCGGACGGTTATAGCGCTGAGCAAGTATAAATGGTATGTTTCCTATTGCATAAAGTGCCGAAACAATATATCCGCCTATACCCTCCCATATAAAAGTACAGCCGAAGCCGGCAATGCAGAGAAGAAAATGTATGAACTCGGCAATGCAGGTTTCACTTATAAGAATTTCAACTTCTTTTTTGTCACTGAGTCTTACAAGCTGCTTCGGGACAATAAGCCCCGGAAAAAGCTTGCTCATATCCGGAAGCTTATCCTTCCAGAGCTTTATTTTTATTTGTTCGTAAAAGTCGGTTTTGTCCTCAAATTCAAGTCTTCTGAAAGGAAAGGCTCTGCAGGAAAACCATTTTTTCGGGAGAATTCTTCCTAAGAGAAAAAACAGGAAGCTTACAATTCCCAAATAGCATAAGCATGTTATAAACTTCATTTTTTTAAACTCCGCTGATGATTTCCGAATTTTTAAGTCTTCCGGAGACGACTCTTTCAACTCCGCACAAATCCTTTGTGATTTCTATATCGGTGAAGCTTTCTTCAAGAAGCTTTGCAACGGTCCTTGCCTGATCATAGCCTGTTTCAAGGGCAATAAAGCCTTCGCGCTTCAGCATATGCGGCGCCGCTGCTGCAATACGCCTGTAAAAATCAAGGCCGTCCGCGCCTCCGTCAAGGGCGGTATGCGGCTCAAAATCCCTGACATTTCTGTCAAGGTTTTTTATTGCTTCCGTTTCGATATACGGAGGGTTTGATACTATGACATCATAGCTTCCGGACGGTATACCGTTCAGAATATCGCATTTAATGAGCTTTATCTCCGTCCTGTTTGCAGCTGCGTTCCGACCTGCGGTTTCAAGGGCGGCTTCGCTTATGTCAACAGCCGTAACCTCTGCATTTTTGCAGTAAACGGAAATGCTGACAGCAACGCAGCCTGAACCTGTCCCGATATCAAGAACAGACAGGCTTCTGTCCCCGATTTCCGATATTGCCTTTTCAACAAGGGTTTCCGTATCGGGACGGGGTATAAGAACAGCAGGGGACACAAAAAAAGGAAGTGACATAAATTCCGTTGTCCCGACTGCATATTGAAGGGGTTCACCGTTTTTTATTCTTTTTGCCGCACCGAGGATTTTGTTACAGTCATTTTCGCTGACGTTTTTTTTCCCGCCGAGAGCGTATTCTGTTACCGTAAGCTTAAGAAGACCTGAGATAAGCAGCTCGGTGTCTCTGCCTCCGAGCTGACTGCTCAGTTCTTTTTTTAAATCATTTATTACCATTTGTCCTCGTTTTTATCCTCGGGAATAACATTCTTAAGGGATGTTATTGCAACCTCAATCTGTGATGCGTCAGGCTCGCGTGTTGTAAGCTTCTGGAGCCAAAGACCCGGCTTTGTGAGCAGCTTGACGCATTTATTTTTGCTTCTTCCGGCAAGCTTTATTATTTCATATGAAATTCCCGCCACAACCGGCAGCAGGGCAAGGCGCATCAGTATTCTCGGCAAGATGGAGGTCCTCGGAAGAAAAGAGAACAGAATTATACTTACAATCATAACGAAGAGCAAAAAGCTTGTTCCGCATCTTGGGTGCAGTCTTGTATATTTTTTTACATTTTCAACAGTAAGCTCATCACCTGCTTCATAACAGGCAATGGATTTGTGTTCTGCGCCGTGATATTCAAAAACGCGTTTTATATCCTTCATCTGCGCAACAAGGGCAAGGTAAGATAAAAATATTGCCATTCTTACAACGCCTTCGCAGAGGCTTGTAAAGGTTTTTGTCCCGGCAAAGGAAACGCTTTTGAAAATGGTTTCAAGTCCGCGCGTAAGAACAGTCGGCAGAAGAATAAACAGCCCTACGCTCATTATCAGTGAAAGCACAAGCGAAAAGTATATAACAACATCCTTGATTTTATCTCCGAGCTTGTCATCAAGCCATTTTTCAAATTTACTTTCAGCGCCCTCCTCTTCCTCAAGGTCAACAAATTCGGCTGAGTACATCAGTGCCTTTATCCCTATTACCATGCTTTCAAAAAAGTTGACACAGCCGCGTATAATCGGAAGCTTCAGTATTTTGTGCTTCTTTTTTGTCCCGTTATTATCAACCTTAACTGCAATTTCATTATCCGGTTTTCTCACGGCAACCGCTGTTTTGAACGGACCGCGCATCATTACGCCCTCCATTACCGCCTGACCGCCGATGGATGTTATATGCTGTTCTTCTTTTTTCTCCGTCATTTTATCGAAAACTCCTTTCATGAAAGCAAAGGTGCTTTCAGCTTGTTCTTGATTTTCTTATTCTCGGCGAAATCACACGTATGTAATAGCCTATTACAATCGAAAGCAGAATGTCATAGGCTATAAGTGCGGCTGCCGATATAAAAATGCTGTATACCGGTATTCCCAATTTATCCGTTATGAATTTCATGATAAGCGAAACCGCAAAAAAGTATATAAGCTTCATTGTCCATTCCGCCGCAAGATTTTTTTGGCTCTCTATAAGGGCTTTAAGTGCCGGATAATATGAAAAGCAGGCACAGTAAAACACAATAATAATGCCGGAAAGTCCCTGCTTCGGAAGGAGCAGTGCTGCCAGTATTCCGGAGCTTATGCCTGATAAAACAGCAGTTCTTTTAAAATTGCACTCCACGCATAATACACATGGAACAACTGCTGCAATAAATGCGAGAGACAGCTTTCCTGTCGGAAAAGCTGAGCAAAGGTATAGAAAAAATACCGAAATCCCGCAGCCTAATGCTCCGATGGTAAGGTCCTTCGTTGGTAATGTCATGCCGTCACCTTCTTTTAACAGCAGGAAATAAGGTCTCCGCCCATGCATTCGCAGCAGCAGTCCGCACAAATCAGATTCGTGCAGCAGGAGCAGGGATCACCCATACAGCTTGAACCGGTATTGTACTGTCTGTAGGTTGTATTCCTGTTTTCAATATTATTGAGCGTTGCTCTGTATTCCGCATTTGTCGGGTCCATGCTTACGGCAGTTCTTATAAAATTTATGCCTGCGTCATACATCCCGGTATTTATTTTGCAAAGCCCCATAAGATAATTCCATTCGGCAGTGTGGGGAAGGGAATTGAGCATTGCCATAGCGGAGGCGTAATTACGCATGTTTATAAGCATTCTTACATCGCGGAATCCGGACTGACCGCTTCCCGAATAGGAACCCCCCGAATATCCTCCGGAGTACCCTCCGCCGTAACTGCCGGAGCTTCCGCTTTTGTTCGTGAGCATGTCATATGCCTTGTTTACCTCCTTAAGCTTTTCGCTTGCAAGGTCAGCAAGGGGATTGTTTACATATTTATCGGGATGATATTTTTTAACAAGTTCCTTGTAAGCCCTTTTTATTGTTTCTTCGTCGGCGCCCTCCGGAACGCCAAGTACCTCGTATGGATTCAACTAATACACATCCTTATCCGCAGCAGGCGCTGTCAGCGCCTAAAATTTCATCCTGCCTCGTCTTAAGACTCAGATACAGAACGTTTTTAAGTATTTCGCCGTTTTTATATATTTTCATCAAATCAAAGCCCGAGACTGCATTTTCCAGAGTAAAGGTCAGGGAAACGGACAGATTTTTTGCGAGCTGTTTTTTATAGCTCTCCATATCCTTACCGTCAAAGCCTATGAGAAAAGGGTTATAGCTTTTTTTCCTGAAATCCTTTTCCATGTCTGAAAAAGCGTCGATAACATAAATCCAACGCCCGATATTGTATCCGAGCCATGCCGCCGGACGCTTGTTTTCTCCTGTAAAATCCGGTGAAAACAGTTCCCCGGTAATTTTTGCAAAGCAGTCTGCCGCAAGGTCAATGTCATTTGAACGCTGTTCTTCAAGGCTTGATAAGTCATCAAGCAGAGATTTTATCTTTTCGGACAGCTCCGGATAGTTCCGGGAGGCTTTTTTGTACGAGCCTGCGTAAGCGATAATGCCAAGCAGAGCTGTTAATGAATGTTCGTCATGCCAGTCATCCTTCATTTTGCTGTAATAAAGGATAACGGAAGCATTTGCTGCGTAATCGACTGCCGGGTCATTTATGACGCTGCATCTTTTCCCGAGGGGATGAGTCAGGCACGGACCGGTTTTATATTCGCTGGGGCTGTCTGACAATGCGCTCAAAAGCACTGCAAGAAAGGTCATATCATAGCTGAGACCTAACCTTGCCGTCTGTGAGAAGGATTTCCCGATAGCGCGGCAAAGTCCGCAGTAGTATGCTCTGAAATTCATGTAATCTCTGACCTTAAGATCATCTCTTAGAACGTTTACATATCCAAACATGATATACTCCGTAAATAGTGGTTATTAAATTACATTATACAGTATATAACCTATTTAAATAAATTTCAACATTTTTTCACTAAAATTTAAAGTATGTTCACATTTTCGGAGTATATCTGCCGCAAGCACAGCACAAGGGGACGGTTTGAGACCACTTAAAAAGTCTTCTTGTGCTGCGGCAGTTTTATAAGCGGTGTTAGATTATCAACAGGGTAGAGGCAGCTATGAATCTATAGCAGAGTCTATCGGCATCGGTCGATCTACCTTAACCAAATGGGTTATGATATATGAATCACAAGGTGAAAATGGATTAAAAGGAAGTCATCACCTCAGAGTTTGGTATGAAGAGGTAAAGCTTTCCGCAGTCTGCGAATATTTAGACGGCAATGGTTCATTAAATGATATTTGTAAAAAATATAGAATTTCAACTGATACTATTCTCAGACGATGGATTATGGTGTATAATGATAGTCATAAGGAATTAAAATCAACCGGATATGGGAGGAATAAACCTATGACTAAAGGACGCAAAGTAACATTTGATGAGAAAGTTGATATTGTAAAGTATTGCATAGCCCATAATAGAAACTATTATGATACTATGGACAAATTCAAGGTATCATATCAGCAAATATATTCGTGGGTTAAAAAATATGATGAAAAAGGCGTAGATGGACTTATTGACCGTCGTGGTAAAGCAAAGCCTGAAAGTGAACTCACAGACGCAGATAGACTTAAAGTAAAAAACAAGCTTCTTGAGGCTGAAAATGATAGACTGAGATTGGAGAACGCAATATTAAAAAAATTGCAGGAAATCGAAAGGAGGCGACGCTAAGCGGAGTAAGATTAGAGGATAAGTTCATAGCTATCAAAGAATTGCATGAGGAAGAAAAATATAGTATAAGTGATATTTGCAAGGCTATGAACATAGTGCGTTCTTCGTACTACAAATGGCTTAATCGCAATCCCAGCAATCGTCAGCTTGAAAATGAAGATTTAGCGGAAAAGATTAAAGATATGTATAAAAAACATAATGGTATTCTGGGAAGCCGTAGGATGAGGATATTCATAAATAGAGAATACAAAACAAATTACAATCATAAGCGAATCCGAAGAATAATGAAAATATTAGGTATCTCATCAATAATACGAAGAAAGCGTAATTGCTGCACAGTTCGTTCACCCAAGGAGCAAGCAGCGGAGAATATAATTAATAGAGACTTTACAGCTAATACATATAACGAAAAATGGCTTACTGATGTGACAGAATTTAAATATGGTACAGATAAAAAAGCATATTTGAGTGCGATATTAGATTTAGGAGACAAGCATATAGCCGCATGGGTACTTGGTCATAACAATAATAATGAATTGGTGTTCAGAATTTTGATATGGCTGTTGAAGCCAATTCGGAAGTGCATCCGATATTTCATAGCGATCGAGGATCTCAATATACAAGTCCAAAATTTATTGCAAAGCTCCAAAAGGCAGGTATGACCAGAAGTATGTCAAGAGTAGGAAAATGTATTGATAACGGACCAATGGAAGGATTTTGGGGCATACTAAAGACAGAGATGTATTATCTTAATCACTTTGAGACATATGAAGAATTAGAGAAAGCAATAGCTGAATATATACATTATTATCATTATGCAAGGTATCAGGAAGGTCTGAATAACATGACACCAATGGAATATCATGCTTGTTTGGATGCATCATAAGATTACAGAATGCACAAATACCGTACCCAAAAATTAGGCACGGTATCTGAAAATTTTTGTTATTTAGTCTGTCTACTTGACGGGGCAGGGTTCAAAGAGAACCGTCCCCTTGTGTTAAGATAATCAACCGGTGTTGTGCCGCTGTAGTCCTGATATTCTGAATAAATCTCTCGTATTATTCAACCTTAACAAAGTTACTATCATTTCTTCTTTCGTCATATTTCTCTTAGGTTCAAATTCATTGTTTTCATTACCTTTAAAGATTCCTATATCAGTCATATAGCTTACTGCAGCAATTGCCCAATCAGAAACAGCCGAATTATCATTATAAGCAATCTTATCGACATTTAAAGGTTCACTACCAATAATATAGAGATATGTATTGTATAAAATTTTGGCAAGTTCTTCACGTGTGATAAAATCATATGGGTAAAAAAACTCACTTGATTTTCCGTTAATAATTCCCATTTGATTAAGCACAACTACACTTTCATCTTTAGTGTCCGAAAATATAGATTCTTCATTAATAGTTCTGCTCTTGCCATTAATATTCAAAAAGTTTTCTACAAGATGACAAACCTCAAGTCTGGTAATATTATTCTGATAATCAATCTGACTCCACTTCGGCACTAAATTACAATATATTGCATCTTCAATATCCTTATTTGCCCATTGCGAAGGTATAAAAGATATGTTTTCTTTCAATTTAATTTTACCATCTTGTAAACTTTGCACAAAATCAAGAAATCTTTGAAAATCTTGTTTTAAAACTGTACATACTTCATTTTCAGAATTTTTATTGCATGAGCATATATCAAAAAAGTTCTCTAAACCCGAGTTATATTTAATTTCTACAGAAATCCTGTCTTCATAATCCGCCATACAAACGGTTTTATCAGATGTATTAAATAAATTTATATAGTGAACTATATACTTTATTTCATTAATTTTTTTTGAAGTATAATTATATAATTCATCCCGTTCTCCTTTTGAAGATGTTAACTGTATATGTATTTCGCATATATCTTCACTATTTGAGAGCTTCATACAATTATTGCATGTTCTTATTCCTTTTGTGACATAATCAAAATAATATGAATTGTCTGCATTATCAGAAAAGGTTAAAAGCCTTAAAACACCGTTGTTATCAAGAACCAATGCATTTTCAAAATCATCATCTGAACCTATAACAAAGTTTATATTGTCAGCAGCCTTAAACGGAGTATTGATATTATTACCTCCGTAAATCCAAAGGCTGTTATCATTTTTAACCACGAGTGTAAATCCGCCGGCATTCGCGGCACATCTCACACCTTCCGCAAGCTGTACAGGAGGCACGTTTACATCCGAACCATCATAAACACCATATGAATAGTTACACCCCCATTTCCATAATATATTTTCCTTATCTTTTGTTACAGCAAATCCGCAAGATCGCCCCGAAAAAATATTCTTTATATTGTCCAGAATTTTTATCGGCACAGCATTCATCGTAATTGAAGTATCGTACCCAAGCGCACCGTTTATATTTAAACCGAAAGTCCATACGCTGCCATCCTTTTTCAGGACTATGCTATGACAATTACCCGCTCTTGCGGACTTTACATCATCCATAATTTTTATTGGAGCATCAAATGAAGACGGAAGATACTTACTATTCAGATATTTCCCGTTTTCATGTTTAGTAAATTCCCCCGAAGCCAACTGACCATAGTAGTTACTTCCTATTCCCCACAGGCTGCTGTCCTCTTTTAAAATCAAAGCAAATCCATCATATGCCGAGCATTCAATTACTGAATCCATAATTTTTTCCGGAATCATGTCATTGCTGTTCCATGTCCATAAAGTATTATCATTCTTTACAGCGTAATTTCCGGACACACTTTTTACATCAGTCATTATATCAAATTTATAAAAATTATCCGGACTAATCTGCACATTTTTTTCATAATCATAGTACTGTATGCTGTAGAGAATCCCCTCTGATGATATCATATAATAATTGCTTTCATCCATTGAAACAGTTTCTGCATTAACTTTTGTGCAGAAAAATAATAGGATATTTAAAAATATCACCATAAGTTTTAAAATCATTATACACCTCTACTTTCTGTTGAAATAAATTATATTTCTTTTAGTTTCAACTATATCAATAATTTTTTCTGTTACATCATAACCGATTTTTGAAGCTGAGTCACTGCATATCACCATTTTATCAGCATTGGTATAATCATATCCTACAATTACAACAACATGCTGTGGTAAAGTCAACATCAGCGGTCGACCGTTGTCAATTTCACTTTTTATAAACTCAGGAGTAACAGAAGGCTTATTTCTGCCATTTATATAACTTGAATTTACTTCATAATCACTTCCAAGCAAATAATGATTTTCTTTTATAGTTCTTATTATTCTGGTTGTACCTAATCCTCTATTAAAATCTTCACCTCTCTCATTAATTGCTATTTGTCTTACATCTAAGGTTTTATTAGTAAACCATTTCGTAGTCATTACAATATTCGTAGCCCAACATAAATTGTGTTATGGGTTGTTGTTTTATTTCTTCATTTTATTAAATATTTCTTGCTCCTCTTCTGAAAATTCATTAAAGTCTGATAAGTATTGAATGTGTTCATTCTCAATAAATCTACTATAATAACTTGTATTTCCTTGCTCATCAATACTATACCCATTGACAAACTCATCTTCCGGAACAGTAACATAAACTTTACATAGATTGCATTCATTGATAACAGCATATCCTTCTTCAGATATGACATATAATTTTTTCTTTATAACCTTATGTGCTTTAACCTTTTCTAAAATATTTTCTGTTATATCGTTTACGTATATTTCCAACTGATTACCACTTGAATAATGTCCTATTTCATACATATTACCCCAAACTCGTACAGTATCTTTTCCACGAACAATTTCACCATTTTCAATCTTTTGCTTACGCTCTTGTTCCTCTTTATCAAACTGCATGACAACGAAATTCCAAAATGACTTTGAGGATAAACGCAATATCGGTTTAACAGTTAATGACAAAACTATAATTGCAACAACTATTATACCCAAGATAATAAAATGTTTTTTCATCATCATCACCTCGTCGTCCAAAAATTAACTGTTATATGATAAGGATTAATTGCCCCTGTACAAAGGAACGGTTCTCTTGTGCACACTTTGTGTTATAGAAATATAGCCAAATTAAGATGTCCCATGCTTTTAAAAACGATGGATTCCACTCAACTTTTTCAGTGAGGATACAATCTAACACTGAAAAAGTTGAATAACCGATTATCAGCCCTTATTGAAATTGTCAACAAAAATTGCTTGAAATACCTAAAAAGTTCTCTCTCTAATTCCTATTTTCCAAACACAAGAGAACCGTCCCACTGTGTTACAGAAATCGTTGATTTGTTCATTTTCTCTTATTTTTGAAACAATGTGAGCCAATTAAAATCATAAATTGTTAAATATGATTTTGGTACATAGAACGCCCTAATTGACTGCCTTTGAATAGGGAAAACTACATCCCAATCTGTAGCTTCTAACCAATAGGTATAATGTTCAGAACCAACGTCCTTTTTTTTAACATCTCCATAAAAGATGTAGTGATTAAAAACAGGCATTCCCAAACTACATTTCGTCATCTCAACCAAATTGCGAAATTGTTCGTCAGTTTTCACATTTAAGTATATGGTTTCAACAAGATGTGGATTGTTTGTTGCAATAACCTCCCAATTTCCGTCTGTTGCTGTTGCATATTCGCATACATACATGCGGTCAGAAAACTGTATTCTATTCAAGTTTTTGGCAAACTTTATTGGTATAAAGTCAAGTATCACACACACCAAAAAAATCCCCAATAATATAAACAGTATCCTTCTCCCTATTTTCTTCATTTTGGCACCCCGAATGTTATAGTTGATACGCCAACCGATCCCGTTGGATAACGCAAGGAGCCGTTGGCTGCGAAACCGTATTTTTCCCTCATGCTATCAACCATTGATTTTTCAGCCCACTTTCTTGGGTCACTTAACCAATATCCTTTATAAGCTTCAGAGTATGTAATAAACTCATAGGTGGTTGTACCCGAATATCCTCCTGCAAAACCACCAACTTGCGCTTGCCAAGCCTTAAGGAAACTATTGTCATTAGTCGCCGTATTGCATGAGTAAAACCACGAATTAGGGTTGTTAAAGGCGCTTCCATATATTCCTTCAATATAACTTTGTTCAAAACTCATCGAGCTGTGCAAACTATTATTGTAGTTGTATCCGAGCGCTAACGTGCCAGGGACACCGTGTGAGAAAACAGCAAACTTAGTAATTTCATCGCCTACACGATAATTGGTAGAGTTGCCATCGGGGTCAGTTACGATGCCGCCAGTACTTCTGTAGTTAATATAGTTTGTTAAATCACTTGAACTGTTAATAACAATAACATGGACGTTATCTATATCAGATACAGCAGATTGGAAATTTTTCCAATCGTCAGAAGACCATCCCTCATTCGCAATACACCAACCAATTCGTTCATTAGGCATAGACGCACGCAAGTCGCGAATTTTCTTTATAGCGGGTTCAATGAAGTTGTACTTGTACCCAGGATGAACACTTTCGTCTGAATATGCGCCGCCCGATACAACCACCGCTTCCAGTCCGGAGCTATCAGTAAAATTCACCGGATTATTCTCACAATACACATACCAATTCAACCCATCCCTTATCGGATCCTCAGTCATAAACCTTCCGTTTGCCGGGTCATAGTACCGATTTCGGAGATAGATATTTTGTGTTTCAGCGTCATAATATTCTCCGCAATATCTGAAAGGATTAGTATCATTTTCGTTTACACTCAGCTGATTTCCGAATGCATCGTACCGGTAAGAGCTTACGGGTGTTCCTGCTGCGGTATAAATTGAAGTAACGTCTCCGTGTCCGTTTTTAAGGTAGTATGTGCTTCCGTCGTCTGTCAGTTGTCTT
>JAGBHE010000021.1 GCA_017935675.1 Clostridia bacterium | reverse complement strand
TTTTACAGATGTTTCTTCCGAGGTATCTGGTGATATACTATCAAGCAATGCGATATTGCCCGTTAAGGGTACTATGTTGTTTTCTGCATTTACTTGCGGTAAGTTTTCCAAATCTGCAATTACATTTTCTTTTGATACAGAACTGTTTAAATTTATCGTTAAATCACTGTCTTCAAATGCTGATACCGGAATTACAGTGCATATCATGGTAACAAATATCACTAAAGCAGTAATTCGTTTATATATTAATTTCATTGTCAGCACCTCACTTTCTGATTGTCTTTGTCAGTAAATTACCCATATTATCATATGTAAAGCTTAAGCTTGTGCCATTTGCTTTGTCTATTTGAAGCAATCTGTTGTCAGAATTATAATAATATGCATTAATGCCGCTCGTCTGTGAAAAATCAATACTTGTGCGTACGGGAATCATTCCGGAAAGTGTATTCCATAGCATTAATTTTCCTGTATATTCATTTTCAGCGTCAAATTGATATATGATTTCTATATTTTTAGAGTCATCTGCTGCAACATCTGCCTCAAAAGCCCTTACATTATATAATCTCCCTGTTTCTGTGTATGTTGCCAAAATTGCAGATACCTTATTTGCTGTGTCGCCGGAATTGGCAATCGAAAAAGTACAGCTCATATTTGCATTATCAATAATTCTGACCCCATCTTCTCCAACACTTACGCCATTAATTTTAATTTGCGATGCAATTCCTAAACCAGAATCATCTGATAATAAATTTCCTTTATGGTTGACTGCATTCATCGGATTGCTTTGTGAATTGCCGTTCAAATCAGATGAAGGCATTACTGCCGGATAAATACAGAAAGCTTCGTCCGTTTCCCAATTAATCACAAAGAGAATATTAATATCTGAAAAATCAACATTGCTCCAAATTCCATTTTCAAAATTACCAAGCAGACCTGTATAAATTACACTTGATTCTTCACCGAGCTTTTTGACAACCGTCACTTCCAAATCAGAATAATCTGCACTGCCTCTTATGTCCGTTTCTTCAACCGCTGCGTTTCCGTTTTCTACTGTAGCTTTAAATGAAACATCTTTTGTGTCCTTAGCAAATACATTTGTATTAAGTATTGCAAACACAATAAAAAATACTGCAATTTTGTTTACCAATCTCATTCTTTATTCTCCTCTCATTTAAAGGAAACCCGCCTTTATAGGCGGGGGACATCTTATATTATCTTTGATAGTTTTATTGTGCTTCACACAGTTTAATGACAAATAAAATGGCATAAGGAGACTTTTTAAGTGGTCTCTGAACCCCGACCCTTGTATTTATTTTATTGTTCAAACTTTCTGCCGCGGAGAAGGACTGTAAGGGCGAATTTGGGGAGGGCGGTCATGCGCACGGCGCGGCGGGGTTCCTTCATAAGGCGGTAGAACCATTCGAGGCCGTGCTTACAGTAAAAATCCGGGGCACGCTGAACTGTGCCTGCGAAAACGTCAAGGCTGCCTCCTACGCCGAGGGCAGCTTTTGCGGTTAACTTACCGGCATTTTCATGAATCCACTTTTCCTGTTTCGGTGCGCCGAGGCACACGAACAGCAGCTCCGCTCCTGAGCTGTTTATCTCACTGACGATATCAGGAGTTTCCTCGGGCTTGAAATAACCGTTTCTCGTTCCGGCAATTTTTATTCCGGGATATTTTTTGCAAATCTCTGAGGCGGCTTTTTCCGCCACTCCCGGCTTACCTCCGAACAGGAACACCGAGTAATCTGATTTTGCTGTTTTTTCAAGAAGCTTACATGCAATATCATAGCCTGCGGCTCTTTCGGGAACAGGTTTTTTTAGCAGAGAGGCGGCTTTTACAACGCCTATTCCGTCCGCTGTCAGCAAATCCGCACTGTTTAAAATGTCGGCGAATGCCTTGTCCTTATATCCCGCCATTATGATTTCGGAATTCGGTGTAAATATTTTGGCGCAGCGTTCTCCGGAGAGGAATGAAAAAATTTTGTCAGCAGCGTCGTTTATTCCTATTCTGTCAACCTTAATTCCGAGTATATTTACCTTATCCAAAAGTAATCCCCCTTTATCTTTCATCAAGGGGCACGTATGCCCTTGGCTTTGAAATTGATTTATATGCCGGTCTGATTATTTTGCGGTTCGCATGAACCTCTTCAAGCCTGTGAGCGCACCAGCCGGGGATTCTGGCGATCGCGAAAAGCGGGGTGTAAAGCTCCGGCGGAATACCGAGCATTTTATATACGAATCCGGAATACATATCAACGTTTGCACACATTACCTTATCCGATTTTTTTACTTCGGCAAATATACCGGGTGTGAGCTCTTCTATGAGAAGATACAGATTGAATTCCTTTTGAAGCTCGGGATTTTTTTCTGCAAGCTCACGGGCTTTTTTCTTAATTATTTCTGCGCGGGGGTCTGATATGGTATAAATTGCGTGACCCATACCGTAGATAAGTCCCGTGCCGTCAAAGGCTTCTTTTTTGATTATTTTCGTAAGGTAAGCGCCAACCTCCTCGCGGTCATTCCAGTCGGATACGTTTTCCTCGATATTCTCCATCATGCCCATAACCTTTGCATTTGCGCCGCCGTGCTTGGGACCCTTCAAGGAGCCGATTGCAGCTGAAATTGCAGAATATGTGTCAGTATCCGTTGAGGAAACAACATGGGCGGTAAATGCCGAATTGTTTCCGCCGCCGTGCTCCGCATGCACCATCAGCAGGGTGTCGAGAAGCTCTGCTTCCGCCTTTTCATATTTATGGTCGGGGCGAAGCATATAAAGGAAGTTTTCGGCAGTTGAAAGCTCCGGCTTCGGGCTGTGGAGAAAAAGACTCTTGCCGTCGTAGTAATGGCGCTTTGCCTGATAGCCGTAGGACGCCATTACGGGAAGCTGAGCGATAAGACGGATTGACTGGCGGAGTATGTTGTCGATTGACAGATCATCCGGATTATCGTCATAGGAATATGAGGCAAGAACAGCGCGCCCGAGCTTGTTCATTATGTTATTGCTCGGAGCCTTTAAAATCATATCCTCTGCAAAGCCGTCGGGGAGAAATCTTGACTCGCCGATGTAGCCGCAGAAGCTTTCAAGACATTCCTTTGACGGAAGCTCACCGAATAAAAGCAGATAAACAACTTCTTCAAAGCCGAATCTGTCTTCTTTTTCACAGGAACCGACAAGCTCTGAAATCTCATAGCCGCGGTAGCGCAGATGACCTGCCATCGGCTTTTTTTCACCGTCCTCAATATAGTAGCCCGAAACCTCACCTATTGATGTCACGCCTGCCATTACTCCGGTTCCGTCCTTATATCTGAGACCTTTTTTTACGCTGTATTTGTCGTAAATATCCTTGCTGATGGGCTTATATGTCTGAACCGCTCCTTGCTTCAGAAGCTTTTCAAACTCCTTAAATCCCGTTTCCTTTGTCATAAAATCATTTCCTTTCAGAGCCTGCCTTGGGGCATATTTTCTATTCTATTGACAACTGTCCGTTATCTTCCTTTCTCAGGTAACAGCCGGCTGCCGGAATGTTTTTTGTGGAATAATATTTAATGTCGTGTATTGAAGTGTTGTCCGGCGTTGTTACGCGTACCATTTTTGCATTCTTTTTCTTAAGCGTCAGCACCTGTACTCCCTGGGTGTTTTTCGTTGACTTGAGCGGTATTTTTTCCGTATTGAAGCAAAGGGCCTTGTTGTTATCGGATAGCGCAATAAGCGTTTCTTCCTCCGGAAGGAATCTTATTGAACAAACCGGATTTTTATCGGAATAAGCGTTGATAAGGCGTTTTCTGTTTGTTTTTGTTTCGTAATTTGAAAGGCTGACCTTTGCCATTTTTCCGTTTTCAAAGCAGAACAGCATCATGCCGCTGTAATCAGTTGTAACAGCCATGTACAGAAATTTTTCGTCAGGCTCCGATTTCACAAGAGCCGGAATATATTCGCCGATGGTGCTTACCTTGGCGTCCGGAACATCATAGCATTTTATCTTATAGACTGTTGATTTGTCAGTGAAAAGAAGCAGCTCCGATTTGTTTGTTGCTTCGATTGTCTGCAGTATCTCGTCATCCTCCTTGAGCTTATGCTCATTTGTACTCATACGAAGTGAGTTTGCAGGAATTTTCTTAAGATAATTTTCTTTTGTGAAGAACAGAGTAAGGGGATAATCCTCAATATATTCCGTTTCGTCAAAGGTCACTGCCTCGGTTTCTGTTATCAGCTCCGTCCTGCGGTCAATTCCGTATTTTTTTGCGATTCCCGCAAGCTGAGATGAAATAAGCTTTTTTATTTTTTTCTCGCTTCCGAGCATATCCTCAAGCTCTGCTATTTCCTCAATAAGCTTTTCTATTTCTGAGGTGCGGTTCAGTATATATTCCCGGTTCAGATTACGGAGCTTGATTTCAGCTACATACTCAGCCTGTATTTTGTCGATTGAAAAGCCGTCCATGAGGTTTGGAACAACATCCTCCTCACGTTCTGTATGACGTATAATGCTTATTGCCTTATCGATGTCAAGCAGGATTTTTTTAAGACCTGTCAGGAGGTGAAGCTTTGCGCTTTTCTTGTCAATGTCATACTGCATTGCGTTTTTAAGGCATTGTATTCTGAAGGCAACCCACTCGCGCAGTATTCCCTTTACGCCCAAAACCACAGGCTTTGAGTTAATGAGTACGTTAAAATTACAGCTAAAGGAATCCTCAAGGGTGGTGAGCTTGAAAAGCTTTGACATAAGCGCGTCGGGGTCAGTGCCTCTTTTAAGGTCAATGGCGATTTTAAAGCCGTTAAGACCGGTTTCGTCGCGGGCATCTGAAATTTCCCTTAGCTTTCCGGCTTTTATATTTTCCATTATTTTGGAGATTATTACCTCGCCGGTTGTGGTATACGGAATTTCAGTTATTTCAATACAATTGTTCTTTTGGTCAAAGTTGTATTTTGCTCTCAGTCTGAAGCTTCCGCGTCCCGTTTCATAGATTTTGTCCATTTCCTCCTTGACATATATAAGCTGCGCGCCCATGGAGAAGTCGGGAGCGGGCATTATTTCAGACAAATCACAGTTTTCGTCCTTCATATACGCGATTGTAGCATTGCAGACCTCGCGCAGATTAAAAGAGCAGATATTGCTTGCCATTCCGACCGCAATGCCCTGATTGGGATTTACAAGCACATGGGGAAAGGTTGTGGGAAGCAGAGTCGGTTCCTTCATGGTTCCGTCGTAGTTATCTATGAATTTTACGGTGTTTTTTCCGATATCGGCAAAAAGCTCGCTGCAGATAGGTTCAAGCTTTGCTTCCGTATATCTTGATGCGGCGTATGCCATATCTCTTGAATACTGCTTTCCGAAGTTACCCTGAGATTCAATAAGCGGGTGAAGCAGTGCCTCGTTGCCCCTCGTGAGCCTTACCATTGTTTCATAAATCGCACTGTCGCCGTGAGGATTCAGCTGCATTGTCTGACCTACTATATTTGCGGATTTAATCATTTTTCCGTTAAGCAGTCCCATCTTATACATGGTATAGAGAAGCTTGCGGTGAGCGGGCTTAAGCCCATCAATTTCAGGTATGGCACGGGAGATAATAACGCTCATGGCATAGGGCATATAGTTCGTTTCAAGGGTTTCGCAGATTGGCTGCTCCCGCACCTCGGCAGGAATTATTTCCTCTTCGGTTTTTTTCTTCTTTGCCATTTACTTAACTCTTCCTTTCATTATCAGCTTTTACAATAGATAATTCCGAATTCCGCATTGTGATTGCAATCGCCTGTCAGCTTATATCAAGCATATCCATATACGCGTATCCGTTTTCCGAAATGTAATCCTTGCGCTCCTGGAGCTTGTCGCCGAGAAGAATATCAAACACCATAGCTGTTTTTTCAACGTTTTCCGGCGTTACGCGAACAAGACGTCTTGTTGCCGGGTGCATTGTTGTAAGACTCATCATGTCGGCCTGGTTTTCTCCGAGACCCTTTGAGCGCTTGATTTCATAATCATCTTTTTCTCTTGAAAGGCCTTCGGCTTCAAGCTTTGATACGATTGCGTCTTTTTCCGCATCGGTGTATGCAAAGTGCTTTTCACCCTTGCGCTTTGTTTTGTATACCGCTATCTCATAAAGCGGAGATTCCGCAATGTACACCTTTCCCGCGTCTATGAGGGAGGGGGTGAGACGGTAAATCATCGTAAGCACAAGGGTTCTTATCTGGAAGCCGTCAACATCGGCATCGGTGCAGATTATAACCTTATCCCATCTGAGATTATCCATGCTGAAGCTGTCTATTCCCTTATTGTGCTTTGATTTTATTTCAACGCCGCAGCCGAGAACCTTTAAAAGGTCTATTATAACATCACTTTTGAATATTTTCGGATAGTCCGCTTTAAGGCAGTTCAGTATTTTTCCGCGTATGGGCATTATTGCCTGAAACATCGGGTCGCGCGCCTGCTTGCAGGAGCCGAGGGCGGAATCTCCTTCAACAATGTAAATCTCGCGCTTTGTTTTATCCTTTGTACGGCAGTCAACAAATTTTTCAACACGGTTTGTGATATCCATGCTTCCGGTAAGCTTTTTCTTTATATCGATTCTTGCCTTTTCGGCATTTTCACGGCTCCGCTTGTTCACCAGTACCTGATTTGCTATTTTTTCCGCATCCGCCTTGTTTTCGATAAAATAAACCTCAAGCTGGTTTTTCATGAAATCTGTCATGGCTTCCTGAATGAACTTATTGTTTATTGCCTTTTTCGTCTGATTTTCATAGCTCGTTTGTGTTGAAAAGGAGTTTATCACCAATGCGAGACAATCCGCAATATCATTGAACGTAATTTTTGATTCGTTTTTGTTGTACTTGCCGTTTGCCTTCAGATATTTGTCAATCCCGTAGACAAAGGCGTTTTTAACAGCCTTGTCGGGAGAGCCGCCGTGCTCAAGCCAGCTTGAATTATGATAATACTCAAGGGTATTTACAGTGTTTGAGAAGCAGAAGGCAATCTGCATTTTAACCTTATATTCCGGCTTATCCTCCCTGTCACGGCCTTTTCTTTCACATTCCCAGCTTTCAGGCTGTGTAAAGGCTTCTACACCTGCTTTGTCCTTAAGGTAATCGACTATTCCGTTTTCATAATAGTATTCGTACATTTCCATGCCGTCCGCCGTTTCGTTATAGAAGACAAATTTAAGACCGGCATTTACCATCGCCTGTTTTTCCAGAGTGTCCTTATAAAATTCAACCGGGATGGATATATCGGTAAAAACCTCAAGATCGGGGCGCCAGCGCTGAACCGTTCCTGTCTGAGCGCTTCTTGTGGGCTCCTTTGTCAGGCCTCCGATATTTTCACCTTTTTCAAAATGCAGCGTGTACTTGGTTTTGTCACGGACAACGGTAACATCCATATATTCGGAGCTGTATTGTGTCGCACAGGCTCCGAGACCGTTAAGGCCAAGGCTGTATTCATACATTCCGTTATCGTTATTGTTATACTTTCCTCCGGCATACAGCTCGCAGAAAACCAGCTCCCAGTTATATCTGTCTTCCTTTTCATTGTAGTCAAGGGGTATTCCGCGGCCGTGATCCCTTATTTCAATGGAATTGT
Organism: Clostridia bacterium; assembly: GCA_017935675.1. Taxonomy (GTDB): domain Bacteria; phylum Bacillota; class Clostridia; order UBA1381; family UBA1381; genus RGIG9115. The sequence continues at coordinate 23,180 of JAGBHE010000021.1, read as the reverse complement.
CAAGAAAGCGAGTTATTTCTATTATATTTCCGTAGCCCTCTCTTGCTTCATCGATTGAGTTTGATAAAATTTCAAAGAATGAATGCTCACAGCCCTCAAGACCGTCAGAGCCGAATATTACCGCCGGACGCTTTCTTACACGGTCAGCGCCCTTAAGGCTTGTTATGCTTTCGTTATCGTAGCTGTTTTTTTTACCGGCCATTTTTATTTTTCAAATCCTTTCTATAATTTAAGCCGGGGGAAAATTTTTCCCCGGGCACATAAATTTAGTTCACATGCTGAAACACTTTCAACAAAATCCACGTCTATTATACACCATTTTATGTAGGTTTGTCAAATTTTAATTATTTACTATTGTGTTACAATTTAAATTGTGATATAATATTCACATGGTTTTGCTGATATGGAGGATAATTTTTATGAATACCGCATATGTTTATTTACAGCTGTATAAATTGTTTGATGACAATACGCCGCTGAAGACCGACTGCGGTAGATTGTGCGGGGGTGCGTGCTGCAAGGACGGTGATTCTCCGGACAGTATGGGAATGTATCTTTTCCCGGGGGAAAAAAAGGTTTTTGAGCTTCTTTCTCCGGACTGGATTAAAATTGAACCCTCTGATTTTTATTACACCAGCGGCGGTGTGCGGCGCAACGTACCGATTGCGCTTTGCAGCGGCTCCTGCGACAGATATCAGCGCCCTCTTGCATGCAGGATTTTTCCTCTGACTCCGTATGTGGGTAATGACGGAAAGCTCAGGATTATAACGGACCCAAGAGCGAAATCCCTTTGTCCTCTGGCGGCAGCAATGCATAAGGATGAATACAATCATGGCTTTGTCCGTAATGCGGAACGGACATTCAGCCTTCTTATGAAAAACAGGCGTTTTGCCGATTTCATGCAGGATTACTCCGAGTATTTGTCGGAATACCTTAAGTTCTTCAGTGAGGAATAAGTTTTTTGAAAGGATGGTATTTTAATGGGCGAGCAAAACGATGAAAACAAAAGAAAAAATGTACCAGCCGGCGGATATGAGGATATTGACGATTTCAGCGTGATGGAGAAAAGGTACTCTCCGGAGCCTGCTCCTGTTCAGACGGCTGAAAAGGCAGAGCCTGAGCCTGCCGGGGCGCCGGCGCGCCGGCCTGAAAAAGCCGCGGGCGGCGGAGGGAAAAAGGTACTTAAAAAGACTGCTGCGGCAGCTGCTGCCGTTATTGTTCTCGTTGCTGCGGCATTCGCAGTTTATGCTTTTACACTGCCTGAGGATAAAATTGCTTACGGAGTGAAAGCCGGCGGAGTTTCAATAGGCGGACTGACCGTTGACGAGGCAGCCGTGAAGCTTGAGAACTCAAAGGTTTCGGATAAGCATGAAATTGTAATTGTTTCGGGAGGTACGAGATATACTTTGCTTCCCGCTGACATAGATGCACAGATAAATATCCGTGAAACGGCACAGCGTGCCTTTGACGCTTCAAAGCGCGGAAACAGGTTTTTTAATGCATTTGCATCACTCAGGCTGCTTGCGTCCGGAGCAGAAATTACTCCGGATATAACATATAATGAGGAAAAGCTTGCCGCCAAGATAAATGAGATAGGCTTAAATGCGGTGGGCAGTGCGCTTACGGAGCACACAGTGCGGTTTGCCGATGACGGCAAGGCTTACATTGTTCCGGGAAAGTCGGGATATAATAATGATCCGACCGAGGCGATTGAAAAGGTGAAGGCGGCTCTTGAGAGCAGCGCGGCAGGAGATATTGAAATCGAATTTACTTCGATTCATCCCGCGGAGCTGACGATTGAAGCGCTTGACGCCGCCATTTACAGAAATCCGGTCAATGCGGCGTATTCTCTTGAAAACGGTTCGGTCATGGTAACACCGGATCAAAAGGGCAGATATATAGATAAGCTGGCATGTGCAGACCTTTTGAAAACAGTTGCAGAGGGCGGACCGGAGGTTGAGGTGCCATACAGTGTATCTGAGCCGGAGGTTACGGCTGCGGTGCTTCAGGCAAAGCTGTTTAACGGAAAGCTTGCATCATATACAACAAGATATAACGCGCGTCAGGCAAACCGAAGTGCAAATATTGCAAATGCCGCGGGACGCCTTAACGGCAAGATTATAATGCCGGGCGAAACCTTTTCTTTTAATGAAACCGTCGGGAAAAGAACTATTGCAAACGGTTTTAAGACCGCCCCCGAATATCAGAACGGTCAGACGGTGGACGGAATCGGCGGAGGTACTTGTCAGGTAAGCACAACGCTTTACAGCGCGGCACTGTATGCTGACCTTAAAATAGTGAAGCGTTCCAATCACTCAATGAGCGTTTCGTATGTGCCTCTCGGACAGGACGCAACGGTAACTGACGGTGGATTAGACCTTAAAATAATGAATGATACGGGATATCCCGTTAAAATAACCACATCGGCAGGCGGCGGAGCCGTTACCGTAACCTTTACGGGAACAACGCCTGAGCCTGCAAAAACAGTAAAAATAGTTCACACAAACGCGCAGGCAAGTGCGGGCCGTGCCGTTAAAACGGAGCGTATAGTTTATGATGCTTCCGGAAATGTTATAAAACAAGAGTCCATGGGCACAAGCAGATATAAGCCTCATGAATCCTCGTCTTCTTCCGGCAACTCCTCCGAACAAAGCACGAATAAGCCCGTACGGGGTGAAGCGGCGGCGCCTGCCTTTGCACCGGAGAATACGGGCGGCGGACAGCAGCCGGAGGCAAAGCCTTCTGCGGAGGCTCAGCCGAAGCCTGAGGTAAGTCATGCACCTGCAAAACCTGAAGTGACACCGGAAAAAAATGAACCGGCAGCGTCAGGTGGTGCTACGCCGGAAAAAACAGAATAATATTGTAAAGCTCAAAGGAGAGTACTGCAAAAGGTTTTTTTTGCAATGCTCTCCTTTTTGTAATCAGACATACAGTCTGATTACAATGGAAAATTTAAAATTAATGTAAGGAGAGATTTTTATGATCAGCACAGAAGTAACAAAGCATCTGGCGCAGCTAAGCAGACTCAGCTTCAAGGAGGATGAGCTTGCGGAAATGACAAATCAGATGTCAGACATTATTGCTCTGATGGATAAGGTTTGCGATTTTGATAATAATGTAAAAACATATGCGCCGAAGGAAGAAAAATTCAATAATTTAAGATGCGATAAGCCGCGAAACTCCTATCCCACAGAAGAGATTATCGGAAACTCAAAGGCTGTTCGGGACAATTGCTTTGTCGTGCCGAAGGTAGTCTGAAAAATATTAAGAATAGGATGAGTGATATGAAGCTTAAGGAACTTAGAAAAAAACTTGACAATAAGGAAATCGGCGCGGTTGAGCTTACAAGGGAAAACCTTGACGCGATTAAAGGCGATGTATGCAACAGCTATATAACCGTGTGTGAGGAGGAGGCAATTTCCGCGGCACGCGAGGCTCAGCTTTTAATTGACAGCGGAAAGGCGCTGCCCATGACGGGGATTCCTGTTTCCGTCAAGGATAATATATGTACAAAGGGAATAAGGACCACATGCGCGTCAAAAATGCTTGAGGATTTTATTCCGCCGTATGACGCATCGGTTGTAGAAAAGCTTAAAAGTCAGAAAACCGTAATACTCGGGAAAACCAACATGGATGAGTTTGCTATGGGCGGTTCTTCTCAGACCTCATATTTCGGCGGCGTAAAAAATCCGGCAGATACAAGCCGTGTAACAGGCGGCTCCTCCGGAGGCGCGGCGGCAAGCGTTGCCGCAGGACTTTGCGCGGCAGCTCTCGGAAGCGATACCGGAGGTTCAATAAGACAGCCGTCCGCGTTTTGCGGCGTTGTCGGGCTTAAGCCGACCTACGGCCGTGTTTCGAGGTACGGGCTTATTGCCTTTGCCTCCTCCTTTGACCAGATAGGACCGATAGCAAAATCAGCGGAGGACACGGGTTACATTCTCAGCGCAATAGCGGGGCGTGATGAAAATGATATGACGGCACGCTGCGGAAGCGAGGATTTTACGGCTCTTTGCGGCAAGCTGCCGAAGGGGCTTAAAATAGGCTTGCCGAAGGAGTTTTTTGAGGGTTCGGACCCCGGAATTGCCGCCGCGGTATCGGAGGCTGCGCAAAGCTATAAGGAGCTTGGAGCGGAGCTGATTGAATGCTCACTGCCCTCCCTTGAATATGCTGTTTCCGCTTATTATCTCATTTCCTCGGCAGAGGCGGCAAGCAACCTTTCGAGGTTTGACGGCGTTAAATACGGACACCGCAGTGCAGACGGCGACAGCTTTATGGAGCTTATCGAAAACTCTCGGAGCGAGGGCTTCGGCAGTGAGGTAAAAAGGCGTATTATGCTTGGAAACTATGCGCTTTCAAGCGGTTATTATGACGCATATTACAAAAACGCGTCAAGGATAAGAACTAAAATCAAGGCTGAATATGATGATATTTTCTCAAGGTGCGATATTGTTCTTACGCCTACGGCTCCAACAACAGCTTATCCTATAGGCTTCCAGGAGAATGATCCCGTTAAAATGTATACGGCGGATATTTGCACGGTTACAGCAAATATAGCGGGACTGCCGTCAGTTTCCATCCCATGCGGAGCTGACGAAAACGGACTTCCGATCGGAATGAGTCTGACGGGGAGATATATGGATGAAAAGCTTATAATAGCCGCGGCAGACGCCTTTGAACGGCTTTAATCAGAGAAGGAGGCTGAAAAGATGAGATATATTCCGGTAATCGGACTTGAAATACATGCCGAGCTGCAAACCGCTTCAAAGGTTTTCTGCGGCTGTGCAAACGAATTCGGCGGCGCGCCGAATGACAGAGTGTGCCCCAGATGCTCCGGGCTCCCCGGAACGCTGCCGGTGCTTAATAAAAACGCCGTTATTCTGGCGGCAAGAGCCGGTATAGCGGTTGACGGAACCGTAAACAATTATTCCTCCTTCGACAGGAAAAACTACTTCTATCCCGACCTCCCGAAGGCTTATCAGATAACTCAGTTTGAGCACCCCATAAGCTCCGGCGGCTTTATAGAAATCGGCGGCAGAAAGCTTCGCATACATCACCTGCATATAGAAGAGGATGCCGGAAAGCTTGTGCATGACGATTATGAATGCATTTCCATGGCAGATTATAACCGCTGCGGTGTGCCTCTTATTGAAATCGTGACGGAGCCGGACTTCCGGACAATCGAGGAGGTTCAGCAGTTTGTCGAACAGATGGCGCTCAGGCTGAAATATGCCGGTGTGTGTGACGCAAGGATGGAACAGGGCTCAATGCGTGTTGATGTAAATATCTCCATAATGCCGGAGGGAAGCGATGTTTTCGGAACAAGAGCGGAAATTAAAAATCTGAACTCCATAAAGGCGATTGGACGCGCCATTGAATATGAGATAAAACGCCAGTCGGAAATTCTTGACGCCGGCGGTCAGGTTGTTCAGGAAACCAGAAGGTTTAATGATAATCACGGCGACACAAAAGCCCTTCGGTCCAAGGAAGAGGCACACGATTACAGGTATTTTCCCGAGCCTGACATTCCTCCTGTCTTTCTGTCAGATGAGGAAATTGAGGAAATACGCGCTCAGGTGCCGGAAATGCCGAATAAAAGAGTGGAGCGGTATATCGGAGAGTACGGTCTTACGGCGGAGGAAGCGGCACTTATAGTATCGGACAGGGAGTTTTCGGATTTTTATGATAAGTCAGCAGCTGCTTCGGGCTGCTATAAAAAGACTGCGAGCCTGATGCTTGTGGGTTTAAATAAGCTTCTGAACGAAAACCCCACACCGGTAAGCGAGCTGAAATTCGGAACACGTGAGCTTTCGGAGCTTGCTCTTTTATGGGAAGAAAATAAGATTAATTCAAACAGTGCAATGGAAATACTTGAAATAATGTATGCACACGGCGGAACCCCTGCGGAAATTGCAGGAAAGCACGGCATGATTATGTCCGCGGACAGTGATGCGGCGGAAAAAGCTGTTGATAAGGTGCTTGCCGAAAACGCCAAGGCGGCTCAGGACTACAAGGCGGGAAATAAAAAACTCTTCGGATTTCTTATGGGACGTGCTATCGGTGAGCTTGGAAAAAGCGCAAATCCGGCAGTTATCAAAGAAATTCTGAATAAAAAACTTTAAAATTAACAGGAGGGGAAAATAATGCAGAAAATCAGCGGAAGTAAAACGATTCATGAAATTTTGTTATCAGACCTGAAACCGGGTGCCGAAGTCAATTTCAGCTGCTGTGTTCATAAAATAAGAGATATGGGCGTTTTCAGCTTCATAATCCTGCGTACCGGCAAATATATTCTCCAGAGTGTTTATGACGGGAAAAGCTGTGTAAAGCCTATGGACGGGTTGTGTGAAGGAGCTTATATCAATATTACAGGTACGGTAAAGGAAGAAAAAAGAGCATTGTACGGCATTGAAATATTGCTTGCGGATTTTGAAATTTTGTCATTGCCGGCAGCTCAGTATCCCCTTCACGTGTCAAACCGCGTGCTTGACTGTTCCCTTGATACAAATATGGAATACAGAAGCGTTGCGCTGCGCCATCCCCTTGAGAGGGCGGTTTTCAAGATTTCCGAGGGTGTTGTTTCCGGATTCAGGGAATATATGATAAAGGAAGGCTTTACTGAGATACACACTCCTAAAATCGTAAGCGCGGGAGCTGAGGGCGGAGCAAATATTTTTAAGCTTAAATATTTTGACAAGGACGCTTACCTTGCCCAGAGCCCGCAGTTTTACAAGCAGACATGTGTTGCCTTTTTTGACAGGGTATTTGAGGTGGCGCCTGTTTACCGTGCGGAAAAGCATAATTCCACGCGTCATCTTAATGAGTATATAGGACTTGATTTTGAAATGGCGTTTATAAGGGATATGTCCGATGTCATGGAAACCGAAACGGCTATGCTTAAATATGTGGTTGATTACCTGAAAGCAGGCTATGAGCATGAGCTGAAGCTTCTCGGTGCCGAGCTCCCGGAAATAGGTGAAATACCGTCGCTGACCTTCTTTGAGGCTCTTGACGTGCTTGGAAAGGCTCATAACCAGTTTGACCTTGACCCCACGGATGAGGTAAGACTGTGTAAGTACGCCAAGGAGGAATTTGACAGTGATTTTATTTTCATAACGAAATTCCCGGCGTCAAAGCGCCCGTTTTATGCCATGAACTCAAAAGATGACGATAAGCTTGCCGAAAGCTTTGACCTGCTTTTCAGAGGCCTTGAAATAACAACCGGCGGTCAGAGAATTCATGATTACGGCGAGCAGCTTGAAAAACTGAAAAAATATAATATAGAGCCGGAGGAATTAGGCGCGTATCTTGATATTCACAAGTACGGAATGCCGCCTCACGGAGGTCTCGGAATCGGACTGGAACGTCTTGTAATGAAGCTTTTAAATCTTCAGAACATCAGACAGGCGTCTTTGTTTCCGAGAGATATTCATCATCTTGATCCATAAAAAAATATTGACACCGCGCATTAGGTGAATGGTGATAAGGAAGTGTTGAAAACTATAACTATTTACCGACAAACAGGGTGTAAAACGAAAGAGATACAGACCACAAAACAGTTTGTATCTCTTTTGCTATTCAGTTGAGCATTTAGAGTGTTTTCAATCCTTGTTTTATGCGGTTTTCAGAGGTCGAAACACCAAAAGTAATGAAAATATATTAAAACCCTCAAAATTGCATTTCTAACCGTCCCTCATATAGGGAAATAAATTGCTCATAAACCTATTTAATACAAAGTTAAATTGTTTGTAAATGCCAATACTCAATACTTTTTAGCTTGCTTTAGATTTTATATATTTATTCTATACTTGCATGATAAAATGGATTAAATCCTGTTTTATTATTACTTAATAAATTTTCTTTGTGATTAGGGATTATATTTAAAGTATCACTATTTTTATCATCAAACATAAAAATCTGTAAATTATCTATTCCAATATTTTTGCAAGCGGTATGAATAACTGTTCCAATAGCAGCAACATTTTGCTCGCTAAACGGCTTAGAAATATGGTCTATTACGAGCAATGGTATTACAGGGTATTTATTTTCTTCAATAAGCATTTTCATAAATATTAAGTAGCCGCATAATTGTATTAAAGTGTGTTTTGCAAGACTTCCTGTTTCATATATTTTTTCGTTCCCTTTTTCATCATAAGTCATTGTTTGTAAAGCATTTCGATTCTTGATATATTTTATATGAAATTTATTTTGGGTATTATCAAATTCCGTTTTTACAAAATCACTTATTTCATACGCAGATTTATACAGTTCTGTAATTTGTTCGCTAATGGATTTGAGTTTTTCTACATCATCAGAATCCAGTAATTGTTTTAATTCATTTTTGTATTCCTTGAGCTGCGTCTGTAGTTCTTTTAATTTTTTTGGAGAGAAAACTAAGGAAAAACTTTTTATCCCATCTTCGGCGATAGCTATGGACTTTCTTTTTTCGTCGAGAGAAAATCTAGTTAACTGCATATCGGCTTTTAATATTTCAAATTTCACCTTTTCTCGTTGATCTTTTAGTTTATTTAACACTTCATCTTTCAAAATGTATTGGCTAAAAGAAATGCTATTTTTAATTTCATCAGTAAGCTCAATTAACGGTTCTACCAAATAACTATATTCTTGGTTATTTGATATTATGGTTTTAAATATTTCTAGAAGTGTTTCACGATTTTTATTTTCATATTGCTGATTTTGCAAATCTGATTTATACTTTTCATATACTTTTATTTGTTCATCAATATTACTGTAAATTATCTCTAAATTAGAAATGTTTTTTGTGTTCATGGGTTTTGTTTTTTCTAATTGCTCTGTCATAGCTGTTAGAGATTTTAGAATAATGTCACCGTTAGAACCGTTAAAAATATCATGCATATTTAATTTGTGCAAATTCAAGTTTACTTTATGAATAATCGCATTATTATTCCCGACGATTAGTTCTTTTTGTTTTATCTCTTCTTGAAGTTTCGTTATTTCATTCTTCAGCCAAAAAATTCTTTCTACATTTTTATTGAATAAAAAATTTAAAATAGGTATTATTTTAGTCGAGTACTCTATTTTGTCACATTTGTCAAAAAAGTCAACAAGAACACCTTGACGTATTTCGCCTAAAAAATTAAATAATGTAAAAGAGCGATAAGTTAAATTTTCGTCAGTAAGTCTATGTAAACGCTCTAATGTCTTTAAATCAACGGAAAAAACCGATTGCAATCTATCTCTATATTCCCTTAAATTTATCGCTTCTCCTTCAATTTCATCCTCATAAGAGAAAAAACATTTTTCCTCTTCAATCATACGAGTTAATCTATAAGATATTGAATTGTATGAAAAAAACATTGTTGCTTTCTTTAAGCTTCCCTTATACCATATACTATTTTTTATTGAAACTGACGAACCAAACATATAATCTATAAATTTATAAAATTCCGTCTTACCAGAATTGTTTTTCCCAACAAAATAATTTATTCCACTTTCGAAAGTATATGTATATGAGTTGTCATCATAGCTATACATAACTAATTTATTTATTTTAAACATTACTCAACACCTCTTTCAAGAATTGTCTATCTGAAAAATTATTGCTTTCATCAATTGCTTTTTTTATAAAGTTGTTATTATATGTGTTATTAAAACTTCCTTCATTTTTACACATTAAAATTGAATTCTGCAATATAATATCTTTATTTTCTATCAATAAATGTATAGCTTCAATTATGTACTTAATATTTACACAGTATTCAATATAGTTACCAGAAATTTGCGAAATTGCTTTTATAACTATATCATTATCTGTATTTGCGCTATATAACTCTTTATAATAATTATCTTTATTCTTTAACAAAAACGCAAAAAATATCATTTTATTAACACTTAATTGTTTATGAACATTAAGTATTTGCGTTATTAAAGAACAATATTTACTAACCAACAATAATTCTGTCTTCAATTCATTTTTGTTCATCATTAGTCATCCTCCCAAGAAATCAACAGATTTTTTTCGGTATCAGCTTTTGTTAAATGTATAGCTGAACCATACCGTATTTGATTATTTGAGGTATGGCTGTTGTCTTTACTTAATGTTTCGGTTAACCTGTTTAAGGGAATATCTTGACCCCTTGTGCTAAGAGTTAATTTTGTTATTTCAAAATTATAATGAGTTGTATTTTCAATATCCTGTATTACATTGGTTTTTATATTTTCTAAATTTCGTAATTTATACGAGTTGTAATACTCTTCAAATATTAAATGTTCTTTTATTAAATTTTCTGGCAAGTTACATTTAGATAATTGAAGGTATTCGCGTGATCTTATAATGTCCGTATTTGTTATATCTAATTTGCTTGCTTTCTTGAAATCACTAAAACTTGGAGGCAAATAGGAGTCGTCACGGATGCAGGTAATTATGTCTTCAACTATATGTTTAAATTTATGGTAATCACAGGAGTAAGAGTTATTTTCAATAACGCTTCTAAGTATTTCATATTCAATTTTTTGAACCAGTTCTTCTATGCGTAATTGATAAATAGCATCCATAACACCGCCATGATTAAAAATACTCTTATAACCTTCTAATATTTCCGCATCAATATCACTAATTTCTTGGAAAATATATTTGTTTTTTATTTCATTACATAAATTATAAAACAAAGTATAATTACCATTGATAATATTTTTAACTTTTGTAATTAAAGCTGCATTTGTTTTTTTGCTTGATGTAATTTTATCATAAAGAAGTTTTAAATCATCTGGAAAAACAGCATCTATATTTTTGTATTTTTTATCAATAAACAAAATATATTTTTCAATATTTGGATATTCATTTTTTAATAAAATCCAGTTAAATAATACTTTTTCGTAGTCTTCATTAGATAAATGCGTATGTTTAATCTGCAATGCGGTAATGCCAGAAGGCGAGTCTAACAATCCATTGTAGACATGTAATTTATTTTCTTGTTTGTCTTTTTCTTTGTCGGATTTTTTCAAAGCAATATCATCATAGGTTTCATAACCAATAGTATAATTTTCTTGTAATGTTGCCAAACAATAAATAAAAACTTTTATCTGATATGCATATCCTGCCAGACTAGCAATACCCGAATTATTCAAAATCTCACCTTCTTAATGCTTATCTGCTTAATATAAAATTTTTTATTTTAAAATTTTATCTCTAATCTCTTTAACTAACCTATGTACCGTTGTTACAGGACACATTTCCGACGGCTTGTCCATACCGTTTATAATACATTGCTTTAATTTATTTTCAGCAATTTTAATAGCATCCGCTTCATCGCCGTATTTACAAAGTTTATTATAAATTTGCTTGTCCGACTTCTGATACTTCTGATTCGCAGCTTTTTCAAATGTAGTTTCAAAGCCGTCACAGCAAGCCACAGATGTTTGATATGTAGGCATTGCACCGAAATATGCGTTAAACCATATTTCGATGCAAGGATTAGACCAACCGGTATTTATTCCCACCGCTTCCGCATTTTGAATTATACTATCAAAGTTTTTTACTTGGTCTCTATCAAATATAATCCACGGTTCGCTATATTGCGGCTGTAATGCAGCCTGTGATAGTGCTTCACTTACAAGATTGTCTGTTTTGGTTTTGCTAACTTTAATTATAAGCCTTCGTTTAAGTTCATCAGGAATAGAATCTCTTAAACCAAACATATAGTTTTGTTCCGTTTCTTTAGTATCTGTTACAATAAGATAATACCCTAAATCAGGAGTGTTGCTTCTTGAACCTATACTACGAGGTTTTCTTTGCCCTTTTCTTCTATCTTTTGGCATGCCTATTCCTCCTTGAACATATCAAAATATTTGAGGGTAGGAATAGCACCATATTTGCCGAGAAGATAGTTTTTCTCATAATTTTCATCTTTGCGTATTTTCACTCCATCTTCATCGACGAAATCAGCCAACGAATATAAAGTTGATACACCGTCTGTATCTTTTTCTGTAAACCAAATTTCATCTCTGCGCAGGCCATTACCATTCAACTGCCATGAGTCATGTGTAGTAAATACTAATTGTGCATGATTCTTATTGATTTCGGTATCCAAAAATGTTATAAGAAATGCCCGTACTAATAACGGGTGCAATCTTGCATTCAATTCGTCAATAAAGAACACTCCACCCACATCTAAAACATCTTGTAGCATAGGATATAGAGCAAACATTTTTAAAGTACCTGACGATTCGTTTTGTAAAGGTATTTTAGCAGTTTTATCTGTTCCTACCATTTTATGAACTGCATCAATCTTAATTTTATCATCTCCATCATCTTTATCTGACTTGATTATCTCAACATCAAAATCAATAATTGATGAATCAAAAGTTGAAAAATATTTTATAACTTTATCTCTTACTGACTTGTCTTCTGCAAAGTTGTAGGGAATCAAACTTGATAAAAATAAATTTTCTACGGGCCGACCAAAATCCGCAAATTCGTTGTTCAAAAACCAATCCCTTATATGTTTTAATTTGGGAATGTTTAGCTTTGCTCCCAACGAAACAATCAAGGCTTCTTTTTGTAGAGAAAGTGTAATGTTTTCTTGAATTTTGGACGGTAGTCCTGATAAATCCAATTCACAATCAGATTCATTTCTATAAAAGACTCTTTTAAAATCTCCGCGAGAACTTTTAGTTTTATAGTTTAGCCATTCTTCATTTACACCCTCATTATTAATGGTAAACCCATAATTGTAAGTTTTAGCTCCTAATTCTTCTGAATCAATAAAATACACTTCAAATGATGATTCAGCATCTTTGCTGTTATCGTCAAATAAAAAGGGAGTTGGCTTGTAAAAACTTTTTCTTGTTTTCTTGTTTTCATTATCTCCTCCGAAATCAAATGATTGAATCACATAGGTGTGCATATATCTTAATGCCTCTAAGACATTTGATTTGCCGTGTGCATTTGCGCCAAATATTGCCGCCACAGGCAACACTTTTTCGTGTGCTACAGAAATAACGCGCTCTGAATATTCAGATATTTTTGTAGCAGATAAATCTAATGTTGTATCATCCCGAAAGGATTTGAAATTCTTAAAATTAAATTGCAATAGCATAAAATACACCTCAATAATTTGTTAGTCAACCAATAATATTTCTCATTTCATAATATATTATACTACAAGTTCTTTATTTTGTCAACACTTATTTGAGAAAAATTCTCAAATAAGTGTAAATCGATTAAAAAGAGCAGCCGTACGACTGCTCTCAATCTATTTATCTGCCAATATCAAATTCCAATACCGCTTTCATCAGCTTTGACCGTATTTCCTCCGCATACACATAATTGAAAATACCGTTTTGTTTTGCAAAATACAGAATGAATGCGTTATAATGTGCTAATATTTTTTGCACAGCGGCAGTATCACCGACAACAGCATTTTTGATTGTTTCAAATTCCGGTGGTTTATATCTATTCATCTTTATCCCTCTCCATAATCTCGCGCAGATTTTTCAAGACTCGGATATGAATATAGCTGATATTTTGCTGTGGTTTTCCAAGCAGTTCTGCAATATCTTTCAGCTTATAGTCGGTGAAGTAATACATCAGAATTACATTACGCTTTTTCTTTGACAGTTGCAATAAAGCCTTGCCTAATTTGTAATCATTGACCGAAAATATATATCCAAAGGCTTCAAAATGATATTGTAAGCCAGGGTATGTATCACATTTGCCGCACTCTGAGAAATAATCATGCAGAATTTCCTCAAAAGAAACATTGCGCTCTGCATATCTGCTGCTTTCTCTATAAAGATTGATAGCTTGATACCGTATCACCTTTTTACAAAAACTATCAAAGCAATGTCTGATACGCTCCTTTTGCTCGTCCGTATATTTCATTGTAATTCCTCCAAAATTGATTTTAAAAACTAAAAATCAATTTTGGGCGGTGGGGAACGGCAGCAGGGCAAAAGAAAAAGCCGATAGTTTGAGAGTTTTCTCAAATTATCGGCTCTGCGCTTTGCTGTTTCGTTATATACTCTGCGTCTGTGCGTCCGGCTCTTTTATGACTTCAATATTAAAGTGTTTTGCATTTACTAATGTTTCATTTTTACATTTTGGACAGAATAAAGGAAAATTCTTTAATTCCGTATCCTTGCGGAGCTTAGTACGCGTTTTATTATGGCATATTGGACATAATACCCATCTGCTAATTCTATAATAATCATTGTCTTGTATTTTCATTTTGTACCTCAGAAGTTATTTCTATGATAATTCATAAAACCGCTTATGATTTATCTAATATGAAATCTGCAATGCAGTTCCCGTATAAAATCATTGCCAAGCGTTACCGCAAACATTAGCAGCAATATAAGCGACAAAACCTCCATTAAAATAAACGACGCTCTGACTTCTCCGGCAAACAAGCAAATTCCAACGATTGCTCTTATAATTGAAAAAGCTACAAACAGCAGCATTGGAAACATATTTTTCTTTTGTCTTCTGAAATCAGTAAAGAAAAGCGTCCCTGAAACAATAAGACCGCAGCAGCAGATAACAGATGTTGCAAAAGCTACCCAGCCGGGATGCAAAAACACATCAATTAACACCAGTAAAATACACAGACAGATTATAAATTTGATAAATTGACTGATACGGTTATATTCCACTAAGTCGGGTGAAAGTATCAAAGTATGTATCATATATAAGGACATTAAAACAATGATACTCCACGCTTTTCCTCCTACCGCAATATTTATGATAGGACAAACGAAAGCCGCAAATAAAATCAGCCATTCTATTGCGCCAAGAAATTGTCTGCGTTTTAAGCCCCGTCTTTCTATATGCGGATATGTAATTTTAATCTCCATATTTTTCACTCCCCTCAACTGTAACCGATACTTTATCAGCGCAAAGTAATTCATATATTTTTTCCTCAAAAGAAGAATCGGCCGTTGCTTTTGTAATAGACAAAGTTGTTGTATTATTAAAGGTAACAGCAACACATCTGGCACGCTGTGTGATAGCCGGTCCTATTATTGCGTCCATACTTTCAATGTGTTCTGATATGGATTGCGGCATTCGCACAACTCCTAAATCCGACAGAATTGTTGTATATGCCTTATCTCCTAAAAATCCATAACCTATTTTTGCAGCAGGCTGTTTTAATGAGAGCGGAACATACTTTACCATATTTATCAGCTTTTTCGTTGACGCAATCAGTTCGCTCATTGCCTCTTTTGAGGTCTTTGTTTTCATTTGCTTATTGATTTCCGTAATGATTGTATCCACATCATTTATTGCTTCTATTGGCAGACATATTCCGCACGGCAGCACAAAATTGCGGAGCGTTTTGGATGGATAAAAGCCGCGTAAATTTACCGGAACCTGAATATTTATATCACCGTCGGATTTATCAATTAAGGTTTTCGCCGCAACAAATATCAGCGCTAAAAAATATCTTGCAACGGTTGTATGATATTTTCTGCAAACAGCTTTTAGCTCAGCCGCATTTATTTTAAGGTGAACAATACGGCAAGGTTTATTTCTTGCGAGTTTTCCGCCCATTTGCAATGCAGGTTTTCTAACCGCTGCCAAAACAGAGCCTTTAAGCGGAACCTTTTCAAAGGCATTTTCATATTCCTCATCTGACGGAATATCATTTATATTAAATACTGTTTCGTCCAATATAATTTCTTTTCCGGTCAGTCTTAAATATTCGGCCACAAGTGATTTTATTAAATAAACAGAACCTAATCCATCGCTCAATGCGTGGAACATTTCCATACTGATACGATTTTTATAATAGAATATGCGAAACGCCTGTGAACCGCTTTGGGAAATTTTGATTGGCGTGCAAGGGATTTCGGTTTCGGGTTCTATGTAAAACCGCCTGTTAGTCATATCAAGATAGTGCCAGAAAAATCCTTTTTTCAAAGTGACTGCAAAACTCGGAAACCTCTTAATTGTAAAATTCAGAGCCATTTGCAATAATTCGGGTACTACATCTTCTTTAAGATATACAGCTAAACGACCTGTTGACATTCTTCCTCGTTCCATTGACAAAGGATATAGCTTAGCTGCGTCATCTAAGGCAAACCATCTTTTAATGGGCTTCTCATAAAAATCCCCAAGATTTCTAATACTAAGCAGTTCCAATGCCTTCTCCTGTGATATTCCTACTGTAGAATAATATGAAATAGCTTTCTCAAAATCTGATTTCATCTTGTTTTTCTCTGATTTACTTAACGAACAATGTTTATCAAAGTCGGCAAAAAATTTTGTCAACTCATTCGTTTGTTGTTTAATATATTCCGTATTTTTCATATTTGACTCCCTGTATCAGTACCGCTTATAATACATAATCTAAACATATAAGCGGCTTCATTTATGACATATGTTCTAAATTCCGTCTCATTGTCCGTAAAAGACCTTCCTAAAAGATAATTGGAAATTTCACCTATAATATAGCAATGAGTATTATGCAAAATTCGTTTTACATTTTTCCTTTCGGGACATTCCGGAAAAATTCTTCCGCATATATCCATAGCATAATCATTTAGTATTTGATTGGCGGTCTTTGCTGTTTCAATATCATTTTCGGGACGTTCGCCTTTAATGTATTCGTGCCATGACAAACGAAACCAGCCCTTGTTATCCATATACATATTAACGACAGCTTCAAAAAACGCGGTAAGGCTGTGTTCGGTAGGTTCATTACTCATACGGTTTTTAATCTTGATTATAAAGTTATTTAATATTGCACTGTGGCTTTCCCATAACAAATCGTTGTATGAGGGAAAATAATTATATAAATTTGTATGAGCACAGCCCAAGGTTCTGGCTATCTCCCTAAAATTAAGTTTGTCTATATCGCTGTTGTTTCGTAAAAGTTCAAGAACGGTATCTATAACCTGTTCCTTTGAAATATTTTTTTTCATAAAGCACCTCGCAAAATAATATTACCAACGGTAATTACCGTTGGTAATATTATAGCATTGTATCACTAAAATGTCAACAAATAATTATATTTTTCGCTCCATTTTGGTAAAAATCTTGTTTTATCCGTAGTAGTAACAGAAAGAAAAATATTTACGCAACAAAAGTACAAATTTCATTTGGATAATGAGTAGAGGAACATCAAACTTTTTTCAAAAAAAGGGTTTGGGAATACCCAAGAATTAAAATCAATTTTGTGCAAGTGTAGCCACACTTGCTGTGCTTGCTCTTTTTCAAAACGCAGCAGGCAATACAAATTTGATTTTTCGTGAGTGTAGCTACACTCGCTTTGCTTGCTCCTCTATAAAAATTAGTTTTTACAAGAAAGGACGGATAGGATTGGATAAAGAGAATAAGGACGATAAATGTATTTCAATATATCAAATCGGCGGTACAACATACGAGGTTGAAACTGCATTTTCAGGTATGGAAACATTGAATAATAAAATCATTCGTTTAATGCTGTCTGAAAAAATAAAATCAAAAGGGGCTGACAATCCGAAAAAGACGCGGTATAATTCAAATATACACTCTGTTTTGTCGGACAACAAAAAGGAGGAATATGAGAATGAATAAGTCCGACACAATTACTGCTCTCTATTGCAGGCTTTCACAAGAGGACGCTTTGGACGGCGACAGCAACAGTATCATAAATCAAAAAGCAATTTTAAGTAAATACGCAAAAGACAATCAATATCTAAACCCTCAATTCTATATCGACGACGGTTGGTCTGGTACGAATTTTGAAAGACCTTCTTTCAAGGAAATGATACAGGATATTGAGGACGGAAAGGTCAAAACTGTCATTGTAAAAGATATGTCAAGGCTTGGACGTGATTATTTAAAAGTAGGTTACTTCTCGGAAATATTTTTTCCCGATAATGACGTTCGTTTAATTGCAATAAATGACGGTGTTGACAGCTTTAAGGGTGATAATGATTTTACGCCGTTTCGAAATTTGTTTAATGATTTTTACGCAAAAGACACAAGCAAGAAAATCCGTGCTGTATTCAAGGCAAAGGGGCAAGCCGGCGAACATTTAGGTGAACCGCCTTATGGCTATATGAAAAATCCCGATAATAAAAAGCAATGGATAATTGATGAACCTGCGGCTGAGGTTGTGAGAAAAATTTATGATTTATGCATTGACGGTAAAGGTCCTACGCAGATAGCAAAAATTTTAAGAAAAGAAAAAGTATTGACGGTAAAATCTTATTATGCACAAGTTAAAGGTAAACCGTTGCCTGATGAACCGTATCGTTGGAACGAGAATTCTGTTATACATATTTTAGAGAAAATGGACTACATAGGCTGTACCGTGAATTTCAAAACTTATACAAAATCATATAAGTTGAAAAAACGTCTTGAAAATCCCAAAGAAAATTGGGCGATTTTCTACGATACGCAGGAGCCGATTATCTCAAAGGAACAATGGGAACGTGTGCAGGAATTAAGACAAAACAAACGGCGAAATACAAAGACAAATAAGCAAGGTTTGTTTTCGGGATTGATATTCTGTGCCGACTGCGGAAGTAAATTGCACTTTGCTACTTGCAAAAGATTTGACAGTTCACAAGACCATTATCGTTGTTCGAAATACAAAGGGAATACCGGAAGTTGTACCGTCCATTTTATCCGCGAGGAAACCTTAAAGAAAATCGTATTAAATCAGATTTTTCAGATTACAGCTATGATGTATGACAATGCCGACGAGTTCTTTAATCTTGTGGCAAGACAGCAATTAGATGAGCAGGAAAAAGAAATACAGACCAAGAAAAAGCAAATGGGAAAAATACAAAAGCGCATAACAGAGCTTGATAAAATTTTTAAAAGAATTTACGAGGACGATATTAAGGGAGCTATCTCACATGAACGATTTTTGAAATTGTCTGCCGAGTACGAAGCCGAGCAACGGGAATTACAAAAACGGGCTGATGAATTTCAGTATGCAACAGCGGAATTTGACAGGCAGCAGACGGACTTTAATCAATTCAGACAGATAGTCAGAAAGTATGTAGGCATAACAGAACTGACACCAACGATTGTAAATGAGTTTATCAAGAAAATTATAGTCCATGCTCCAGATAAATCAAGCGGGCACAGAGTACAGAAGATACAAATTATTTTCAATTTTATCGGTGAGTTTGCTCCTCAAAAGGAGTTTATCCCCGATAAAAAGAAAGTTCCGCAAGACTATTTCTAATCTTGCGGAAATTACTTCCTTATTACCCTCTGCCGTTTCGCGGTGTCATTATTTTTTTTATTGCTTTGCCGTTACTTTGTTTATTACAAGCAGAGTTACAATCATAAGAATAATTGCTATCGGAAGAACGATAAACACATTCTGTATAAGTCCCGCAAGTATGAAGCTTACAAAGGAAACAGCCGCAACTGTAAGCGCATAGGGTATCTGGGTTGATACGTGGTTTATGTGATTGCATTCAGCACCTGCCGACGCCATTATCGTAGTATCGGATATGGGAGATATATGGTCTCCGCAAACAGCGCCTGCAAGACATGCGGAAATGCTGATTATCAGAATTTCTGACATTTCGGGGAATATGGATAGTACTATGGGTATCAGTATTCCGAAGGTGCCCCAGCTTGTCCCTGTTGCGAAAGCAAGACCGAGTGCTATGAGGAACATTACCGCAGGAAGCATGGCGCTTGCTGCAGAGTGAGCCTTAACTATCCCGGAAACAAATTCTCCGGCGCCGAGGCTGTCGCGGCAGAAGCCGCTGAGCGTCCAGGCAAATGTGAGAATAAGTATCGGAGAAATCATTGCCTTAAAGCCTTCGGGAATGCTGTCTGTAAATTCACGGAAGGATATTATGCGTCTTGCCATATAAAGGATAAATGTTATTACAAGCGCTGTAAATGAGCCGATAACAAGACCGACTGAGGCACTGCAGTTTGCAAATGCTGTAATAAAGCTTTCACCTTCAAAGAATCCGCCGGTATATACCATACCGATAATACAGCTTATTATAAGAACGATAACGGGTATGATGAGGTCGCAGACCTTGCCCTTTGAAGAAACCTTGCTTTCCGCGTCAGCTTCCTTTGCAAGACCGCCGTATAAATCACCCTTTTCCGCCAAATCCTCATTTTTCTTCATGGTTCCGTAGTCAAACTTCATAACGGCGAGCATAATCAGCATAAGTATTGTAAGTAATGCATAGAAGTTATACGGTATTGCCTGAATAAACATCTGGAAGCCGTCTATGCTTGTACCCTCCGTTGATGAGGTAACCGCTGCTGCCCATGAGGAAATAGGAGCGATTATACATACGGGCGCTGCCGTAGCGTCAATTATATACGCAAGCTTTGCTCTTGAAATTTTAAATTTATCCGTTACAGGGCGCATAACGCTGCCTACGGTAAGACAGTTAAAATAATCGTCAACAAAGATTATAACTCCGAGAGCAACCGTTGAGAGCATTGCTCCGGCTTTGGAATGGATTTTCTTTCCTGCCCATTTTCCGTATGCGGCAGAGCCGCCTGCCTTGTTCATTACCGAAACCATAATTCCGAGTATTACAAGGAATATAAGTATGCCAACATTACTTGAATCACCGACCTTTTCGGTCATTTTTTCAAATATCGCGGTAATTGTTTGAACGATATTGAAATTTGTATGTATCAGCGCACCGACAACTATTCCGATAAACAGGGAGGAATAAACCTCTTTTGTTATGAGCGCAAGCCCGATGGCGATAACCGGCGGAAGCAGCGAAAGCCATGTTGCATAATATTTTCCGTGCTCCTCGGCTTCTTCTTCCTCTGCGGGTTCCTCTTCTGCGGCAGCTTCTTCCTCAGCCGCAGCTTCGGTTTCCGGCTCATTTACCGTCTCCGTCTGAACCTGCTGCGGTTCATTGCCCGATGTTGCATATACCGCGAAGGGTGCGGCATAAACGAACATTATCAGAACGAGAAAAAATAAGCCGGATAGTTTTTTTACCTTTTTGTTCATAGAATTCTACCCTTTCTTTTTAAAAATACATAAAAATAATATCACGACTGTGCATTTTTTTCAATATGCATTTCCACCAAAAAAAGACAGGATTTTATGGTATAAATGTTGAAAAAAATCTTTTTATGATACGGCGTTTTTATACACAGCAAATGAAAAAGTAAGATAATGAACTGTTTTTAAACTAAATATATACAAAAATAAAATTTATTTATAATACCTCTTGACAAAAACAAAAAAATCAATTATAATGTTAATATATATTCTATGTATAAAGTTTGGAACGTAAAATATTAAGACGGATTCATTACTATACATATATGTGAAGGAGAGTTAGATTATGAAAAAAATAATTGCTTCGGTTTTATCAGCAGCATTGTTTGCAACTACCTTTGCAAGCGCGATGACAAGGGACGAGTTTCTGGCGGCTACCGCACTTACCGAAACGCCGGAAGTTGTTCGGGAAAAACTTGATCAGCCTGTTGAGGCAGATATTCTCGTTAAGCTTTCGAGCGACGCCGAATACGGACAGGGTGTTGTAAACATTGTAAAGAATGCTTCGGATGCGTTCCCGACATTTGATTTTAAGGCGGAGCTTTACATGGACAGTGTCCGCAATCTATTTAAAAATTATATCGAGAAGGCGGAAAAATTAATTGGAAAAGAAGATACCGCCGGGCTTGCTATGCTTAACAGCACGCCGATAACGGGACAGTTTACGGTAACGATTACATGTCCGAGCGATGTTACGCTTCCGGATTATATAACAGATGAGACCAGCTTGAATGAAGCCGGATTTTCTGAGGCAGCAGATGGTGTGTTTAAAGAGGTTTCAAGAACGCTTGAGACCGGCAGAAACGCCCAGACGCTTACTATAGTTCTTGATGTTGTCGGTCCCGAACATAAAGAAGGAATTCCTCTTACATGTAAGGATCTTAGAGATAATCTTGATAAATATCTTCCCGACCTTGAGCTTGAGTGTGACGGAGTTCAGCCCACAGCTTACGGAACAAAGACCATAAGCGGTAAAATTACAGGCTATACTGTTATCGGTGATACCACAGACCCCATCAGCACAGTAAATTATGAGGCTGTTCAAAGACCGGGTGTTAATGATGATGCAAGAGGTCTCAGTGAAAGCATATCCGTTGCAAAGAAAAGCACAACGGGCGGCGGAAGCAGCAGACCGAGTTCATCAGGAGGAATTGCTATTATTCCCTCCAGCACTATATCGGTAGTATTTGATATAAACGGTAAAACGGATCTTGTTGATGCAATTACCGGACCAAACTCGGTAACCGTAAATCTTGATGAAGTTAAAGCACCTGAGAAGGAAGGCCTTAAGTTTGTCGGCTGGCATTATGATCAGGAGTTCTTAAAGCCCGCTACCGGAACAGTAACCTTTAATTCAAATGCTGTTTTGTACGGCAGATATGTGATTACTTCCGGCCTTGACGTGTTTGCTACAGATGATCATAAGCTTTACATAAAGGGTTATCCTGACGGTACGGTTCAGCCTAACGGCAATATAACAAGAGAAGAGGTTGCGCAGGCATTATACAGACTTCTTAAGGATGATGTAAGAGATAATATAACAACATCTTCAAACAGCTTCTCGGATGTTGCTGAGGACAGATGGTCAAACGTCAGCGTTTCATCTATGGCAGCTGCAGGATTCATTAACGGTTATGAGAATGGCACATTCGGCCCCGGAAAACCGATAACAAGAGCGGAATTTGCTACGATTGCATCAAGATTCTTCAATGCATCCGATGCTGATAAATCCGGCATTCCGTATTCAGATGTTCCGGGACACTGGGCAGAGGATTATATAGTTGCAGCAAGCAATATGTATATTATACGCGGATATTCTGACGGAACCTTCCGTCCGGATCAGTATATCACAAGAGCCGAGGCTATGACGATCATTAACAGAATGACAGTACGTCATACTGATGCAAACGGACTTATAGCAGGTATAAAGACATGGCCTGATATAAGCGAATCCGATTGGTACTACTATGAGGTTCTTGAAGCAACCAATTCTCATTCATATGTACGCCGTGCAGACGGTTACTATGAAGATTGGTCAGCTATAATTGATTAATAATGAATCAATCTTAAATAAAACAGGAGACGGGCATTTAACATGTCTGTCTCCTGTTTTGTATATGATTTTTTTAAATAATGCCGGAAACAGAAGGTTTGAGTCGAAAGGCGATGATTTTTCCGCATAATTTAGTGTTA
>JAGBHE010000020.1 GCA_017935675.1 Clostridia bacterium | reverse complement strand
TCATTTCTTCCCATAAAGTCTTATTGCTTGTTATAAGGCTGCTGAAGGTTGAAACTCCCCCTGTTTCTCTCATATTAACAATCTTTTCATCCTCGTCCTCTTCTACAGGGCGTGTCAATTCTGCAGGTATACTCTCTATATGTTCTGTTACAACAATTTCATCATCGGTTTCAAGCTCAGATTCATCAAAAATCTCATTATTATCAGCTGCATCTGCAAAAATATGATATGACATAACGGGATTGATTATACCGCTGAATATTGACAATGCAAGCATAAAGCTGAATATTTTTTTCTTTAACATAAAAATCCTCCCTTCCGCCTACGGGCGGTTCAAATATGTAACGTGGAAAAGAAGCAAGCAGATTGCACTGCTTATCTGTCAACAGTTTTACATTCTATCACTGCGTTTCCGTCTGATATAGCTTTAAATTTCAGCCCGTTAACAACACCGTAGAAACGACAATAATACAAAAACGGGTCATTGACTATAAATGTCACTGTACCGCTTTCTACTTTGGTAATTTTTACGCCATATTCAGACAGATCGGCGACAGCAGTCTCCGTTTGCGGCGTGAAAATACATGAGTCAATCAGTTCAAGCTTATCAGCCGGATAAGACAGCTTAAAGGCCTGTAACTGCATATGAGGCATTGACTTGGGTTTTACAAAAAAACATATATTCTGACCGTTTATAAGATCGTAGCTTGTCTGTCCTTGTGCAAATTCGCTCCATTTTACAGCACAATTAACATTGTTCTCCGCATTATCAGCCGTAATTTTAACTAAGTAGAATCCGGGAGTAAAATCATTCTCTATTAATGAATATAACGACTCCGCATCATTTTCATCAGAATATTTTACCGACTTATCCATATTGAGAATAAACAGCTTTGTATCACAGTCTTCTCTGTAATATGAGGTTTGGAATCTATACTTGCCTGTTTTGGGCAAATTAACCCTGAACAGTGCTGTTTTTACTCCGGATGCGTTTAATACGGTATTCTCTGCCATGGTCTGATAATAATTGATTGTAATAACATCACTTGTAATTATTGTTCCGTCATAGGTTTCTCCCTGCAGATATATTTCATAAACACCTCCGCAAGCTCTGACACTTGACTGAATTTTAGCGGCGCTTGTTGTATATTTAAGTGCTCCATTCATATAAAGCTTCAGGTATTTTGTATTCTTTGCGCGTGCAACAACATTCATTGAATAAATGCTCGCACCGTCAACCGGACTGATCAGTCTCAGTTCACTTGATGTTGTGGATTTTAACACGCATGTTACATTGCCTGCTGTGTTGAATGCCCTTACCTTCAGATAGTATGCTGTTCCGGGCTGCATAGTGTATTGCAGCTGAGAATACAGATTATCAAAATCATCGTTATATGCGATTTTTGTTCCCTGTAAATCAGTATAAAGTTCAAGATATGTATCACAGTTCACATTATTATATTTCTCGGTATAAAAAGTATAATAGCCTTCTGTTTCAACCGTTATTGCGTAAATTGCATAGTTTACATTTTCAATTATCTTTTCATCATTTGAACCAAGCACTTCATACTCTTCGGAAGGGTTGTCCGCGTCAGGCAAGCTGCTTGTATCCGATAAAGCATCTGCATTATATTCCGGTAATGCTTCTTCATACGCTGTAAATTCCTCCTGCGAAGCAAACTCCTGTACCAAATCGGCTGAAGGCGCAGAATTATTGTTTTCCTGAATAAAGCTGCATGTAATTCCAAGACTTTGAAGCTTACAAAAAACAAGCTGTGCATCATCTATATTTTCAAAGCTTAATAAACATTCATCATCTTCATATGTTGTACTAATATTCATATCAGGTAATAAATCAATAAGCTCTTCAGCCTCCGTTTCAGACAAAGCAGCTGTTATAACCCGAGTTGATTTTAATTCGGGAAACATTTCACCATAATCAGTTATTTCAATAACCTGTTCAACCTCTGATAATTCGTCAATTACCTCTGATACAGCATTTTGAGAATTTACCTCAAAATGCTCATCTGCCTGTACGCAGCAAACATTAATAATCATAATGATTGCCGATAGAGTTGTTAACAATTTTTTCAATTTAATTCCTCCCTTTGGCTTTTTTAGTGATTAGTAATATTAATGTTATTTTAACTATTAAATATTTTTATAACCTTAATATTCTCTATATAACAATTATAGCATTATTATATAAACAATGTAAATGCCTCTGGATGTAAATTGTAATATATGACAAAAATATGCATGAATATTTGTATATTTTTGTCAATAAAACTTAGAATTATGCAATACATTGTCATACAAAAATTATAGGAATAACGGATTCAATTTCTTTTGAAGGGGATTCGGTCAATAGCTTAATAGAGGATTTTCATAGTGCAGTAGATGAATATTTAGAATTTTGCGCTGAAAATAACAAAGAGCCACAGCAGCAGTATAAAGGAATTTTTAACGTGCGAATAAGCCCCAAACTCCACAGACAGGCAAGCCTTATGGCACAAGCACAGCATATTTAAAATATTTGAATATATTTGATGCATATGTGAAATAATAACAGCAACTGCAATGCGGAATGCGATTGCAATGCAGAATGCAGAATTTATGTAAAAATTCTTGCGAATTTTTGTTTATAATAAGAAAAACGAAGTTTTTCCACTATAATTTTGCATTCTGCATTCTGCATTTTATAAACTGTAAGGAGTGCGGATAATATGAACATGAATGAAAAGGAATATTCGGAATATGTGAGCAAAAAGGTTGAAAAGTCACCGATATTCAAGGATTGTATAATGGCATTTCTCTTCGGCGGAGCTATTTGTACAATCGGGCAGCTTATTTCATCCTTTTATCTTAAGTTTCTTCCGGAGGAGCAGGCGGCTACGGCTACATCTGTTACTCTTGTTTTTCTCGGTGCGCTTCTGACCGGTCTGAACATTTATCCGAAGCTTGCCAAATATGCGGGTGCCGGAACGGTTGTGCCGATAACAGGATTTGCAAACTCGGTGGTTTCTCCTGCACTTGAATCCAAGACGGAGGGACTTGTACTCGGTGTCGGCGCTAAGATATTCACGATTGCCGGACCCGTAATATTATACGGAAGTCTCGCTTCGGTTATTTGTGCAATTGTGTATTATATTATGAGTTTTTTTAAGTGAAGATCCCTGTAATTTTCCTGTTTTCAGTAATAAATGCAGTGTCCGGTTCATATAATAAGTAGTATATTTAAGGGGGTTTGCCGAAAGCGACAGCCCCTGCTTGCATATTATTCGGAAAGGACGGAGGACGGATGTATGATTATGAAAATCTGAAAAAGGATATCGAATGTATAAATCCGATTACGACGGAAGTAACGGTTATCGGCAAGAGTGTGATGGAAAGGGACTTGTACTGCATGAAAATGGGCAGGGGCGGGAAGAGGCTTCTGATAACAGGAGCGCATCACGGTCTTGAATACATAACATCAATGTTTCTGATGAAATTTGCGGGGGAGTACAGCAGCTGCCTGCTTGCTGACAGAAAAATGCGGGACTTCGATGTCAGAAAGCTGTTTTGCGCAGTAACGCTGTACATAGTTCCAATGGTAAATCCCGACGGAGTGGATATTGCTGTAAACGGTCTGGATATTACTAATGAATATCACAGACGGCTTATAAGCATGGTCGGGCTGCACAGCTTCAGAAAGGTCTGGCAGGCTAATGCAAGGGGAGTTGACCTTAACCATAATTATGACGCTCTTTGGCACAGAACGGTTGAGAAGCCGTCTCCGACTCTTTTCGGGGGTGATTACCCGGAAAGTGAGCCGGAAACAGGAGCGATTTGCAGTCTTATCCGCCGTATACATCCGGATATGCTTATCTGTTTTCATTCGCAGGGGGGCGAAATCTATTATGACTTTGACGGCAGTGCGGAGAAAAATTCTGAGGAGATAGCATCAAAAATGTCATGCGTGAGCGGATATAAAAAGGCAAGCCCGGAGGGCAGTGCCTCTTACGGCGGCTGCAAGGATTGGTTTATAAGAGAATTTGCAAGACCGGGCTTTACGGTTGAAATGGGAAGGGGCGTTAATCCTTTGCCGGAGTCTTGTCTTGAGCAGGTTTACGGTGAGAATGCGGGAATAATACTGACCGGCATGAAAGAGCTTCTTTAATAATTAGCATAAACGGCAGAAATTATACCAAGGCGGCGGGGGTTCTTTGGTATAATTTTTTTTGTGTCAATCTTAAACAAATTATTAATTTATCATAAAAAGACTTGAAATTATATAAAAAAAATAGTATGATAATAAATAAGGCGTTTTCTGCGCCGGAAAGGGATTAAAAAGTATGAAAAAAGAAATCTGCGTGATTTTCGGAGGAAGGTCTCCGGAGCATGATATTTCAAGGAAATCTGTTACTTCGATAATACGTAATATGGATAAAAGCAAATATAATTTACATATTGTAGGGATTACAAAGGACGGAAGGTGGCTTCTCTACACCGGCAGCTGTAATAAAATAGAAAGCGGCGAGTGGGAGAAAGAGGAGGAGAGCCTGAAGAAGGCAATAATCTCTCCCGATACCTCTGACGGCGGGCTTCTTGTTTTTGAGGAGAGCGGCGTAAGACATATAAAGCTTGATTGTATTTTCCCTGTTTTGCACGGTGAATACGGCGAGGACGGAACCATACAGGGGCTTTTTGAGCTCAGCGGCGTTAAGTACGTGGGCGTCGGAGTGGCGGGAAGCGCTAATTCTATGGATAAGACACTGACAAAGGTAGTTATGAAAAATGCGGGAATACCGCAGGCAGACTGGGTTACCGTAACATGCAGTGATGATTTTTATGATAAGCTTTATGAAATAGAGACAAAGCTCGGTTATCCTTGCTTTGTCAAGCCGGCAACTACAGGCTCATCTGTCGGAGTCGGCAAGGCGGTTGACCGCAACAGCCTTGAAAATGCCATAAACCTTGCCATGAAATATTCACGTAAGGTGTTGGTTGAGGAAAATATTGACGGACATGAGGTGGAATGCTCTGTTCTCGGAAATGAGAATCCTGCGGCCGGCGAGGTGGGTGAGATAGTTCCCGCTGTTGAATTTTATGATTTTGATGCAAAATACAATGATAATTCCACTAAGCTGCATATACCGGCAGAGCTGCCGGAGGCTGTTCGCGAGCAGGTGCGCAGCCTTGCTGTCAGTGCATTTCGCGCAATAGACGGGAGCGGACTTGCGAGAGTAGATTTTTTTGTGAGAAAGTCTGATAATAAGGTTATTCTGAACGAAATAAACACAATGCCGGGCTTTACGAATATAAGTATGTATCCAAAGCTGTGGGAGGCGTGCGGACTTAAATATTCCGACCTTCTCGACCGGCTTGTGGAGCTGGCGGAGGAGCGTAAAAAATAATGAAGGGTTTCTCCGGAGCGGTCAGGCTTCATTTCACAACCTCACAGCGTGCAGACGGTGAAAAATCTGTTTTTGAAAAGAAATATAGCGGAAGAATGTTCTGCAAGGACGGCACTGTTCACGTGTTTTATAAGGAACCACAGGAAGAAGGAGAGCCGGGTGCCGATTGTGTACTCAGCGTGCAGGGCGGCAAGGTGATAATCAACAGAAAGGGGCGTTATGCTTCGCGCCTCATCTATGAGCCGGGACGCACCTTTAAAAGTCTTTATAATACGCCTTACGGATGTATGCCGATTATTATAAAACCGCACAGGGTGACAGCGGCAGTAGATGAAGCAGGCGGAAAAATCATTCTTGAATATACTTTATCCCTTTCCGGTCAGTGCTTTGAAAATAATGTTATTATCAGGATAACAAGACCGGAATAGATTGAAAGGATCTGGTGAATTAATGAAAAAAAAGCTTATAGCACTTTTTAGTGCAGCCTGTACATTTTTCGGAGGAATTAATGTTCTTGCGGCACAGGAATTAAGCGATGAATACGATGTCTTTGAACAGGTGGCAGGATATATTTCCACATATTATATCGATGATCAGCTGAAGGATCAGGATATAATGAATCTCGGAATTTCAGAGCTTCTCAGAAATAATGATGACATGCTTGTAGAGCTTCTGAAAAGTACGCTTTCGGCACTTGACCCTTACAGTGAATTTTTTACCGCAGAGGAATACAGGGGATTTGTGAACAACATAAATAAAACCTTTTATGGAATAGGCGTAAGAATCAATCAAAAGGATGATTATGTTGTTATTGAGGGCTTTACCGCCGACAGCCCTGCCGAAGCTGCCGGAATGATGGCGGGAGATAAAATATCAAAGGTAAACGGCGAGGATATGCGCGGTAAAAACACCAATCAGGTGCGTGAGGCAATAGCCGGTGAGCTGGGTGCCGAGGTTGAAGTGTCGGTGCTTCGCGATACGAGAGAATATACATATACGGTAAAGCGTGCTGCTGTAAATGACAGTACTGTCGGCTATAAAAAGCTGTCCGATAAGGTAGGATATATAAGTATTATTGATATGTCGGATCATACGGCGGAGGAATTTGCCGATGCACTGTCTGAGGCGGACGCGGATAATATCAGCAATATTATTCTTGACCTGCGCGATAATGTGGGCGGATATCTTGACTGTGCAACGGATATCGGTAAGATGATAATACCAAAGGGTGTTATTGTTGACACGAAATACCGTCAGTCATTTATGGATAAAACATATTATTCTGAGCTTGAAAAATCAAAGTACAGCTTTAATGTGCTTGTGAACGACTATACCGCAAGCGCCGCTGAAATCCTCGCAAGCGCGATTCAGGATTCCGGCATAGGTAAGCTCGTGGGAGAGAAAACCTACGGCAAGGGTGTTATTCAGCATACATTTCCGCTTTCAAACGGAGCGGTGTTTAAGCTGACTGTGGGTCATTATATCACGAGAAACGGGCATGAAATAAATGAAGTAGGTCTGAACCCGGACGAATTTGTGGTAAATTATACCGACCCCATTGATACTCATAAGTATACGCCTTTTACATATAAGGTAAAGTGGCATGTCGGAGATACGGATGACAATATTAAGGCGGCGAAGGAAAGACTGTATCTTTTAAGATACTATGACGGTGAAATAAATGATGTTTTTGACGAAAAGCTTGAAGAGGCTGTTAAGACCTTTCAGCATGAAAACAACATTTATCCTTACGGCGTTCTTGACCTGACTACTCAGACAAATATTGAGAATAAATTTGCAGAGCTTGAGGTGCTTGTTGACGTGCAGCTTGATCATGCTTATGAAATGTTCACGGGAGAGCCGCTTCCCAAAGATGAATAAACAGTAAAAACTGCCGTGTTAAGGTTATCGCCTTAACGCGGCAGTTTTTTCAGAATCATTTAAGGATATCCGAACAGGGCTCAAAGGGGGCAAGCTCAAAGCGTATGAAAAATCCTTGGTCATGACTGCATACAGGGCAGGTTTTCGGAGCTTCCTTCCCCTCATATACAAAACCGCAGTTTAAGCACATCCATTTACATTCAAAATCCGAAACAAACAGCTTGTTTTGTTCAAGAAGCTCTGCAAATTTCCCGAATCTGTCCCCGTGAACTTTTTCGATTCCCGCAATTAAATGAAAGGAAGATGCAATGCTTGGATAGCCCTCCTCCTTTGCTTTGTCACCGAACTGTTTGTAAACCGTATCATGCTCCTCATATTCATTATGCTGTGCATATTTCAGAAGCTGAACGATGGATTCGGTGATATCTACAGGATATCCTCCGTCAATGTGAATTGTTTCCCCGGCAAGCTCTTTTAAATGGTTATAAAAGATTTCAGCATGCTCTTTTTCCTGATTTGCCGTAAATTTAAAAATGCTTTCCACCACATGGAGATTTTGCTTTTTTGCTTCGCAGGCTCCGAAGGTGTAACGGTTTCTTGCCTGACTTTCTCCCGCAAAAGCCCGCATAAGATTTAATTTTGTTTCACTGTTTTTAAAGTCAACTGCCATTTTTATGTTTCCTCCTTGTTTTTTACCGGAATAAAAGCTCCGTAATGGTTTTAGTATCTTCCATAAAAGGATTTTTATACACATAATAAGAAAGACTGCGGAAAAATACTTTTTTCAAAAAAAGGCTTGACAAACATATTATACAGTTGTATAATACAAGTGTAATATACAACTGTATAAGTAGGTGACATGTTATGTATTTATCAAAATTACCCGAAAATGAAATTATTGTGATGCGAATTATCTGGGATAACGGCAAAAATATAAATTCCGATACTATTGTAGCAGAATTTAATAAACAAAAATCATGGGAACGTCCGGCAATTCTGACCATACTGAAACGATTGGAGCGAAAAGGGTTTGTCAGCTGCTGTAAAGATGGGCGGCATAATGTATATAATGCAGTTGTAACAGAAAAGGATTATCTTGAATTTGAGAGCAAAATTTTTTTGGAAAGAATATGCGGGAATTCGTTAAAAAAGTTTGTTGTTACACTTTACAGCAATAATAATATTTCAAAGCAGGATTTAGAGGAACTGAAACAATTTATAGAGGAGGAGGCGGAATAATAAATGCTTAATAATCTTTTTTCCGTTACGGTTTCTGTTTCGGCAGTTGTTTTGCTCCTGATAATTGCAAGACCTTTGTTATGTAAGCTTTACAAGGCAAAGTTAAGATATTTTATATGGTTGTTTATAGCAATAAGACTTTTAATACCTTTCAATATTGCTTCACCCTATTCTATAATAAATATTCCGTCCGTATCTGATGCTGACATTTATTATACGGCAGAACACGATGATACCGCCATGCAAATTGAAAACATTCAAACAGACGTAAAATTAAATCCCTCGCCGGAAGCCGGCACAGCCATACTATCGTTAAAAAATATAATTATAATGATTTGGGGCATCGGAGCTATTATATTTTTAATGTACCATATTATTTGGTATATAATATTTAAAAGAAAAATTAACGTATGGAGTACGGTTACAGAAAATAAAAAACCACAAATTGCAATATGCAAAAAAATCTCAAGTCCTATGATGTTCGGATTGGTTAAGCCGACAATACTTTTGCCGGATTTAGAATATCCCCGGGAAGATTTAAACATGATTATTGCACATGAAACAGTTCACTATAAGCGTAAGGATATATGGTATAAATTTATTTTGATGCTTTGCAGTGCTGTTCATTGGTTTAATCCTGTTGTATATCTGATGGTGTATTATGCAAATAAAGATTTAGAATTTTCTTGTGATGAAATAGTGATACAAAACAGAGATATGAATTATAAAAAAGCTTATTCGCGGTCAATTCTGAATGCGATTCGCACAGAAAGAGGCGGCGCACTTTCTACATATTTTAAAGGAGGGAAAAAGGATATGAAAGAACGGTTTTCAAACATACTGAAGAACGAAAAGAAAAAGAGAGGTGTTTTGATATTTATTATTGCAATACTTATAACACTGCTTTCAGGAACATTAATTGCATGCAACAATAATACGGTTAGCAAGGATAAATTCAGCTTTTTGTCTGCTGAGTGGGGAGCAAGCTGGGAAAAAATTCAGGAAGATACAGGTTTAGAGGGTGAGGTTCAAGAAAAGGGAGACAGGCAGATTGCCGAAATTAAAGATGTAGAATATCTCGGTGTAAAGGGCACAGCAATTTTTCAGCTTGACAAGCAGCTTGACAACACATATTACGGCTTGTATGATGTAATATTTGCTTATGAGGACACAGACGAAGAAAAAATTATTGCTGAAATGCAAAAAATCTATGGCGAAAGAAAAAACAGCTATTCAGATAAAAACGGTGTTGAAAATCCGATTGGATTTTCGGGAGGTTGGGTAAGCAAAGAAACAATTGAAGCTTCTATGACGGAAACGGAAAAAGAAAAGTACACAGAAATGATGGGGAATATTGAGCAAACCCGAAAAGATGCTATTTTAAGATCGCCCCTTGTTTCGATTATTGTAGATGAAGAAAGAAATATCATAGAATTTAAAGGCAGTGCGGCAGCTACGGTAAAGTATATGAAAGAAAACAATCGATAATTTACACAGACTAAAGATACATGCGCGCAACAAAAACTGCTGCAAATAAGAATTATCTCATTTGCAGCAGTCTTTTATTACATGGAATATGATGTTACCGTTATTTCTCCGTTCACGGCATCTGCTATTATTTTTGTTCCCGGCATCAGCTCGCTTTGCAGCGAAAGCTTTGCAAGCTTATCCTCAATAAGCGTCTGGATGGAACGCTTAAGTGGGCGTGCGCCGTACTTAGTGTCATAACCGCGCTCAAGAACAACTTCCTTGGCACTGTCCGTAACTGTAAGCGACACACCCTTTTCCTGCATTTTATTATATATATCCGAAAGAAGCAAATCAATAATTTGTCTCAGCTCATCTTTTGTAAGAGGCTTAAATGTTACTATTTCATCTATTCTGTTCAGAAATTCCGGTCTGAAATGCTTTTTCAGGCTCTTCTGAACATTGTCGGCAACAGATGCTTCAAGTGTAGAACCAAATCCGAGGGAAGAGGTTGTTATTTCGCTTCCTGCATTTGTTGTCATAATGATGATTGTATTTTCAAAGTTTACAATTTTTCCGTGACTGTCGGATATCCTGCCGTCATCGAGAATTTGCAGGAACATGTTAAATACCTCAGGGTCTGCTTTTTCAATCTCGTCAAGAAGAATAACCGAATAGGGCTTTCTTCTGACCTTTTCGGTCAGCTGTCCCGCTTCGTCATAGCCCACGTATCCCGGCGGTGAGCCGATAAGCTTTGATACAGAATGCTTTTCCATATATTCTGACATATCAAGACGTATAAGCGCGTCTTCGGTTCCGAACATCGTTTCGGCAATTGTCTTGACAAGCTCTGTTTTTCCGACGCCGGTGGGCCCTGCGAATATAAAGGAAACAGGTCTCTTTCTTGTTGTTATGTCGGCGCGTCCTCTGCGTATTGCCTGTGCTACTGCCGTAACCGCGTCATTCTGACCGATAACACGCTTATGAAGCGAGGCTTCAAGCTCAAGGAGCTTATGAGATTCGTCCTCTGTGAGGCGATGAACGGGAATTTTTGTCCACGATTCAATAACCGACGCTACGTCATCTGCGGTGATTTCTGCTTTTTCCGCCTCTGCCCGCAGTGCCGGGACAGTGCCCGTTATGCGCAGAAGCTCGCTTTTCAGTCTTGCACTTGTTTCAAAGTCGCTGTTTGCGGTTGCAGTTTCAATCTCCTTGTTCAGCTTGTCTATTTCCGCCTCTGTTTGCTTTAGTGTATAAAGAGCCTTGTTTTTTAAATTCACCAGTGAGCCGGCTTCGTCAATAACATCAATTGCTTTATCGGGAAGAAAACGGTCGGTAATATACCGCTCTGACATTTTCACAGCTGTTTCAATCACTTTGTCTGATATTTGCACGCTGTGGTAGTCGCGGTAATAATCCTTGATTCCCTTCAGAATCTCAATGCTTTCCTCAATCGACGGCTCATCAACAATAACGGGCTGGAATCTTCTTTCGAGAGCACTGTCCTTTTCTATATGCTTTCTGTACTCTGAAAGTGTTGTTGCTCCGATTACCTGAATTTCACCTCTTGCAAGAGCAGGCTTCAGTATATTTGCCGCGCTCATAGCGCCTTCGGCGTCACCGGCAGCAACTATATTGTGAATTTCGTCTATAACAAGAATTACGTTGCCGATCTCAGCAGCTTCATTCAGCAGACTCTTAAGCCTTGCTTCAAACTGACCGCGAAACTGAGTTCCGGCAACAAGAGCCGTAAAATCTATGAGATACAGCTGATAGTCAAAAAGCTTGGGGGGGACG
>JAGBHE010000002.1 GCA_017935675.1 Clostridia bacterium | reverse complement strand
ATAGCTCAGTTGGCAGAGCATGCGGCTGTTAACCGCAGGGTCGTCCGTTCGAGCCGGACTCGAGGAGCCAAAAATCGACAAGATTCGCAAGAATCTTGTCGATTTTTACGTATTACCTCTTCACTATTCACTCTTCCCTGAAAATCGTCTTTGACGCTTACGTACCGGTACAGCTTGCCCCAGCTGGGAGAAAAGCCGAGCAAGGAACAGCTGACCAAGCTGCTGCCGTGGTCGGAGACGTTACCGGAATACTGTAAGCTACCTAAAAGAGCCTGACATGGTCTATGGACTAAGTCAGGCTCTTTGGACGTGGGTTAGTTGATCGGATACGAAAGGAGTAAATCACTATGGCAATTTATCATTTGGAAGCAAAAGTCATAAGTCGAGGTGTCGGCAGAAGTGCCGTTGCCGCATCTGCATATATGAGTTGTTCTTGTATATAACGATTATGACGGAATGTGTGCCAATGTTTGCATACACGATATAGACGGACATAATCCCCACGCACATATTATGTTTACAATAGTCCGGTTGTACAGTTTTTTATTGAAAAAATCAAAAAAAGTGTCTATTCATCATTTTCGCAAGGTCTTTAAAGTGATATTATTTTATTAGTAGCATAATGAGAATTTTTGTAAGGTGGATGGTTCTAAAATGCTTGAAAATAGTTTATACAGATTGCAGTGTGACGGGGAACTTCGCATAGGATATTTCGGTGGCTCGATTACGGAGGGCGCGGGTGCTTCGGATGGAGAAAAAACAAGTTGGAGAGCTTTGGTAACAAAATGGTTTCGCGAAAGTTATCCTGATGCCGAGGTGAGTGAGATTAGGGCGGCAATAGGAGGAACCGGCTCGGATTTGGGAGCATTTCGTTTGGAGTATGATCTGCTTCAATATCAGCCGGATTTGGTGTTTGTGGAATTTGCTGTCAATGATTTTAAAACCGAGGAGCAAAGCGTGATGTGCTCTATGGAATATATAGTACGTGCCATTCTAACCGCCAATCCTTATGCAGATATAATTTTTATTTATACCGCGACAAAGGTAATGCACGAGTGGGTGAAGAATAAAAAAC
This sequence comes from Clostridia bacterium, assembly GCA_017935675.1. Taxonomy (GTDB): domain Bacteria; phylum Bacillota; class Clostridia; order UBA1381; family UBA1381; genus RGIG9115. The sequence continues at coordinate 44,802 of JAGBHE010000002.1, read as the reverse complement.
GTTTACCGAGCGTTTCAATACATGAGCGATTGAGCGAACATTATCATATTCCTTCTATAAATGTAGGCGAGACGTTCATGAAAAATGTGGATGAGCATAAATGTGAATGGGAAGAGCTTACAATTGATAATGTACATCCGACAGATAAGGGATATGCCATTTATGCGGAGCAGATTATCAACTATCTGAAACAGCATTTTTGTACCGGCAACCGGGAAAAACGCGTTTTGCCGAAGCATTGCTTCAATCCGTTTTATATAAGCGCAGAGCTTGTTGACGCATGGGAGTGTGATACAAATTTTGAACGTATAAATAAATCTATGTACGGCAGATATCCGCATATGATATGCGCTGACAGATGCGGACAACAGCTGAAGCTTGAGTTCTTCGGCACAACGATAGGACTTTACTATGCGATAGAAAGAGATACGGGATATATTGAATGGTCTGTGGATGGCGGAGAGTTTCAAAAAGAAAATATGTGGGACAAATACGCTATGCAATTTAATCGCGCAAATTATAAAATTTTGGCAGATTCTCTGTCATGCGGAAAGCATACACTTATCCTTCGTGCGCTTGGTGCGAAGGATGAATGCTCGGAAGGGACATGGATTCGTATAGGAGCGTTTCTTCTCGGTAAGAAAGAGAAGGAAAAAATGAAGATTTATGTTTCGCCGACAGGTAATGATTTGAACGATGGTTCTAAGGAAATGCCCTTTCAGAGCTTTAGTAAGGCAAAGGAATATATTAAAGATTTACCATCGGATACAGAGGTTTGTGTGATTTTTTGCAATGGAAGGTATTTTATTGACCGCACCATACATTTTGATCAAGATGACAGAAAGAATGTCATCTATGCCGCACAAGAGAGCGGGCAGGTTTTTTTTGACGGAGGAATAGTGATACCTCCGGAGCGTGTGAAAAAGACAACAGATGAAGAAATCCTTGCCTGCATCATTGAAGAGAGTGCACGTGAATTTATACAAGAGATAGATTTGTCCGAATATTCTTTCGATATCGGAGAATACGGAAACAGAGGTTTTCGCAGACCTTATATCGCGGCGCCGAATGAGCTGTTTATTGATGGAAACGCGCAAAAAACAGCAAGCTACCCTAAGTGTGGTTATTTGCCGCTGAGCTTGATTTATGATTGCGGCAGCATACCGCGTGAAGGGGATTTTTCAATGCGCGGCGGCTGTATCGGCTATGAAGTCGAACGAGGAGATAAATGGATAAATGCAAAAAATGCTTATATATCCGGTTTTTTTGGTAACGCATATGCCGATGACACAGTGAAATTAGAACGCATTGATACGCAGCAGAGAAGAATGTATACTGCTGCTCCGACTTTATACGGGTTCCGGCCCGGTGCCGAACAGCGGTGGCGAATTGTCAATCTTTTAGAGGAGATAGGTGAAAAAGGAGAATACTACATTGATGCAGAAACAAAAAAGCTGTACTTCTATCCGCCGTATGATGTTTCAAAATCGCTGATACAGCTTTCGGTGACAGATGGACCTATGCTGTCCTTTAAAAACGCTTCAAATATCACATTTTGCGGTATTACATTTGAAAATTCCCGTGGAAGCGGAATAACGATTGAGGGCGGTGAGAATATACAGATTTTGAACTGTGAGTTCCGCAATTTGGGGATGCTGGCAGTTCAGATAGGAAAAGGTGCCATGCCTCTGCCTGATGGGCTGCATGATGGTCACGGCAAATGCTGCGAAGGAATCAGATATGAGGAAATATCCGGGCAGCCCGGCAGTTGGCATGAGTATATTTACAAATATCCTGCCTTTGACGGTGATGGCGGTAAAAATCATCTGATATCCGGATGCCGGATTTATAACATGGGTGCCGGAGGGATTTTACTCGGTGGAGGAAATCGGAAAAAGTTGATTCCTGCAAATAATATGGTCTATAATTGCCATATATATCAGGTGAACCGACTGGATTTAACATATAAAGGTGCAGTTAATGTTTGGGGTGTAGGTAACATTATTCGTAATTGTGAATTGGAAGACCTTGACGGGTTTGCGGTTTATATTCATGGTAATGATCATCTTTTGGAATATACCAAGATACATAATGCGGCAAAGATAATCAGCGACGGCGCAGCGATTTATATGGGGCGCGACCCAAGCGAGGTGGGAAACAAAATACGTCATAACTTTATTTATGATATAAAAAATCCGCACAGCTATGATATGTATGGATTTGCAGCTATTTATTTTGATGATTATGCAATTTATAATGAGGTCTACGGAAATTATTTCTATGACATAGTGCAGAGAGGTCCGTTTTTATTTAGTACGGTTCATTGGAACGGAGGAGGAATGACAACTGTAGCAAACAACATTTTCATTGACTGTTATCCGGGAGTAAATCCCAACATGGGAAACAATGCTTATGATAAAATGCACAACGATGAGGTGTTTGCCGCACGTGTACACACATGTGACGAAAGAGATTTAAGCGGAGTGGACGTAACAAGCGATATATGGCGCAAAAAATATCCATACTTATATGAAACGTATGTAAACGACTATATCCGTCACACGCTATACTATAATAATTTTATATGCAGCGGACAATATCAGAATTTTACAGACGAAAATCCAAGTCATCTTAACTTTAAATTGAGAAAAGATTCTTATTTGTTTGAACAAAAAGTCCGAAATCTGACAGATTGTGTACGAAGAATAGAAAATAGGACAACATACTTCGAGGATATTGATTTTTATCGAATAGGGTTACTTCGATGATGATTGCAGACAGTTTGAATTTGGAAGAAAAAAATCAAAAAAAGTGTTTTTTTATCATGGCGAGCGGCAACAGGCAAATGTTATAATGGTAATATAGAGGGGCGGTAATTTCTTGAGGGTGAAATATCCGCCGTAAAACATAAGATATGAAGAAGGAGGTATAATATGGGATACCGCAGTGTCACTGTATTTATTTTAATTTGTTTAGCTTGTCAGCTGTTGCCGTCAGCTTTTGCGAGTGCGGATGATAATACGGTATTTGTCTACGTGTCGCTGCAAGGCGATAACAGGCAGGATGGAAGTATCGAGCACCCTGCAGCAGATTTACAGGGCGCAAAACAGATTGTTCGCGGTTTGATTAAAGGCGGACATAAAGGCAATATTACAGTATATCTCCGAGAGGGAGAATATTCTGTCGCTTCCGCACTGCAGCTTGACAAAAATGACTGCATGGAGGATTACACTGTTACATACCGTGCTTATCCGGGAGAACGGGTGATATTGAACGGAGCCGCAGAGGTTCCGCGGGAAAATATATATCGCGAGACCGATTCGGCGATACTCCAAAGGCTTCCTGCTTCAAGCAGAGATAATATTTACACGGTCTCTTTGGATTTTACAGAAACGAAATATTATGAGGATAAAAGCTATTGTGATAACCTTTATGAGCTTGTAGCTGATGGGGAAATTTTAGAGCGGACACGATACCCGAAGGAGGGGTATTTATATACAAACGGAGTAATTCAAGGCGGTAATTCGAATGGACAGGGTGCGAAATGGCACTGTACAGATACAGAGATATTGCATCGGCTGGAAAATGACAGTGATGTATATGTCGGCGGCAGCTTGATTTATGAATGGTACTGGCAGGAAAACAGGATAAAAGAAATTAACGCTGAGAAAGGAACAGTGGAGAGTGAAAAACCTTTTGACTATATACAGAATGTCGTAACCGTAGGGGACCGAATGCCTTATTACTTCACAAATTCATTGGCATTGCTGGAACATTCGGGCGAGTATTATTATGATGCGAGGTCAAAGAAAATTTATTTCTGTATGACTGAGGATGAGCTTCCCGAAAAAATTGAAATTCCGATTCTTTCAGATTGTATGGTGAGAGTAAATTCGGCAAAAAATCTTGTATTTAAAAATTTGGAGCTTGAAAACGGAAGAAGCGGGTGTATAGAGGTTCAATCAGGTACAAATATACGGGTGGAAGGCTGTAATATTAAAAATTTTGCAGGTGACGGAGTGAATTTTTGGAGCAGCCTTAACTGCGGTATATATGACAGTGAGATATACAATATGGGAGGAAAAGGTGCCAATTCTCAAGGGGGTAGTATAGAGAATATGTTGTCCTCAGGCTTTGAAATGGTGAATTGTAATGTACATAAAACAGGCAGAATAAATAAAAATCAGGCGGTAGCGATTTGGCAGCATGGATATGATGGCGGAACGGCAGGATATGTGGGATATAATGAGTTTTATGATATGCCGTTTCAGGCAGTCGGAACAGGATTTGAAGGTATAATCGAAAACAACGAGATATACGATGTATGCCTGGAGACGGGAGATATGGGCGCTATTTATTCGGGAGGCGGATTTCACTCCCGAGGAGGTACGATACGTTATAATTATATTCATGACATTCCGTGTAATTTTTCTTATACAGCTTTCGGAACAAACGGCATTTATTTAGACGGTGGTTACGGATATGATGTTTACGGTAATGTTGTAGCGAATGTGTACAGAAATTTCTACTATTCCTCAAGCGGCGGCGATAAGGCGGTCCACGACAATGTGTTTGTCGGCAATGATAAAAGTCCTTCACTTTTAAATCCGCTGCTTGCCGCATCCACCCAGACCATTCGTGTTATGGATTATGGCTATAACATGAGTGCAGAAGAGATAAAGGAGAGTATTCCCGAGTATACTTACACTGATCCGGCATGGATTTCAAAGTATCCGCAGATTAAAGAAGATTTGCAGACAGAGCATCCGGGATCGGGTTATCATAACATATACCGCAACATCATCTACAGAGGCAGAGATTTTGCTGTTTTGGATACCGTTTTGAAAAACCCTAAAAGCAGCATTATAAACGCATGGAACAAGGAAGAAAATCCGGGGTTTGTGGATTATCGGGCAGGTAACTATCAGCTCAAATTAAATGCGGCGGCATATTGTTCCGTCAAGGATTTTAAAAAGATTGATATGAGCGAAATAGGAACCTTGACAAAGCAGCTCCGTGATAAATGGGAAGATTCTGTTATTTTTCTGACAGGTTCCCGTTTATGCTATGTAAAAGGAGAAATACTGACTTCGGAACAACCGTTTTATGATAAAGGACTTTTGAGCGGCTCAGCGATAAGACTGGTGCAAAATAAGGGTGAAGCCTTTAAAGGAGAATTTTTGGATGAGAGGCGCCTTAACGACTATACAGTACATCAGATTTCCAAAGGAGGAGAAATTCTGATTGTGGACAGCAATTGCAGAGCAGTAAATACACAGTCGCAAATGTATGGTTTTATTCTTAGAATGTTACGGGACAAGTGAGTAAGATGAAAAACTGTTATATAAGCAGGAGGGTATTATGAAAAGATTTATGAATTGCATAAGAATGGTTTGTATGTTGCTTGTGTGTACTATGATTACACACGGCGTAATGACAGCGGACGTTTCGGCAGCCGAAACGGTTATGTTTTTTGTCGCAACAGACGGAAGCGATACAAATGATGGTTCCATATCAGCGCCGTTTGCTACGATTGAAAAGGCAAAGGAAGCAATAAAGGCGCTTTCGTTTGTGCCTGAAGGAGGTGTAGTTGTCAATCTTCGAGAGGGTGAGTATAAAATAGACCGTTCCGTAAATTTTACGCAAGCTGATTCCGGCAGGGAGGGCGCACCGATTGTATACCGCGGATATAACAATGAAAAGGTTGTACTTTCAGGTTCGGAAAATCTTTGCTGGGAGAAGTTTGAAAATCTTTCAGATCCGGATGTATTAAATAAGATTCCCGAAGGGGTTCGCTCTGATATTATACAAATGGATTTATCTTTTGTTAAAACAAATATGGGAGAGCTTCACTATCTGGATAATGAACGAGCTGCGCAGAGTGCAATATGGAGTGAACTGGTATTCGATGGAGAAATAATGGATGTGGCAAGATATCCCAATAAAGACGAGTACCTGGAGGTTGGCTCAATAAAGTCAAAGGGGTCCGGCGTTAATGACGGTGCTGAATGGGCAGTGTTTGATTCTGAGCTTGCTAAGCTTGCAGGAGAAAAGAATATATGGGCTGTAGGCTGGTTCAAATGGTATTGGATGATGGATTTTGAAAAAATAGAGAACATCGGCACCTCGCCAAGTACTATCAAACTGGAGTATCCAATCAATGAAATATCTCAGGGACATCCGTATTATTTGGAGAATGCTCCGCAGATGATAGATGCTCCCAATGAGTATTATATTGACCGAGATAAAAAAATGCTTTATTTTTATCCTGCTAAGGATGTACAGAATGTAAAGGTAGAGCTTACTTCCCTGACAGATAATATGATAACAATGAATAATGTTTCCCACATTATTTTCCAAAATCTCACTTTGGAAAACGGAAGAAGCAATGCAATTGATTCAACCAATTGTACCGATATAATTGTAGATAACTGCTTAATTAAAAACTTTGGAGTTTCCGGCGCAAATTTTTGGGGCTCTAAGGACTGTCAGGTGGTAAATTCGGAAATATATAATATCGGTAACCGGGCTGTAAATGTAGAGGCAGGTAATGCGGAAACACTGACCTCCGGCGGTTTTAGACTGGTAAATAATGAGATACACAAGCTCGGACGCATTAATAAAATGCAGGCGAGCGCTATTTGGACACATGGTTATAACGGCGGAACAGTAGGTACATATATTGCGCATAATAAGATGTATGATGTACCAATGCAGTGTATTACCTCAGGGATTGAATCTATTATAGAATATAATGAGATTTACGACGCGGCAAATGAATGTGCTGATATGGGTGCGATTTATGTCGGAGGAAGCTTGTCTCAGCAGGGAAATATAATTCGGTATAATTATATTCACGATATTCCGTGTGTATTCGAAAACACAGGCTATGGAACAAACGGTATATATCTTGACATTGATGCCGGATACTACAAGATATACGGCAACGTTGTTGCCAACGTACACAGAAACTTCTATTATTCATCAAACGGCTCATATTCCGAGTTTTATAACAATGTGTTTGTCGGTGACAGAACATCAAAGTCTATCAAAGAATTTCCGGTAAGTGCACAGACAATCAGAATTGAAAGCAGCGGTATAAAGGCGCCTAAAAGTGAGATAATGGGCAGAATCAAAGGAGAGTATACATATACAAATGATTTGTGGACGAGTAAATACCCTATGGTGAAGGAAGCGGTAGAGAGTGAATTTCCTCTTGCAGCCGCGCATATGATTGAGCGGAACGTTATGTATAACGCACGAGAGATGGCTATTGCAGAGGAGGTTTATGACGATCCGAGGACTTCTGTAAAGGATAACTGGATAGGCAGCACTGACCCCGGTTTTGTTGATCTTGCGAACGGCAATTATCAGCTGAGAGCGGATGCACCTGTTTTGGCGCAAGTACCAGGATTTGAAATCATAGATATGTCAAAGATAGGTCTTTTAGATACGCCGGTTGACATAGGCGCACCTACAGGAATCGGCACAGGGGTAACGCCTGATGTACCTCCCGGAGAAACATCTTCGGGAAGCGTGCCAGAAGCCGACGCCTCCATTTTGCAGGAGCTTGGAACGGGTGTGGCATTAAAAATCGGCTCTCCGGCAGCGGCGTTAAAAGGGAAAAAGGTATATGTGGATGACCGTAACACAGCTATTGCACCTTTCATTGAGAATGACAGAACGTTGGTGCCGGTGCGGTTTGTATCCGAAGCGCTTGGGGCAAGAGTTGGATGGAAGGAATCCACAAAAGAGATTGCGATTGTGATGGGGGACAGATTTGCGATTATGCAGCTTGGCTCAAATATTGTGCGTTTAGATGATGGCAGCCAAGTTACGTTTGATGTTCCCGTAAAAGAAACAGGCGGACGCACTTTTGTTCCGATTAGAGCATTGGGAGAACTGTTAAATAAAAGCTTCTTCTGGGATAACAGAGGTATTGTGATTATGTCCGACACAGCCGATAAGGAATATTCGGATAGTCTGATTTCCTTTCTTATAAGGTATCTGGACTAATCAGATTTAGATATGTTGAGAAAGGATGATATAAATGAAAAGAATAGCTTCAATAATAATAGCACATATAATGCTGCTGTGTACATTAAATATCCCTTTTGCAACACATGCCGATGAAGCTTGGCTGGATTTTCAGGGGACTCCGAGTTATATCAGTCTGACAAGTATACCACCCTCCGGAACAATGACGGTCAGTTTGGTTGAGGCAGATGAAAGCAGAACTTTGCTGGACAATCAAGATGTTGAATTTGTGAGCAGCCGTCCGTATGTGCTGGAAGTTGATGAGAACGGTGTCATGACGGCAAAGGCTGCGGGCGTATCTGTTGTTACCGCACAGTACGGCGGTATGTGCAGAAGAATTGCCATTTCCGTAGTCAGCTCTGACGGCGGCAGAGTAACACATCAATCGTTTGATACGGGTGCGGGAACTACAAGCGACTGCGCCTATCTTGGCAGCGGAAGCTTGCAGGCGACGAAATCAACAACTGATCAATATGTGATGGCAAGCAGCGGTGATGTTGCTGAAATGTTCTTTTATGACAATATGACTACTGAGGCAGGTGCTGTGGTATTTAAGACAAACCCTGATAAAACAATATATTACGAGGTTGGAGTGCTGAAAGCAATTTCTACGGAGTATTACTCAATGAAGACCGATTCCGGAGCGGCAGGGAAGAATTTTGCAACAGAAATCAAACGCTCTGAAGGATGGCATCAGGTTTTGATAGATTTGAGTATTCCCGGTGAACAGACAGCTTATCTTGATGGTGAGGTAATCTTTACAGATACGCAGACAATCAAAAACTTTCACTGGATGAGAACGCGGTATATTACTGCGCCTGACGAAATGTATTATGATGCGTTCTCCATATATTCCGTGAGCGGTGTTCCGACAGCTTATGATTTGACGATTGAAGGGGAATTTGCCGTTGGTCAGGAGCTGGAAGCAAATTATAAATTCTACCATCCCAAGGGCGCTGATGAGGAAGGTACTGCAATTCAGTGGCAAAGAGCTGATTCGGCGGACGGAGTTTTTGAGGATATCAGTGCTGCAACGGAAAAAACGTATACTGTTACGGAGGAGGATAAATTTTTGAGATTTGTCGTTATCCCTGCCGCACTTGGCGGCTCGGGGAATGCCGTAACATCTTCGGCTGTTACGTTTCCGAGGGCACCGGAAGCAAAGGATGTTTACGTTATCGGCGCTGTTACACCGGGGGCTGTATTAAACGGATATTATACATACTATGATGCCAATGGTGATGCGGAATCGGATTCACTTCTGGAATGGTATATCAGTGATGAAGAAAACGGAGAATATAAACCTATTTCCGGCGAGAACAGCAGCAGTTATTCGGTAAGAAATGAGGATAACGGGAAATATATCAAGTTTGCCGTGACACCAAAAACGGAGGGCAGTGAACCCTGCGCAGGAGAAAAAGTTTTCTCTGATGTAGTATCTATGCCGCAAGGCCCTGAAGCATTGAACGTTATGATTATCGGTGAGCATACCTTGGGTGCGGAATTGGCAGGCAGCTATACATATTATGATGCGAATAACGACAAAGAGGAAAACAGCATATTGTCCTGGTATCGTGTTGATAAAAGCGGCACAAAAACAAAAATTGCGGACGGAGCCAAATATAAGCTGACCGAGGAGGACGTGGAAGCGTCAATCCTATTCGGCGTAAAAGCGATTGCAAGTGCAGAACCTAAGGAAGGCGCGGAAGTATTCAGCGAACCGTTTGCCGGATTGGTAAGGCCGTATGCGGAAGATGTAAGTATCTCCGGCAGTGTAAGAAGAGGTGAGCGTGTAATCGGCACTTATAAATACAGACATGATTTGGGCGTCCCTGAGGGTGAAAGCATTTATGCGTGGTATCTTGACGGCGTACAGATTGGAAGTAGTATATATTTGGATATAACCTCCCATATGGCAGGAAAGAAGCTTGTGTTTGAGGTTATACCCATAGCGGCAGCTTATCCCTATAACGGAGAAAAAGTATGCAGTAAGGATGTAGTGGTGAGCCGCAGTTCAGGTGGAGGGGGTATAAGTATAGGAGGGTCATCGTCGTCAGGTAAGTCAAACAGTTTTCTGCCGGTTGTACCAACGGCCGTTCCGGAAAACACACAGCATGAGAGTACCGGTCTTGCACCGACAGACAATGCGAACCCTGCGCGGTTTAAGGATATTAAAGGCCATTGGGCATATGAGGATATTTGTTGGGCGATTGAAAACGGTGTAGCATATGGTGTATCCGATACGGAATTTGAACCGGAAGGCACTCTGACAAGAGCGCAGATGGCTGCATTACTTGCCAGAATTGCGGAATTGAAGCCGAAAGCATATGACGGTTCATTTGATGATATTGATAACTCGCACTGGGCAGCCGAGTATATTACAGCACTGAAGGATGAAGGGATTATTGACGCCGAATCGACATTTTCACCGGATGTAAACATTAGCCGTGAAGATATGGTGGTCATGCTGATGAAAACGTATACATATATCACGGGAAATCATATGGATGACACCGCAAAACAAGTTATTGCAGACAGGAAAGAGCTTACTGCACGGAATGAAGTGTATGTTGACAATGCGATGGCATTGGGAATAATAAAAGGAATGGGCGACGGATATTTCTGTCCGCAGGCTTACGCTACCAGAGCACAGGCTATGACAGTGCTGAGACTGATGTCTGATTGTATAGCGGGAGGTGTACAATAGATGATGAATTTATTGAAACGCGGGATATGTTATGCAGCCGCGTTAGCTATAGCAGCGACATCTGTAATGTCGGCATATGCGGGTTTGCCGGACGGCTTTGTGTTTGAAGACGGAGAAAGCCTCTCCAATGAGGAGAATGTTAAGTATCCTGTGCCGGAGCGGACAAATATAGAGAAAAAAGCATATACGATAGAAGGCCTTGACGGTTTCATCTTTGAGGGGGATGAATCGGAAAATACCGGCACCGAAATAATACCGGGCAGCTTTACAGCTGCAGACGAAAAATATCAGCTTTTGCGTGCTTTGGGACTTGTGACAGATGCGGAGGGGGATAACCCGAATGCTCCGTATACCAGGGCTCAACTCAGTCGCTTGGCGGTTGAACTGATGAATTTACCGTTAAGCGGAAATGTTCAGCTTCCCTTTATTGATATCGCTTCTGATGACATTAATTATGCCTATATTGCAGCTGCTTATCAGAACGGTGTTGTGGATGGGGTAAGCAGCCAATACTTTATTCCCGATGGAACGGTTACATCGTCGGAGCTTGCAAAGGTTCTGGCATATGCGCTAAAATATCAGTATTTGCTTGACGAAGGAAAAGAAAGCTTTGCGGGCATTAAAGATACGCAGCTGTGCACAATGTTTAAAATGTCCCCCGGTTCGGCTGTAACGCTGGGTGAAGCGGTAAGCACAGTTTATAATGCTTTGGATATGGAGTCTGCGGAGATGACAATTCCCGGTATAAGCATAACTTATAGAAATGGCGAGAATACATTGTTGGCTGAGAGATATCATGTTTATAAGGAAAGAGGCGTTTTAAACGAAATATACGGACGTAATATCTACGGTGTTTCCCTCGGGAATGACGATATAATCTACGTTGACCGTGCACCGTATTTTGACCCTGAGAAAAAAGCTTCAAGTGATTTGCTGGGGAGAAGAATAATACTTTACTACAGTATTGACCCGGACAGCGGCGAACAGAGTGTTCTGCTTGCATTGGCGGATGAGAAGTATAAATCTATACAGATTACCGATCGTGATATAGATTCAATTAAAAATAACACAATATCGTATGCTGCTTCCGGTGCGCAGAGTGCGAAAGTCCGTATTTCGCCGGACGCATACGTGGTGTATAACGGAATTTACCGTTCTTTATTTAAAGATATACCTGCCAAAGACACTATTCTCCACTCCGGCGAAATGATACTGAACGAGGTTGATGGAGACGGTACATATGATGTAGTGATGGTTTGGGATTATAAGTATTTTGTTATAGACAGTATCAATACATCGACAAAGCGCGTATTTTTCAGAAACGGGGCATTACTGGATTCAGTTCCATATTTGGAGCTTGATGAGGAAAATGACAATGAAGTGTTTGATATTTACAGAAATGGAGAGTTAACTACCTTAGAGGATATCCGGGACGGAGAAGTTTTGTCGGTTGCTAAAGGTGATGATTCCTATGGAAAGGTTTACTACAGGATATATATATCCGATGAGAAAGTATCGGGAACGCTGAAATTTATTTCAGATGATAGTGTTGTAATAGATTCTAAGACATATAAGATGGCATATGGCTATGAGAATGCAAATACATCAGAATTAACCTTGGGAAGCAGCAGCACCTATGCACTTAATCACAGAGGTGAGATTTTAGGCATTATGAGTTCTTCGTCATATCAGGTTGGATATATTGTCGGTACAACGCTGTCAAGCGAAGGCGGAGATGACGATGTTTTGTGGATGAATCTATTGGACGATAAAGGAGAATGGCATAGGTACAGCTGTACAGACAAGCCGCAGCTTATACATACAACATCTGCCAAGACAACTCAGAAAAAAACCTTTAAGAAACAGGAAATGACAGAACTGAAAGGTATAATTGACAGTGCAATGCTGTTTGAGGGAAGGAGGTGTGGTGCTCTTATCGGATATACACTGGCAGATGACAAAATAAAAAAGATATATGTTTCGGATAATCTTGCAGCGCAAAATGGATACGCGGGTCTTGACAAAGAGAATTTTTCGCTTGATTATGTCGCAAAGGAAGATGTCCAGATGCGGTTATATCAAAACACACTTGGAGCAAGAATGTTTGCAAATGAGAATACAAAGGTATTCTTTGTGCCATCTGACGTGTCCGGCGGTGTGAATAAAAAACAGTTCCGTGTCGGTTCAATACAGATGTTTTCCAATCCGGGCGATGAATATATTTCACATCTTCGTATCTATGAAGTAGGAGAGGATCGTGTCGCAAAATATATGATAGTGATAAGAAATGTAGAGGAGGACGTTGATCCGGCGGGCGCTGTTATGGCAGTTGAAAGTTTGAGCTATACCGTGACAGAGGATGATATAGCGGCTCTTCAAATAAATGGTGTACGAGAAGGTGCACGGGCGGCATATCTGGTTGATTCACCTGAGCTTACCGGAATAGGAGGTAATGACTTGTGGGACAGCAGTAATATCCGCGCGGACGAGTTGAAGCCGGGAGATATTATACAGATAACTACCGACGTCTATGATACAATTATTTCCTTTAGATTGCTGTTCAGAATGTCTGAGTCTGAATTTGAAGAAAAGTGGAATAAGACGCAAGACATTACACCTGATACCAAAATGGCATTGCTGCACACAGCTTATGGCACAGTAAAGGAAAAGTTCGGCAATACACTTATTGTAAACTGTAACGGAGATGGCTCTAACGATGCGTATGATAAGGCGTACGGAACCATCAATACAAGTATTTATATTTGTCAAAAGTCCAGGAACGGTGTAACGATAGAGAGGGCACGGCTTTCTGATGTGAGCTTGATGGATACTGTGTTTATCAGAAGTATGTGGAATAACACAAAGGAAATAGTTATATTCAGAGATTAATTATATGAAAATATTAATAAAAATAAGGAGGAAATTAAAAATGAAAAAAAGAGGAATAGCGATGTTTTTAGTGGGGGTTCTAACAACTCTGATGTTTAGTATTGCGGTTGCGGCGGACAGTAACACGGTCTATACGGAATTGAATTTTGACGATACTGTTTTAACAAATTTATCTTACGGAATCGGTACTACTCAAACGACGCTTGTTGTAAAAGGTAAGACAGAAAGCGGTGAGTGGGAGCAGATTGATAACAGCAATAAAAATCTTAAATTTAAAAGTATGTTTCCGACAGCTGATGTAAGTCAGATTGGTGTAGTAACAGCAATTACCAGCGGAACAGCACAGATTATTGCGACCTATCAAAATCCGGATGGTACATTTTGCTCAAAGAGTATCTCTGTATTGATAAGGCACTATGACAACGATAAAGTGATCTACAATTTTGAAAACGAGACTGAGGCAAAGGAGAATGCAGGAAGAAACGGTTCTAAGGGGCTTGTATCAAACGAATTGTCCGGTAATTTTAATGCGTATGCCTCCGCCTTGGGCGCTACACTTTGTGAAATGTGGTTTTATGATAACATGGAAACTCACGCGGGCGGAATTTTATGCAGCAATGATGCCACCGCATCCGATAAACGGAAATGGAATATGACTGTGGGAGTAGATACAAGCATTTCGCAGGACTGTTATTATCTGAAGGATACAAAAATTCCGGTGTCGGAGCAGGCTACAAAGATCAAGCGCAGTAAGGGCTGGCATCAGGTGGTATTTGACGCCACGCGTTATAATACACTCAATGTATTTATCGACGGTATATCAGTTTATTCGGCAGATGTAACAGGATTAGTCAGTCAAACAATGTCGTTGCTCAGAGGTTTGAAAACGGAAGGAACCGATGTAATGTACTACGATGACTGGTCGGTTTATAAGGCAACTGACGGAAGACCTGTGGCATATAATGTTACGGTTGAGAACGAAGTATGCGATAAAATTTTTAAAGCTTCCGGAATAGATGCCGAATTTACAGCAGGATATGAATTTTATGCTGCAACGAGGACAGAGGATGCCCAAGCATCAAGATACAGGTTTATAAATGCAGCCAATAATATTCCTTATGATTGGAATGCATGTTCATCAGATAAAACTATCACGGGCACAGTACCCGGATTTGATCAAAAACAAGGCTTTAAGCTTATGGTACAGCCATCAAGCGTGGCAACCTCATCCGATTACAAGCAGGGTCCCCAAATAACGACTGATCCGATTACGATTGCATGGATCGGAGAACCTGTTCGCAGAGATGTTACCTTTTTGGGTGAAAGCAACGGACATTTTCGTAATATCAGTGCCGACGGTATCGCCGGTGAAAAGAAAGTCAGAGTGGTATGCAAGGCATTAAATACAGGGTTTGGATACACTTATACAGAAACTCTTATTGCAGCACTCTATGAAAATGATGTAATGACGGACGCGAAGATTGGAGCTCTTTCAGCAGAGAGGAACAAAGTCGGAACGGTTACATTTGATTTTGAAATTAACAATCCCGATACAGCGCAAATTCGGGTGTTCAGATGGAAGAATACAGAAACTCTCATTCCGCTGGACAATGTGACAAGCTTTGATGCGGTGGGAATCCGTTAAAGAAAGGGTTGACAATATAAATGAACTCAGTTTTGTCAGGGACAGCCGGACGATCAGCTGTCAGAAAGAAAGAAAATAATGTGATTTTCAGGCGTATGGTACGTTATAAAGCACTGTATCTAATGCTTGTTCCTGCTCTGGTGTGCGTTATACTGTTTAACTATGCGCCTATCGGAGGACTAATGATTGCTTTTAAGGATTATAACCTTACCGCCGGTGTTTTTGGCAGCCCATGGATAGGCTTTGAGAATTTCAGAAAGCTGTTTTCCGACCCGACATGCTTAAATGTAATAAAAAATACTGTTATCATCAGTATGTATAAGCTTATTTGCGGCATCCCTTTCCCTATTTTTTTGGCAGTGGCATTAAACGAGGTCAAGGTTACGTGGATGAGAAAGACGGTTCAGACTGTGAGCTATCTTCCGCATTTTATCTCGTGGGTTGTTGTGGCAGGCATGGTGAGCAATATATTATCACCGACGGGAATTGTAGCGAAGCTTCTCAATTTGGATAATGTTATGCTCATGACTGAGCCAAAGATTTTCAGAGGCTTGCTTGTTATTACGGAAATCTGGAAAGAAGCAGGCTGGAACAGCGTAATTTATATGGCGGCGTTGTCGGGAATAGATGTAACGCTTTACGAGGCAGCCTCTATGGACGGCGCAAGCCGTATGCAGCGCATCCGGCATATTACACTTCCTTCGCTGACATCACTGGTTGTAACTGTGACAATATTGGCGTGCGGTAATATTTTAAACGCCGGCTTTGACCAGGTATTCAATATGCAAAACAGTATGGTACAAGAGGTTTCGGATATTATTGATACTTACGTTTACCGAATGGGTATTGTGGAAATGTCATATAGCTTTTCTTCGGCGGTCGGGTTGTTTAAATCCGTTACGGGACTTATAATGTTGATTACGGTAAATACAATATCGCGGAAGCTGACCGAAAATGAAGGCAGTATATGGTAAAGGGAGAAATGATGATGAAAAAACGTAAAATCAAGGATTCTGTTTGCTTGCAGGATAAGGTTATGATGGCGATTATATATATTTGTTTGCCTATGATTTTTGTCATAACAGTATATCCCTTTTGGCAGACTGTTGTGCTGTCGATAAGTGACAGAAAGTCAGCGATGGAAATGGGACTGCACCTTTGGCCGAAAAGAATTGAAATAACTGCGTATTTGCAGATACTTCAATCCCAGAGCTTTTGGAACAGCCTGAAAAACAGTGTGGTAAGATGTGTTATAGGAACTCTGGCAAATCTGCTGATAGTGTCACTGACCGCATATCCGCTGTCTAAGGAGGATTTACCGTTCAAAAAGGGGATTACATGGATATTCTTGTTTACTATGATGTTTACCGGCGGATTGATTCCTACATATCTGGTAATTAAAGGGCTTGGATTGCTTAATACCGTGTGGGCGCTGATTCTTCCGGGTGTGGCGTCGGCGTATAATATTTTAATTACAAGGAATTTTATGAAGTCTATACCGAGCAGCCTGGTAGAGTCGGCTTTGATTGATGGTGCGGGAGAGTTCTATATTTGGATGAAGATTATTCTTCCGTTGTCAAAGCCGGTGCTTGCTACTGTTGCCCTATGGGTATCTGTGGTACAGTGGAACGCATATCTTGACGCATTGATTTATATGACAGACCCTGACAAATATGTTCTTCCTGTTCTGTTAAGACGTATGCTGATAGATAATCAGTCAAGTATGTATGTATCAGATGTCGAAGGTTTGGTTTCGACGGAGGAAAGTGTTAAGTCTGCTATGATTATAATCAGCACCTTACCTATTGTTTTGGTATATCCTTATGTGCAGAAATATTTTTCAAAGGGAGTTATGCTTGGAGCAGTGAAAGGATAAGAAAAAATATTTTATATTATAACTAAAAGCAAGATGTCCCCGCCTCTATAGGCGGCGGGTTCCACTTACTTTTTTGGGGTGGGGGTACAATCCCCCACTGAAACGTTGAATGACGGGGCTTTGCCCCTTATTGAATTTGAAAGGAAGGTAATTAATTTGAAAAAGGGGAAAATATTTATTGCATGTACATTGGCAGGCGCGCTTTGCGCAGGCACAGCCGGATGTTCGGGCACGAATGGCAAGGAGAGCGCAGCAGGAAAGGAGAAATTAACGATTGCCGCATGGGTGACGGGAATCGTAAAGCAGGGCAGCGTGGCGGAACGCGAGCTTGAGAAGCGTTACAGTGATTTTGATTTTGAATTCATTCCGTTGGAGCGTGACACATGGCAGCAGCAGTTAAACACAAGAATTGCAGGAGGAGATATTCCCGATATTATATATCGCGATCATAACTACTATGTTATTGAATATGTAAAGCAAAATCTTCTTGCTGAAATTCCGTTTGACATGGTGAAGGAATGTGCACCCGATATTATGGAAGCAAGCAAGGAGTATGGAGAGTCTGTATGGTTGTCATGTAATGTTGACGGCAAGAACTACGGATTGCCGTTTTTACAGCCTAACCAGAGCCATCCAAGCACCGATTCGTGGAGAATGGATTGGCTGAAAAATGTAGGAATTGATAAAGTCCCCGAAACTATTGATGAGTATGAAGAAGCATTCCACCGTTTTGTTCATGATGACCCGGACGGCAACGGAGTTGATGACACGTTAGGTCTTACATATCAGGGAAAGAATAATATTCCGTCTGTGTTTAAAACTATTTTTGCAGCATATGGAACAGTTCCGAACTCATGGATGATTGATGAAAACGATGAGTGTGTATATGGCAACGTCAGACCTCAAGCGAAAGAGGCGCTGAAAACACTAAGCCGCTGGTATGCTGAAGGCTTGATTGACCCGGAATTTGTTACAATGGACTCGTCTTTACTGAAGCAAAAATGGGTTAATGGGAAAATTGGATTTATGCCGGCAGGCACATGGTATAGAATGGTACCGGGCGGTGAGCATTATGAGGCGCTCAAACAGGTAAATCCGGAAGCGGAAATAGCAATGGGACCGGCACCGAAGGGACCTGACGGATCATTCGGATACGGTATCGAGGACGAAGGTAACGGCGCAATTACATCAAGCACTACCTTCTCTAAAAAGCTGGAAGAAAATCCGGAGAAGTTAAAGAAAGCTGTTTCTATTGTAAATGACATGATGAGTGACCCGGAGCTTTACGCTATACTTAAATACGGTGAGGAAGGAACGAACTGGAAGCGCGGTGAGCATAATAAAGTTGAAATGATAAAACCGTATAATATTCCGGAGAACTGTGGTGATTTGGGTATAAACTTCTTTAGCGGATTTTATGCAATTCCGAAAATTCAGAACTATTATTCACCGGATAATTTTGAGGAACAGTATAAATACGCCGTTATGGGTAATGTGTTTGTCGCCCCGGGCTGGATAAGTTATTTTGTGGATCAGGAGCATAAAAAATTGGGAGAGAATTGTCAGCTTATTCTGGACAAATGGTTCTGCAACTTTATAGTTGGTAAGGAGCCGCTTGATAAGTTTGATGACTGCGTTAAGGAATGGTATGATGCCGGTGGACGTGAGCTCACAGAGGCGTATAATGAAGCGTATCATAACGACAGAGGTGTCATGGACGATATTATCGAAAGTATTAACTGATTTGGTACAAACTCATATGAATGCTTGTCATTCATATGAGTTTGTGATATAATTCATGCAAGGGTACAAATTATAAGCAAGAATTATTTTAAAGGAACAGTGATATTTCATGACAAGAATTGAAAAAAAACTTATGTTTTTCTTTCTGATTTTTATTGTAACGGCTATCGTCATAATAAATGCACATTCTTTTTACATATCATCGGGATTGATTTATCGTGAAGGAGAGAGCACAATGCGCTCCAGACTTGAACAGGTGCAAAACCTTGTGGATAGCCGTGTTCAGATGGCACAGAACTATTTTAACGTACTGTATCAAAGCACGCCAATTTATGATATAGTCCGAGAAAATGACTGGAATTCGTATGGCGGTGAGTACTATCTAAATGTTCTGCAAATAGATCGGGAGGCAGAACGGCTGTTGTATAATTTGGACGTTTTAAAGGCTTTTGTGCTTTATCCTAAAGCAGGAGGACGATACTCTTATTCTGCCGGAGAAAGCACAATAGCTGATTTAATAACCGATGACTGGAGAAATGCCGTAGAAGCTTCAAGCGGAGAAATAAAGTGGTTCGGTGTGCAGAATTCCGAAGTTTATTCGGGGAAATACCTGATAGCAGGTAAAAAGTATATGCCGAGTGACGCGGGTTTTATGAGTGATATGGGAGAGGCTTTTTTGATTTTTGATCTGTCTATTGATGACGTTTTGCGGAATGAAGAGAACAACGATACGGTTATGTTCTACAATACAAATAATGACCTTCTTTATCTCAGCGACTTGAGTATGGAGCCTTTGGCTGCGGAACTCAAGCAGATACCGGACGGCGCAAGCGTAAAAAAGAGAATAGACGGAAGGAGAATGTTTTTTCTTTCGCAGCGTTCAATACTTGCGGGCTGGAAGTTTGTTATTGTTAGGCAAATATCGGATTTTTGGCAGCAAAGTGTTTTTTTGGCGGGTATCATGCTGTTTCTTTCGGGTATTGTGATTATAATCGGCGGTATCATCTTTTATAGTGAGGGAAAGCGTATTTTTCGCCCTATTACGGATATCATGGCGGCAATGTATAAAATCGGGCAGAATGATTTTGATATACATATAACGTGCGAGGATGCAGGAGAACTGCAAATAATTTGTGATGGCATAAATCGGCTGGCTGAAGAGCTGTCTGTGTCAATGGAGAAAATACTGCTGATGGAAAAAGAAAAACGGAAGGAAGAAATCCGAGCATTGCAATATCAGATGAATCCGCACTTTATATATAATACACTCAGCTCCGTTAAGATGTGCGCCATTAGAAACAAGGTTCCGGACGTGGCGGAGCAGATTGAAATTCTCGTTCGTTTAATGAGAAATATCCTGTCTCCGAACGAGCTTATTACAATTGCTCAGGAAATAGAGAATGTAAGAAGCTTTATTGCACTTCAGCAATTCAGATATAAGAGGAGAATCGATGTACAGTATGATGTAGATTCAGAGATACTTGACTGTGCAATACCGTGTCTGCTGTTGCAGCCGATTGTGGAAAATGCCATTCTTCACGGCTTGAGTGAAAAAATTAATCTTGGTCAGGAGGCGCTGCTTAAAATATCGGCAAAAACCGAAGGAAAAGATATATTGATTTCGGTATATGATAACGGCAGCGGTATGGACAAGGAGGACATATATAATGGCACGGGAAGTGGAATTGCGCTTCTGAATGTCGCAGCCAGAGTAAGATTGATATTCGGAGAAAGGTACGGGACAGAGATTGACAGTGTACAGGGTGAATATACATTGTTTAAAATTATAATATCGCAGATGCCGCTTTCGGGAGGGAATGCTGATGAAAAAAATCAGGCTTTTAATTGTAGATGACGAGCCATATATGCGTGAGTCTATCTGCGTGCTTTTGGAAGAGGCAAAAGCACGATATGAGATTGTTGCGGACTGTTTCAGCGGTGAAATTGCTTTGAATATTATCAAAAAAAATGAGGTTGATATTGTAATCAGCGATATAAAAATGCCCAAAATGTCAGGTATAGAGCTTTTGAAGGAAGCACATAAAATTAAGCCTGCCGTGCAGTTTATTATGCTTAGCGCCTATAATGATTTCGATTTTATCCGTGAGGCTTTTCGCTGCGGTGCAGTAGATTATATTATGAAGACTGAGCTTAACTATGAAACGCTTATTGCCGCACTTGATGCAACTGTGGAAAGGCTGGAGAACTCGGGAGGCAGTATTGTCAAAGCCTCGCTTTTGAGGGCATTGGCGCTGGGGAGTAATAATCAAAAGAAGATTTTGAGCGACCTTGAGCAGTTTGGGTTTGTCATTGATAAATATGCGCTGCGGCTGATGGCGCTGCAAATCACTGATTTTGAAACGAATATCGAACAGGAGTTTGATTGTGACGAAACGCTTATAACTTACGGATTGAGCAATATTTTTAACGAGGTACTGCAGGAGACGCGCTTTCAATGTGACTATGTATATATGGACAGCGGTCAGTTTGTGTTTTTTCTTATGCTTCCCAAAAAGAACAATGAATCTGAATGGATCAGAGAGATTACGGGAATGTTTCATTTGATATGTTCTGCGATAAAGGAATTTTTGAATTGTTCCGTTTCCGTGGGAATCAGCAGTTACTTTTGGGGAGGAAAAAGTATCGGCGAGTTATATCGTGAAGCGTGTATAGCTTGTGATATGAGTTTTTTTAATGTTCGGGAGGTTCCCATATTTTTTAAAAAAGAATTTTTGGACAGCGGCACAGGCATTACATTTCTTAAAACGGATGAATTAAGGCATGCACTTAACAGTAATTGGCAGGGAGATATTTCTGAGATAGCCCCGAAACTTGTTATTGACGAACAAAAACTGTCCGTGCATGACATCGAAAAGAGCAGAGCAGTATATGACAACTATTATTTTTTGATATTGGAATGTTCTAAGACGCTCAATCTCTATATGTATGTTAAAGACGATTTGGATTATTATAATCTTTATTTGAAGAAATGGGGAAGATTATATGAAATTAATGATTTTGTAATGAATATGATTCTTACTCTGACAAAAATGAAGAAGAAAACATCGGGGATTGTGCGAAAAATAATTGAATATGTTATTCAAAACTATGACAAGGACATCTCTCTTAATGATTTGGGAAATGAATTTAAAATGAACCCTAATTATTTGAGCATGCTTCTCAAAAGAGAAATGCACCAGGGCTTTGCCGGATTTCTGATCAAGATACGTCTGGAAAAGGCAATTGAGTTAATGAAGGAGAAGAAATACAATATCACTGAAATTTCTGCTAAATGCGGATTTAATAACGTGGAGCATTTCAGCAGGAGCTTTAAAAAGTTCACTAACGAGTCACCGAAAAAGTTTTACGATAAGCTGTAGATTGGTACAGCGGGAAGTGGAATGACAGATACGTTTTTGCTTTGATGAAGATTATGTCCGCCGAGAAGAAACAGTAAACATTCTATAAAAAATCAAGGAGAGCAGTATTGACTAAATACTCATTTTGGTGTATAATTTTATGCAGATACTTAAATGAACTGCGTATAATTGTCATGGATTGATTAAAAACTTATCAAAACGGAGAAAGTAAAATGAGTATAAATGAAATTTCAATCAATAAACTTGAAGCTGCAAATAAAAGCTTTGGAGTTTATTCTGCAGAGGTTATTCCGCCGGATGCTTATGTATGCAGAAAGAACGATAAGCAGTTTTCCAGATTTTTTTATGTGGTAAATGGTTCAATTATTTTTGATAAAGGTACAGAAAATGAGCTGCGTGTTAAAAAGAATGAAATAGTATTTTTGCCTAACGATGTTACATATAAATCGCAATGGGACACAAGTGAAAGAGGAAAATATATATCATTAAACTTTGTAATTGATGATGGTTATTTAACCTTTCCCGGAAAAATATGTACGGTTGCATACGACAGGCACGGAACATTTTTAGATATGTTTGAGAAATTGTTTGATATATGGTCTAAAGGTGCCTTGGGATATGAAATTGAGATATTGTCAGGGGTATATCAGGTGATACACCAAGTTTTTTGCGAAATGACATATAGAAAAATCAAAAGCAAGAATAATGTCATTTATAAAGGGATTATGTATTTGGAGAATCATTACTTGGAGGACGTAACAATAAAGCAGCTTGCAGATATGTGTCATACAAGTGAAGGAAATTTCAGAAGATTATTTAAAAAATACAAGAATATATCGCCGATAAAATACAGAAACTATCTTAGAATGAAAAAGGCTCTTGTGCTTATAAATTCTAAAGAGTATAGCATTGCGGAAGTGGCCGGCGCGGTTAATATGCCCGACATTCCGTATTTTTACAAAATTTTTAAGAAAACATATGGGAAAACACCTAAAGAAATGGCTGATTTCACCGAAAAGGAATGATAAAAAATCAAACTCTTTCTATCGCAAAGGGTTTGATTTTTTTTGTTTTTGAAAATTGCACGTTTTGTACAATAAAAAGCCTATATTATCAATTGTAATAAAACTGTTAAATTGGTATAATAAGCTTATCATAATTAAGGAGAGGTAACGTATGAAATTAGGGCTTGCAGGAGTGGGGAAATTTTCGGATGACTTTATTCGTTTATTCAAGATTCATCCCGATATTGAGGAGGTTGTTTTAGCTGACCTTGACGAAAACAGAATAAAGACCTCGATGGGAAAGCACGGCATAAAAAGAGCATTTAACTCTTATGAGGAGATGCTCGATAAAGCACCTGAGCTTGATGCCATTGCGGTTTTTACACAAAGACATCTTCATGGACCAATGATAATAGAGGCGCTAAAGCGCGGTAAGCATGTATACAGTGCTGTTCCTATAGGATGTACTGTTGAAGAAATAAAAGAAATTGTAAGACTTGTTGAAGAAAAAAGACTCATATATATGATGGGCGAAACCTGCTATTATTACCCATGTGCAATCTATTGCCGTGAAAAGTATAAGAGTGGTGATATGGGTAAATTTGTGTATGGCGAAGCTCAGTATTATCATGACATTTGTGAAATGTATGATGACTTTTCCCGTTCCGGCGGTGCGAATTGGCAAAGGGTGGCCGGCATTCCGCCTATGTATTACCCGACACATTCGATTTCAATGATTTTTTCGGCCATCAATGAGTATGCGACAAAGGTATCTTGCATGGGGCTTCGCGATAATCATGAGGATAATATTTATGGAGAAGATAAAAACAATTGGCAAAATCCGTTCAGTAACGAAACAGCATTGTTTCAGATGTCGGGCGGCGGCGTTGTCAGAATTAACGAGTTCAGACGTGTTGGCATAAACAAACCGTCATCATATATCACTTGCTTTTATGGAGATAAGGGTGCGTATGAGTGCTCTGTTACAAAGCAAACCTTTCAAAAGGGTGCAGCAAGCGGAGAGAAACCATACATTGAGGATTTGGGACACCTTATTAACACCATCGAATATAACGAGGATTTAAAAGCCGGAAAAATAGATATGGAGCATGATCCTATATCTGTTAAGTACATTGAAGGCTTTGCTGCAATTCAGGACAGAAGCAGACTTCCGAAAACAATGAGAAACACACCGAAGTTCAGCCACTACAATTCACATCCTTTCTTGGTTGATGACTTTGTTCGTGCGGTTATGAGCGGAAAGCTTCCTCCGAACAATGCATGGGACAGTGCAAGATATATGATACCGGGACTGATTGCTCACGAGTCAGCATTAAAGGGCGGAGAGCTTATGGATATTCCTGATATGGGTGATGCACCTGCAGATTGGGAGAGGCTTACATACGAAATGAAAGATAATTATGAGGATATGAGTGGATATTATGAAGTTGAGTGCTTGCGTTGACATGATGTTTTCATACTGTGATTTTTATGAACGTTTTGCAGAGGTAAAAAATTGCGGTATAGATACAATAGAGTTCTGGAAATGGACAAATAAGGATATTGATAAAGTAATTAAAAGCGGAATGGATGTTTCTGTTTTTAACATTGATTCTAAAGATGAACAGCTTTCTTATGACTTGTCAAGAGGGATATTAAATGACGGCAGAGTTGATGATTTTTTGAAGGCATTGTCCGAAAGTATTCCTGTATACAAAAAGCTTGGTGCTAAGGCTATGATAGTTTTAATTGGTGAGCATAAGGAATACTGCGAGGAAAATGTTCTGAAATGCCTTTTGGCAGCGAAGCCTGTTGTTAAAAAGGAAAATGTTACTTTGATAATTGAACCGCTTAATAATATCGACAGAGTCGGGTATTCAATGCCTTACGCTGCGCCTGTGTTTGAGCTTTTAAAGAAAGCGGGCAGTCCAAACATTAAAATGCTCTATGACATTTATCACCAGAATATGATGGGTGATTTTGACATTGACGAGGTAAAAGAAAACATTGATTTAATCGGGCATTTTCATATAGCAGATGCACCGGGCAGACACGAACCGGGAACAGGCAAGGTTGATTATGTATCAATACTCAAAGAAATCTCAAAGACCTCATATAACGGATATATCGGTCTTGAGTACAGAGCAACAAAGAAAGACGGAGAAACATTAGGTTTTTTAAAGGAGGCAGGGCTTCTTGTTTAAGGTATGTATAATAAGCTGCGGTATGATTGCAAATTCTGCACATATTCCGGCATTCAAACATTTTAGCGAGGATTATGAAATAACAGCTGTTTGTGATATAAACGAAAAAGCTGCAAGGGATACGGCGGAAAGACACGGGATATTGAGTTGGTATACTGATGCGCAGGATATGCTTGACAAGGAAAAGCCGGATATTGTTTCGGTTTGTGTACCAAATTGTTATCATAAGCAGTATACTCTTATGGCTTTAAACAGCGGGGCAAATGTTCTTTGCGAAAAACCTCTTGCGTTTTCTGTCAAGGATGCAGAAGAAATGTTTGCCTGTGCGAAAAAGAATAATAAAATATTGGTGACCTGTCAAAGTATGCGGTTCACTCCTGACAGAATGGCGGCGAAGAAGTATATTGAGGAAAATCGTCTTGAAAACTTTTATTACGGAGAATTGTCGAGGACACGCAGAAGAGGAACACCGGCGTGGGGTACATTTCATATAAAGAAAATTTCATGCGGAGGGGCATTCATAGATATTGGAGTACATATGCTTGACGCTATTGTATGGCTTATGGGAAACCCAAAGGTTAAAAGTGTAAGTGCGACGGCTATGCAAAATCATAAATATGAAATCGGCTCTTTTTCAAAAAGCGGAGCACTTACGGGGCAGGTGGACAGCGTCAGACCGTTTGACCCTGAAGAAATGGATGTAGAAGATTTTTCCTGCGGAATGATTACCTTTGAAAATGGTGCAAAGGTTTCCTTTAAGGTTGCTTGGGCAACGAATATGCCGGAAAGTGCCGATATAAAATTAGTTTGTAAGGAAAAGGGTATCTTTTTGCCGGAGGGGAAGGTCCTTAGCGGTGAAGAAAACGAAGAAATATTAAAATCAGAAAAATGTCCTTATGATACGCCTTTTGCAGGGCATATGTATATTGCAGATAATTTGAGAAAAGTTTTAAAAGGTGAAGCAGAGCTTATTATAAAACCTGAAGAAACCATAAATGTTACAAAAATAATAGAGCTTTTTTATCGTTCGGCAGAGCTTGGCCGTGAGGTATTTACGGAGGAGTTGCAATGATAAAAGCAGTTATAATAGGTTTTTCACATATGCATGTAAACGAAGTTGCGTTGTACATAAGCGAAAGAGATGATATGGAGCTTTTGGCAGTTTCCGATGTTCCGTCTGCAGGGGCGGAGGAAATTCCGCCGCTTCGTTATACGCCAAAGTGGAATTTGCAGAATGTAAAGGATAATTATTGCTCCAATGTATATGAAGATTACAAAGAAATGCTTGACACAGAAAAGCCGGATATTGCATTTATCCTAACCGAGAACTGTCAGAAGCCTGAAGTGGTTTTGGAATGTGCAAAGCGCGGGATAAATGTGTCGATTGAAAAGCCGATAGCAGTATCCTTGAAGGAGGCTGACAAAATAAAAGCAAGCGTCGATAAATACGGCATTGAAGCTGTTGTAAACTGGCCTGTTGTTTGGCGTGAATATGTTATGAAAATGAAGGCGGCGCTTGACAGTAAATTAGTCGGTGAGCCGATAAAGTTAAGATACATAAACGGCCACACAGGACCTCTCGGCAAGGGTGCAAAGCACAGAGGCGTTTCTGATAATGCCGAGGAAATGACAGACGAGCAAAGAGGAAAAACATGGTGGCATAAGGAAAGTCTTGGCGGCGGAGTGTTTTTAGATATTGCCTGCTATGGCTGCTTCTTCTCCCGTTGGTTTATGGGTGAGGGCGCAAAAAGCATAATCAGTATGGGTGCAAACCTGAACACACCCTTTGGCGATACAGACGATAACTTTGCGGCGGCTATTAAGTATGACGGCAAAATGTCGGTTATAGAGGGAACATGGACAACACCGAGAGCTGTAATTCCGTCAGGCCCGATGGTGCTTTGTACAGACGGCGTAATTATGTGTACCGGCGGTGCAGAAAACGAACCTGATGTTAAGGCGTTTGATATTTACGGAAACGAAGTTGAAATTCCGGAAATTGAGTTTACGGATAAATTTAAAAATATGCCCTGTCAGTATGCAAATCATATTGCGGCCGGTGAAGATATTTACCCTATGCTTACCCTTGATATGAATATGGAGGTTATGGCAATATTGGATGCTGCAATAAAGAGCGCAAAAAGCGGAAAAGAGGAAATAATCCGTGGTTAAGGGACTTGTAGCCGATATTCAAAGAACCTCGCTTCATGATGGTGACGGAATACGTACAACTGTGTTTTTAAAAGGCTGTCCTCTTTCGTGTCTTTGGTGCCATAACCCCGAATGTATTTCCTTTGAAAAGGAGATAATGGAATATCCCGAAAAGTGCATTGGCTGCGGCAAATGCAGTGAGGGCTGTTATTCGGGAGCAAAGGTTGTTTGCGGAAAAGAAATGACTGCACAGGAAGTATTTGAACAAATAATACTTGATAAACCGTATTTTGCTGATAACGGCGGTGTTACTGTCTCCGGCGGTGAGCCCATGGCACAAAAGGAATTTGCAGGAGAACTGATTGAGCTTTGCAAGAAAAACAATATAAACTGTGCAATGGAAACATCGCTCATATATTTTGATGAAGAGATCTTCAAAAAGCTTGATTTTGTAATGGCTGATTTGAAGATATGGAATGATGATTTGCACAAAAAATATACAGGTGTTTCAAATAAGATAATCAAAGAAAATTTTGAAAGCCTTAATTCTCTCAGAATACCGATAATTGCAAGAACACCTATAATTCCTGATATAGATCAGGAATTGGATAAAATTTCAGAATTTTTAAAAACACTGGAAAATGTCAAAGAATATGAGCTTTTGCCCTATCATCCTTTAGGGATAGCAAAGCAAAAGGCATTAAAGAAAGATATAACTGAATTTGAAATTCCGTCAGCGGAATATATGAAGGAGCTGAAAAAATATGCTTTCATACGCAGACAGACTAAACTCGATGCGCAAAACAAAGATAAAACATACCATTGAAAAGCGTAAACAAAACGGATATACCGATCTTGATGACTTCGGAACAGTTCCGATTTCAGAAGGGTATGAGGTTGAGCCTTGGTACAACAGCTCAAACGGCAGTTTTTACGGCTATGACGGAATGGCTGAGAACTTTTGCCGTGTAATGGATGCCCACGAGCCTTACGTTGATCCGATGGAAATGCTCTGCGGAAGATGGCGTGATATGCTTGTAAACTACCGCGGTGATGTTCACTATCTCCCCGATTGGCTTAAAAAGAAACCGAAAATTATGGAGCTTATGGCAAGTGCTACAGACCAATGGAGTAAACGCTGGGATGAGCAGAGGTTTCCATATGATGAGTTAAAGCCGCTTCAGGAAAAGTACAATATTCAAACAGGCATAGACAGTGATGCTCACCTTGCTTGTGATTATAGAATTGGCTTTGAGCTTGGCTTTGGCGGACTTTTGGAAAAAATAGAAAAGTTCCGAAATAAAAATCCCGAAAAATCTGATTTTTATAATGCTGAGGAAAAAACGGTTTATGCGATAATCAGATTTATTGACAGACACATTGAAAAGATAAAAGAATTGCTGAAAACAGAGGATAGACCGGAGATTAAGGAAAGCCTTGAAAATATGCTGACAGCTTGCGAAAATGTTCGCTTAAATCCTCCGAAAACCTTTCATGAGGTTTGCCAGTGGACTGCATTTTTCAACTGCGCGTCAAGAGTATGCACCCGTGACGGTGCAGGCTTCCAGATGGATACTATTTTGTATCCTTACTATGAAAGGGATATAAAGGCGGGTATTTTAGATGACGAAAAGGCAAAGTTTTTAATCGCAAATCTGCTTTTGATAGATCCGCATTATTATCAGATTTCAGGCGTGGACGAAAATGATAAGGATATGACAAATCACCTGTCATACCTCATATTGGAAGCGGCAGACAGCATAAATATTGCCTGCAATTTAACTGTAAGAGTTCATGAAAACTGCGATAAGGAGTTTTTCAAAAAAGCCGTATATTATCTTTTGAAGAACAAAAACGGCTGGCCCAGATTCTGTAATGACAAGGCACTCTCAGAGGGCTATATGAAAAACGGCGTTGATAAAAAGACTGCAAGAGAGCGAATTGCGGTTGGCTGCAACTGGATGTGCGTTCCGGGAAAAGAATTCCCGATGAATGACACAGTTAAAATTAACGTTGCAAAGGTTTTTGAAGTTGCTTTAAATGAAATGCGCAATGAAGAAAACAGAAGTACACAAAGACTTTTAGAGCTTTGGGAGGAGCATTTAAAGCTCGCAATAGACATAACGGCAAAGGGAATAAACCTTCATATTGACCATCAGGCAGAGGTTACGCCTGAGCTTGTTATGAATCTTATGATGGAAAACACTTTAGAGCTGGGCGAGGATATTTCAAAGTGTGCATCTCTTTACACAGTAGGTGTTGACGGTGCAGGGCTTGCAGTTGTTGCAGACAGCTTTGGTGCTCTTGAAACACGAGTTGAAAATGAGAAGGTGCTTACTTGGGATGATGTCTATGACGCACTCCGAAATAACTTTGAAGATGAAAGAACAAGGCTTATTCTAAACAGCTCACCTAAATATTGCGAGGGTAATTCTGTTTCTGATAAATGGGCAAAACGCCTTACAGAATGTTGGGTAAGGAATATTAAAAATCAGAAGATGCCAAAAGGCAGATGCCTCGTTCCCGGTTGGTTTTCCTGGGCAAGAACCATTGAGTACGGCTCAAAGGTCGGAGCAACACCAAACGGCAGAAGAGCAGGTGAGCCAATATCACATGGAGCAAATCCTAATCCGCATTTCAGGACCGATGGTGCTCCGACAGCACAGTCAAACGGAATTGCATCGGTACAGTGCGGATACGGAAATACAGCACCCTTGCAGATAGAGTTTGACCCGGGGCTTTCGGCAGACGAAAAGGGAATTGAGATAATAGGGAGGTTTATAAAAGGGCACTTTAGTCAGGGCGGAACACTTATCAATATAAATATACTTGATAAAGAGAAAATTTTAGAGGCAAACGAAAATCCTGATTTGCATCCCGACCTTGTTGTAAGGGTAACGGGATTTACCGCATATTTTGCAAGCCTTTCGCCCCGGTTTCGGCAGCTTGTGGTTGACAGGTTTTTGGAAGGCGTATAACTAAATATTTAAATCGGAGCAAAGCAGAGCATTGCTCCGATTTAAAGTTTCAGAAGCTCAAAATACAATGCCAAAATTTTGAGAGAGCCTGATTTCCATGCATACAAGCGATTAAAACGACTTTTTACCGTTTTTGTTTTTACGGTATTCCGAGGGACGGCAGCCTATTTGTTTTTCAAACTGAGCCGAAAAGTGGTGAGGGTCACAATAATTCAGAGTGCCTGAAATTTCATCTATTGTCTTATTGGTTGCGACAAGCATGGCAGAAGCAATTTTTAATTTACAGCTTATAATATACTGGTGTGGGGTCATTCCGTATTTTTGTTTAAAAACTCTTATTATATGTTCGGGGGTATAATGAATAAATTGAGTAATATCGGATAATTTTATATTTTCTGTTATATGGCTGTCAATATAGTATCGAATGTATTCTTCAATATCATTGGGCTTGTTTGTTTTTGAATTATTCTTTGCGAGGAACTGTACCGTCTTAAGAAAGAGCTGTGCTGCTTTATCCTGAAACTCTTTCGGATTTTTTTCGTTTTTGCACAGATTATGCATCTGTGTAATCAAATCCGAGGTGCAGACATTTCTGAAAATGATAGTCTGATCGAGATTATATATTTTTATCAGCTCTTTCCCCAAAATCCCTCTGAAATTAAACCACAGCTTTTCTATCGGATTATCTATGTCGCTGTAATAATTCTGGTCACTGCCTTCCATAAGTAAAAAAGAGTCTCCCTGACCAACTCTGTAGAAATAATTACCCGAAACTATTACGCCTGACCCGGATATGACGTATTGCAGGCATGACACATCAGAATTGATGCGTATCTCATGCCATGGATATTCTTTTGACGAATATCCGTATTGCGATATCCAGAAAGGGTATTCGTCGTCAATCGGAACAGGTGAAAATACGGTAGGCGGCTGTGTGCGGTGATGGGATATATTTTTCATATCAATTTTTATTCCTTTCGTAAATAAAATGTGTTTATTTTATGCATTGTAAAAATTATATCATAATGCTATAATAGTTGTCAAGAAGAAAACTACGGGATATTTGGCGCTGAAAAAAAATAATCGCAGCGTTGTCAATTTTGTAACAATTTTTAGTCTGGGGGTATAGCTATGACCAAATCGTGCCGAAACAGGATTTTAAAGTCTATTTTAGCGTTGCAGCTTAGTCTGACAATGCCGCTTGGCGCTTATGCCGCAAATATCGGAGTCTGCACTCATATGGCTGCGCCGCACAACGGAAACAGCATTAACGGCATTTTAAAACTTGTAAGTGACGTCGGAAGCGATTGGGTGCGGGATGAACTCAGATGGGGCTGGGGAATGGAAACCGTAAAGGGCACTCTTAATATGCCAAAGGCAGACTGGACGAATGACGCTGCGGCAGCCGGGGTGAACGGTCTGGTAATACTGGGCTACGGTAATACGATTTATAATCCCGGCAATGTGAATGATACGGACGGCATTTACGTTCCTACCACGAGTTATAAAGAGTATTTTGACGCTTTTATAGAATATGTCAGGTTTGTTGCAAGTGAGTGCAAGGGCAGAGTTAAAGCGTATGAAATATGGAATGAGCCCAACCATGCGAATTTTAATTATCAGATTAAGCAAAGCAGATACAGCTATACGGCAAACGATTATTTTGAGCTTCTTAAGGCGGCGTACGGTGCAATAAAAGAAATAGATCCTGACGCAAAGGTTGTAGGCGGTTCGTTTTTAATCGGCGGAACAGTGACGAGCGGATGGATGGAGAGCTTATTCAGAGCAGGTGCGGGGGATTATATGGACGCATTTTCTTTTCATGTGTATACATATGATGACAGTAATCCCGAAACAGCTATGAGGAGCGAATGCGACAGAGTTGAAAGGGTGCTCAGAAACTATAATTTTGGCGGTGAGGTATGGCTTACCGAGACGGGATATTATTCAGGCAGCGCCGCTGATTCCGTAAGTGAACAGGAGCAGGCGTCTTTGATAATACGCAGTAAGATTGCGTGGGATAATTATTTGAAAGATAACGGACGTAAAGGCGAGTTTTTCTGGTATGATTTGAGAAATGACGGAACGAATGCGTCATCGGCGGGGCATAATTTTGGCCTGGCAACCTACGGATACGCACCAAAGGACGGATTTTATTCGACAAAAACATATAACAGCCTGCTTGAGGGTAAGGAATTTGTCAGTCTGACAGTATCTCCGGACGGCAATGACTATCTTGCTCTTTATGAAGGGGAGGCGGAGGATAAAACCGATAAGGTGTATATTGCCTATAAAAAAGGCAATTACTCATCAGCGATAGATGTCAGTGTTTCGGGCGATGCTGCCTATGTTTATGATTATAAAGGCAATAAAATCAGTTCGGATAACAGAGCCTCAGAAAAGCTGTCGCTAAAATTTACGGATACCTCTCCCGTGTTCGTGCATTGCAAGGACTATGAAACAAAAATTAAGGATATCAACTATGACAGCGAGAAGAACATCTGTACCGTATCAGGCAGAGCGGAGGATTTTGAAACGGTAACGATAGAACTTATAAGGGATTCTGAGCTTGTTCAGAGTGAAACCGCAATAGTGGATGATGAGGGTAATTTCTCAAAGTTCTTCTCGGTTGACAGTGACGGTGAGTACGTTGTGAGAGTCGGAAAGCCCGAGATAGAAGCAAAGGGCGGCACGCGCTATGCGCAGCAAATAATGTCAATGAAGCGTAACGGAAGTGTTGAGGCGGCAATAGGGATAACATATACTGCCGAGAAACAGGCGGACGGCTTGGAGGTTTCTTTGACAGGCTCTGTCAGTGACGGCGCAGGAAATCAGGTGTTAAACCTGTTAGTTGTACCGAAGAATTCAGAAGCCGGTATATCCAATGCAGTATATATAGGAGATGTAAGGACAGGTGAGGGCGGAGCGTTTGAGACAAGATTTAAAATTCCAAAGTCTACCCCGCATACATATCACTATACGCTGTATGTAAGAGGAAGAAATACAGCACTTAAGACAGACGATGTCGATTATACAACGGGAAACGGCAAAACACTTGTCTATGATTTTACTCTGAATTTGGATGAAACCAACGTTTTTGCATCGGTATATGCAGAGAATATCACGGCTGAAACGAACGTTCCCGTTGTCTTTGTGGCACAGTACGATGAAAATGGCGTTTTAGTCGATGTGACAGCGCAGAATATAACACTTAATCCAATCGACGGTAAAAAGCAGTTTGTTGTATCGGTAAAAAAAGATGACAAAGCAAATATTGCGCGCGCTTATATCTGGGACGGAGTAAGCTCGATAGTGCCGATTGCACCGGCAATAACCAAACCAATAAAATAGGGGGTGTAAACGGGATGTTCAAAAAGTTTTTGGCAGGCATGCTGGCAGTTTTTATGTTAAACATGACAGTGTGTGCAGACAGTGCCGAGACGAAGCAGAGTATGCAGCCCGGGACGGATTTGCTAAAGCAATACGGAGACAAGGTTGAAAATATACTCTCTATGAATTTTGAAAAGGGCAGTCCTGAGTTTGACAACAGGAAAACGAGTCAATACGCGCAGAAGGCTGACGCGGAGCATGGAACTGTCTATGCCATGACCGGCAAAGGCTCGCAGTGGAAAACGTTTAGTGAGCCTGCACATAAGGATGTTGTGCTTATCAGCTACGACCTTAACCTTCCGTCGAAAGGAAGTCTGAGCTATGTGAGACTTTTAAGTTCTGCATTCACCAATGCGAATGCGGCAAATGACCCCAATATGATTGAAACCTTCGGTATCAACGTGGGAGGAAGCGCAGGTTATTACTCCAATTCGGTAGGATGGACCTTAAATGCGGTAGAGTCGCTGACTTTAAACGAATGGCACAATGCTTCTATATGGCTGGAAATTGACGTAGGTAAAATTTATTATTGTATTGATAACAGGATTATAGGTGAAAGCACATTTAATACCGATGAGCTTGTGGATTTGAACGGAGTGCTGTTTTCGTATGATAACAGAACGGGCAGCGGTCTTTCTATAGATAATGTTGAGGTAATGAAGATTGACAGAGCAATCATTTCTGATTTGCTAAAGGACGGCTTAGCGGTTCCGGAACCGTTGCTTGCGACTGTTGATATATCGGCGAAGGTCGGAGGGATAGGCAATTCGGTATTTGAGCCGAATAAAGAGATTCCGTCTGAGGTTACCGTATTTAACAAGCTGAGCCAAGCGCAGGAGCTTAAGATAATTATGACGGCGAGAAGCCGGGCGGGAAGCAGCTTTTTTGAAAGAAAAGATGTAATAAATGTCGGTGCCGAAGAAAGCGCCGTGATTGAGTTTAATATACCGGGCGTAAGCAGGTACGGCTACTATGATTTATATGTTGATGTTTACGGCAATGCGGATCAAGAGGCGAAAACCTCCGGTTTTTATGAGTTTGCGCTTATAAACGCTCCGCCTGCCGGCACGAGAAATCCGAAAACGTCCATAATCAACCATGTGCGTATTGCCCGTATGGGAGACCCCGCCGTAAACCTCGAAATGGTTGACAAAGCAGGTTTTTCGGGCGCGCGCTCGGAAGTGTCGTGGAGTCTTTATGAACCTGTCGCGGGCGAGAGAGCGATTCCGGAAAACTACGCGGCAGAGGTGAAACGGCGCAAAGAAAAAAATATAGGTCATTTGGAAATTATAGCATATGACAACAAGGCGTTAGGTGTAGGTTTACCTCCCGTTACGGATAAAGAGCTCAAGCTTTTTGCCGAATACGCGGTAAATGTAATCGGCGATTTGGTAGAATTATACGGTGATAATCTTCAGGTGGAGATATGGAATGAATATAACAACGCCGATGGCCGTTTTAAATCTATTGATGCAACGCCCGAGAATTACGCGGATATGCTGAAATATACATATCCGGCAATCAAAGCAAAGTATCCAAATGTATTTGTATGGGGACTTGATATGTATAAGATTGACATGGCATGGGCGGAACGTGTATTTGCGGCGGGCGGACTTGATTATATGGACGGCATATCGCTGCATCCGTATAACAGTAACACAACTCCCGATAACGGCGGTCAGATTGCTCAGACAGCAGAGTTTAGGGAATTGATAAAGAAGTATACGGACAGGGATATTAAGCTGCTTGCAAGCGAGTGGGGATATTCGGCAATGAACTACGGCACATTTCCGAATAAGGTAACTCAAGGGTCTTATATAGTCAGACAGCAGGTTTTAAACAGCGCTTATGACATGTATGAGTCTATCTATTGGTATACAGCAAATGACGGCGGTGAGATTCCCAATAGTTTGGAATATAACTTTGGATTGCTTAAGGGACCCAGTACCAAGGTGCCGTACGGCGTAAAGCCGGCATATCTTGCCATTGCGAATTATAACAAAACTATGATGAATGCAGAGTTCGTGGATAAGGCTGATATAGGTGATGATATTACGGCATACAAATTCAGACTTGCAGACGGAAGAGACTGCGTGGTTGCATGGAAGGTAAATGCCGGCGAGGAAATCGCGGCAGTATCATTGGGCGCAGACAGCGCGGTGTTGATGGATATGTATGGCAACGAAACGCAGCTTGGAAGCTTTAACGGCGCATTCCATGTGCGGTATGATACCACCCCCGTCTATCTGATAGGAAGCTTTCCCGAGATGAAGAAGGCGGAGAGGATTTTTGAATTTGATACCGATACGGTTAAAATTCCGTCGGGAGACGGAGCGGTTGTCAAGCTGTATCAGTATACCGATAAAAAGGGCAGAGTTGAAGTAATCGGAAATGATGATATTACCGTTGCGGACAATTCGGGATTTATCGGGGATGTAACGAGATTGCAGTTTGCCTCCAAAGGAAATCCGATCCGTGAAAATGACGGAGAAACCTACGGGGATATCGATATCAACATTTATGACGGAGAAAAGCTGATATTTGCAACCGAGCTTGATGTGAATTATATTCCCAAGACGGATGTAAACATAAAGGCAAGACCGCATGATATATATAACTCAGACTGGTGGCAGCTGGTGGCTGAGGTTACAAATCATTCTCTTGGCGAAACGGAGGGGGTCGCGTTTCGATTAATCGAGCCTGAGGAGCTGAGCAGAAATGTTGGTGAAATTAAGCTCAGCATACCTGCCGGCAATACAAAGGAGATAAAAATCAATTTGCCGAACGGGCTGCTCAAGGATAAGAAAATAAGGTATAAGGCGGATGTTGAATTCGCCGGCGGTGAAAAACGGACGATTGAAAACGAAGCTATGCTGTACGCCTGCGAGGAGGCCGGAACGGCGCCGGTAATCGACGGCAAAATCAGCAAGGGCGAATGGAGTGAAGGCCTGGCGCTTACACCGTCCGAGGGACAATATGTATATATCACCGGCAATAGCTATGGCGGAGCGGAGGACGTATCGGGAACAATATATACCGCCTGGGACAGGGATAACTTTTATCTCGGCGCAAAGGTTACGGATGATGTCCTGTCGGATGATACGGTTTATGGCGGTGTGTTCTGGCGGTCAGACGGTATACAGATTGCGTTTTCGCCCTATAAAGGTTCGACGGAGGTATCGCAGCTTGACTTTGCGCAGATAAACGGCGAGAATCGGCTGACGGTTGAGAAAAACCCGGTTGCCGCGGCAATAGGCGAGGTTGACAGAGATAAATTTGACTTTGAACTTGCAAGAGAAGGAAATGTTACAACATACGAGATACGAATTCCGTGGGAGGTTATATTCCCAAGCGGCTATCGTGCCGAGAAAAACGGCGAGCTTGCAATAACTCTTCTGATAAACGATAACGACGGCGATCAGAGAGAAGGATACTATGAGTACGGAAGCGGAATGGGAACAGGCTCTACCAACTCGGCGGAATATAATTTGTTTTATCTGCTTGGTAAATCATTAATGGAAGATTTAACGTGAAAAATAAGCGGCGCATCTTACCTCCTTTCGGGACTTGGAGTATACACATACGCCGTCGTCCCTCAAGAAGGCAATCTGCTTGCTTCTTTTCCACGTTATGGATTAAAATAATAAATTTTAAGGAGGAAAACATCATGGTAAAAAACAAAAAAATTGTAAGTTATCTGACTGCAGGAGTGATGATGCTTGGCGTGTTACCTAATGTCACCGCTCAATCGGTAAAGGCGGCAGAGCCTGATGACGTATTATGGAAGACGTATTATGAGATTAATTTTGACAAGCTGACGGCTCTTGAGGATGACAGCAATCTGGTTTACAATGCCGGAGAGGGCGCAGTGACACTGACCGATGACCCCACAGGCGGCAAATATCTTACTCTTACACCGGCATACGCAGTGAGTCAAGTTGATAATCATAAAGCTTCGGGTCGATGGTGCCTTGATGTAAGAGCTTTTGACACGGCTGCGGCAGCAACAAGTCCTGTAAGGCTTGAATATAAGGTTAAGTTCACAACGCTTGAAACCGGTGACGGAACAGGGAACTGGGCGCCTTACAGCGGAGTGCATGCGAAAAGCTATATCGGCACTAAAAGAGGTTGGGCAGCAAGATTGAGTCCATATTACAATGGTTTAATGAATAAAACAGACCGTCCCGAGTTTAAAGGCAACAGCGATTGGTATACAATAGCCGAGGAGGTAAAGGGCGGAAAATGGACAACATATCTTTACCAAGGATCCGAGCTGATTGACAGCGTCGAAGTATCTGCGGCCGCACTCCTTACGGAATATCTGATTGGCTGTGACGGAACAGGCAAAGGTATATATATTGACGATATAAAAGTAAGCTACGGCATTGTTGCTCCCAAGAATCTGGAGCTGAATTTTGATGGTAATACTCCGGGAGAGGCGTTTACGCATGATAAGGTATATCAGCAGAATATAACCTCAACGGTAATGAATACACCGGAGGACGGAAACTTCCTCCGTATGACCTGTACGGATTCTTCGTCGGCGACAAAAAATTCTTTCCGGATCAATGCATTTGACAATGCAAAGAATGCAAATACCGTTACCGTGGAATACAGAGCAAGAATTCCCGAATGTAATCCCTGCCCCGGAACAGACAGCACCAATGACAGTTATACGAAGCATCCGAGCTTGAATACCAAATTTAAAGGAACTTCAAATACGTGGGCTGCAAGAGTGAGCCACTATAAAGTACAGGCAAACAGCAAGGCGGTACGTGACGAGGATTGGGCAGGAACGGGTTGGTTTACGGTCAAGCATGTCATTGACAACACACAAGCAGCAAATAACCTGACGACAACAATAACATACAACGGTAAAAGCCATTCGAACACTGCGACTTATGCGCCTGCTGCCATAAACTATTATGAGCTTGTGGTAACAGATGTTCCAATCATGGATTATACAGACGTTGACGATATTAAGGTTACATACGCATTTGATGAAGCAGAAAAAATACCTGAGGCAACAGTAGCTGTTTACGCAGGCAACGCCGTGCAGTCGGATCTGACGGCGGTAAGCACCCTTGCCGATAAGGTGGTAATAAGCTTCAGCGAGGAAATGGACACCTCAACGATAACGCAGAATTCCGTATATGCAGAGGACGGTGCAGGCAGCAAAGTAGGCTGCAGCGCATCATTTGACGCTGCGCACAAGGTTTATACAATGACATTGTCCTCATTACTCTCGGCAGGTAAATATAAGGTCGTTGTAACAGCGGACGCAAAAAGTGCAGCAGGTGTTGCAGCGGAGCCGAAAACTGTGGAATTTACGGTTGTAAGCGGCCAGATTCTTCCGTCAGAACAGTATTCAGAGGATTATCTTCTCGATTTTGACAACCTCACTGCGCTTCCCGCAGACGATAGTATAATTAGGTTCAACAGTGAGACAACTCCCACACTTGTGACCGAAGACGGCGGCAATAAATACCTTTCAGTCAACCCAAGCGGCAGCACCGCGGTTTCGGACGGAATAGGTACTTCAACATGGAGTGTGGTATATACAAATATTGATACCGATACCACAGCGGATAAGGTAACGATTTCCTATGATGTAAAGCTCAGCAATCCGAAAGCGGAAGGAACAGGAGCTTACGGTGACAGCTCTGTGCAGGATAAGTTTTATCTGGTCGGGGATAATGCAAGAAAATGGGCAATTCGTATAGGCGGCAAAGCTTACAATATGTTTGGGCAGGCCGGCAATATTGCAACGTCTTTGGATGACCCGTCGGATTGGTTTACCGTATCGTATGAATATGATACAAAGACGAAGGTAATTACCGGTACTGTTTCGCAGAAAGGCGCTGTGGCAGCAAGCGCAGCGATGAATGCGAGTGCGATTATTCGTGCTTTGCTGATGGGCACAGCTTCATCAGAGCCGATTTATATTGATAATATCAAAACAAGCTATACCTACAATGCTCCGACTGTTACAAAGGACAGCGTGACGCTTCTTGATTCAAAGAGTATGGCTCAGAACAACTGGAATGATATCGCCCTCCTCACAAAGTCAGTAAACGTTGATTTCGGTGCTGTTATGGATACAAGCACTTTAAACAGC
The DNA here is from genome assembly GCA_017935675.1 of Clostridia bacterium. Lineage (GTDB taxonomy): Bacteria > Bacillota > Clostridia > UBA1381 > UBA1381 > RGIG9115. The sequence goes on along the minus strand of JAGBHE010000002.1, from coordinate 4,680 downwards.
GATAATGTGTACATTATCAAAAAGGGCGACAGTAAAAAGATTGAATATATCGCAAACTATCAAAACGGCGTTTATACAATGGGACTTACCGAGGCTTTGGCGGAGAAGACGACGTATACAATTTTCGTTTCAAAGAACGTTACGAATGTGAAGGGTGACGGACTTAGCGATGATTTATCTCTTGATTTTACAACAGGCATGGGACAGAGAACCTCTGAGCTTATTGGAGTCAACATCGGCGGAACCAAAGTGACAAGCGTTAGCGGACTTACCGCAAATGCGACAGCACAGGTTGAGGTTGATTACAGCAATACAACAGGCACGCCTCAGACGTTTAATGTAATTATTGCATATTATTCGGGTGATATACTTAAGACGGCAGAGATTATAAAGGCAGAGGATGTAGACGCCTCAATCATTACTATGACATACAAGTATGACTTTACCGTTCTGTCGGATATGAGCGATATAACGGCAGTTAAGATTATGGCATGGAGCGCATTCGGTGAAATGCTGCCGCTGTCAGATCCGATTGATTTGTAAAAACAAGAGCTTAGCGCTGACGGTTTTCGGGGCGGTACTGTGTGACCGTCCCGAAAACCGTCAGATGTGACCCGCCTTTATAGGCGGGGGACATCTGCGCGTAGGTTATATGTTGCGATGAGAGGAGCTTATATGAACAGATTAAAAAAATTTATGATAGGGGCATTGACAGCGGGTATGCTTCTTGGTGCAGGTGTGTATGCGTCAGAGAATACCGGGTGGAGCTGCAGTGTAGAGCCTGACTTTTCAAATAACTGTATTATTGCTAAGGGTGTTTCTGCGGCGAATACAACGATAACAGCTATGGTGCTCCCTCAGGGCAAAAAACCGGCAGATGTCTGGAGCTTGTCCGCAAAGACAAACAAGACTGCTGTTGGTTTATTGGCGGACGGTTCAGAGGTGAATCTTAAGGCGGAGGTCGGAAATCCTGCAGAAGTGCTTGTTTATACAAGCCAGTTTAAAACAGGTGCGGACGGAAGCTTCAGCTCAAAATTCGGGGTTTCCGACAGCGGTACATATGATGTATACCTGTTGTCAGCAGATACAAACAAGATATACGAATATCTTAATATCGACTTTTCAAATGCGAGGGACTATTCTGCGGCTGTGGATAAGCTGAATGAGAAGATAAATAATAAGGCTGAGTTTATTGAGCTGTTTTCAGATGCGCAGCTGATGACGACGCTTGGTTTTAAAAGTGTAACAAACGCTGAAAGCGCAGCTGAAATTTTGTTTGCGCAGCTAAACGGCAAACCGCTTTCTTATAATTATGGGGATAACAGGGCTCTGTATCTGTGCTGCGCAGAAACGGCAAACCTTAATGCAAAAGCAAGCGCAGACATGGACATTCTTCTTTATGCTGTACGTGAAAATGCCGACTTTATGACATGGTATAACAAGTATATCAAAGATGAAAAGGCGAAAAAATACCTTACGGATACAATATCCGGCAAGAAGATTGCCACTGTAGATAAGCTTTCGGACGAGCTGACAGGAGCGCTCATTCTCTATGTGGTCGAGAACCCCAACGGATATGAGAATATCAAAGAAATTTTCGGGGACTTTCCCAATATAACGGGAATATCTTCGCCTACAGATAAGAACAGTGTATATTCATCTCTTGCGGGTCAAAAAATTCAGAATATAACCGCACTTGTAACAAGATACAATGAACTTGTAAATTCAGCGTCGTCTCCGGGAGCCGGAGGTTCAGGCACCGGCGGAGGTTCGGGCGGCGGAAACCGAGGCAGAAGCGTTTCAGCCGGTTCGGGAATGGAGATTCCCGGAAACCAAGTCGAAGCAGCCAAGCCTATGAATACGGATATATTTGAAGATTTAGACAGTGTTCCGTGGGCAAAGGACGCTGTCATTGAGCTTGCGTCAAAGAATGTTATCGCAGGTAAAGGCGATAATAAATTCTGCCCCAATGATATGATAACAAGAGAAGAATTTACCAAGCTTGTGGCATCAGCCTTTTTGAGTGATGTTGACGGCGTAAAAATTGCATTTAATGACGTACCGGCGGACAGATGGTCACACCAATATATAGCCAAGGCGAAAGCAGCGGGGATAATAAACGGTTACAGCGATACGGAGTTCGGTGCAGGGGATTTGATTTTAAGACAGGATATGGCGGTCATTATTCATAACGCTGCTGTATATAAGAATGTAACTCTTGCCTCTGCCGGTGATGCGCTGACCTTTGCGGACGACAGTCAGATTGCAGAGTACGCAAAAGAGAGCGTGTATACGCTTAAAGCAATGGGGATTATCAACGGAGTAAGCGATATGGACTTTGCGCCTTTGAAAAATGCAACGAGAGCAGAGGCTGCGATGATAATCTATGCGCTGCTGCGGAAATAGGGGTGAGATATATGAAGAAGATAACCGGTATAATATTATTAATCAGTATATTGCTTTCGTTTAGCTTTCCTGTATCGGCAAAGCCATATAATGATGATGCAACGACAAAGGCAGAACTGCTCGCAGAGCTGGGAATAATCGACGAAATTACGGATGAAACAAAACTAAACGATGAGGTAACAAGACGTGATTTTATAATAGCAACGGCAAAAATGCTTGGAATAAATATCTATGAGGGAAATCAGAACAGATATTATAAGGATATGACGCAGGATGATATTGCGTGGAATGCATCGGGAGTACTGCTTGAGGTGGGTATTCTTACGATGGATGATTCGCGTACATTCAGACCGAATGATATTATTACAATGGATGAAGCGGCATGCGTAATAGTAAAAGCACTTGGCGTAAAAGGGATTGACTATAACACAACCCTGGAAATAGCAAGAAGATCGGATGTCCTTGACGGAGTGAAAAATGCAAGGATTTGTTGGTCTGACGCAATTACATTGCTTCACAATGCTCTTATTACGCCTATGTATAATACCTATGCGGATACAGGCTACGGCGGTTTCAATGTAAAGCAGGGTTCGGAAACACTGATGGAGGTATATTATGACCTTTTCCATACGGAAGGAATCGTAAACGCTGTGAACGATACGAGCCTCATTAACGAAACAGGCTACGACAAAAATACGATCTGTGTGGGTGATACGGTTATAAATGCACATCTTTACGACCCGTATAAATATCTCGGTCGTTACGTAAGCGTGTATTATACGGATAAAACAGACGGAAATCCTGAGCTTAAATATATCTCGGTCAGAGATAATAATACAAATACCATAGTTATCAATATAGATGATTTTGTCAGCTTTGAAGCTGACAGCTGCACAATAAATTATTTTGACGGCAGCAGAGCAAAAAAAGTTGTACTGGATAAAGGTGTAAATATAGTAAAGAACGGCGAGAATGCGTCGAAAGACATATCGGCAGTATTTGATAATATCTCAAACGGAGAGATAATCCTTATAAACGCAGACAGTAACAGCACATACGAGACGGTAATGGTCAATGCGTATGAGAATATTGTTGTGAGATCTGTAGATTTGGAAGACAGGATGATTTACGGCAGAGGCAGTCAGGTAATAGACTTGTCTGATGACGAAAAAACAACAATAATTACAACCGCATCAGGGGAAGAACGTTCTCTTTCCGATATTGTGCAGAATAACGTAATAAGCTTTTATGCCTCCAACAGGATGAACAGACTTGTGGTTTCAGCAGGCACAATAACCGGAGACATATCAAGCATAACAAACCCAAACGGTAATACAATAATAAAAATCGGACAAAGCGAATATGTGGTTGACAGCGCGTTTATAGCCGCAAACCCCGATTATCTCGCAGTAAGAATGAAAGTGACGTGTTATATAGACGCATACGGAAAGATTGCTGATATTGTCGCAGGCGGAGCAAGCGGCGGAATATACGCATATATAATAGGTCACTGGATGGAAGAGCTTGATGAGGCGATGTATCTTAAACTCTTTACAGAGAATGGGGAGATAACAAACCTTCCGCTGGCGAAAAATGTAAACATTGACGGCGTAAAATGTGATACTTATGAGGAAGCGGAAACGGCAATGTCCGTGGCAAACGGCAAAGTGAACGGACAGATAGTCATTGTTGATGTAAACAGCGATAACAAAATCCGCCTGATAGATACTGTTAATGAGGGTAAGAGGCAGAACGGATTGTTCGTATCCTCGCCCGAATCGGAGTATTATTTTTACTCGGGACAGATGCTTATCGGTCCTCTTGTGCAGATAAACTCATCGAGCAGGCTGTTTGTAGTACCGCAATCGGATGAATACAAAAATGATCCTGATGCATATCAGATTGCAAAAGGTAATCAATTCTTTAAGGATTGGGAAAGATACAAGATAGAAGGCTATCGTACGGGAGATCCGTCAGACGTCGGATATACAGAGGCGATGCTTCTTAAAAGTGACATGGTAGGAACATCAGGCTTTTCCACAAATTCGACAAACTTATTTGTCGTTTCGGATATATGCGATGTATATGACGAAAACACGGAAACGGTAAAAGAACAGATTACTTTGCTTTCGGGCACGGCGAAATAACGCATGTAATAAAAATGTCACAAAGCAGATTGTCTGCAAAAATATCGTAGAACGTCTTCAAGATACCTCGGATTTAGCAAGCATTTGCGCATATTTGCTGAAATGGATTTACGCTTAACTGAATGGT
>JAGBHE010000019.1 GCA_017935675.1 Clostridia bacterium | reverse complement strand
TTATCAACACCAAGAACTGAATACTCTTCACCGTCTATAAATGAAGCAAGTGAAGCAGCTTTGATGTCTGATGCTGTGTATGTAGGTTGATTATAGATATCTGTCAAATCAACAACTTGTGTTGACTCTGCCATTCTGATAGAACCAACCTTTGTTGAATTCTCGGTGTATTCAGAATTAAGATCTGAAACCGGCTCAATGAAATCTATTGTATGAATTTCAGACCTTGTGTTAAGCTTATATGTGATAATACGCTTTTCAAGAGCTTCAAGTGTATCACCATCAATTGCATCATCAGTATAAACTGATTTTGCAAGATCTGCGGCTGCATTTGTATCCTTAAGTGCATATGAGCTTCTTGTACCATCAGCCTTAATTATTCTTGCCTTATAATCGCCTGAGTTGTTATCCAAATATACTCTGTCGATAATAGCATAATTCTTTGAGCTTACAGACTCGTCATACTTAACGATTCTGCCTGTTGAATCTGTGTAAAGAGCATACTCATTACCAATTTCAAGTACCTTAGCTGAGCTGTCAACATATGTATACTCTGTACCGTCAATTGTGTAAATCCACTCATCATCATCATTCTTAGCTTCTGTAACCTTACCCTCAACTACTTTGTCGCAAACATCAATTGTTACGAAAGAAGAATCCTTAAGTTTATTCGTTACATCATAAGTAAGAAGAAGCACGTTATCCTGAGCTATTGTACTGAATTCAACATCTGCGCCGTCCTTAACGATTGAATAAGTAAAGTCTTCGTCATCATCGTCAAGTGAAACAGAAGCATCAAGATCCCTTTCGAAATCATCAAAGAAAATCTTGTTTACTGTTCCGGATACGGATGTGCTGTCAACAACTGCCCACTTCTGAACAGAGACCATGATATAGTCATAGTATCCATCCTTGCTTGAAGAACCTTCCTGAGGTGTATCAATAAGAGTTACCTTACCGATATCATTTCCGTCAATATAGTTAGCAACGGCATTTGTAAGAGATCCGCTTACTTCAACACCGTTTACATAAACTGCAACATTGTTATCAAGCTTATATGTCTTTGTCTTTGAAGACGTTGAGCTGATTGTAAAGTCAATTGTCTTACCCTTACTATCGTCAACAAGAGAATCATAATCGTCTGCGTTAAGCTCTACGATATCATTCTTGCCGTATGCAACAATTGAAAGAATTGTAGCTTCATCATTATCATCAAGCTGGATTAAAGCTTCTGAATATGTGAAAAGAAGATCTTCAGCGTTTGTATCACCGAAGTATGCGTCAACATCAATCTTGTCGCCGCTGCCGTTCTTTCTCATGTCATACTTGTCGCCGTCGTAGTTATCAGCATATTCAACCTGATAAGCAACCTGGTCTTTTTCAGTAGTACCCTGAGCATGTGTAGCTGTTACACGACCTCTTACTTTGTATGCATTATGATACTCTGTAAGAAGTGTCTGATACTTCTCGGAATCACCGTTACCATCCATGATTTCTGTCTGAGCAACCGGCTTGCCGTAGATATCCTGTGTCCAGCCTGTTACAGCAACGATAGGAGTAGCAAGAGCGTTGTCAATAAGCTGAGCAACCTGACCTCTTGTTACGGCTGTATCCTGGCCAACGCCTGTAACATTAGCTGTTATACCGATTGAAGAAGCTGTCTGGAGATATCCGCTGGGGTATCCGCCGTTAGCCTCAGCAGCTGTTGTATAACCAAGAGCTGCAACGAGCATCTTAACGATCTGTGCGTATGTTACATTTGTATCAGGTGAGAATGTTCCGTCTCCCATACCATTGATGAAGTTCTGTGCAACACCAACACTGATATAGCCTGATGCCCAGTGGTTAACACTGTCAACATCTGAGAAACCTGAATTACCGCTTGAGCTTTCAGCAGCTGAAGTATAGCTGGGACCCATAGCAGCAACAACCATCTTTGTTACTTCTGCTCTTGTGATTTCGTTGTCGGGCTTGAAGGTACCGTCTTCATAACCGTTTACAACCTTAAGAGCAATCAGTTCATCAATTGCATTCTTATAAGCATATGTATCAGCTACATCTGAGAAAGTAGCAGCAAATGCTGTAAAGCAGCTTGCTGACATAGCCAAAGCAGCGACTGATGAAATTACTTTTTTGAGATTCATGTTCATAGTCTCAAATCCTCCTTAATAAATATACGAAAGAGTAAAATAACTCCGGCATTGCCTCTTTCGTCACAAAACCGGACGGCCGTCAAAGACCTCTTACATCTGATTATATCACATAATGCGACACAAGTCAAATGCTTTTTCACAGTTGTAAACAAACTGTAAAGGTTATCCTGCTGCGCATCCACCTGCACGAGTGCGGCAGGATACGAAATACTCACAGCCTTCTGTAACGCTTCTACCCAATTACAAAAAGCTGTCCTTACCTATTTTACTATGTAAATGCCGCTATGTCAATAAGAAAAAACATTAACAAGGTTAATTTGTTAAATATGCCGCAAACGAAACAAAGTGGCGTTTGCTTTATTCGTCAACATGGCGTCTGTAAGGGCTGCAAAAACAGCTGTTTTACAACTTTCACTATCTTAGACGATATTTTTTTTCAAAAGTTCCGCTTTTTTTAAATTTTTTTTCATATTTTTATTTTCACACGTTTTTCCCATATTTATGCTGTTTTCAAGCGTTTTTTCTGCGATTGATTTTGTCAAATGTTAACTTTGTAATAAAAATGTAATAATTATTTTTTGAAATTTAAAGGAGCTGTTCCGGATTTATTAATTCGGTACAGCTCCTTACGGTTACGAATTAAAGTGCCGCTTTATACTCAGCCCTTTATTTTGCTTTCGTAATCCTTAATCATGTTTTTAACCATTTGTCCGCCGATGCTTCCTGCCTGCTTTGAAGTAAGATCACCGTTGTAACCCTGCTTAAGATTAACGCCTACCTCTCTGGCAGCCTCCATCTTAAAGTTCTCCATAGCCTGCTTAGCTTCCGGTACCATAATGTTGTTTCCTTTACTCATTTTAATTCCCTCCTTAATTGTTTTAAAATATCTATATTAATGTGTCGATTGGTATCGACTACACTCATATTTTGTACAAAAAAGCAGGGAATATTCTTTTAAAAATCTGGTAATAAAAATTTATTTTTTAATTATTTCAAGGAACGCTTTACAGTTACTCAGACAATTCTGCCTATTATTTCGTTCATCTGCGGGAATTTGCTTCTTATATCACAGGCAAGCTTAAGCTGGTTTCTTGCACGGTCAATATTATGCTTTTCCCTGTGAATTTTAAAGTATGTATCTCCCTCAAGATAATCTGTCAGAAATCTTATACCGCATTCATACGTTATAAGCATTGCCGAAAAAGCCAGCAGTTCTCTTTCCCTGTCGGTTATGCTGCCGACCTCTTCAAGAAAGCCTCTTGCAAAGCTTTCAAAATATTCAAGATTAAACGTAACCTTTGAAAGGTCTGTTTCGTCCTCTGCAGCATTGCTTGCACCGATTCTGAGCGCGTCGCCGAAATCGTAAAGCAAAGAACCGGGCATTACGGTATCAAGGTCAATTACGCAAAGACCCTTGCCGGTAATATCATCTATAAGCACATTGTTGAGCTTTGTGTCGTTGTGGGTAACACGAAGAGGAAGGGAACCGTCCGCTATACCGTCGACAATAACTCCCACCTCATCCTCAAAGGAAAGTGCCAGCTCTATATCCTCAGCTATCTCCGCAGCCCTTCCGCAGACGTCATTTTCAATGGCTTTTTTTAAATTTAAAAACCTGTTTCTTGTATCGTGAAACTTCGGAATCGTTTCATAAAGCTCCTTCATGGGGAAATCGGAAAGCAGCTTCTGAAATCTTCCGAAGGCTCTCGCCGCCTCATAAAACATTTTTGCATTCTCCGCATTGTCATAGCTTGTTGCATTATCAACAAACCTATACATGCGGAAATATTCACCGTCTTCGGTTTTATAATAATTGCTCCCGTCCTTTGTTTTTATGACCAGCATGGTTTCACGGTCAGGATCTCCGCCCTGCTCCGCAATTTTTTTTCTCAGATGATTTGTTACCTTTTCAATATTATCCATAACCTGCGGCGGATTTTTAAAAACGTTTGAATTAATCTTCTGAAGTATATACTTAGGGTTGCTTTCCACGAGATATGTATCGTTTATATGTCCGTTACCGTAGCTTGCTGCCGACATGGATATGTCAAATTTGCTCAAAACCTCGTTTAAATCACAGCTCACTGTACTTTCCCTCGCTTATCATTTTTTGTATGGCTTCCCTTACGGAAGCGGAATCCTCTTTATATGTAACTCCGTACCACCTGTCGTCGGTAACAAGTGCCGTTACCTTTTCATTTTCCTTCTTTATCATATCATCAACTATACCGGGCAGGTAGAACTCATCCTTAAGAGGATTTTTAAGATTTTTAAGAAATTCCTCAAACCTTCCTCCGATATTTCCGAAAAAGTCATTTGAAAATCCCCACATATTCATTGAAACGAGGGTATCAAACGGAAAACCGCTGTTTTTGTCAAGAGCCGTATGCTCAGTTACCTCAGTAAGGCATCCGTCCTTTACGCTGCAAATTCCTCTCGACACAGTACCGTTTTCACTGAGTGTATTTCCAAGCTGAAACAGCACACAGCAGCTTCCGCCGCCTGCCGCAAGATGGTTATTAATAAGAGTGTATGCTTTTTCCCCGTAATAATCGTCTGCGTTTATAACAGCAAAGGGGGTATTTACCTTTTCTGCAGCCGTAAGCACAGCCTGACCTGTACCCCAGGGCTTTACTCGTCCCTCCGGCACCGAAAAGCCCTCCGGAATATCAGTAAGCTCCTGAAACACATAATCCACATCAACCATTTTCTCAATCCGCTTTCCCACCGCGGCTCTGAAATCCTGTTCAATGTCCTTTTTAATGACAAATACAACCTTTGAAAAGCCTGCGCGAACCGCGTCATAAACAGAGAAATCAAGAAGTATTTCGCCGTTTGGTCCGAGGGGAGCAATCTGCTTTATCCCTCCGAAACGGCTGCCCATACCTGCAGCCATTACAACCAGAGAAGTATCCATAAAACTACTCCTTTCAAAAATATTAATTTTTTGTGCAATACGCTTAAAACAGCACTTTCTCTCAAAATAAACAGCATTTTGTCCGTTTTTGTAGAATTTTTTCCGCAAGGTACTTTCCTTCTTGCTGAAGCATGGGATTAAATGTAGAATTTCTTTGAAAATCCACCAAAACCCAAGGAATAAATAACCAAACAGCTTCCTGAGCTGTTGAAAAAAAGTGCAGCTTATATTATAATATACACGTACCGGGGAATTTTAATCGCACTTTAAAAACTCCGGTCAAAAGGCCGGTTTAAAAACGGCCGAAAAGCGTTTTTCTCTGAGGTAAGCGTAATATCCGGGAAAAACGCTTTTTTTAATAAATTTATTCTGCGCTTGTCATATAACCGTCCGGATTATTTTTCTGCCATCTCCAGGAGTCCTCGCACATTTCCTCAATTCCGCGCTGAGCCTTCCAGCCAAGCTCCTTTTCCGCTTTTTTCGCATTGGCATAACACTCTGCAATATCACCGGGGCGCCTGCCTGTAATTTTATATGGAATATCATGTCCGCTTGCCTTTTTAAACGCCTCAACCATTTCAAGAACAGAATATCCTTTCCCCGTACCGAGATTATATATATGAACCCCCGGCTTGCCGGTGCAATGCTCAACCGTCTTAAGATGTCCGAGAGCAAGATCAACAACATGGATATAGTCGCGCACTCCCGTGCCGTCCGCCGTGTCGTAATCATTTCCGTAAACGCTCAGCTCCTTAAGCTTGCCGACAGCAACCTGTGCAATATAGGGCAGAAGATTGTTCGGAATACCCTTCGGGTCCTCGCCCATCTTTCCGCTCTTATGTGCTCCTATCGGATTAAAATATCTGAGCAATGCCGCGGAAAGCTTTGGATTTGCTTTAACCGTGTCAGTAAGAATATTTTCAATCATAAGCTTTGTCGAACCGTAAGGATTGGTTGTTGAAAGCGGGAAATCCTCCGTTATCGGCACTGTCTCAGGCATTCCGTAAACAGTAGCCGAGCTTGAAAATACGATATTGTTAACATCATACTTTTCCATGAGCATAAGAAGGTTAAGTGTTCCCGTTATATTATTGTGATAATATCTTACAGGTATCTGCGTGGACTCGCCGACTGCCTTAAGGCCGGCAAAATGTATAACGCTGTCAATTTTATTTTCCTTAAATACCTTTTCCATTTCATTGATATCAAGCATATCAACCTTATAAAAAGGAAAATCCCTGCCTGTTATCTCCCTGACAACGTCAAGTGCTTTTTCGCATGAGTTTGAAAGATTGTCAAGTACAACAATATCATAGCCGGCATTCAGAAGCTCAACGCATGTATGGCTTCCTATATATCCGGCTCCGCCTGTTACAAGTATGTTCATGTCAATTCCCTTTCCTTTCCGCCGGCTATGCGGCGTCAATGATTAATTTTAGTGTCTGAAAATAAACAACTCTCCTACATTATAAACCTTTATTTTAAAAAAGTCAATAGTTTTTCCCAAACTTTGTGTTTGAAAACAGATACTGTTTTTTTTAGCTGTCCATTCTTTTGACCTTGTATGAAAGCGTCATCAGCGCATCAGATAAATGTACATTTTCAACAGCCACCATGCCGTCCGTTTTAAGCTCCGTGTACGAAAAATTAAGAAAGCCGCGGACACCGCTTCTTATCAGTCTGTCAGCTATCTCCTGGGTCTTTGCCCGCGGCACCGTAAGAATGGCTATATCCGTTCGCTCTCGGCTCAGGTAATCATCCAGCTCCTCCATATGAAAAACCGGCTTTCCGTTTACACGTGTTCCCACAACAGAGCTGTCTATGTCAAAAAGCGCCGTTATAATAAATCCGCGGCGCTCAAAGGCGTCATGGTTTGCAAGGGCGCGTCCTAAATTCCCGGCGCCCACTATTATTGTTTTGTTTCCCCTGTCAAGGCCGAGGATTTCACCTATCGCCTTATGCAGGTATTCCACATTGTAGCCGTAGCCCTGCTGACCGAATCCGCCGAAATAATTAAAATCCTGACGTATCTGGGAGGCGGTAACATTCATCTTCCGGCTGAGCGCACCGGAGGAAATCCGCTTGATATCCGTTTTAAGAAGCTCGCTCAGATATCTGTAATATCTCGGCAGTCTTTTTACGACTATGGCGGGAACCTGCTTTTCATTACTGTTCATATACTGCAATTCTCCTTAATCACATATACCGGACAGCCGTGAAAAATGCGGGACAAAAGCTACAAAACCTGCTGTGTCCCGCAAAGTTGTCCGCTGAATTTACAACGTTTTTATTGTGTCCATAATATAATCTGCAAATTCCATTCCCGTGCATCCCGTGTCACGGCCTGTAATCTGAAGCTTTTTCTCCTCATACATGCATATGTCGAGAGCTCTTTCAAGCTTATCCGCCTGCTCCTGATATCCGATGTGGGAAAGAAGCATAACTCCGGCTCTTATTATTGAACACGGATCCGCATATTTGTCTCTGCCCTCAAGCACCATTCTCGGTGCGCTTCCGTGAATTGCCTCAAACATTGCGTAACGCTTTCCTATATTTGCGCTTCCTGCCGTGCCGACGCCGCCCTGGAACTCTGCTGCTTCGTCAGTTATAATGTCTCCGTAAAGGTTCGGAAGAACAACGACTTGGAAGCCGGTTCTTCTCTTCGGGTCAACAAGCTTGGCAGTCATGATGTCAATATACCAGTCATCAAGCTCAATCTCCGGATAATCCTTGGCAACCTCCTGACAGGTTTTAAGGAACTTGCCGTCAGTCGTTTTAATGACGTTTGCCTTTGTTACACAGGTAACCTTTGTTTTTCCGTTCTTTCTCGCATATTCAAAAGCAGCTCTTGCAATTCTTTCACAGCCGTCGCTTGTGGCAACCGTAAAATCTATCGCCAGGTCATCGGAAACATTAACGCCCTTTGAACCGACAGCATAGCCGCCCTCTGTGTTTTCCCTGTAGAACGTCCAGTCAATACCCTGATCTGGAACCTTTACCGGACGCACATTTGCGAACAGGTCAAGCTCCTTTCTCATTGCAACATTGGCGCTTTCAATGTTAGGCCACGGATCTCCGGCACGCGGTGTTGTTGTGGGACCCTTAAGTATAACGTCACATGCCTTAAGCTCCGCAAGAACATCGTCCGGGATAGCTTTGTTTGCCGCAACCCTGTTTTCTATGGTGAGTCCGTCAATTACCTTGAACTCAACCTTTCCCTTCGCTATTTCATCTGCAAGAAGGAATTCAAGGATTTTCTGAGCCGCGCTTGTAATCGCAGGACCTATTCCGTCTCCTCCGCAAACTCCGATTATGATTTTGTCAAGCTTGGAATAATCAACAAAATCCTTTTCCTTTTTCATTTTTTCAATTCTGATATTCTGTTCCTCGAGAATCGCAGCAAATTTCTCCATTGCTGCTTCTATTTCCGGTGTGTGTGCCATTGTCATCAGCCCTTTCCATTGAGTTTTGTATAATTCAGAAGTCCGCCGGCAAGAAGCATCTCCCTCTGCCTGTCGGACAATGAAACCTTTGTTATAATGTCCACGCCTGTCGTTTTGTCCGTAACGGTTATGGTATCGCCTTTTTTCAGCTGATCTGTGATATCCTGTATTTCAAGCTCATCGCCCTGATTTATCCTGTCATAATCACTCTCGTTTTCAAACACAAGAGGTACTATTCCGGCATTAATCAGATTTGCCATGTGTATTCTTGCAAATGATTTTGTTATAACCGCCTTAACTCCAAGATACAGCGGTGCAAGAGCGGCATGTTCTCTTGACGAGCCCTGTCCGTAGTTAGCTCCGCCGACGATTATGCTCTTTTTAAGCTCCAAGGCTCTCGCCGGGAAGGTTTCATCACAAACTGCAAAGCAGTACTTTGAAATCTCCGGTATATTGGAGCGCAGGGGAAGTATTTTCGCACCGGCAGGCATTATATGGTCAGTTGTAATATTGTCCCCGACCTTAAGAGCGCACACGGCGTTTATATCCTTTTCAAGGGGTTCTGATACCGGGAACGGCTTTATATTCGGACCGCGGAGAACCTCAACACTGTCCATATCCTTTTCCGAAGCCGGAGGAACTATCATATTATCGTTTATATAAAATTTTTCGGGTATTTCAAACTCCGGCATATCCCCGAGCGTTCTCGGGTCGGTAAGATATCCCGTCAGCGCAGACGCCGCCGCAAGCTCAGGAGATACGAGATATACCTGTCCGTCCTTTGTACCGGAACGTCCTTCAAAGTTTCTGTTAAAGGTACGCAGCGAAATTCCCTTTGAATTGGGAGACTGACCCATACCTATGCACGGTCCGCAGGCGCTTTCAAGAATTCTCGCGCCGGCATCTATCATAACAGCAAGAGCACCGTTTTCAGCAAGCATATTAAGCACCTGCTTTGAGCCGGGAGCAATTGAAAGGGATACGTCGGGATGTACCGTTTTACCCTTCAGGATATGCGCAACCTTAAGCATGTCGAGAAGCGACGAATTAGTGCATGAACCGATGCAGACCTGGTCAATTTTAAGCTTTCCTATTTCTTCACAGGTTTTAACATTATCCGGTGAGTGAGGACATGCCGCCAACGGCACAAGCTCACTGAGATTTATTTCAATAACCTTATCATAAACCGCGTCTTCGTCCGCACTGAGAGGCACGAAAACCTCCTCACGTCCCTCGGCGCGCAGAAATTCTCTTGTTATCTCGTCAGACGGGAAAATTGATGTTGTGGCTCCGAGCTCCGCACCCATGTTTGTTATTGTTGCACGTTCGGGAACAGACAAGGTTTTTACACCGTCTCCGGAATATTCTATAATCTTTCCGACGCCGCCTTTTACAGACAAGCGCTTAAGTACTTCAAGAATAACATCCTTTGCCGCAACCCACGGCTGAAGCTTTCCGGTCAGCTTTACATTCACTATTTCGGGATATGTGATATAATAAGCACCGCCGCCCATAGCTACGGCAACATCCATACCTCCGGCACCGATTGCAAGCATTCCGATTCCGCCGCCCGTAGGAGTATGGCTGTCAGAGCCGATAAGAGTTTTACCCGGCGCACCGAAGCGCTCAAGATGTACCTGGTGACAAATACCGTTTCCGGGTCTTGAAAAATAAATTCCGTGCTTCCTGCATACGCTTCCGATAAATCTGTGGTCGTCAGCATTCTCAAAGCCGTTTTGAAGCGTGTTATGATCAATATAAGCAACAGATCTCTCCGTTTTAACCCTCGGGACGCCCATAGCCTCAAATTCAAGATACGCCATTGTTCCGGTAGCGTCCTGAGTCAGAGTCTGGTCTATTTTCAGACCGACTTCCGTGCCGCGCACCGGCTCGCCGTCAACAATATGAGCGTTTATTATTTTTTCCGCCAAAGTATAAGCCATATTCATTTACATCCTTTCCGGCAACCTGCCCTGTGTATTACATATATTGTATACAATTTATCGGCTTTTGTCAAGTATTATGCGCCGGCAGCTGTTTAAATTCTGCAAAATCATGTTAAATGATAAATATTTGACAAGGTAATTTAAATATTTTGTATGTTTTTCAATCACCGGAAGCAACGCTTTATCATAGTATATATCAATCGAAAGGAGTGATAGAGATGGGATTATTCGGAGGATGCGGTAACGGCGGAGATCAATGGATATGGATACTTATAATCGTTGTTCTTATATTCTGCTGCTGCGACGGCGGATTATTCGGCGGCGGTAACAATAATTGCTGCGACCCCTGCTGCGACCCGCC
The DNA here is from genome assembly GCA_017935675.1 of Clostridia bacterium. Taxonomy (GTDB): domain Bacteria; phylum Bacillota; class Clostridia; order UBA1381; family UBA1381; genus RGIG9115. The sequence goes on along the minus strand of JAGBHE010000019.1, from coordinate 9,856 downwards.
CTGTAACCCGTGCTGCTGATTGCAGTTAAATAAAACCGCCCGGGGCTGCCATGCAGCAGCCCCGGGCGGTTTTGGATTCAGCGCAGACCGTCTATCCTGATAATATTTTCACCGTTTGCAATGCTGTAGGATTTACCGTTGATTTTAAGTGTAAAATCAGCATTTGAGTAACAGCGGCATTCATCGCCCTCAGCAATAATATCTGTAATAACACTGCCGAAGCGCAGGTTTTTTATACCGATTTTTCCTTTTACATTCTTCGGTTTTTCCCATTCAACAATATTTTCAAACGCATTAACCGTATGAAAGCCCAAGACAAATTCAATATAAATTGATATGGGACCCAAAGCAGACCAGCCGCAAAAATCAGGGCGTACAATTTTTTTCCCGTTCGTGCCGGTTGAGGGCTTGTATTCTTCCGGAGAATAACATTCCCATATAGTGTGCGGTTCATATTGGTAAAACGTATTGCACATATGCTTCAAGACACTCTCTGCCGCTGAATGTGCAATATCAAAAAGCCCGTATTCCTTAAGCCCTTTCAGCGCCGCATAAGCGGTAGGTAACCAAAGAGACCCGCGCCAGTATTTGCCGCTGCGGTTAAAATCGTTATCACTTCTTGAAAGAGAAACAAGCGGTACTTTTCCGCCAAAAGTATTGGGATTTAAAACATGTTTTGCCAAAGCCTCTGCCTGTTCCTTCGATGCCACACCTGCGGTGAGCGTCCAATATGAGGCTATGGTCATAACCTTGTAAAAATCATTTGTTTTGCAGTCGATATCGTAATAGAATTTGTCTTCCTCGTCCCAATAAAAACGGTTAATAATCTCCTTTTTTTGAGAATACTTTTCAGCCCACAGCTGTGAAAGCTCCTTATCATTTACAATATCAAACAATCTTGAAATCATTTTCGCTGAAAGTGCCTGCTGGCAGACAGCGTCAATCCATAGCATATCCGGATTATTCGGTCTTTCCTCTGCGGCACTTGGCGTTGTTCTGCCCCGCGGGGTATTGTCCATACCCGAACGGCCGCCCTCCCATCGGTAACCTTTTTCCTCGGCAATCCAACAGGTCTGTTCTCTAACGGAACGCGGTGTTGTTTTTTCTTTTAAATTTTCGAGCCATTCATAATGCTTTTGCAGAAACTGTTTTTTATATAAAAGCTCCTTCAAATATTCAAGGTCACCGCTAAACATCGCGTTTTCATACTCTGCCCACGCAAACAGCGGAGGGTTATCCGCAATATGTACCAGCATTTCATAAGGCTCATTCGGCACTGCGCCCGTCCATGCAGGCTCCTTTTCCGTAGGTATAACCATCGGTAATTTTTTATTGTTATAAAGTACCTCATAAAAATTATTAAGTGTTTCCACGCCCGGAAATACCTCTCTTGCATATTTGCAAAAAAGAGACATAAAGCAGCTGTCCCATATCCAGATTTGAGTATCGCAGAACGCCTCGTCCATATACGGTGTCTGAGGCATATTTTCAATATCTTTAATATGCGCATATGCTATTTCCCAAGCCTTCTTATAAAACTCCCCGAATTCAGGACAGCCTTCCAATATCGGTAATGGAAGATAATCCTTATAGTCACAACCTGCAATATCCTTCATAAAAATCACTCCTTCGTTCAAAACACAAGGGGACGGTTCTCTTGTGTTCGGTTTGTGTCCGTTGTCACAGTTTTTCCTTTTATTTACAAACGCAAAGAGACCGCTCTGTTATGCTGATTTTTTTCCATTTTTCAGCACAAGAGAACCGTCCCCTTGTGTTTTCATTGTGTTTATTGCTGGGGTTTTTCCTTTTATTTACATTCAATTATTACCTCATCAAGGATTTTAAGAAACTGCCTGTCAAGCTTTGTCAGCTTATAGCCCTCCTTATAAATCAGAACATCCTTATACCTGTTTGAATCAATATCACAGGTTTTCCACACAAGCGAATACATATCAAGGAATTTCTTCGGAACGGAGGGGCACAGCATATATGACTTTGGAAAGCTGCTCAAAATTTCAAATTGACTGGCGCGTTCATAGACTGTTATTTCACGTTTGCTCTGGGTAATCTTTTTTATTTCACGCACCTTTGAAAGAGGCATGGACGGTATGGACAAATCGCCGTGAGTCAGCCTTACATACTCCGAAAGTTCGTCCATGCGTATGCTCTGCGCGTCGGCAAGACGGCTTTGGCTGCTCATCAGTATTCCGTATTCCATTTCACGTATAACCGTTGGCTTTATCTCCTGTTCCTCAAGAAGCTGCATAAAATACCCCTCAAAAACAGTCTGATATCTTATTATTCCCAGGGTATTCTCACCTCTGGCAACATTTTTTACGGCACGGACCGAGTTCGTTTCACGGTAGTCAAAATGCAGGCTGTCGCTCAGCTCCGCAGCACCTAAAAGCCTTGTAAACGCCTCAGAAATATAGCTCGCCCTCGGCACGGCAATATCAAACAGCTGTTTTTTTCCGGTGCTTTTATTAAAAAGCGTTTCCATTTCCTCAACCTGCGCAATTATATCCTTTGCAAGACCAAGGAATTCAAGTCCCTTCTGAGTCGGTATAACGCCCTTTGAGGTCCTTCTGAATATCTTGATGCCAACGGATTCCTCAAGCTCGCGTATGCATTTGCTGAGATACGGCTGATTCATATAAAGGCTTTCTGCCGCCTTTGAAATTGAGCCCTCTTTTTCCACCTCAACAACATATTTTAAAAGCATTGTGTTCATTATATTTCTCCCAGGTCAGTTTACTATATCGCATATTTTCCCGTCGGTTATTTCCCTCAGCCCGTCCGGTGACAGCTTCAGAGTTATTCCGCAGACTCCGCCGCTGACCGCCATCCAGTCAAGCCCGGCGCATTTATTGCTTATATAAGTGGGATATTTCTTTTTCATCCCAACAGGCGACACGCCGCCGCGGATATATCCGGTAAGTCCCTGAAGCTCCTTTACATGAATAAGCGATACGCTCTTGTTACACGATTCCCTTGCAAGCTTTTTAAGGTCAACCTCGTCATTAACGCATATAACCGCCACTACAGGTCCCGTTTTATCACCCTTAGCCACAAGTGTTTTAAAGGAACGCTCCGGCGACAGACCGGTAAGTCTTGCGATGTATTCACCGAAATCCTTAGTAACCTCCTCTGCTTCGTACTCAACCGTTTCATAGCTTATTCCTGCAGCAGAAAGAAGTCTCATAGCGTTTGTTACAGTATGCTTCTTCTTTGCCATCCTTATAACCACAAACTCCTTTCACCCCAAAAAATATTAAGCCCTTCCCGCAGGAACGGAAAGGGCAGTTATGAAAATTTTAGTTAAGAATTGCAAGCTCTGTTTCCTTATCAAAAATATGAAGCTTATTCATATCGATAGCAACCTTTATATTATCACCTATCTGAGCAGTAGATCTCTGATTAACTCTTGCTGTAAACGGTGTGTTTGCTATTTTAAGATACAGGTATGTTTCAGCGCCCATCATTTCCGTTACGTCAACATAAGCATCAACAGTGCTTTCAGGATTAGCTGAAACCATTGCAGGATCATCATGGATATCCTCAGGTCTGATACCGAGAGAAACCTCTTTGCCTATGTAGGACTGAAGCTCCGGCTTGCTTGCCTTGCCTTCGGGGAGTTTAACGGAGCAGCCGCCGAATTCAGCGTAAACACCGGTCTCTTTCTTAACAAGATTAGCTGTTACAAAATTCATCTGCGGGCTTCCGATAAATCCGCCGACAAATGCATTGCAGGGGAAGTTATAAAGATTAGCCGGTGTATCAACCTGCTGGATAACTCCGTCCTTCATAACAACAATTCTTGTACCCATTGTCATAGCCTCTGTCTGGTCATGAGTTACGTAGATAAATGTTGTTTCAAGTCTCTTATGGAGCTTGTTAATCTCTGTTCTCATGGCAACACGAAGCTTAGCGTCAAGATTTGAAAGAGGCTCATCCATAAGGAATACCTTAGGATTACGAACTATAGCACGGCCGAGAGCAACACGCTGTCTCTGACCTCCTGACAAAGCCTTAGGCTTTCTGTCAAGAAGATGGCTGATATCAAGAATCTGAGCTGCTTCTGTTACACGTCTCTTAATTTCATCCTTAGGCGTTTTACGAAGCTTAAGAGCAAACGCCATATTTTCAAAAACTGTCATATGCGGATACAGAGCGTAGTTCTGGAAAACCATTGCTATATCTCTGTCCTTCGGAGCAACATCGTTCATAAGTTTTCCACCTATGTAAAGCTCGCCCTCACTGATTTCCTCAAGACCGGCAATCATACGAAGCGTTGTAGACTTACCGCATCCGGAAGGACCGACAAGAATAATAAATTCTTTATCCGCAATGTCGAGGCTGAAATCGCTGACAGCAGTAACGCCGCCCGCATACCTCTTGTAAATACCTTTCAATTGTAAATCTGCCATTTTAAATCCCCTCTCGTCAAACAAACTTTTTAATTAATTGATAAGTACCTGAAATTCGGTTTATGAAGCGCACATGATAAGCCGTTGACACATTATGCTTCCGCTGCTTTCATGCCGCAGATTCTCAAGACAAATCAATAAAAAGCGCCCTTGCCTGTTGACTAACAAATTAATTTATGTTTATATAATACCACATTTGACCCTCATTTGTGAAGTCCATAATTGCACAAAAATTCAGCGTCTTCTTTAGTCACATTTGCTAAAGAGAAAAAAAGAGGTTTTTTTACACGGTTTCATTGTTGAATTTGCATAAATTAAACCTCTTTTTTACCTCGCTTTACAATTCCAAAATTCAGTAATTTGGATACTTTGTATATTTTTCAGACGTTAATTTCGTTCATTTTTTAAAATTATGGTATTCCTATTCCTCTTGTTTTGAATCTGCGATAACCTTTTCGGCAACTTGTGCCGGTGCCGGTTCATATTTTTCAAACTCAAAAGTAAATTCACCTCTGCCCTGACTCATGGAGCGAAGGTCTGTGGCATACTTGAACATCTCAGACATGGGAACCTCTGCCTCAACCATGTTAAGTCCGGGTCTGTCGCTTTCGCCCATGCCCATAATCTGACCGCGGCGCTTATTTATATCGCCGATAATATCTCCCATAATATTTTCCGGTATATAAACCTTAAGATAACCTATAGGCTCCAGCAAAACAGGATTTGCAGCTGCAACTCCCGCCTTGAATGCTAAGGAAGCTGCCGTCTTGAACGCCATTTCCGACGAATCCACCGGATGATATGAGCCGTCTACAAGCGTTGCTTTCAGATTAACTACGGGATAGCCTGCCAGAACACCGTGTGCGCAGCAATCTCTGAGCCCCTTTTCAACCGCCGGGAAGTAGTTTTTCGGAACACTGCCGCCGAAAACATTTTCCTCGAAAATCATTTCCTCGGTAATTCCGGGTTCAAACTCAATCCATACATGACCGTACTGACCATGACCGCCGGACTGTTTCTTGTGCTTTCCTTCAACCTTTGATTTTCCTCTTATTGTTTCCCTGTAGGGAACTATCGGGTCCTCAAGAACAACATTTACCGCATATTTTGAGCTGAGCTTGCTCACAAGCACGTCGATATGCTGCTCGCCGAGACCGTTTATAAGGGTCTGCTTCGTTTCCGTATTGTTTGTAATCGTAAATGTAGGATCCTCATCTATAAGCCTTGTAAGTCCGCTTATGATTTTTTCCTCATCGCCCTTTGCCTTCGGCTTGACCGCCATAGAAAGCACCGGCTGCGGGAACTCTATTCCGGTCAGGATTATGTCCTTTCCGATATCACACAGCGTGTCGCCGGTTTTCGTTTTATCAAGCTTTGCAACAACGCCAATATCTCCCGCCTTTATTCTCTTTGCCTCAAGCTGCTTCTTACCGGACAGCATGAATACCTTTCCGATCTTTTCCTGAACGCCCTTGTTGGGGTTATAAAGAACGGAATCACTGTTTATGTCTCCTGAATATACCCTGAATACAGACATTTTTCCTACATAAGGATCAACAATTGTTTTAAATACAATAGCGGCCGCCTGCTCCGATTCCGACTGAACAACCTCAACAGGCTCGCCGTTTGACGCCGTGTGGGCTATTTCCTCTATTTCCGACGGTGCGGGAAGATACTTTCCGATTCCGTCCATAAGGCTTCGCACACCTATATTATCCTGTCCTGAGCCGCAGTATACCGGGAAAATGCTGCCGTCCTTAACGCCCTTTCTAATCGCCTTTTTAATTTCATCAAAGGTAAATTCCTCTCCGTTGAAGTACTTCACCATAAGCTCCTCATCGGTTTCGGCAATAGCTTCCATAATCATTTCCCTGAGAGGCGCAACCGTTTCCTCCATGCCGTCCGGTACAGGAATATCCACTCTGTCCTTGCCCTCGTACCGGCGGGCTGTCATATCAACAATATCAACAAAGCCCTTGAATTCATCACCCTCACGTATCGGATACACAAACGGCGTAACGCTCTTTCCGAAAACCTGCTTCATCTGCTCAAGGGTTTTTTCATAGCTCGCCCTGTCATCATCTATTTTATTTACAAAAAACATCGTCGGAATTCCCCTCTGCTTTGCATAGGAAAAAACCTGCTCCGTTCCGACAGAAACACCGCTTCTGCCGCTCAGAACTATAAGCGCCGAATCCGCTGCTCTTACGCCCTCCTTGACATCTCCGACAAAATCAAAAAATCCCGGGGTATCGATTATATTATATTTCATGCCCTTCCATTCAATCGGTGCAAGAGCAGCTGAAATGGAAAACTGTCTTTTTGTTTCTTCCGGGTCAAAATCACATACCGTATTCCCGTCCGCAACCTTTCCGATTCTGTCTGTCATTCCGGCGTTAAAAAGCATAGCCTCCGTCATAGTTGTCTTTCCGCATTTACCATGCCCCATAACGACCACATTGCGGATCTCGTCCATTGAATATTCCTTCATACACTTAACCTCCTGTTTATAGTTTTTTAAGGCACTGTTTAACCATATATCTTATATACCCATAATATAATAATGTAAACAAAAAAACAACCGTCATTTTATTAAAAAATAACAGTTGTTTTTTGTGCAATTTTTACATCTGCATTTGTGAGCCAAAAAATATTATATGCATTTTTTACATATAAATCTACTGCATAGCGGTAAAACACACCTTGGAATTTGAATTGAGCGAATACATAAACCCGTCAATTGCAACGGTGCAGATATCGCCTCCCACAGGCTCGCCGTCTACAGTTATAACATTTGCTCTTACGGTATCATCCGAAACTCCCGGATAGTTTCTTACTATATATGTATATCTTACCGCATTTCTGCCCCGATACGGCTCTAAATCAAGTCCCGCTTCCTTTTGCAGCAGATTGTAATTTTCATAAACAGCATCAAACTCCTCCGGAATCTTAAACTCAGCGCTTTCCGCCGGTGATGAATCAACACTCCAGCCAAAGCTCTCTAAAAACCCGACAGCCGCAGAGCTTTCCTTATAATAGGTCAGAAAAACAAGTGTTATAATAACAATTGATATAAGAATACCAGCATAGCAAACCAAATGCTTCATATTTAAACGCCCCCTTTAAACAATCATATTTTAAAAATTCAAAATAATACCATGATTATAAAAAAATTTTTATCATATAATATTAAGGAACCGCTGATTAATTAACGCCTGACAGCTCAGCACGCACTACAATTAATCAGTGCTTCCTTAACGGACACAGAAGTGACCTATTATCAAAAAAACCGTTCAGCGGGTATTGAGGGGATAAAAAATGGACAAGACTGCACTTGTACTTGTAATCATCGGCGCAATAAACTGGGGGCTTATAGGAATTTTCGGATTTGACGCGGTTGCGGCATTATTCGGAGGCCAGGCATCTGTTCTCAGCAGAATAATCTACACCGTAGTAGGCCTGTCCGGTTTATGGGCAATAACAATATTATTTAAAAATATAACATCAATGCGAAAAAATGCATGAGTGCCGAAAAAAAGACCGGGCGATACAGAACAAACTGATGTTTACAGGCTGTATCGCAGAGGTCTTTTTTCATTATCAGATTAAATGCAGAAATCTTATATTCTCATAATTATATGTCGAAAGCGGCCGCATATATGCGTTACTTGAATGAGCCGCCAGTAAAATTGTTTCCGGCGTAAAATCCCCTGTTTCAAGAATAACCGGCGTATGGTCAAACCGTCCGTCACCCTTGAAATCAAACTGCACAAGGTCGCCGGGCTCAATCCCCGTTATCGGAACCTCAACAGCCCTCGGTCCCGGACCGCGGTTTTTAATAAGAAAATTATAAAGCTCATTCACTCCCGTCCACGAGGGACTTTTGTCATTGGCATTTATATAATACCACCCGTATACGGGTTTGTAATTCATAACTCCGTAACCTGCATAAAGCACCTGAGATGCAAAGTTTGTACAGTCGCCGCCGATTTTCGAGTAATCATAATATCCGGGATTTCTGTCAAGCGCCCATGCACGTGCGTAATCAAGCGCTTTTTCCCTGTCATACATAAAGGTTCACCTCCCATATATAATATGAGAGGTGAACTGAAAATGTCTGCTGTTATTTTTTAAAATCCGTTTAAATCGGAGCAATGCTCCTGCTTTGCTCGCAAGGAGCAGAGCTTGCGACAGATTGCAAGTAAGCGCAGGGAGCGTTAGCTCCGAAGCGTCAGTGGGAGATTAAAACTCCCACTGAAATTCTGAGATGGGACCCGCCGCCTTAGAGGCGGGGGACATCTGCGCTTAGGTTATATCTCAGCCATTGTATAAGAAGCTCTCCCCACCTGCCCACATAAGGATTCTCGGGAGCAAGTCCAAGACCGTGACTTCCGTTGGGGAAAATGTGCACTTCCGTGTCAACACCTAAAATGCGCAAACGCTTTGCATATTCCAGGGAATTTATCACATTAACCGTATTGTCATCAAAGGTATGCCAGATAAATGCTCTCGGCGTGCTTTCGTCAGCTATAAGATCAGGGCTTAACTCCTCACCCATTTCCGCCTGCTTTTCACCAAGCAGATTCCGGCCGGAGCCTAAATGCGCTATTCCCTTTCCAAGAAGCTTTATAACAGGATAACAAAGAATCTGTCCGTCGGGCAGTGAGCTTTCTTTGTCCATATCATCAAAATCCTCAAATTCCAGAGATCCGCGGTATGTAGAAGTCAGTGCCGCAAGATGCCCTCCTGCGGAAGAGCCCATTATATAAACCTTCTTCTTGTCAATTCCGTATTTTTCGGCGTTCGCACGGACAAATCTCACCGCGCGCCTTGAATCGAGCAAAGGCAGCGGAAATCTGTGCGGCGAAACACGGTAGTCGCATACAAAAGAGGCTATGCCATGCTCCGACAGGAAAAGCGCATAGCCCTCTCCCTCGTGGGGAGCCCTCATGCTGTACCCTCCGCCGGGAAGAATCACCACAGCGCCGTCAGATTTTTTTTCATCAGGCATATATACTGTAATTTTCGGAATTTCTTCGCACATACCCGGGGTGTTTTCCCAAAGGTTAAATACTTCTTTCTCCATAATATTCATTCCACCCTTCAAGCTTTTCCCGTTAAGTATACCACAACAAAAAAGCCTTGTCAAGCCCTTTATTCTCATTCACCTCTACATGGGACGAACACAACAGTGCAAACACAAAGGGACGGTTATATCTTGTGTTAGAAATTGACCTTTTTTTCATTTGATAAAAACACAAGAGAACAACCATGACTTCCCGACACACAGAATACATGAATACCTATTGCAAAACTATGCAACTTCTGATATAATATAATTGGCAGGTAGATCGAGGGACGGTTTGCTACCTCGAGTGCGATTTTTAGAACTTGATCGGGCGGTCTTTGAGTACACAGAATTGTCACTT
>JAGBHE010000018.1 GCA_017935675.1 Clostridia bacterium | reverse complement strand
TTCGAGTGCGGACCCTTCAACCACTTGGGTACATCTCCGTATTAAGTTATTTTGAGAGTGAAATCGCGAGTATATAATTGGAAATTGGGGAGAAAATCCGGGAAGAATTTTTCTCGAATTCAATCAGGCAAAACTTTGAAAACCACGTAATATAGGGCTTTTTAAGGCTTTTGGTTTTCTGATTCAGAATGTTTTTTTCGAGTGCACCCCGTTATGACCACTTCGATACCGCTCCGAATATTAAAATATATACAACTGCAGTACAGTTTAACAACACCAGTATATTATAACTCAGAATGCGAAAAAATGCAAGAGTTTTTTATAAAAAAATCAGGTAATCATATAATATATACAAAAACTGGTTCTACCAACATATGATAAAACCAATATGGATTCTATTTCAATGATGATACCTTAAACAGAAACTCTTATAATGGCAAGATGAAATATTTGTGAAATTACTTCTGTATGTCGGATATAAAGATACACATATAAAAAAGTATTTTACAACCTAAAAAATTGTGTTTTCTGTCCTTTACAAACTCTCTGGTATGGTTTATAATTAAAATATATTACGAATTAAGTCTTATACAGGCATAATTGTAAATTTTTAATTAATCCAATACAGGAAGTGAAGATTATGGCATTTAGCAATGAAGCAAAATGGGTGGAATGTAAGAGGTTCGATTCTCCGAAGTTCATGAAAAAATTCAACATAGAAGAGAATGTACATACCGCCGTATTATCTATTTGCGGTTTGGGTTTTTTTGACCTTAAAATTAATGGAAGCTATGTATCGGATGACTTGCTGGTGCCGGCTTGGTCAGACTATGAGCCGAGAGAAAACCGCAGGCTGCTTTATCCGATAAGTGATACCTTTACACACAGGGTATATTACCTTGAATACGATGTTTCTAAATACTTAAAAAGCGGCGAAAATGAAATTACAGTTATTTTGGGAAATGGCTGGTACAATCAGAGAGGCAGAACGGCAGAGGGTGATTTATGGTACGGAGATTTAAAGCTTCTCTTTGATTTGGAGATAAATTCCTCCATTCACATAGTTTCCGATGAAAGCATGCTTGTGTCGGAAAGCAATATCACATTTAACAATATTTTTTACGGTGAAATGCAGGATTTCAGAATAAAGGATAACTATATTGAGACAGCGACTGAGACGAAAGCTCCGGCAGGAAAACTTGAAGTGCAGACTTGCCCTGCCGATACCCTTCATATGATAATCTATCCTGAAAAGATTGCGTCTGTTGGTGGACGGGATATTTATGACTGCGGTGAAAATATTACCGGCTGGGCAGTTTTTACTCAACCGGCAGATGCGGGTCAAAAGACTACTATTCGATACTCTGAGGAGATTGATGAAAGCTGTGGCTTGGATTTTGCGTCATGCGGAGGAGAGAAGCAGATTCAATCAGACTCATATATTTCGGACGGAAACAAAAATACCTGCCGTCCGCTGTTTACCTATCACGGCTTCAGATATTTTGAGGTTGAGGGTGAATACGAGAATTTGTCTGTCGAGGTTGTATACGCAGATGTCAAAATAACCTCCGATTTTGAATGTGACAGTGAAATTATTAACGCTCTTTACAAAAACTACATTCGCTCGCAGGTAACAAACATGCACTGCGGAGTTCCGTCAGACTGCCCGCACAGGGAAAGGCTCGGATATACAGGTGACGGACAACTCACCTGCGATGCTGCAATGCATATGCTCGCTTGCAGAGAGTTTTACCGAAAATGGATTCGGGATATTGCGGACTGTCAGGATATTAAAAGCGGTCATGTTCAGCACACTGCTCCGTTTTACGGCGGCGGAGGAGGTCCGGGAGGCTGGGGCTGTGCTATTGTTATGGCTCCGTACTTTTACTATAAAAACTATTTTGACAAAGATTTACTAAAGGAATATTATCCCAACATGCAGAAATGGTGCAACTATATGGAGAGTCGTCTTGAGGACGGACTTGTTGTGCGGGAGGAAAAAGACGGCTGGTGTCTCGGAGAATGGGGACTTAAGGAAAAAATACTGCTTCCGGAGCCTTTTGTGAACACATATTTTTATATAAAGGCACTGATGTATATGCAGGAGATAGCCGAAATAATTTCGGTAAAGGACGAAAGCCTGCAAAAACGCATAGATTCCTTAAAAAACGCATTGCTAAAAAACTATTACGATGAAGAAAATAATTCTGTACTGGACGGAGTTCAGGGAGCAGAGGCGTTTTTCTGCGATATAGGTCTTGGAAATGAAAAAATGCTGCAAAAAATAAATGAAAGATATGACGAGTTGGGCGGATTTGATACAGGTCTTTTCGGAACGGATATCCTAATCAGGGTGCTTTTTCAAAATGGATTTGCGGATACTGCTATTAAGCTGCTTTCGTCCTGCAAAAAGAACGCCTCATTTGGATATCAGATACAAAGCGGTGCTACGACTCTGTGGGAATATTGGAACGGCGAGGAGTCGCATAATCACCCGATGTTTGGCAGCTGCGTTAAGTATCTGTTTACCGAGCTTATGGGAATGAAGAAGGGCGAAATTTTCCGCATTGAGCCTAAGATTTCAAAACGTCTTTCAAGAGCTAAAGCAAAAATAACGGTGGACGGAAAGGAAATTGCAGAGGAATATGAAATCCGAGGCAGCGAAGTTATTTTCAAAATATCCGCAGAGCTGTCGGCAGTTTTTGTTTGGGACGGCGAGGAATATGAAATTTATCCCGGTATAGAAGAAACATTGTCTTTTAAGCTGTGAAAATATTTGTAAAGGTCTGTAAAGTATATATTTACGGGCCTTTATTTTTAATAAAATAAATAAATTTAATATTCTGCAAAACAAATTTAATATTCTGCAAAGCAAAATAATAGCGGCTGTGCTATAATGAAAAAAATTGAACGAGGGAGGACTCGGAAAATGACCTTAAGAGAAAAGATTTTAAAAACCTTTGTTGTTACAATCCGAGAGGTTAATACACATGGCGGACCGGAGGCTTTCTTTGAAAAATATCCGGTAGGAGGAATATATTACTCGGAAGAGGCGATGCTTTTGGACGAGGACGGCAGGGAAATGGGCAGTGCCATGACCTTTGAAAGCCTGCAGCGTTGTAAGGCTGCGTCTAAAAACAAGCTGCTCGTATGTGCTGACCAGACCTTTATAAAGGGACAGAAGATGCTGGATAACAGTCAACGTTCTTTAGGTGCGACAGACAGCGAGGAGGCTGCGTATAATTTCGGAAAGATTATTGGTATGCAGATGAATTCAAACGGAGTTGACTGGGTTTTAGCACCGAGTATTGATATGTATTTTAGCCCGGTTATGCCGCTTATGGCGATAAGCGATGACCCTGAACATATTGCAAAAGTGTACCGTCAGGTTATCCGCGGTATACAGGACCAGGGTGTATGTGCGACTGTTAAGCATTTTCCGGGAGTGGGTACAACCAATATAAATATGCACTTAGCACCGAGCGACAATATTTTGCCGTTTGACGAATGGATGGACACCTATGGATATACCTATAAGCAGATGTTTGAGGAGAATGCTATGTCGGTTATGACAACGCATGTGGCATTAAAGTCCTTTGACAATGAATTTACCGATGGTTATTATCCTGTTGCAACCTTCTCTCACAAGCTCACAACCGAGCTTTTAAAGGAAAAGCTTGGATTTGAGGGTGCTGTTGTTACAGACGCACTAATAATGGGAGGAATGGCAACCGGCGATATTGTTGCTGAAACGGTACAGGCATTTAAAGCCGGAGCTGACTTGCTTTTATGGCCGCCGATTGAGGCAGCGGACAAGATTGAGGAGGCAATAAAAAGCGGTGATATTCCTATGAGCCGCTTGGAGGACGCTCTTTCCCGAATTGAAAAAATGGAGGCGTTCAGAAACAAGGCACTTGCCGGAAAAGCATATGACGAGCCGGACTGCGGCTTTGCGGATAAAGCAATGCTTGATATTGAAGAAAAGGGCATCTGTCTTTTGAGAAATAATATAGACTTGCTTCCGCTTAAGGGCGAATGCAAAAAAATCCTTGTTGTTGACGCAACGGATATCGAAGGAGATAAATCTTCATATATGCTTTGCGACGAACTTAAGAAAAGAGGCTTTGACGCAGAGGTTAAGAGAGATATTTATGATGTTCCGTCACTGGTTGTATGGCAGTCAGAGGTTGATGCTATACAAAAGGATTACGACCTTGTAATATTCAACCTAAACGCAAATTATATTGCATCATGGACAGTTCCAATGATGCTTATATGGGCATCACATCTGTTTGATAAAAAGAAAAAGCTCATTGTAAATTACGGCTCGCCGTTCTTTGCCCGCGATTACTTCCCGGAGGACCCGACAATTATTGAAATGAATTGTGTACCGTCTGCGGCGATTATTGAAAAGCTTGTGGACAAAATGCAGGGAATGAGTGAATTTGAGGGAAAATGTGTTTTAAAATCGAAAGAGGTGTAATATTATGGACAAGCAGCATTTTATTGATGCAGGATATGTGGATTTCGGATATATCTCGCCGGAGCTTACGTCGAATAGCGAATATCCCGAATACATCGTGGAAAATGTGACCGAATCTGTGAGAAAAATACAGCAGCATCAGACAAGGTCGAGCTTTTCCTTCGGATTTATGGCTGATATACATTATTCTACAACGTATAACCATGACATAAGGACAAAAAGGCTTTTTAACGCATATAAGGAAATTGCAAAGCGTGCTCATATTGATATGCTTGTACTTGGCGGAGATTATGTAAATGACGGTGTAAAGGAGAATTATAAGGTCAGAAATTACAGAGAACTAAGAGCACATCTTGACGGAATAAAATATCTGCCGGTTAACGGAAACCATGATGATAACTGGATTTGGGATAACTGCATAGAGGCGGAGCTTGCGGAGCATCAGTTAACTGCCGATGAAATTTACAATCTATTTTATAACCATTTAGTATCGCTTGGAGCGGAATTTGACGCAGGCAGCGAAGGACTTTACTATTTCTACAATGATGTATATAAAAAGGTAAGATATATATTTATAGATACAAACGATGTGCCGATGACATTTAATGAAAAGGGTGAGGCAGTGCATACCGAAAAGCATATTTTTGCACTTTCGCAACGTCAGACCGATTGGCTCATTAATAAGGCTCTTTGTTTTGACGAGGAGGGCTGGTCGGTTGTATTTATAGCACATACAGCTTTTTTGACGTCAATGAAGGCGGAGCATGCCGACGAATATGCACAGCTTAAAGTAATAAACGAAATTGCGGACAGCTATAAGCTTGGAAGAGACCTTGATGCTGAATTTGGCAGCGGCGATTATAAAATAAAAGCGAAGGCGGCATTTTCTGAATATAAAAGAGCAGAGGTTGTCGGCGTTTTCGGCGGTCACTGGCACAAGGATATAATTGAGATAACCGAGGCAGGAGTTCCGCATATCTACGCAAATTGTGTGATGATGTACCTGCCGTACAGAAAGGACGGCGAAAAGTCGGAAATCCTGTTTGATATAGTAACTGTAGATAGAGAAAGCCGTACAATTCACATTACCCGTACCGGCTACGGTGAGGACAGAACGGTTAATTATTAAGTCTAAAAAGAGCAGTTCATGTGTGAGCTGCTCTTTTCTATTCATTTGAAGATTGTAACAATGTCACATAAAATTATTAATAAATATTGCACAAATTTAATATTGTGCAAAAATCGCTTAATATTATGTAAATACAAACAAAGCTACTGATGTTATAATAAGCTTATTAAATAAGAGAGCATATGCGTCTTAAAACGAAAGGGAGAGTGTAATTATGGAAAAAAGAATTTGTATTCCGGATTATGAGTACAAGGAGAGAATTGCAAAGGCAGCAAAGCTGATTCGTGAAAAGGGACTTGATGTAATGGTTGTTTCAAGTACCGAGTCAGATTATGCAAATGCGAGATATTTCAGCGGATTTTGGCCGCTTTTTGAACGTGCCGGAGTTGCAATTTCCGCAAACGGAGACGCTGCATTAATGGTAGGTCCTGAATCAGCTATATTTGCAAAGGATTTCGGAAAAATAGAAAAGATTTTTGTTTTAAGAGAGTTCAGAGAGTCTGCAGACCCTTCATATCCTGAGCTGCATGCCGACACCTTTGCCGATGTATTTAAGGCAATCGGCGTAAGCGGAAGTAAAATTAAAATCGGACTCGGAAGCTATGTTGAATGTACTCTGCCGATTTTCGAGGGCTTAAAGGAGAGCTTCCCGGAGGCAGAAATTACAAATTGCAACGATATCATGGTTGAGCTGAGAAAAATCAAGAGTGTAAACGAGCTTGCTTGTATCAGAGAGGGCTTTCGTATTATCGAGCTTGCAACCGATGAGGTTATAAAGAACTTAAAGCCGGGCGTTACCGAGCTTGAAATGGTTGGTGTTGCACAGAGAGTTATCTATGAAAATGGTGCAGAATACGAGGGACTTCCGATGTATGTATTCAGCGAGGCATCAACACGTCACGCAATCAGCCGTTCAAGCTACAGAAAGATTGGTAAGGGCGATATTGTTCAGCTTAATCTTTCTGCTAAAATCGACGGATATTCACCGGCAATCGGACTTCCTGTTATTATGGGCAAGCTTGAGGGAGAACGCCGCAGAATTGTTGACTTCTGCTTGAAAGCTCATGACTGGACAGTTGACCGCATTAAGGCAGGCGTAATGGCAAGCGACATCGCAAAGGACTTCTACAAGCTTTATGAAGAAAACGGAATGAAGGACAATTTTGTTTACGGACCTTGTCACGGAACGGGTATGATTGAGGTTGAGGCACCTTGGATGGAGACAACCACCGATTATCTGCTTGAGCCGAATATGACCTTCCAGGTTGATACCTTTATTTCAGGTCCAACCTTTGGCTGCAGATGGGAAAAGGGTATCGCAGTAACCGAAAACGGCTGCGAATCTATGACAGATTACTTGAAGAAAGGAATTATAGAAATCGATGTGTGATGGTGTAGGTAAAAAGGTATGGCTGATTCCGGACTGCGAGCTTCCGCAGGAAGGAGAAGGCGTGCTTAAGGGACATGAATCGGTTATCGTTGTAAATGATAACGACTTTGACGTAAAAATAAATGTAAGGCTTTACTTTGCCGATAAAGAGTGCTATGATGGTATTGAGTGGACAGTGGGTGCTAAAAAGGTTCGCTGTTTCAGAATGAACAACATTAATGATATGTCGGGATATGAAGTACCATTTGACACTCAATACGCCATGAAGCTTGAGTCAAACGGAAATATTGTTGTTCAATACGGAAGACTGGATAACAGACAGGTGAATCTTGCGTATTATACAACGCTTGGATATTGTGAATGAGGGTGAGAAGATGTATTTGGATAAATGCTTTCCGAGAGAAATTGAAAACGCAAAAAAGAACAACACGCCTGTAGTAATAGTAGGCGGTACGGTTGAGTATCACGGACCGCAGTGCTCTTACGGCTGCGATACCTTGGTTGCACAGGGACTTATAGAAAAGCTCAGCGAGAAAAAGGAAATAATTATCGCTCCGCAAATCAGCTACAGCCCTGCAAGCTACGCTGTAGGCGATGCAAAAAGCGGTACGGTGCATGTTGAAGAAAATGCATTTGAGGAATATGTTTACTATGTATTTATGAGTATGCTTTCGGCAGGACTCAGAAATATTTATGTAGTAATTCATCATCAGTTTGAGCAGGAGTCGCTGATGCCGATGACGCTTTCCTACATGAAGGCGGCAAAGCGTGCCACGATGGCATATCTTGAACAAACAAAAGGTCAGGGCTGGTGGGGCAGCGAAAGCTATAAGGATTATTATGAAAACCTTGAGGGTGAGGATAATCCTTTTGGCTGGATTAAAGTAATTCCTACCATGAGCAAGGCTGTTCAGGACGCAACCGGCTATGACCATGCCGGAAAATACGAGTGCTCGATTTTGATGGCACTTTATCCTGACGCAGTAAAGCTTGAACGTCTTGGAGATATTGAGCATTGGTTTACAAAAAGCTCGGCAGAGGCAAATACCGAGCTTGGCAATAAAATGGTAGAGCTTTCGCTTGAATATCTCGAAAAGACAATCGTCTGATTTTTCTTGAGGTGCGTTATGAGAGTGTATTTGAACAAGGGACTTTTTACTGATAAGGAATTTACTTTGGTAGAAAACGGCAGTATGCGTGCTGTGGCGTTTAAGTATTCAACGGGAGTTGAGGCTCTTAGGGTGGAAAATGAAAAGGGATATTTCATTATTCTGCCATTTCAGGGACAGCAGATTTGGCGGGCTATATTTTGCGGCAGGGAACTGGTTATGCGTACAAAATTCGATGAGCCTGTTGCAAATGTGGAATATTTAAAAACCTACGGCGGATTTTTGCTGCACTGTGGAATAAATAACACAGGCAAGCCACAGGAGGGTGAAAAGCCATATCCGCAGCATGGAGAAATCCCGAATGCGGAATATAAAACCGCGTATATTGACTGTGAGGACGATTATATCTCGGTCGGTGGCGAGCTTAGGTACGACATGGCGTTTGTGAAAAGCTATACCTTTTCGCCGGAGTGCAGGCTTTACAAGGACGATACGGTTTTAAAAATATTTGTAACGCTTGAAAATCGAAGACAGTCACCTATGGACTATATGTACTTGTGCCATATAAACTTCCGTCCGATTGACGGTGCTAAGCTTATTTACAGTGCCGATTATCAAAAGGTAAGAGCAGTACGATATATTCCTGATGATATCCCAAACGAGCAGAAGACGCGGCTTACTGAGTATTTCGATGCGTTGGAAAAAAATCCGGCTGTTCATAACGAGGTTGGCGGCGATGGTCAGATTTATAACCCCGAAATATGCTTTTTGCTTGACTACAAAAGCGATGAAAACAACCGTGCGTATACTCTGCAGTATACAGACGACGGTGCGTGCTATGTAAGCCATGACGCAAATATTCTGCCGGTTGGTGTAAGGTGGATTTCCAGAACGGGAGACGAGGATTCTATGGGAATGATTCTTCCGTCAACCGCCGAGCATTTGGGATACAGGAATGCACAGGAAAAGGGGCAGATTAAGTTTTTGGGACCTATGGAAAAAATCAGCTTTTATACCGAGGCAGGCTGGGTTGATAAGGAAAAAGCGGATAGGGTAAAAGAGCAAATAGAGGCAATGAATAAATAAAGAAGCTTCTGATATAAGCCCCGCCTGCGGGCGGAGGAGTTGGGCAGCAGTTTTGTTATTCCGTTATTGTTAAAAGCAGGTTTCCTACATAATAAAAAAGTGTCGAAATGAACTAAATGGGGTTCACTTCATAAGACACTTTTTTATTATACAGAAAGTTATATATTAAGCTTTGAGCGTATTGTGCGGTAGTAATTTTTCGGTGATTGATTGGTGGCTTTTTTAAACAGCTTACAAAAGTAATGTATAGAGTTAAAGCCGAGCTTCTCGGAAATTTCGGTTACTGACAGCTCATTTTTTCTGAGCAGTGCCTTTGCCTCTTTTATGCGTAGGTTATTTATGTAATTTAATATCGTAATTCCGTACGCAGTTTTAAAATCGTGACAAAGAGTGGTTTTGTTTGTTCCGAACAGGAAACAGAGGTTATCAAGTGAAATTTTCTCGGTATAATGCTCGCAAATGTATTGGTGTATGTCGGAAATTTTGCCTGATGACTGCGTTGAATCGCTTGGAGACTCCTGTGTTTTTTTGCAGGCACGTACAAGCGTTATAAGAAAAGCCTCAAGATAAAGCTTTAAAAGCTGGTCTGCTGCAAAGGGATATTCGGTACGTTTTACCATTTCAGGAAGATTAGGCAAATCGTAGGGAGGAGCATATACGTTCATTCCCTCCATCATTATATCCGAAAGCATTTTTTTATGCTCTGCACTAAGAGTAAAGGGCGTGTGCGAAAACACCTCCAGCTCGCTGCACTCACATTCAAATCCGATTATAATAACATTCGGTGTGATGTTGTCGCTGCATTCCAGAAAATGCCGCTCGTTAGGGCGGTGGATAATAAGCTGATTGTCGGAAAGCGTACCCGAATAATTTTCCGAGTGAATAATTATTGAGCCTCTGTCAACATACAAAAGCTCGCAGAAGTTGTGGAAATCCTCTTTGGTATGATACTTGTTTACAAATTCAAAGTAATGTATATTCGCAATTTTTGATACCACAAGCGGAGTATCGAAGGATTTAAGCTTATATTCCATATGACTCACCTTTTACATAGCTCACCTTTCAATTATTTTTGAAAAAGGTTTAATTTTTTATATGTGTACATATTTTTTGCTATTTACAACTATAAGCGGATTGGCTTATAATATAATTGGAACTTATAGATGGTATTGCAAAATACTAAATTATTTTAAGATTATACAAATTGTATCATAATTGAGTAAATTTGTCAATAAATTCAGGAGGGATTATATGCACCAAAATGTTCTAAATGAAAAAAATATCAGAATAGAAGTACCCAAGAAGTCGATTTTTCATATACAGGTATCGAGCGGTACAGAATTTAAGGAAACCTTGCTTAGAAAATATAAAATTATCAAGGCTACCGAAAATGAGGAGAAGTATACCTTGTGCGAAAACGGTGACAACATAAGCTTGAGTACCGATAAATA
>JAGBHE010000001.1 GCA_017935675.1 Clostridia bacterium | reverse complement strand
ATATTAAAAAAGTCAGTATTTAAGCCATTTTCAGCACTTTCCCGATTAATGATTAATCGGGAAGGTGCCTTACACTATTATTATAACATATTGTCAGGTGGAAGTATTGTCAACTTTTAAAAACACAAGGGGACGGTTCTCCTGTGTTCGAAAATGAACACAGGAGAACCGTCCCCTTGTGTTCGTCACCTTATGCTAAAGCTGTGGTAAAATATATTTCGTCTGTTGACAACTGCTTTGAAAAAGTGTATAATATTTTACATAGATTTTACGTTTCACCGCTTTACAATTTAACCTTCGGGGGATATAATGTGTATATCGGAAGATGATTTTTGCCGGGAAAGGAAGAATGAACTATGAAAAAGATATTTTGTGTTGAGGATGATACTAATATCAGAGAGCTTGTGGAGTATACTCTGAAATCTTTAGGCTTTGAGTTTTCCGGCTTTGGCTGTGCGGCAGATTTTTTTGCAGGAATAGAGAATAAAAATCCCGATCTTGTTTTGCTGGATATTATGCTGCCGGACAAGGACGGCATGGAAATTCTGCAGCTTCTTAAAAGCTCCGCGAAAACGCGGGATATCCCTGTTATTCTGCTTACGGCGAAATCAAGTCAGATAAATAAGATTAAGGGTCTTGACAGCGGTGCGGACGATTATATAACAAAGCCCTTTGACGTGATGGAGCTTGTTTCAAGAATAAATGCTGTGCTGAGGCGGTGCACCGGAAAGACAGAGGAGGTTCTTAAGTACAGAGACCTTACGGTTGACACTGCCGCAAGACGTGTTTCGAGTACGGAGGAACCCAATATTCTGCTTACCTATAAGGAATTTGAGCTTTTAAAGCTTTTGCTTCTGAATCATGGTATAGTGCTTACAAGGGATGTCCTTATGAATAAAATCTGGGGAACGGATTTCGAGGGTGAAACAAGGACGGTTGATGTTCATATAAGAACATTGCGGCAGAAGCTCGGAGAATGCGGAGAATACATAGAAACGGTACGTAATGTGGGATATAAAATCCGTTAGGAGGGTTTTTTAGTGTATCAGAAAATTTACAGAAGCATGAACGCCATGTCTTTATTCAATCTGGTGCTGACAACCGTGCTTATACTTTCGGCATGTTACACGACGTTTAATTCCCGTATCAAGTCGGAAACATGTAATGAAGCATATCTTATTGCAGTCCTTCTGGATAATTCGGAGGACAACACGAAGGTTTTAGCAAATCCGGAGCTCAGCGGGCTTGACAGGCGTATTATTATAACAAACGAGGACGGGTCTGTATATTATAAAAATCATGACAGAGGCGCAGACGGAGAAAGCGTTGACAAGGACACTGTGCTGTCACGGTTTGCCCAGAATGTTTACAGCTGCAGTGTCCGGCTGAAGAGCGGGAGGACACTGACCGTCGGAAGTGAGTCGGGAAGTGTTACAACAATGTTTATGCGGTTGTTTCTTCCGATTATTGCAATGGTCGGTCTGATATATGTGCTTTGCATTATTTTTGCCGTAAACCTTACGGACAATATCACAAAACCGATAAATAACGTTAATTTATTAACAGGTAATTATGATAATGTGTATCCGGAGCTGCGTCCGTTTCTGAAACGTATTTCCGGTCAGAATGAAGAGATTAAGAGGCAGATGGAAAAGGTGAAAAGACAGAAAATGCGGCTTCAGGCTGTAAGTGAGAATATGAATGAGGGTCTTATAGTGCTTGACAAGAGCCGTGATATTATTTCGGCGAATAACAGTGCGTTGAGTATTTTTGACTGCGGGGAGGATCCTACACACCATGAGTTTTCATATCTTACGGATAATGAAATTCTTACGGAATGCCTTAATGAAGCCCTTGCCGGCGAAAAGTCCAGCACGGTTTGCGAAATATCCGGAAAAACATTTCGCGTATTTTTCAGTCCTGTTTTTGAGAACACGCTTGTTTCGGGAGTAATTATTCTGATGTTTGATATCAGTGAGGAGATGAAAACAATTCAGATACGCCGTGAATTTTCCGCAAATGTTTCTCACGAGCTTAAAACTCCGCTTACAACAATTCTCGGTTATTCACAGCTTATTAACAACGGAATAGCCAAAGAGGAGGATATAATAAGCTTTACGAAGAAAATAGAAAATGAGACCTCAAGGCTTATAACCCTGATTGATGATATTATCAAGCTTTCTAAGCTTGATGAAGTCAGAGAAGAGGAAGAATTTCATCCGGTTCACTTGCTTGACTGTGCAAAGGAGGCTGTGTCCGCTCTTGAAGGCCGCGCCGGTGAGCGTGGTATTATGGTTGAGCTTGAGGGCGAGGACAGCGTGGTTTACGGAAACCTTCATCAGATTGACGAGCTGTTTTATAATCTTTGTGATAATGCTATCAAGTATAATAAGGATAACGGAAGGGTTACAATTAAAATATTCGATAAGGGCTTTTCCGTGTCCGACACGGGTATCGGAATCTCTGAGGAATACAAGGAAAGAATTTTTGAAAGATTTTTCAGAGTTGATAAAAGCCGTTCAAAGAAGGTGAACGGAACGGGACTGGGACTTTCAATTGTGAAGCATATTGTAATCTGCCATAACGCGTCCATCAATGTTGAAAGCAAACCTGGTGAAGGAACAACCTTTACGGTAACCTTTCCGCAGATGTAAAAAAACACGCCGGGTATGTTCTCCGCAGTAAAGCGGAGGCATATCCGGCGTGAAAGTTTATGTAATGTATTAAAGCACGGTTTACTTTTCTGCCTGCACCACTGCGGCGCGGACTGTGTTTTTCATGAGCATTGCAATCGTCATGGGACCTACTCCGCCGGGAACGGGGGTTATTGCTCCCGCAACCTTTTCGGCACTTTCAAACTCAACGTCACCCACAAGCTTTTTCCCTTCAATCCTGTTTATGCCGACATCAATAACAACGGCACCGGGCTTTATCATATCGCCCTTGATAAAATTCGGAATTCCCACTGCGGCAACAAGAATATCGGCGGCTTTTGTTTTCTCCGCAAGATTTTTTGTCTTGGAATGGCATATGGTAACCGTTCCGTTTTTGTGGAGAAGAAGCATTGCCTGCGGTTTTCCGACTATATTGCTGCGGCCTACCACAACACATTCCTTGCCGGACACATCAATTCCCGATTCGGCTATAAGCTCCATAACTCCGGCAGGAGTGCACGGAACAAAGTCAAAGTCGCCGACCATGATTTTTCCGACATTTATCGGATGAAAAGCGTCAACATCCTTTTCGGGGGAGATTGCGGATATGATTTTTTTCTCGTCAATATGCTCCGGAACGGGAAGCTGTACGAGTATTCCCGATATTTCTTTTCTCCCGTTAAGAGTGTCAATAAGCTCAAGCAGCTCTTTTTCGGGTGTATTTGCCGGGAGCGCATATTCCTCGGAATATATTCCGCATTCCTCACACGCCTTCTTTTTATTGTTTACATAAACACGGCTGGCAGGGTCATCACCTACTATTATCACGGCAAGACCGGGTTTAATGTCTTTTTTTCTCAGCTCCTCTACCTCTGCCCGAAGCTGATCCTTTATCCTTTTTGAAACTTCCTTTCCCAACAGCAGTTTTGCCATTTTTATTCCTCCCTGTATATTTAGTTGCCTGTTTTTCAGGCCTTATAAGGCATTTTTCGGAGAATCCGATAAGATCCTCGCGGTGCGCATCCTTCAGCGCCTCTGCCACGAGAGCGCGGTTTTCGGGGTTTCTGAACTGCAGAAGAGCCCGTTGCATTGCTTTTTCCCTGCTGCTTTTAGGAACATAAACCTTTTCCATTGTAAAAGGATTAAGACCGGTATAGAACATACAGGTTGAAATTGTGCCCGGAGTCGGATAAAAATCCTGAACCTGGCGCGGATTTATATGGTGCGCATTCAGATACTGTGCAAGCCTTACGGCATCGTTTAGGGTGCTGCCCGGATGGCTTGACATAAGATACGGCACAAGATATTGCTTTTTGCCGAGTTTTTCGTTTATTTTATAGAATTTGTCTGAAAAAGCATTGTAAACCTTATTTTCCGGCTTGCCCATGCATTTCAGAACATTGTCGGAAATATGCTCCGGTGCAACTCTGAGCTGACCGCTGATATGATGCTCGCACAGCTCACAGAAAAAATCATCGTTTTTATCTGCCATAAGATAATCAAAGCGTATTCCGGAGCGTATAAATACCTTTTTAACGCCCTTTAAGGCTCTCAGGCGGCGAAGCATTTCAAGGTATTTGCGGTGATCCGCTTTCATGTTTTTGCAGACTGACGGATATAAGCACTGCTTATTTTTGCAGGCGCCGAGAGTTTTCTGCTTTTCGCAGGATACCGCTGTAAAGTTTGCGGTGGGGCCTCCCACGTCGTGTATATATCCTTTGAACTCCGGGTCCCGCTTCATGTCCTCAGCCTCCCGGACTACGGATTCAACGCTTCGGGAGGTTACGATTCTTCCCTGATGAAAGGCAAGAGCGCAGAAATTACAGCCGCCGAAGCAGCCCCGGTTTGCGGTTATGCTGAATTTTACTTCTTTTATGGCTTCAATACCGCCTTCTGCCTCATACATGGGATGATAGTTTCTCATATATTTTAAGGAATAAACACGGTCAAGCTCTGCGGTTGACAGCGGAGTCTGCGGTATGTTCTGAATAAGATATTTATCGCCGTGCTTTTGGGCAAGTACCTTGCCGGTGTATGGATTCTGTTCATAATATTGCTCACGGCAGGAATCGGCATAAGCTCTTTTGCTGTCTGCACATTCCTCAAAGGAGGGAATATTCAAGGCTCCCTCCGGTGCTTCGGAGGATATATAGCAGGTGCCGGGTACATCCCTTATTTCGTTTACGGCGATGCCGGCTGCAAGCTTGTCCGCAATTTCAGCTATCTGCCGCTCGCCCATGCCGTAAATCAAAATATCGGCACGGGAATCAAATAATATTGAACGTCTTACCTTGTTGTCCCAGTAATCATAATGGGCGAACCGGCGAAGGCTTGCCTCAACGCCGCCTATTATGACAGGTATTTTTCCGAATACCTCACGTATGCGGTTACAGTACACGATGGTAGCTCTGTCAGGTCTTTGACCGGCTTTATTACCCGGAGCATAGGCGTCATCACTGCGCCGCTTTTTGCTTACCGTATAATGGTTTACCATGCTGTCTATATTCCCGGCGGTAACAAGCACACCGAGCCGCGGGCGTCCCAACGCTTTGAACGGCTCTGCGCTCCGCCAGTCGGGAAGTGATATTATTCCGACCTTATAGCCGCGCTCTTCCAGAACCCTTGATATTATCGCATGCCCGAAGCTTGGATGGTCAACGTAGGCGTCACCCACAATGTATAAGAAATCAAGCTGATCCCAGCCGCGCTTTTTCATATCTGCGCGGCTAACAGGCAAAAAATCATTTTTCAAGTTTAGCTTCCTTTCGTTTTATGCTTCCGGCAAACTGCTTTAAAATGCGGTCTGCCTTGCTGCATTACTAATCAGTGCTCCCTTAGAATATCATATATATCATGAAAAGTCAATAGTCTCAGCCGTTCTTTGGGTATTTTTTCGGGAAAAGCTTTCATAAAATTTGTATTTAAATCGGAGCAACGCTCTGCTTTGCTTGCAAGGAGCAGAGCTTGCGACAGGTTGCAAGCAAGCGCAGGAAGCGCCAGCTCCTCAGGGTTTCAGTGGGAGATTATAACTCCCACTGAAATTCTGAGATGGGACCCGCCTTTATAGGCGGGGGACATCTGCGCGTAGGTTATGATGTTTTTTTCAGATATCTGCCGGATTTCAGAACCCAGTCCACGTCCCATAAATCGGGTGTTTGCTTGTTTTCAAGCTCTACCTTTGCAGCGAGCATCTGAGCAATTTTAACGCTGTCTCTGCCGTTGGAGGTGAAGGAAGCCATGTATTTTACAAGCTCATCGCTGACGGGCATGTTAAGCCTTTCAACAGCCCCTTTTATAATCCTTTCTATTTCGGGAGGCGTCAGGGGGTTAAAATAAATTTCAACACACCTTGAGCGCAGTGCCTCGGGTATTTCCTCCGGCCGTCTTGTTGTGGCACCTACAAGTCTGAAATCGGCAGGCATGCCGTTTTCAAACACATCCCTGACATGTCTTGGAATCTGCTTGTTGGATTTTGAATAGTATGCGCTTTCGTACATTACCTTGCCGTCCTCCAGCACCTTAAGAAGCCTGTTCATCTGCATGGTTGACAGCTCGCCTATTTCGTCAATGAATAAAACTCCGCCGTGAGCCTTTGATACGGCGCCCTCCTTAATCTGAGGTACTCCGATATTTCCGTAAGCACCCGCCCCCTGATATATCGGGTCATGAACTGAGCCCATAAGCGGGTCGGCAATACATCGTTCATCATAATGCATAGTTGTGGCGTCAAGCTCAATAAAGGGTGCATCCTTGGCAAAGGGTGTTTTATCTGATGTTTTTACATATTCGAGAACCACTCTTGCCGCCGCAGTTTTTCCTACGCCCGGAGGACCGTAAATCAGAACATGCTGCGGATTTTCCCCTCCGAGAGCAATTGTAAGAGCCTTTACTCCATCCTCCTGACCGATTATTTCAGAAAGAGACTGAGGTCTTGTCTGCTCTGTCAGCGGCTTTGTAAGCGTATGGCGGCGCATGAAATGAAGTCTTTCCATTTCAGCCTTTGATTCCTTGGAAACAGCGTTATCGTCACTTTTCTGACCCATAAGCTGACCCCAAAAATACAAGCCGATTATAACCGTGAAGAAAAACTGAGTGAAATTCATAAGTGACGTAAGCATTGTACATTTATCCTTTCATGTATTTCTGCTGTTATTATTTCTTTTTATTGTGTTAATATGTTATGTAATTTATGACATGTAAAAACCGCCGCGGAAAATTCATTCCTGCGGCGGTTTTTGCGGTCATATCTATACAATTCTTATTCTGTAATGCTTAAGCCATTCATTCACCTGGAGAAGGAAACCGATAAACTGGGGCCCTGCCATGAGTTGACCGAAAAACGGCTTTCCGTAATCAAATTCGCCGCTGCATGCCTTTGCTATTTTGTCGTAGTCGCAAATTGATAGAAGGGGCGCATTTCTGTCCGATATTGTATCAAGCATCCGTTCCTTAACAAGCTTTTCATAATTCGGGTTATGGGTTTTCGGATATGGGCTTTTCTTTCTCATGAGCACATCCTCCGGAAGTATTCCCCGCGCTGCCTCGCGCAGCAGACTTTTTGAAATGTTATCCTTGTTTTTCATGCTCCAGGGAACATTGAATACATACCTTACAATCCTGTGATCGCAGAAGGGAACCCGGACCTCAAGGCCGCTTGCCATACTCATGCGGTCCTTTCTGTCAAGGAGGTTTGTCATAAACCAGTTCAGGTTCAGCCATGAAATCTCACGGCGCCGTTTTTCCTCCGGCGAATCGCTTTCAAGAGTCGGTGTTTCGGCAATTGACTGCTCATAGCGCATTCTTGAGTACGAATCAAGGTCAAGTGTTTTTTCAACCTCCGGAAGAAGGATATCCTTTCGCATTTCAAGGTCATAGCACCATGGAAAACCGTGGGTTTTAAAGGCTTTTTCGCTCCTGAACCATGGATAGCCGCCGAATATCTCGTCGCTGCATTCTCCGCTCAGAATTACGGTATGACGTTCCTTTATCCTGCGGCAGAAGTAAAGAAGTGAGGCGTCAACATCAGCCATACCCGGCAAATCTTTCATATGAACGCATTCATCAAGAGTATTCAGCAATATATCATTATCACATACAAGGTATGTATGATTTGTTGAAAATGCCTCCGCCATTCTTTTTACCCACGGCGCATCACTGTCCGGCTGGAATGACGAGGCTTTAAAATACTTGTCGTTATCTTTATAATCAAATGAATATGTTGACAGCTGCTGCCCTTTTTTCGCCATTTCAAGAGCACCCACTGCAGAAATCAGACTTGAATCAAGACCTCCGGAAAGAAGGGTTCCTATCGGTACGTCAGATACAAGCTGACGTTTGATACTGTCTGTTACAAGCTCACGGACTGTTTCAACAGTGTCCTCGTAGGAGTCGGTATGCTCCTTTCCCTCAAGCTTAAAATACTGCTGCACCGATACTCCGCTGCGTGTTATAACCATATACCTGCCGGGACGCAGCTCCTCTATGCCGTTGAAAACTCCAACGCCCTGAGTTCTTGCCGGGCTTATGGCAAATATTTCGCACAGACCATCGGTATTAACCTCAGCTTTCATTCCGGGATATGCAAGTATGGCCTTTTGCTCCGAGCCGAAAATGTAGCCGTCTCCATGCTTTGACCAGAACAGGGGCTTTACGCCGAACCTGTCTCTGCACATAAACACTCTTTGGCGCATGGAATCCCAGATGCAGAAGGAATAAATTCCGTTCAGCTTTTCGGCGCACCTTGTACCATAATGAATGTATGTATAAAGCAGAACCTCCGTATCAGAGCTTGTTGTAAAGCAGTATCCGTATTGCAGCAGCTCATTTTTCAGTTCAGCTGTGTTGTAAAGCTCGCCGTTATACGTTATAACGAACTGATATCCGGCAACAGTGCGTTCCATTGGCTGTATTCCGCCTTCAATATCTATTACCGCAAGCCTTGAATGACCAAAGGCAGCATGTTCTCCTATCCATTCTCCGCAGCTGTCGGGACCGCGGTGATACAGCGTTTTTGTCATGTCATGGGTTATCCGTCTGTGTTTTTCCTTATCTCTTACAAAGTTATCGTTGAAATTTATATATCCGGCTATGCCACACATAAATAATAACCTCCTATATATATCTCTAATGCGGGGCCGCTTGTAAAGCGACCCCGTATTAATATCTATATATATAAATTATGCAAGCCGGTATGCGGACGTTACACGGTAAGGACACCGTTTTCCGATTCGATAAGCATTAATATCTTTTCCTCACGCCCGTTTTCACAGTTTACATAAACAATAAAGTTCTTCCCGGCAAAGGTGCCGTGAAATTCGTAGCATAAAACCTCCTCAAGGCTGTCCTTCGGAATGAGGGCTGTCTGAACCGATTTGAAGCTGAGATGGGGATTCAGCTTGCTTCTTGCGCTTTCCTCGGATACGGCAGGTGAGGCTAAGCTGCGCTTTGTGTGATTCATAAGATAGCCGCCTGTTTCCATGCCGAGAATTTCACCGTTATCAAGGGCGATTTTAACCTTTATAAGATCGGAATAGCATTTAACATCTCCCTGCATATAGGCATAGTTTACCGTGGCAACTCCGTATGCCTTGTCATAATAGCTGTTTGCCATTGAATAAAAGCCATGCTCCTGCAGAAATGCGCCGCCCTTTTCTATCGCTTCTTTAAAATCAATGTTTTCGTCGTTTACATCACGGTTTTTCAGGTAATATACAACAAATCCGCCCTTCTTGCTTATGCTGACGTTTGCTCT
The DNA here is from genome assembly GCA_017935675.1 of Clostridia bacterium. GTDB lineage: Bacteria > Bacillota > Clostridia > UBA1381 > UBA1381 > RGIG9115. The sequence goes on along the minus strand of JAGBHE010000001.1, from coordinate 14,332 downwards.
TGTATCAAGTTCTGCATAAAAGTTAAAGGCATCAATGGCGCTGTTTTGGGTATCGCTTTCAAATACAATATTATCCGGTGATGTTTTAAGAAATTCAGCCGCTGTTTTTTTTGCCTCATCCAGTGTTATTTCTCTTGCAGTTGTAAGCATGGGTGACTGTCTGTTTTCAATGTGCTCTGAAAACGGGCCGTCATATATCAAAGAGGGGTACTCCTGAAAGGATTTTTCGACGTTTTCAAGGTCGCTCAGTATATCACCTGCGGCATGTACCACTGTCATTCCGTTTCGGTTTACGGCAAGAGATATGCTTCCGTTCTCAATTCCGCTCTGCATTTTTGCAAGTGCGGTATTAAGCTTTGAAGCATAATCTGTAAGCGATTCCAAGTCCTTATACTGCTGCTCGGAAATTTCTTCTCCGTTTATTGCGTTCTGGGAAAGCACATAGGTGTAGTCCCCGACCTGTGAAAGAAACTTTGCTGTGTTATCAAGCTGAATATCGCTTGTCGGCAGTTCGCCGAGACATGCTTTAGCTGAATTTGAAAGCCTGTAGATATCTCCGGAAATTGAAGCAAGCTGAGCAGGAGATGAAGTAAGCATTCCCTTCTGAAGTCCTGTTTCGATTTCCTCAATATAATCTGTTATCTCGTAAAAGGCACGTGAATACTGATTATTCAGCTCCCGTCTTAGCTGTTTCCGTTCCTGATATTGATATATTGCAAAAGCCGATACGGCTACAAGCAATATGCCGAGAATTGTATAAACAACGGCGTGTGTTTTTTTTGAATTTTCACTGTACATTTTTTTCCTCCCTATTTGCAAAACCGGTGCTTGCCGATTACCCTTATAAGAGGTCTTGACCATATCCATGCGTTTGTGGCGGTATTCGGATTAAAATAATAAATAGCGCCGCCCGACGGATCCCAACCGTTCAAAGCGTCCTGGCACGCCTTATAAACAGTTGATTTTGAATCTATCGGCACATTAATTTGACCGTCGCTTACTGCCGTAAAGGCTCCCGGCTGATAAATTACACCTGCTATGGTATTGGGAAAAGAGGAGTGCTTTACGCGGTTAAGAATAACAGCTGCAACAGCAACCTGTCCCTCATATGGCTCGCCTCTTGCTTCTCCGTTTACAGCCCGTGCCAGCAGCTGGCTGTCTGAAGCCGAGCCGGCGGTTTCAACGGTTGTAGGTTCAAATATGATGAACCGTGCCGTGACGATTGCTATGAGAACAAAACAAAATACCTTTTTCATGTTCGTAATCATTCCTTTCGATATTTTCAAGCTTATTTTTTTCTTAAATGTACAAAAATATGTATTAAATAAAATTTTTATCATAAAAAAAGCGGCTGCTCTTTTTGCACAGCCGCATAAGAAAGTTTTTTATTATAATACATGTTATGTATTTTTGAATTCTAATTTTATTTGTCGATTCTTTTTTGAATATCCTCAATGGATGGCAGTTGTTTCCCTAATTCCTCCGGTAAATCATTTGTGATTTTATATTCACTTATTCCGATAGGTTTTGACATATCACGAAGTGAATATTCTGCCACAAGATTATTTTTGCTTTTACAAAGCAGTAAACCTATTGATGGATTATCTGTTTCCTTTTTCAATATATCATCTACCGCAGACAGATAGAAATTAAGCTGTCCCGCATATTCCGGCTTAAAATTCCCTGTTTTAAGCTCTATCACTACATATGAGCGGAGGTTAAGGTTATAAAACAGTAAATCAATATAAAAATCATCACCTCCGATATTCAAATGATACTGGTTTCCCAAAAACGCAAAGCCGGTACCAAGCTCAAGCAGCAAGGCTGTAATATCTTTTACAAGCGCATTTTCAATATCTCTTTCAACCATAGCTTCCTTAAATGGTATGAAATCGAAAATATATGGATCCTTCATGGTTTGAACAGCAAGTTCACTTTGCGGAGCAGGAAGTCTGTTTTCAAAATTTGAAATTTTTTTTGAATCTGTTTGTCTTTCATAAAGCCTGTTTTCAATTTGATGTGTTAAAACACTGTGAGACCAACCGTTTTCGATGGTTTTCTTGATATACCAAATTCTTATATCATGCTCTTTCACCTTATCCATAATTAAACAATTGTGCGACCATGGAATTTGTGCAGACACTGTCTGCACAAATTGTTTATCGGGATATTCCGCTGAAAATTTTGCCATATACTTTAAATTTCTGACTGAATACCCCGTAGCATTCGGAAATGCAAGTTTTATATCCATTGACAGATTTTCAATGAATTTATTACCCCAGCTTTTATGCTCATTTATAATTGAACCGATATTGTAATAAAGCAGCACAAGCTCACGATTAACGGAAACCGCAGCCTTAAATTGTGAGTTACCGATTTCATTTTTTATCGTTTCAATTATAGATAAATATTTATCGTCGTTTATTAACACAAATTCCAACCTCCTATACGGTGTTCATTTTGCAGCCATTTGCTAATATGATTTCCTTTCATAAAAAAGCATAAGAAAAAGCGACAGAACTTTTTATCTTCCATCGCTATTTCGATCTTGCTATGCCATTTCCGGTTCAACTTTCGTTTCCCGTACTCGGTGTCGGCATTGCAAGGTAAATCAGCTTAAATTTTTCCGCCCTTTTCAATGGCGAGAGGATAGCTGTCCTGACCGAGAAGCTTTCTTCCGGGGGTTACATAAACCTCTTTGTCAAATATTACGTGGTCAATATATACGTCCTCGTCTATAACGGAATCCTGCATGATAATAGAGTTTTTAACAACCGCACCCTTTGCGACTTTTACACCTCTTGAAAGCACGGAATTAATTACCGTACCTTCGATAACGCAGCCGTCTGATATGAAGGAGTTTTCAACAGCACTGTCTGAGCCGTATTTTGTCGGCGCCCGGTCCTTTGTTTTTGTGTAAACAGGATTTTCGGCACTGAAAAGCTCATTGCGTATTTTGCTGTCAAGGAAAATCATATTATTTTTATAATATGACTTCAGTGAGTCTATTTTATCGGTGTAGTTTGTGTATTCATAGCCGAAAACACGGAGCGCGGATAGCTTTTTGATTATGGCGTCCTTCATAAGGTCATGGTCGCCTCTTGCGATGCTTTCATCAAGAATACTGCAAAGCAAAGCTCTTTCCATAACATAAACATCAAGTCCCGCTGTGGAGCTTTTCGGGTAATACGGCCTTATTTCGATATCATTTACACGCTTATCCTCGTCAAGCTCAATCAGGGTGAACCTTGAAAGCTCACTGTCGCTCAGTTCCTTCATTTCCTTGTAAATTACGGTTATATCCGCCTGACGCTCAACATGCTTTTCCATAACGTCTTCAAAATTAATGTTATAAAGGCTTGTACCGAGAGACAGGATAACGTATGTTTGTTTGCTTCTTGAAATATATCCGTATATTCCTTCAAGCATATCAATATCTCCGCGCAGCATGCCGTATTTAGCCTTTTGCATATTAGGCGGAAGTATGTTCAGCCCTGCCTCCTTCCTGTCAAGATCCCAGGGCTTTCCTGATTTAATATGGTCCATAAGCGAGCTGTAGTTTGAATTTGTGGCAACTCCAACATTTGTTATTCCGGCATTTGCCATGTTTGATAAAACAAAGTCTATAAGTCTGTAGCTCCCTGCAACAGGCAGCGCTGATATAGAGCGCCTATCTGTTATCGGAGCAATTTTTTCATCACTGGCAAGTATAATTCCCATTGTATCTATCATTTTCTGACCCTCACATTCTTATTATGCTTCAACCATTGAACCGCATGCAATTTCGTTATTTTCTGAAATAACGGCTCCGCCTTCTACGAGAACAAGCTCATTTGTGCACATGCCTGATATAAATGACTTGTTCGCAGACTCAGAAGCGCTGCCGAGAACTGCACCGGCCGATATTACGGCACTCGGACCGACTATACCCTTATTGATCGTTACATTTTCTCCGATAACCGCCCCCGGCATAATAACCGAATCCGTAATTTTTGAGCCCTTTCCTATTGTTACACCTTCAAATATAACGCTGTGGCGGACTTCTCCTTCGATAAAACAGCCTTCGCCTACTGTGCTGCTTAGTATTTCAGCGTCCGCGCCGACATAGTGGGGAGGGCGTGTTATGTTTCTCGAATATATCATCCATTTATCATCATAGAGCTCAAATTTGGGGGGCGAGTCTATAAGATCCATGTTTGCCTCCCACAGGCTTTGTACCGTTCCAACATCCTTCCAGTAGCCGTCAAAGCTGAAGCTGATCATTTTTTCGCCGTTTGCAAGCATTGCCGGAATTATGTTCTTTCCGAAATCATTTGATGAATTCGGATCGTTTTCATCCTCGGTCAGATATTTTTTAAGCTTTTCATAGTCAAAGATGTATATGCCCATAGAAGCAAGATTGCTTTTAGGCTCCTTTGGCTTTTCTTCAAACTCGGTTATAAATCCGTCTTCATTGACATTCATGATTCCGAACCGGCTTGCTTCCTCCCAGGGAACGGGCATAACGGCTATTGTAACCGCAGCTTCCGTTTTTTTATGAGCCTTAAGCATTTTTGCATAATTCATTTTATAGATGTGGTCTCCTGAAAGAATAAGCACATTCTTCGGTTTAAAATCTTCAAGAAATACGAGGTTCTGATAAATTGCATTTGCCGTACCCTTGTACCATTCTCCTGCAGTGGCGCTCTGATACGGAGGGAGAACGTAAACTCCGCCGTGATTTCTGTTCAAATCCCACGGGTTTCCGTTTCCTATATATGTGTTCAGCTCAAGGGGCTGATACTGTGTGAGTACTCCTACAGTATCAATTCCCGAATGAACGCAGTTAGAAAGAGGAAAATCGATTATTCTGTATTTCCCTCCGAAGGGTACAGCGGGTTTTGCCATCTTTTTTGTCAAAGCTCCCAGCCTGCTTCCCTGTCCGCCGGCAAGTATCATTGCCACACAGTCTTTTGACTTCATTGTCCATCTCTCCTACCTTTAATATTGTATTTTAACATTAATATGATTAGTTATCGCTCAGTTTCTTTTTTCTGACGGTTTTTTTCTTTTTTACAGCTATCATTGTATTACCTGTAATACTGATTATAATTGTATGGCTCATATCCGAATACTGCATTTTTTTTGCCTTGTAGGTTACATGCCGCCCCTTTGAGCCTCCGTATTTTTTGCTGTCTGAGGTAAACACAACCTCGTATTCTCCGCCGGAGGGTACGCCGATTTTATAAATCGGACGGTCAACAGGTGTGAAATTTGCTATAATTATAATAAAATCATCCTTTTTGCTGCCCATTCTCATATATGAGACAACAGAATTTTCGCTGTCACCGTCATTTATCCAGCGAAAACCTGCCCAGCTGTCATCATTTTCCCATAAAGCCTTGTTATCGACATAAAACTTATTAAGCTCAGCGATGTACCGCTTAAGCTTTTTATGCTTTTCGTTTTCAAGCAGATTCCATTCAAGCTGTTCATCATATCTCCATTCGAGAAACTGACCGAATTCGCCGCCCATAAACATCAGCTTTTTGCCGGGGATAGTCATATAGTAGCCGAGAAAAGCTCTGTATGCGGAAAATTTATCCTCGTAGCTGCCGAAGCATTTATCAATCAGGGATTTCTTGCCGTGTACAACCTCGTCATGGGAAAGAGGAAGTATATATTTTTCGGAATATGCGTACATCATCAGAAATGTCAGAAGCGAATGGTTGTCCTTTCTGAAATACGGATCCATTGAAATGTAGCGCAGACTGTCATTCATCCAGCCCATATTCCATTTCATGGAAAAACCGAGACCTCCGTCCTCAATACTGTGAGTAACCCTGGGCCATGCGGTAGATTCCTCTGCTATCATCAGAAATCCCGGAAATTCTTTGTTCATTACGGTATTAAGCCTTTTGAAAAACTCAATCGCTTCAAGATTTTCCATGCCGCCGTACTTATTTGCAATCCATTCCCCGTCATTCCTTGAATAATTTCTGTACAGCATGCTTGATACGGCGTCTACGCGCAGTCCGTCAAAATGGTATTGCTCAGCCCAATAGAATGCTGATGACATAAGGAAGGAAATGACTCCGTCCCGTCCGTAATCAAAAACCATGGTTCCCCAGTCTTTATGTTCTCCCATGCGGGGGTCGGGGTATTCATAAAGGGGAGCACCGTCAAACATCCTCAGACCGTGTGCGTCACGGGGGAAATGTGCAGGCACCCAATCCATAATAACAAATATTCCGTTTTTGTGACATTTATTTACAAAGTATTTAAGATCCTCCGGACTTCCGTATCTTGCGGTTGGAGAAAAATATCCCGTAACCTGATAGCCCCAGGAGCCGTCAAAGGGATATTCCATTACCGGCATAAGCTCAACATGTGTATAGCTCATTTCCTTAAGATATGGAATAAGGCTGTCTGCGAGCTCTTTGTATGAATAAAAGCTTCCGTCCTCATGAATACGCCAGCTTCCGGCGTGCAGCTCATAAATGTTCATAGGTGAGCGGACGGGATTAAGCTTGTCCCTTTTTAAAATAAAATCGGAATCTGTCCATTTATAATCATGACATTCGCTTACAGCTGATGCAGTACCGGGGCGGAGCTCATACCTAAGCGCGTAAGGGTCGGATTTATCGTGCCGGCTTCCGTCTGCCGCAGTTATTCTGTATTTATAAAGCTGATTTTCGGAAATATTTTCAAAGCAGCCGTACCAGATACCTGTGCCTTCAATTTTGCTGAGGCTGCAGCTTGTACCATCCCATAGATTGAATTCACCGATAACTTCAACTGCTGCGGCGTTTGGTGCCCATACGGCAAAGCGCCATAATATTTTTCCACCATCATTTATTTTATGCGTTCCGAGCAATTTATATGCCTGATAATTGCTGCCGGTGTTAAACAAATAAGTCTGATAGTTTGTAATTCCGTATGCTTCAGGCTGCTGATTGGACATATAGTTTCCTCCGAGTTCTTAACTGATATCAGAAAACACTTAAAGCGATGCTTCAGAGATTTCGGATTCAATGCATTTTTTGTTTATTATATTTATTATACCATACTTTTCTTTGTTAGTAAATACCATTATTAAATAAATTTATCGTCAGGTATTTGTATAATATGACACAAAACAAGAATATTATACTGAATAATTATAAATTCTTCAGAATAAACAAAAATTTTCTGATTTTATTTTATCATTATTATTGATATTTGTAAAGCAGATTTACAAAGACTTATTGCAGATTTAATATTTAAAATGAGTTACAGAATCATTATTAAGTATAATTTATATAAATTTTAAAAAAGGGATTGACAAACTGATGATTATTAAGTATAACTATATTAAAATGTCCTCTGCCTTGCGGCGAGGCGGAGGACATATTTATAGCGCAATACATTCAATTACGCATTCCCTTCGGGAATATGGATGCTTTGGAATAATTTTTTATCCAAGCTTTATTTATATGGCAGATAAGGAGATGAAAAAAATGGTACTTTGCATTGCATTTGCTCCGCGCACGGCATAGGACGGTACTGCGCGGAGACAGGCGTTACTGTCCTTATGGCCTTGCGCGTACAACAAAACAAAATTTTTGTAAGGAGCAAGGTAAAAATGAAAAAACTATATAAAACTATTACAGAGATGAAAACATTTCTGGAGCTTTGGTCAACTCAAATGCTTTCGGGGCTTGGAAGCGCGATGACGTCATACGCGCTTACTATATGGACATACAGTAAGTACGGTTCTGCGCTTGTGACGGCGCTTTTGATGGTATCTTCATATGCGCCTTATGTGCTTATGAGTATTTTTGCCGGCGTGTTTACGGACAGATGGAACAAAAAAGTCACAATGCTTGTGTGCGACAGTGTTGCGGCATTGTCAACAGCTGTGGTTCTGCTGCTGATTAAAACCAACTCGCTGCAAATATGGCATATTTATATTATTAACGCTGTGAACGGGCTCATGAACACCGTTCAGCAGCCTGCTTCAGAGGTGGCGGTTACAAAGATACTGCCTGAACAATACTATCAGAAGGTCGGCGGACTCAGATATTTGTCAAGCTCGCTTAATTCAATACTTACTCCAATAATCGCGACAGCGGTTCTGGGATTGTGGGGTATAGAAAGCGTTATATATATTGACCTTCTCACCTTTCTCGCCGCTTTTTTGACACTTTTGCTGTTGATAAAAATTCCTGAAAATGATAATGCCGAAAAAAGGGAAGAAAAATTTATAAGTGCCGTTAAAAACGGTATCGGATGGCTGAAGCGGGAAAAAGGTGTTATGACGCTTATAATGTTTCTTGCGGCAATAAACCTTATCGCGTCTATGTATAGCGCGGCATTTCCGGCGATGATGCTTTCAAAGGCAAACGAAAAGACGATGGGCATGGTGAACGCCGTTATAGGCATTGCAACGCTTGCCGGAAGCGTGATGGCGTCGTTTATAAAAGCACCGAAAAGCCGCGTGCGCGTTATCTGCAATTGTCTGTTGTTTTCAATGAGTACCGAAAACATAATGCTTGCACTGGGAAACAGCGGTGCGGTGTGGGCTCTGGCAGGATTCTTAGGCTGGATTTTCATTCCGCTGATGAATGCTAATATGGACGTGATTTTGAGAATTCGCATACCGGTAGAAATGCAGGGACGTGTTTACGCGGTGCGTAACTCGTTTCAGTTTTTTACTATTCCTGTGGGGTATTTTCTCGGCGGTGCGGCGGTTGACTGCATTTTTGAGCCGTTTATGGCAGCTCAGAACGGAAATGCTTTAAATACGCTGTTCGGAAGCGGAAAGGGAAGCGGAGCAGCTTTGTTTTTCTTTGTTATAGCTTTTGCGGGCGTGTTGGTGTGCATACATTTCAGACGGAAAAAATGCCTGTGGGAATTGGACAAAAAGAAAGAGAAGCAATGAATATGAAAGTTAACCTAAAAAAACAAGAGGAGTGATTGCAATGATTTTACAAACGGAAAGGCTTATTCTGCGTCCGTGGGAGGAAACGGATGCGGAGGCTTTATACAAATATGCAAAAAATCCGAATGTCGGACCAATTGCCGGTTGGCCGCCGCATACAAGTGTGGAAAACAGCCGTGACATCATTAGAAATGTTTTGTCTGCTCCCGAAACCTACGCTGTTGTTTTAAAGGGTGAAAGCAAGCCTGTCGGCAGTATCGGGCTGATGATCGGAAAAAGAAGCAATATTGATATATCCGAAAACGAGGGTGAAATAGGCTATTGGATAGGTGAACCATATTGGGGTCAGGGACTTATTCCCGAAGCTGTTCGCGAACTGATACGGTATGCGTTTGAGGAGCTTGAACTTGCAGCGTTATGGTGCGGCTATTTTGACGGCAACGAGAAATCTAAACGTGTTCAGGAAAAGTGTGGATTCAAGTATCACCATACAAATAAAGATATTTATTGGCAGCTTATGAACGACATAAGAACGGAGCATATCATGCGTCTTGCAAGAGAAGAATGAAGAAATTTGTGAAACGGTTTTGGCAGAGACGGCATTAATAGGAAGAAGGGGGTGCTGCGTTAAGCAACACCCCCTTCCGGGGCTGAACGAGTTTAGATGCGGTATTTCTGCATTGGTTTTATCATAAATTTTCTTGTCTGCGATAAAGCAACATTAAGACAGCAGCTTTATAATGTCCTTGTATGAAACGAACAGCATGAATGCAAACAGAATAATAAATCCGATGGTGTGGACAAGTCCTTCCTTTTCGGGGGATACAGGCTTTCCGCGCAGCCATTCTATTATGACAAACAGAAGTCTTCCGCCATCCAGCGCCGGCAGGGGCAGAAGGTTAAATACACCGAGATTTATTGTAAGCAGCGCTACGAGATTCAGAACATAAAGCACACTTTGACTTCCCGAATGGACTGCATTATTAACTTCTCGTACAACGCCCACAGGACCTGATACCTGATCCATTGAGGCACGCCCGGTAATCAGCTCCCAGACGGTTTTATATAAAAGCTTTACTACAAACTTTGTCATTCTGTATGACTGCGGCAACAGATTTGAAGCATTGACATTTTCCACAAGGGGCTGAAATCCGATAAGATATCTGTCCGATTCCTCGGTTTTGCCCACAAGGCTTTCATTTTTCGGATACTGATCCGAATACGTGATTTCAGATGTTTTTGAAATTCCGTTCAGTGTTTCCTCATAAAGTATTTTTTCATCTGTGTAGGTTATTTTAATAAGCTGTCTTGACGGCTTGAAGTTAAGGTTTATTTTTTCATCACCGCGTTTTATTTTCATATCAATCATATCGCCGTCATTGAGGTTTGAGGTATAGAGCTGAATGTCCTGATACATTCCGATTTTTTTTCCGTTCAGCTCAATTATTTCGTCACCGGCTTTTATGTCAAGCTCAGCAAGATAAGAGCCTTCAACTACTTTATCTATTGTATTGGTGTACACTGTTTTACCGGCTGACACAATGAAGCAGAAAAGGATAAAGCCGAGAATAATATTAAAAACAGCACCCGCCATCAGAACTAAAATACGCTTCCAGCACGCCTGCTCATTAAAATTCCCTTTTTCGGCTTTGTTCTCGTCGTCCTCACCGGCAAATTTGCAGAAGCCGCCGAAGGGTATTATTCTGACAGAATAAAGCGTATCTCCCTTTTGCTTTTTAAACACTGCCGGGCCGAAGCCGATAGCGTATTCAAGGACGGTAAAGCCTAAAAGCTTTCCGAAAATATAATGACCGAACTCATGGAGAGAGATCATTACGAGAAACATGAGTATGGTAACGATTGTAGTAGTCAAAAAATTGCCCTCCTATCATAATACAAATGATTTTGCGTATTTATCCGCTTCAAGTATATCCTGAAGCGTCGGACTTGATATATTTGACGCAGAAAGCATGGCTTTTTCAATGAGCTCGGGGATTTGAAGGAATCCGATTTTTCCTTCAAAAAACATTGAGACCGCTGCCTCATCGGCGCCGTTGAATACCGCCGGCATAAGACCGCCTGCCTTGCCGGCTTCATATGCAAGCTGAAGTGCGGGAAATGTGTCGGTGTCGGGCTTATCAAAGGTAAGCTCATGGTATTTTGTAAGGTCAAGTCTGTTTCCCGGTATTTTTTTTCTGTCAGGATATGTGAGCGCGTATTGAATCGGAAGATGCATATCCGGAACTCCCAGCTGTGCAATAATGCCTCCGTCCGAGTATTCCACCATAGAATGAACAACGCTTTGCCTGTGTACAAGCACATCTATATTATCAAAATCCATATCGAAAAGCCAGTGCGCTTCGATAACTTCAAGACCTTTGTTTACAAGGGTTGCAGAGTCAAGTGTTACCTTTGCACCCATGTCCCAGTTCGGGTGCTTAAGCGCTTCTTCCGGTGTGATATCTTTCAGCTCGTTTCTTGATTTGCCGAAAAACGGACCGCCTGATGCCGTCAGTATAATGCGTTCGGGCTTCTGGCGTGTGCTCTGCATACTTTGAAAGATTGCTGAATGCTCACTGTCCACCGGCATAATGGAAATCTTATGCTTTGCAGCAAGCTCAGTTATTATGTGCCCTCCTGTTACAAGCGTTTCTTTGTTTGCAAGTGCGATATTCTTTCCGCTTTTAATTGCGGCTGCTGTAGGGAGCAGTCCTGCTATGCCTACGATTGCAGAAACCACAATATCACCTTTGGGATATGCGGCTGCCTCACACAGACATTTCGCCGAGGACAGCACCTTTGTTCGGGTGTCCGCTGTCTTGACTTTCAGCTCCGCTGCAGCTTTTTCATCTGTCATACATACTATGTCGGGATGAAATTCCCGGATTTGACGTTCCATAAGAGCTGTGTTTTTATCTGCCGTAAGAACAACGGCGTGCATATCGGGATTCCCGCGGATTATATCAAGAGTCTGAGTTCCGATTGAGCCTGTTGAACCTAATACAATTATATTCATATTTTCCTCCATGTATGTGAGCATAGCTGATAAAAAGCCGCAGGTAAGCAAATATTATTGTTCCCGGTTTTTGGGTATTTATCAGTGGTTTCTTAAGCAAAAGGGCGACCAACGGCCGCCCTTTTGCTGTAAACTTACAATTGAAATCTGTTTGCAAGCTTTATTTGCAAAGGTTTTCAATTGTTCTCTTAAGCATTGTTGAGTATTCAGCTCTTGAAGCATTGCCCTTAGGATTGAGCTGTGCCTTATCATCACCTGAGATGATTCCAAGACCTACTACCGATTTAACTCCGCTGAGTGCCCAGTCACTTACGGCAGCGCTGTCAACATATGCGGACAGGTCAGCATCGGAGCTGAGTGAAGCTACATAGTTTACATAGTTGCTGAGAATAAGTGCAAGCTGTTCACGTGTTACCGGTGCTTCGGGAGCAAACTCTGTTTCGGAAATACCTTTAACAATTCCGTTTTCATGTGCCCAAGCAACAGATGCTGCATACCATGAGTCTGCTGCAACATCGGCAAACGGTACTGCAGTATTTGAATAGTTCTTATCTTCCATTCTCTGGAGTGTTGCAACAACCATAGCTCTTGTTACAGTTGCTGAAGGAGCAAATTCAGAGCCGCCTACACCGTTCATGATTCCACGGGCTGTTACGAAGTCTACGTTCTTCTTATACCAGTCGTTTGCGGATACGTCTGAGAATACAAGTCCCTCAACAGCCTTTACCTTGTAATTTCCGTTATTCTTAACAACTGAGCTTATTGATTTGCTGTCTGCGTTGTAAACGGTCTTAGCAATAACTGTATCATCATTTGCAACAAGAACATAATCTCTGTCATCGCCTGCGGTATAAGCAATATTTATCTTGTTTCCAACCTTTGAGGCATTCAGTGTTGTATTGCCTGAAACTGCGCTTGCACCGTCATCTGTTACCGAAACGACAGTTCCGTCAATTCCGGAGCCGATATTTGGTGTAACAGAAGCTGCGGGCCCTAGACCTGAACCGCCGCTGCTTCCGCCGCTGCCGGTTGATTTCTTTGTGAATGTTACATATACTCTTACATTCTCTGCAGGCATAGTAAATCTGTTGTTTGTTACGTCAATTTCTCTCTTTGAAATAATGCCGTTAACAGTAATGTCTTTTAATTTATAGCCGGTATTCGGATCGGTTGATATACTTATTACATCACCGTATTCAGCGGTTGTTTTCGAAACGGTAAATTTACCGTTGCTTGTTGAAGCTCTTGTTATTTCATACGTAGCTTTTTCAAATTCTGCTGTAATAACTGTTGCTCCTGTGTAAGTAAAGCGATAAGCACCGTCTTTAACATTATCTGTTACATAAGCATCATTTACCTTAAGGCTCTTAAGCTTATAACCAATCTCAGGAGTAATTGTTACATTTACAATTGTATCAACCTCCGGATTAGCGTTGTCAATCTTTAAGGTTCCGTGCTCACCTGCATTTAATGTGATTCCGTTTGCAACAAATGCTGCAGTTACTTTTACCGGTTTTTCACCCATTTTAAAGGTGTAGCTGTTATTTTGACCGGGTGTTACTGTAACATCATTATTATCTGAATCCTTAACCGTTACAGACTCAACACTGTAGTTGCTGTCAGGTGTTACGGTGATTGTAACAGTTTCATCCTTTGCGGCAACTGCTTTGTCAATGGAAATTTTACCGTGTGCGGGAGCTTCTCCGATTTCAATGATATTGCTTCCGTCAGGTATTGCCTCAAATACAGCTGTTACCGTAATATTCTTCTCAGGCATTACAAAGCTGTATTCATTTTGGATTGTTCCCGATTTTTCAACTGTTGTATCTGTATCGTCAACTGTTACAGACTTCACATAGTATCCGTTTTCAGGAGTAACCGTCAGTGTAACAGTATCGCCGGCCTTAGCTTCTGTTTTATCCGGAGTAACAGTACCGTTAGTAAGAGTGCCTACAGTAACAGTATATGTTTCCGGTGCATTTTCAATAAATGTAGCAGAAACGGTAACGGCATCAGCAGGCATTGTAAATGAGTAAGCACCATCTACAGGAGTAATAACAGTATCGTTAAATTTAACCTCGCCGATCGAATAGTTATCTGCCGGAGTAACCGTCAGTGTAATAATTTCACCGGCGGCAGCTTCAGTCTTACTGGGTGTAACAGTACCGTTAGTAAGAGTGCCTACGGTAAGAGCATATGTTTCCGGTGCATTTTCAATAAATGTGGCAGAAACGGTAACATTCTCAGCAGGCATTGTAAATGAGTAAACATCATTTACCGGATTAACAACAGTGCCGTTAACTTTAACCTCGCCAATCGAATAGTTATCTGCCGGAGTAACCGTCAGTGTAATAATTTCACCGGCAGCAGCCTCAGTCTTACTGGGTGTAACAGTACCGTTAGTAAGAGCGCCT
>JAGBHE010000017.1 GCA_017935675.1 Clostridia bacterium | reverse complement strand
CAAATATCCGTTGTAGATAATGCTGTATGCTTCCGGTGATTTTTCAAGCTTCTCCGCTGTCACCAAAAGCTTTATCAAATCCCAAAACCTACGGGGATTAAGTCCCGTGTTCTGTTTGATTTTATCCAGCCTGTTCATGACGGTTCTGCACGTAATATGCATGGTATCTGCCGTTCTGCTGATATTCATATCAGCATCCGCAAACGCCCGTATCAATTCGCCGTTAAATTTGCTCATTTTCTCTCCAACCCTTTCTATATCGCTCAGTATGCCTAAATTCGTTCCATTTTGCCGTGATTTTTAGATGCTGTGTATTTTTTAATATAAACACTCGTTAAATTACTAAAATTGATTTTAGATGCCTTTTTGAGCCTTTAATACCTATATCTCATTTTTTCGTGTAATTCGTCCAAATCTCTGAATAACCCGCGTTGTATCTCCGCGCCCTTTTCCCTGGTAATCTCATGCTTTTTGACGTCAATATAGGCTTGTGCAAGAAGCCCTACCAGTTTGTATTCCTCAAGCGTCCTGCATGGATACCTGATTGTGCTCGTTGCAAAATCACCTGTATTCAGCCAGTTGTCGCAAATTTCTAAAGCGTATTTCTTCATGAGCCCTTTAGTAAGCACCGGATTTTCTACACGCTTCGCCTCTTCAAACCTGCCGCAAATCTCAGAAACGCTGCCCTCAAATTCTTCGTCGCTTATAACACCCTGCGCCTTGTCAAGATAAACCGTAGCCAGCTGCGTTATATGTGCGTGCTCTGACTGCGTAACACCTTCCGGGTATGTATATTCCCTCAAGCCGATGCGGCACTCTGCAAATTTCTCCGCCTCGCTCTTAATCTCGTCAGCTGTCATTTGCTCCGCCTCCAATCCTCTCCCATGTCAGCTGCTCCAACTCGTCCGGCGCCGAATCATGTTTTAGCTCTGTCTGCTCTGACTTCGCTTTTTTCTTTTCCAGCCTGTCCCAGAATATCATGCGCCGGTTTTCTGAGATACACTCCGTAATGACTTCTGCAATGTCACGGTCATTATACACATTTCTTTTCATGGAAACAATTTCCAGAAAGGCTGTAGCCGATTTTTCTTCAAGCTCAGAATGCTCAATCCATAATTTTACAGCAGTGGTGAGTTCGGGCGCGGCGGCGCTTATTATATTATTAATAGTAGTATGTATAGCACCGCTTATAATATTTTTCTTTAAATTTTTATTTATATTTTTCTTTATATGGTCCCCCATTTGGGGGATAGCAGTTCTACCATTTGGGGGATAGCAACTCCCCCATTTGGGGGATACCTCTCCCCCATTTAGGTGTCCCCTATTTGGTAGACTGTCTACCGTTTGGGTGTCCCCTATTTGGTAGACTGAAAAATCCCATTCATCATAATTTTTGTTAAATCTTAACACTTGCGAATGATTATTACAGCCTCTGGCGGAACGAATTAAGACACTCATATTTAACAATTTTTGCAGTTCACGTGATACAACCTTCGGAGTTGAGCCTATCGAATTTGCAATAAAACTAAGTGATAATTCATGCTCTGTTCTGCCATATCCGTATGTATATCGCCACACAAGCATTAATATTTTAAGCTTAACGCCGCCAAACATAGGCTGACTGTAAACATGCTCCAAAATCTCATTTGCAACCGCTGTATATCCGTCCTCTTTCTGCGGATTTGCCATTGTTTAAACACCTCCGAGCAGCTCAATAATCCTCGTTCCGGTCTGATTTTTGCTGCAAAATTCCCACTGTATGCCGTACTTTTCCGCGACCGTCCGCATTACCTTGTGAAGTCGTTCTCCGTCCCACGCATAAGGCGTTTCTTTAAGACGCGGATTGACCCATGTTTTAACGTCCTCCAAGCCCTTTATACTGCCTCCGTGCTCACAGAGTATAATAAGCTTGATATTGTATTTTTCGGCACGAATAAGCTCTTTTTTGAACCTCTCATGCTGATGACAAAGATTGCTGTATATTTCGCTCAAATTTTGCTTTCTGTCGACTATAAGCCGGGGATTGTCAAACGACATATAATCCCCGACCATAAGCTTAGATGAAACATAATTTATGCCGCGTTCCTCAAAGGTCTGAATAATTTTCTTAATGGCCTTTTCTCTCGAATCAATCTGAATATCCATAGCGCTTTACTCCTTAAAATGGCAAATCGTCCTCATCTCTTAAATCCGGGAGTCCCTCGGTGCTTATAGGCTGCGGGGCTGTCTGCTCAGTATCGCTCTTGACTTCACCGGAAGATTTATTGCTGCCTCCAAAATACGTAACATTCGCCACGTTAATATATGTGCTGACACGGTTGTTGCCGTCTTTGTCGGTATACTTCCTCGTTAATAATTCCCCCGATAAAGCAATTTCCTGACCCTTCTTAAAATACTTGCATAAAAACTCAGCCGTATTTCCCCACGCCTGGCAGTTGAAAAAGTCGCTTACATACTCTCCATCGTTCTTAAAATTCCGCTGCACCGCCACAGAAAAAGATACAACCTTCTGCCCCGACTGTAATTCCTTTAATTCAATATCATGTGTAATCCGCCCTGCAAGTGATACTACGTTTAACATAATTCATCCATGCTCCTTATCCTCTCAATTTTCTTTGTCCGTTTGCAGTAATCGCATTTTCCGCATCTTACAGGCAACTCAATGCCTGTTTTGACAGCTTGAAAATGCGGTGCAAGCTTATGAACCTTTTCGGCAGCTACATCTATAACATGCTGAGGTATCTGGAATATGTCAATATCAGGTTCAGGCTCTTTTGTTGCCGCCGCTATGAAGAACGGAAGCTTGTTACCTTCAATTTCCTGATAAATGGCAGCCTGAATGTCATAACCCCAGTACTCTATAAAATTGATTTTCCCTTTGCCCGGAGCCCATACAGGTTCAAAATCCCTGACAATTTTTAAATCTACAATCGCCCTGCCATCATGGTAACTGTCAATCTTTATTTTGAACGGTACGCCGGCAATGGTGCCGGTCTTAATAACCTGCGCTCCGCCGTTCAAATACTTCATAAACATTTTGTCACGTTCGATGCGGCTTATAATATACCGGGCGTGTTCAAAGTCCGCAAGAAGCCTACCGCTCTTTGTAAATATCTCCGGATGTGTAATTGTAAAATCATCAAGCTCACCGGAAAAATACGCATCTACATAACTGCCTATAAGCATTGACTTTGTCGGCTTCTCGCTTGCACCGGTTTTTATTGAATGCAATGCCGCGGCTTCGCATTCGCAAAAAGCCTTGAACTGTGATGAGCCCATGTATTTTTTATTGTTGCGCCTGCTGAAATAATTCTTGTTCAGAATTTGCCTGCTCATAATACGTCCCTCGGTTCCTCATACTCGCTTGTTTCACCGTAATTAATTTCCTTGAGCTTGCTCCCGCATTCAGTGCATACGCTCCTGCCGTATTTGCGTTGTGTGTACAAAGCAACCTGCACAGCTGACATGTTGCCATAGGCTTGTATTTCTTTTCCACAGTCTGAACAGGTTGGTATGTCTGACCCACTGTTCAGCCATTCGGAAAGCTTCTTTCCGGTTTCAGCGCAAGGCTGTATAACATCATTCACCGGGAATGTACTTATACGCGACTTGCTGACTGTTGCCTGATGCGCCTGGTCAAGCGAAAAAACAATAGTCATTTCATAGTCAAGCCCCTTACGGAACTGAGGCTTCATTCCAACCTTTTTTATAACTGTTTTTCCGCTTGCATCCTTTTCCTGTGAATACTCCGTATCACTTCTGACAGTGCATATAACATGCAGCGGTGAAGTCAGTATAGCATCCACAAGCTTCCTGTGCAGCGGAGTAACATCACCCCATGCAGTATAGCTGTTGGCTGTTCTCTGCCTTTTCACGGCTTCGGCATGTATATCAAGCAGACCGCCCTCAGCAGTCCAGGCGTGTGTCAGACTGTCTATTATTACGACCTCAACTCCTGCATTCTCGCACTCGTGCAAAGCCTCAAGATACTTTTGCGGTGTAAAGGGCGCGTTTATCTGCCCCGTAAGATACTTTTTACCACCGCCGCAAATATCCTCATATAGATTCGCGCTTTCTCTTTCGGTATCAATCACCGCAATCTTAGACCAATCACCGCATATTCCATACGCTATTAATAACGCGGAATACGTCTTGCCGCTCCCGCTCGGCCCGTCAATGGCTAAGCGGAGTTTCGCCTTGCTTCTTTTTGCTTCCGATAAATTAAAACTCATGATAATTCCTCCTTAAAATAAGTCCTAAAACAGCCTGATTATGCTCGTTATCCTCGTTTTCAAACTCGGTATCATTGTCATCATACAACCGAGCCCGTTCACAGGCTTCCAAAGCTGAAATACTTTCACTCGAATATATCATTTTTTTCTCCTCACACTTGACAAATTCTGAAACACATGATATAATAATCATGTTAAATTGTTTGTGGATTGACCCTCT
>JAGBHE010000016.1 GCA_017935675.1 Clostridia bacterium | reverse complement strand
TGCAAGGCTTATTTTTTTTCGCCTGCTCAAACAAATCTCTTACTCTTGAAGCTCCGACACCGACATACAGCTCAACAAAGTCAGAGCCGCTCATTGAGAAGAATGGAACGTTCGCCTCACCGGCAACAGCTCTTGCCAACAAAGTTTTTCCTGTGCCCGGAGGCCCCACAAGAAGAATTCCTTTCGGGATTCTTGCGCCGAGAGCAATAAATTTCTGAGGATTTTTAAGAAAATCCACAAGCTCCTCAAGCTCCGCCTTCTCCTCAACAGCTCCCGCCACATCAGCAAAAACCACCTTGTTCTTTTCATTTATATTTTCAATATGCGCAGGATTTTTTGTAAAGGCGTTTCCCCGTCCGTTTCTTGAAAACATCATAAATAGGAACAACCCGATTATTACCACAGAGCAGATTATATTGAAAACATTGAAAAGCGATATACGTCTTCCCGCCGCCTCTTGTATAAGAGTGCCGCTTTCCATCTGGTCTGATATTTCCTGCCCGCAGTCCTGATATAAAATTTCCTGTGACGGAATATTAACGGTTACGGGGATTCCCCTTCTATCGTTTTTCAGATAGCATGTAACCTTTGCTTCGGAAAGCACAAGCTTTGACACATTTTCGTTTCTGATCTGATTAACCAGCTCCGAATATGTCATTCTCGCATTTCCGAAAGATGTCTGAAATATAAAGCTGAAGGCACATATCAACAATACTATTGATAACCAAAAGCCCGCTCCCTTATACATTTTCTGCAAAAGACCGCCTCCTGTCAGTTTTCTGTCAGCAGTTTGAATCCGCCGTTTTTATCTGCAAAACGTCTGTCTGCCCGCATTCCGACAACTGCTGCTATTTCCCCGTTTACAACGAGAATCGGAATTCTTGTCCGCTGAGCACGTCCGATTTTTTTATCAATAAAATAATCCTTAATTTTCTTTCTTCCCTCCATGCCCGTCGGATAAAAAACATCTCCCGGTCTTCTGTTCCTCAGAATAACCGTATCGAAAGGATTTATCTTAATGGCATTATCATCAGGAGCGCGGCACTGCGCAAGAGTAAACCTGATTCCCAGCTCCTTCACATCACACGGTGTTCCGGGCAGCAATCGATATTCAAAATCTCCGCAGCCGGCTTCCTGACCGATATACAGCCTGCCGTAGGATATCTGTGCTCTCAAGCCTCCGCCGATATCTGCGCACTTTCCGCTTTCCCCGGATATGCAGAGCTTTAAAACAGCATTCACATCCTCAAAGCTGATATCCCGGCGCGTACCCTTTGCATCTGCTATATACATATATATAACCCGCCGTCTGATTGCTGTGTCAAGACCTGCAAGCTTCTCAAGATTCAGACCGCGGTCTGATTTCAGCAATTCGTATTCCGACGCGGCAGCGCATTCAATGAACTTATCTTCTTCACTCATAATGCAGCTTTCCCGTATTATGCACTCGTCAAAGGACGGATTATATTTTCTGAGCACAGGGATAAGCTCATGCCTGATCTTGTTTCTTGTATACTCAGTGTTAAAATTTGTATCATCCGTACAGTAATCAATTTTCTCACTGCGGCAAAACTCAAGGATTTCGTCTTTCGTTATGTCAAGGAGAGGTCTGATTACAGAACCGTTTTTATACTCAATACCCACAAAGCCACGGAGCCCCGAGCCGCGGAGCATATTCATTACAATTGTTTCAACGCGGTCATCCCTGTGGTGGGCGGTTGCAAGCAGGTCAATGCCGTGCTCTGCCATTATTTCCGAAAAATATTCATATCGTATTTTTCTCCCGGCGGCCTCTTCGGAAATTTTAAGCCGTGCCGCTTCTCCCGGCACATCAAAGCTTTTTCCGAAAAACTCTATTCCGAGACTTCTGCAAAGCTCCCTTGAAAACTCCATATCCCTGACAGAATCTGCGCCGCGTATCCCGTGCTCAACATGACAGGCATATATTGCAAGGTCAAGCTCAGCCGACATTTCCTTCAGAACATGAGTCAGAAATACAGAATCCGCACCGCCGGACAATGCTATAAGAACACTGCTTCCGGAAGGAATAAGCTCATTTTCAGCTATCGTCCTTTTTACCCTTGTTATTGTTTTGTTCATTTTCATTATATTCAATATTCACAAACCTTGTATAGCTTCCCTGCCAGCCAAGCTTAAACGTACCTGTTTCACCGCTTCTGTGCTTAGCTATTATGCACTCGGCCATGCCCTTATCCTCAGTCTCCTTATTGTAATACTCATCACGGTATAAGAACATTACTATATCAGCATCCTGCTCTATCGCTCCCGACTCACGAAGGTCTGAAAGCATCGGTCGCTTGTCGCTTCTGCTCTCAACATTTCTTGAAAGCTGTGCACAGGCTATTACTGGGATTTCAAGCTCCTTCGCAAGTATTTTTAAGGAACGTGAAATTTCCGAAATTTCCTGCTGTCTGCTTTCCGTGCGCTTCGGGGACTGCATAAGCTGGAGATAATCTATGATTACAAGCTGAAGCTGCTTTGTCTGCTTAAGCCTGCGGCATTTCGCCCTTATTTCGGAAACGGTTATGGTAGCCGTATCATCGATATAAAGGGGCGCTTGGTAAAACTTGTTCATAACACGTCCGATACTGAGCCAGTCCTCAGTATCAAGCTCTCCCATTTTAATTTTGTGGGAATCTACTCTCGCCTGTGAACACATAATCCTGTTTACCATCTGCGTTTTCGGCATTTCTAAATTAAAAATAGCAACCGTCTGCTGATTTTTAAAAGCTGCATGCTCGGCGATGTTTACCGCAAGACTCGATTTACCCATTCCGGGACGTCCGGCAATCAGTATAAGCTCGCCGGCATGAAAGCCTCCGGTTCTGTAATTAAGCTCATCAAAGCCTGTATCAAGACCGTTGACCTTTCCTGCATTAAGCGCATTTGAAACCATGCCCTCATAGGCTTCCATAACCACATCACTGACCGGAACAATATCGCTTTTTTCATTGGCGCCCGACACATCAAATATCATCTGCTCCGAGCGGTCAAGGATTTTTTCAACCTCGTCATTATCGTCATATGCCATTTTGCAGATATTGGTTCCGGCAAAAATCAACTGCCTTAAAAGCGCTTTCTGTTTTATTATATTCGCATAATAACTGACATTTTCAGTTGTCGAAACAGCTGCCGCAAGCTCCGCAAGATGAATATTCCCGCCGATGCCGGCAAGCTTATCGTGCCTTGAAAGAGCGTCCGCGACAGAAACAATATCTATAGGCTTATTCTCATTAAACAGCTCAAGTGCGGCAGCAAAAATTTCTCTCGGTGCCGCGCTGAAGAAATCCTTTTCAGAGACGAATTCAACGGCGTCGGAAATACAGCTTCCGTTTGATAATATACACCCTGCAAGCGCCTCTTCAGCCTCCATACTGAACGGAAGCTCTCTGTCCATAAATAAGCTCTGGTTTTCCAAAAGGCTTCCGCCCCCTTTCTCCTGCCGTGAAAAAAATTTATTCAGCCGTCACGCTGACCTTAAGCTTTCCGACAACTCCCGGATGTATTTTTACGTCAACCGTTGTTACGCCGAGAGTTTTTATTCCGTCAGGCACAACAAATTTCTTTTTGTCAAGCTTTATATGATGCTGCATCGTCAATGCCTCGGCAACATCCTTTGCTGTTATGGAACCGAAAAGCTTTCCGTTTTCTCCCGCCTTCGCCTTAAGATTTACGGTAAGCTCCTTCATCTTATCGGAAATCGCCCGGGCTTCCTCAAGCTCCTTCTGACGTCTGTATTCCGCGCTTGCAGCCTGACCTTCCATCACATTCAGATTAGCCTTTGTGGCTTCCTTGGCAAGACCGCGGGGCAGAAGAAAATTTCTTCCGTAGCCGTCGGATACATTTACAAGCTCTCCTTTTTTCCCTTGACCCTTTACGTCCTGTGTCAAAATAACCTTCATTCTTTATTTCCCCTTTCCTCAGCGCCGGCAAGGTAAACGCCGACAGCTCTGATCAGTTCCTCCCTGACATCGTCAAAGGATTTATTTCTCAGCTGCGCACCGGCAACGGTACTGTGACCGCCTCCCCCAAGCTGCTCGAGTATTTCCTGTACATTTATATCTCCAAGAGATCTTCCGCTTATGCAAACGACATTATCCAGCGGATATATGACAAACGATGCCTCAATGTTATCTATATTCATCATATCGTCAGCTGCCTGTGAAGCGATAACACGGACATTTGCGTACTGCTCCCGGCAAACAGATATTCCGATATTGTCAAAAACCCTTTCCATTGACATAACAATTTCCGCTCGTTCATCGTATTCGTCCTTATCAACCGCAAACATATGCTTGACAGCCACGGTATCAAGCCCGTGCCGGCGCAGATACGATGCCGCCTCAAAGGTTCGCACGCCTGTTTTGACAATAAAGTTCTTTGTATCCATAAGTATTCCCATGTAAAGGCACTGTACCTCAAGGCTTGTAAGATAATCTCCCACATTCATGTATTGAAGCAGTTCCGTCACCATTTCACAGGTTGACGAAGCATATGGCTCATGGTGTGTCAGTGAAAGCGGGCTTATAAAATCTGTCGAACGCCGATGATGGTCTATAAGAACGATTTTATCGGTTCTTGTAAGCAGCTCCGGATCCGGCAAAAGCGACGGTCTGTGTGTATCGACTATGATCAGAAGCGTCTGATGGTCCGTAAGCTCAAGCGCTCTGTCCTTCGGAATAAGCATGCCCTCATAATCCGACACCTCTCTGACTCGTTTATAGAGCTTTTCAACAGCCGCCATATTATCACACACAATATAAGGTTTTTTACCAAGACACCGAACAGCCCGCTGAAGTCCCATTGCCGCGCCGAAGCAGTCAAAATCCGCTCCGCTGTGACCGATGATAACCACGCGTTCAACACTTTTTATAAAGCTTTTTATAGCAAGCGCTCCCGCACGTGCCTTAGCTTTTGTACTCTTGTCATATTCCCTCATTTTGCTGGCATAAAACCTGTATTGAGTCGGTTCCTTAACCGCCACCATATCTCCGCCGCGGCCGATTGCAAGGTCAAGCGCCGTTCTGGCACCCGCCTCATTCTCCGTAATGCTTCCTCCCGTACCTATTCCGAGAGTTATGCTGAACGGAATATTTACCTGCTCGCTCAGCTCGCGCACCTTTCCCAGCAAATCAAAGCGCTTTTCGATATACATATCCAGATATTTATGCTCAAAAAGCACAAAATACTTGTCCCTGTCGGTTTTTTTAAGAATTCCTCCCGATTCCTTTACCCATGCACCTGTAAACTGGCTTATTTTGTAAAGGATATCCTGTCCGTCCGAATCGTCTGTTTTCTGAAGAACGTAGTCATAATTGTCGATGCTTATAAGCGCAACATCATACCGCTCCTCAAGATACTTTCTTGTGATTTCAACCTCCTGAGTTTTATCGACAAAGTAAAGATACACCGTATATTTTTCCTTGTCGTCCTCCTCCCTCTCGGAGGCTGTGATTATCCTGCCGAAAACATGATACTGACGTCCGTTGTGCTCTGCTGTCCGGTCAATTTTACCGGATTTTATAACCGAGCCCCACTTAATCGACGGCATAACCTTTTCAAGCTTTACGCCGTAAAGGTCATTTATTTTCAGCATGTCGCTCATTTTTTCATTGAACCATACTATATCTCCCGCTATATGAAGCACACATATGGGCATAGGAAAAAAACGAAGAACATTTCCCGAGGTAATCTGCTGATTACCGGTGAGGATGTTCATGTATTCCTTTTCTTCCTTTTCGCGCTTTGCGTATACTACAACAGACTGAATTATTATAGCAGCTCCGAGGATAATCTCACCTGCCGCAGCCGGAAGCTTATCCACAATCACAGAATAAACACCTGCTGCCGCAAGAAGTATTCCTCCGAGAAAAGCAAGACAGAGAAGTAGTCTTATTGTCCTACCGTAATTTTTTTTCATAGCTCCTCCTAAGGCATCGGAAAAGCGGCTTTTTCCTCATTTTGTTCATTTCCGTTTACCGATGCACACGTCCGCTGACAAATGTCCGAAGCTCAGACATGTCACCAAAGGCCTGCTCAAGCTCATGATCGTTTTCCTCCGCGATTGATGTCAGCTCAACGATTTTATCGTCAATGCTCTCAAAGGTCAACCCCATTCTTCTCGCAAGGATGTAATCCATAGCAATTATCGTTGCTATGCTGCTCGAAACGTTTTCATATAAATTTGTGTCTTCAAAATCGGCAAGTCGGCCGTAGAGCTTTGCAACCTCTTGGAGTACCTCACCCTTTATAGCCTCAATTGCACGTAAATTTGTCGTAATGTTCATTGCCTGTTCCATCATAATGCCATCTCCTTAAAAAGTTAATTGACAATTGCCTGATTGAAATCAAAGCACAGAATCATCATTTTATTAGTTTAGCATATATCGGAAATAAAGTCAAGTACCAAAAAACAAGTTTGTAGTTTTTTTATCTTTCTTATATGGAAAGCATACCGCCTTTTGGTAAAACAATGCATTCCGCCTTGCAAAATCCGCCCCGAAGCTACTCAAAAAGCGAAAGTATCTCATCAGTCGACAAAGAGCTGAGAGAGCTGCTGTTTATATTGATAACCTCCTCCGCAAGGGACCGTTTTTTCTCCTGAAGCTCAATAATTTTCGCCTCTATTGTATTCTCACATGCCATTCTTATAACATGCACCGATTTATCCTGACCTATTCTGTAAGCCCTGTCCGATGCCTGGTCCGTAACCGCGGGATTCCACCAGGGATCGTAATGAATCACAGTATCTGCACCGGTAAGATTTAGACCTGTGCCGCCTGCCTTCAGCGAAATGAGAAAAATCTCGCGCTCACCGCTGTTAAAGCGGTCGCACAGCTCAAGCCTTCTTCTGGGCGGGGTTGAACCGTCGATATAAAAATACTCCGCATTCCGCTCCTTCAGCCCCGCGGATATTATGCTCAGCATACTGGTAAACTGTGAAAATATCAGCACCCTATGCCCTGAAGAGCGCGCCGACTCCAGGAGCTCATATAAAACATCAAGCTTTCCGCTGCCCTTTTTATACGAAAGGTCAAAAAGAGACGGATGACAGCTTATCTGCCGAAGCCTCAGGATGAGTGTAAGCATTTCTATATTTGCCTTTCCCTCTCCTGCAAGTATTGCAAGGGCTCTGTTTTTTGCTATTTCCCTGTATGCGGTATACATTTTTTCCTGGTCCTCGGTCATTTTAGCGTACAGAACCTCCTCAACCTTTTCGGGGAGCTCGGATAAAACATCGCTTTTCATGCGCCGCAGCAAAAACGGCCTTATCTTGGCGCGCAGCTCGTTCATAACGGCAGTGCTGCCGCCGTGAACAATCGGAAGCTCGTATGCGCTTCTGAAATTATCATATGAGCCGAGATAACCCGGCATCAGAAAATCAAAAATTGACCAAAGCTCCTTAAGGGAATTTTCTATAGGCGTTCCCGTAAGCGCAAACCGCCTGTGCGCATGTATTTTCTTTACAGAGCACGCGTTCATTGTCTGAGGATTTTTAATTGCCTGTGCCTCATCAAGTACACAGAAGGAAAATTCAATTTCCCTGTAGCTTGAAATATCACGTCTCAAAAGAGGATAAGACACTATGATAAATTCACAGTCCTTTATATGTTCTATTTTCTCTTTCCTCTCATCACGGCTTCCGTCAATAAGCATGACAGATGCGTCAGGGATAAATTTTTTAAATTCATGAAGCCAGTTATAAGTAAGTGCGGCAGGTGTGACAATCAGTACCGGCTCAGTTCTTTTTTCGGCATATAGGAATGAAAGTATCTGTACGGTTTTTCCGAGTCCCATATCATCGGCAAGTATTCCTCCGAAGCCGAGAGCGGATATCTGCTTAAGCCAGTCAATGCCCGTTTTCTGGTAATCCCTGAGGGTTTCACAGAGGTGCTCCGGAATCCTTGCCTTTATACTTCTTACATTATCAATATATTCCGTAAGCTCCTCTGAACAGTGGATTTTTCTGCTTTTATCGGCAGCTGCCGCACATAGATAAAGCATGTTGTATTCCGGAATTTTTCTCGTTTCAAAGCCTGCGCCGTTTCCGGAAAAAAGCCTTTCAAAAAATAGCATTTCATCGGAAACAGCAGCTATATCAAAAAAATCTCCGCTGCGCGTTCTGTAAAAGCTTTTTTTAAGCCTTACCGCAGACAGTATGCTTTGAATTTCATCGGCAGACAGCTCGGCGAGCGGCGCCGCTTCAAGAAGTTTCAACCCTGTATCATAGTTTATATCGGCAGACACGGGAACACTTTTTTTAATTTTTATCGCCGAGAACAAATCTGACTCCACAACAGTGCAAAGCTTTTTGATTTCCGCCATCCGCTTTGTCAGGAAATCAAAAACAACCTCATCCTCCTCGGTTTCATAAAATCCCTTTTTATACCGGAAGCCTTCAAAAAATGACAAAACCTTATTTTCAGTCTCCGTATCTCTGACAACAATATAGCGCGCATCCGTTCCGTTGTCGGGAAGGAAAAATGACACCACCCCGTAATCAGCCTTTATCTTGCATCTCAGTCCTCTGCCGACGCAGTCGGTAAACACGGTAAAGAAAGGCTTCTCTTTAATAACATATTCATCAAGCCCGTCCATAACAACTCCGGGCTCATTTTCAAGCCTTGGAAGCACAAACGCCGCAAAGCTCAGTGCATTTTCTCCGCGGAAAACAATCTGTGATCTGCAATCGGCAGCCAAAGCCCTGTATATCGGCAAAAACCTTTCTCTCCAGCCCCCGGCGGTAAGATAAATAACATTTTCATAATAAAACACCCCGGCGTCCGGAACGAGACAAAGACCGTAGTTCGGAGCATGCAGCGTTATTTCTCCGAAAACGGCAGATATGTCTATAAGAACCTCCGGATTTCCCGATGTTACCGGCACCCTTCCCAGTTTCATCCTATCTATCACAATTTCATAATCAACCTCCGGGAGCAGCGGCATAAGTCTTTTAATTCCCACTTCACCCACTGCCACGCTTCCCGGCGATTTAATATAGCTGCCTGACACCGCGCGGCTTTCATAGCTTTCGGCAAGAATTGAGAGAATTTTTTCCTCCGTCTCCCCGAACGTATATTCATCCGGATGATAATCTGTTTTTCTGCCGAGACGGTACGGGCGGTGATTTGCAAAGCTTTCAAGAAATTCCTCGGGATTGTCAATGTATTTTCCGGAAATATATATTAAAACCACACAGCGCATTTCAAGCCTGCCGACAGGTCTGAAGGATACCTCAAAGCTCATATTCAGCGGTATGCGCGCCGCCCCTGTTTTTCTGAATTCGGAAATAAAAAGCTCCGCGATTTTTTCATTTCCGTCCTCCGCAGATGTATCTCCCGCCATCTCACGCCGCCGCTCCTCAACAGCTGCGGCTATGTGCTTGCACACGGCGCCCATAGTATCGTAATAAGGACAGGTACAGAAAAAATCCTTTATACCTCCGTCCTCCGAAAACTTCACGCTTACATTATACAGCCGTTCACCGTCTACCACAGCCGTAAAGCCATCGGCGTCCCTCGTTTTAATATGAACGCGTCCCTGATTGAAATAATCAATTCCCCGCTTATATATTGCAGGCGAGCATATTTTCTTTACCGCCTGTTCGGAAATCTTCATAAACCGCTCCACTTCCGCCGCGCAATGCGGCACATACCTCACACCGGATTTTATGTCCGTTTTAAAAAAACTTTAATTATCTTTATATTGTACCACATTCAATTATTTTTTTCAATATTATTGCTTAAATTTGGTGAATATACTTGAAATATCAAAAAATATATTATATAATATATTACATAATTGCATGCCGCCGTCAAAAACAGGGGCATGAACAGAACAAATTACGGTTTTGAAAGGATAAATTTCTGAAATGAACAAACACGAAGCGCTGAAGCAATACTTCGGCTACGACTCTTTCCGCCGCGGCCAGGAGGAGCTTATAGATGAAATATTAAATGGCAGAGACGCCTTGGGAATTATGCCTACCGGCGCCGGGAAATCCCTGTGCTATCAAGTACCCGCACTGTGCATGCCCGGGATTACGATTGTGGTATCCCCTCTTATATCGCTTATGCAGGATCAGGTGCGCTCGCTTATTGACGCAGGCGTTCCGGCTGCGTATATAAATTCATCTCTTACATATAATCAGATGAGAAAGGCTCTTGAATTTGCGCGCCGGGGCAAATATAAAATCATTTATGCAGCGCCCGAGCGTCTTGACACTGCGGAGTTTACCGCATTCGCAAAAGATGCTGATATTTCTATGCTGACCGTAGATGAAGCACATTGCATTTCACAGTGGGGGCAGGATTTCAGACCGAGCTATCTTAAAATATGCGATTTTCTCGGCTGCCTTAACAAACGCCCCGTGATTTCAGCGTTTACCGCTACGGCAACGCGCGAGGTAAGCAACGATATATGCGAAATTCTGAAACTTAAAAATCCGTTCAGGATTACAACGGGCTTCAACAGGGAAAACCTTTATTTTGAGGTACGCCATCCGGCAGATAAATATGCGGAGCTTAAAAGATATCTTTTTTCAAAAAAAGGCGAAAGCGGTATTGTTTACTGCCTGACAAGGAAAAATGTCGAAACAGTCTCAGACAGACTGATAAAGGACGGAATACAGGCAACTCGTTATCACGCCGGCCTTGACGAAAGCGAGCGGACTAAAAATCAGGAGGATTTTCTTTATGACAGATGCAGTGTTATGGTAGCAACCAACGCTTTTGGGATGGGGATTGATAAAAGCAACGTTAATTTTGTAGTACATTACAACATGCCGAAAAACCTTGAAAGCTACTATCAGGAGGCAGGCAGAGCCGGACGTGACGGAACTCCGGCAGAATGCATACTTCTTTACGCGCCGGGAGATGTAAGAACAAATCAAATGCTTATCGACGCAGGAGACAAGGATACTCAGCTGTCTCCCGCCCAGCGCGCGGAGGTTCGTGAAAAGGAGCTTGAACGGCTGAAGCAGATGACCTTTTACTGTCATACGACAAATTGCCTGCGCGGCAGCATACTTAGATATTTCGGCGATTCAAGCATTGATTTCTGCGACAACTGCGGGAACTGCAAAGGCAGCTTTGAGGAAACTGATGTGCTTGAGGACTGTAAAACAATCCTGCACTGCATCTATTCCCTCCGCCGCAGCTACGGCGCCGTCTTGATTTGCAGCATTCTTCACGGCAGCGCCAACGCGCGGATAAAAAGCATGGGCTTTGATAAGCTGGACAGCTACGGAAAGCTTTCCGAGCTTTCAACAGCAAAAATACATGAGCGGATTAACTTTATGCTGATGCATGGATATATTACTGCCTCAGATGACGAATACCGCGTAATTTATCCGTCGCAATCGGCAAAGTCTCTTATATCAAGAACTGAGCCGCTCATTATGAAATCAATTGCACCGCCGCAGAAAAAGACTGAGAAAAAAGCCGCTGACGCACCTTTGAGCAACACCCTTTTTGCATTGCTCAAAAAGAAAAGAACCGAGCTTGCCGCAAAAAACAAGGTTCCGGCTTATATTATTTTCACAGACGCCGCCCTGGCGGACATGTGCCGCAGAATGCCGGCGGATAAGGAAGAAATGCTTGAGGTATCGGGAGTCGGCAAGGTTAAATATGATAAATACGGTGAAATTTTTCTTGAAATCATAAGACAGTATGCCGCCGAAAAAAGCTGACATGCTGCCGCAAAACCGTTAATATCAACAAAAAAAGAAAAAAGCGAAAAAAAGTATTGACAAACCACTCCCCGTATGGTAAAATGAATAAGCACTTTTGGAGAGGTGGCCGAGTGGTTGAAGACGCAGCATTGGAAATGCTGTGAGGTTAATAGCCTCCGTGGGTTCGAATCCCATCCTTTCCTCCACATGTCAAAACAACCGCATACCTATGCGGTTGTTTTTTTTAATCCCCGAAAAATCCCCGAAAAATTCAAAATCAGGGCAAGAATATCCGCCCTGATTTTGAAATTATCTATTCATTTATAATCCTCCTTGCCCCGACATAATCCTTCCTTCCGGATAGCTTGCTGACTTTAACAACATCACCGCTACTCGGCGCATGAATAAATTCTCCGTTGCCGATATACATACCAACATGACCGGGTTTATCAGGGTCATTTGTATACCCGGTAAAGAACACCAAGTCGCCCGGCTGAAGCTCGTCTTTATTAACCGGTGTTCCGTTATTTTTAAACTGCGCTCTCGCCTGTCGGTCGATTTTAATTCCAAGTTGATCATATACATACCACATAAGCCCTGAGCAGTCGAAACCACTCGGAGTTGTGCCGCCCCATTTATAATCCACGCCTTTGTATTGCTGAGCAATCTCGACCGCCTTTGCGCCTCCGGACTTTTTCTGTTTCTTCTGCTCCGCCTCAACCTGTGCCTTTGCCGCCGCGCTGATATCAGCCACATTCCTCCGCTGCCATGCGTTTTTGGTGTAATCACCGTTCGCAACATTTTGCATAATGTTATCGTCTTTTGCATAAACATAGCCCGTTCCATACATTATTTCTCTAAGTAGCTTCTCCTGTTCGTCAGTTACGGGATTCTCAAAGCTCTTTTTCGCTACAGCTTTTATTTTCTCGTCAATCTTTTTCTGGTAAGTCTTGTTGTACTGATTGTATGGGTGGTTTATGTAGATCTTTTTACCGTTATCATCTTTAAAATAAACCTTTTCAAATCCCGGTATGTCATTCAGACTTGCGCCCGATTCCAACGCTTTTTTAACAAATCCGTCAAACCAGTCAATAAAATCATCATATTTTTTCTTGGTTTGTGGAGTAACCTCAAATTGATAACCCTGAATTTTAATATAATCCTTCCCCGGAAGTCCTTTAAAGTTAGCAGCGTTATTATAAAGCGCCCTTTCCTCTGCCTCTCTCTGCTCCGCCGTAAATCCGACAAGCTCATCAAATTTCTCAGCCTCGTAAACACGCGTTTTCTCGGTTCTGAGCTTGTCAAGCATTTTGAGCTGAGTGATAGGGTCCTGCGCCTTGTACGTCTCATCCTGCATAAGCTCGCGGTACGCGTCCTCATTTACCTTGTAGAGCCCTCTCACATAGTTGTTGTAGTCTTTATAATTAAGTAAATGCTTAAATGTCTCACCGCCATATTTAAAGCTTATCTCTGATGTAGCTGTAGTGTACGGCACAGCTTTTTCAGCGACATCCTGATGACCCGCATCCATAAGCGCTTTGTAAAGCCTTTCCGCCTCCGCCTTAACATCAGACGGCAGCTCATAATTAGACACAAAATCAGCGTATTGAATCATATACTTTTCAACATCCTCCCGGCATGACGGGTCGTTTACTATATATTTCTTAAAGTCATCAATCACGCCGCTCGCCTTGGAATATTTTTTGTAATCATCAGCGTTGTCAAAGTTCTTAAGGTTCTTGTAATTTTCGGAAGCAGCCTTTTTGTCTTTGCCAAAGTAATCGGCAGGAGCTTCAAACACGCTTTCAATAGCGCGTCTGACATCTTCGCTTTCCTCAGCAAGCGGAGTTTTTGCAAGAATATCAAATGCATTTCTGTATATTCCGCCCGCAAGTCTTTTCATAGGACCTGCCGGGAATCCAAACAGCGCCGCGAAATCCTCCGCAAAGTCAGCTGTGGGCTTGATAAGGTCTTTCCAAGTATAATACTTACCCTCTTTTCCGGCGTCAAGAATATTTTTATACTTGCCGGCAACCTTAACAAAGGAATCCGCCGCGTCGGAAATAAGTGCTAAAGGCGACACATCAATACCGTAATATTTTTCATCACTTAATATCGAAAAAATCACATCAGATATTTCATTTCCGTACATAAGCATTCCAAGACTGTCCATGGCAAAATTTTTACCAAAAAACTTCAGAAGCTTTTCAACCGAAAATTTTCCGTCTTCGTCCTCCCACTCTTTTTTGTCGTACGCAAACGACCGCCATATGGCCGTTGCAACGTTCATGACAACTTCTGAAGCAAGGTAAGCCGATAAAACATTTGCAACCTTGCGAGATGATTTTGACATATCCTCTTTCGTAACACTGCCGTCCTTGACATATTTCTTGTACGCATTAAATTCCCCGATAGCGTCATATATCAAATCAAATTGCAGATATGTTTGCGTCTTAAACATGTTAAGCGCATGAACAAGCGAATTCGGGCTGCGAAGCACCGCCGCCTTTTGTGATATATTTGACCCCTGCTGTGTGCGCTCAATAGTTCTGTTTATCGTTTCCGCTAATTTTTCATTCCACTCCTTTGACCCTTTTTGATAATCAAAATTCGAATTAACATACATTTCACAAGCCTTGCAAATCCTGTACGCAGTCCAGACGTCGCTTTTCTGAATCCAACCAAACAACGCCGGAAGCCTCTGTTCTAAGCTTGCCCCGTTTGCATAGTCCGAAAAGTCAGCCATACCATAACCTTGTTTTCGTTTCCATATCACGGGAGTGAGCGAATCATAAAGCGCTCGGTCTTCAGCGGTTACATGGTGAAATGCTCCTTTGATAAGTGGCATACCGCCAAGTTCCGCGGCGGCAATGGGGTAAGCAGCAGCCTGTTTCATCACAACACTCAAATTCACAAGCAGCGCCGACCTTGCAAGTGCTGAAAAACGTTTGTCGAGGAATTTTGAATAATCTCTGTCCTCTCTCCGCCCGCGTTCAATATCATTTATAAAATTGTCAATGTAATTTACAGCCTCATTCCCCCACGCTTTTTCAAGACCTTTTTTCAGCGAATCATATGATGTATCCCTGACACCGCCCTCAAAGTCAAATACAGGCGCATAAGACACTGAGTTGTAAACCATTTTAAAATTACGCATAGGAATTGATAATCCTATCACTTTAGCCGCCGCATTTATATGTGACATTGTCACGGACAAACAATTGTCAAGAACGATAGGAGTATAAGCTCCCGGCCGCCTTTCCTTCATAAACCCTGCGTTTTCAACTCCGCCAACCTGTTCAAAAGCGTCAACATCTTTTCCGATAAATGCCTTATCGGTAAGGATAGGAAAGTAATTTTTAACAGTCGCAGTTTCAACGCCGTAAAGCTCAAGAGACACTTTGTTAATCCCATTTGCTATATAGTTCATGACCTTGTCTATATTGTCAAGAAGAGCCTTTTCCTGCTCGGTCAGCGAAGAGGCAAGCCTCATCTGCATTTCCTGAGTAAGTTGTACCGTTCTTCCTTTTTTGTACGCCGCGGATTTATCACCCTTTTTGAGCAAATCAATATCCGGAATTGTAATACCGCCGCCGTGTATATGCTCAGCACTTGCTTTATTCCGCGCATAAAGGCAAAGAGACAGTTTCATGCCCTTTGTTATCTTAACACCGTCAGCAATTTCAATAACATCATCCAAAGACTCCAAAAATTTTTTATTTTCTTTTTTTGAAATAAAATCATCAAAAAGCTCCATGCTCCTTTGAATGACCTTATCCTTGGTGCGCTCACCGTCCGAAACCTCTTGTGCAAGCTTCACAAATTTGCTGTCTTTCAGATACCCCACAAACTTTCTTAAGGCGCTTATGGGTGTAAGATGCCCCGTTATAAAATTGCTTATAGTTCCTTTTCCTTTGCTGCCTTTGACCTTTTTAAGCTGATTAATCGTTTCATGCGCCGCAACGGAAACAGATGTTTTAACCTTGCTGTCCAAAAGCTTGTTGGCATTCTGCACTTCCGTTTCGATGGCAGTAAGCATTTCAATGATTTCCCTTGCATCTTCAACCGTAAGCTCATTTATACCGGTCAGCTGCGCCGCCTCAAACTTCCGTTCGAGGAAATTATTCCGGACGTGATTCGGGTCTTTTACCGCAACATCATAATAATATCTCCGGATTGCGTCAATGCTGATAAACTGCTTTCCGCCCTCAAGCTCTTTCATGGCATGCTCAAGCTTTTCATCTTCAGACATGTTTTCAAGCACATTTTTATAATCGTCCCCGAATATATCCCTCAGAGTTTCTTCGCTCATAACTCTCGGCCGCCCTTTTGCGCCGGAATAAAGATATGCCACCTCGGCAAGCGCAGCGTTAAGATGTCCCCTCGCCTCCGGGTCCGTGGTCTTGAGATTGCGCACACGCTTAAGCAATGCCTGCAGTTTGTCAAGGGTTTCGGAGCGCTCCTTTCTCTCGCGTGCTTTTTCTTTTATCGCTTCATTTTTTTCCCTGTAAAAGCTGTCAAGCCTCTTACGCTTCTCGGCAAATCGCTCACGCTCCTTTTTTACGGAATTTTCGTAAAAGCTTCTGAATTTTTCTCTTGTCTCGGCTTCGATTTGAGAAATAATATCGATACGTGCTTTTGTGTCGTAAACAACATCAACAAACTTTGCCGAAAGCTGAACGGCAACATCCTTTACAGCGTCTTCATACTCAGCCGTTGAAAGACCTGTCGGCGTCGGCCGCAGACTGTCAAGCACGCTTGCAATATGCCGCAGCTGATCCTCCTGATTAATAATAACAGAATCATTAAAAAAATCCGGATACAGTTCGGACAGTTCCCTGTAAAATGTGTCAACAGCGGTTCCCTTCTTGTTACTAAGCCTAATGCGCCCCTGATTCGTTTTCCGGAAATCGCTCGCTTGGTCAAATCCGTCCGGTATTTTTATTGTTGTACCGCGGATAAAATTCCGCATTTCCTTAGTCTCGTTAAAAGCTGTATAATCGTAGGTTTGATAGCCGTCAACAATTCTTTTTGCCGCTTTTGTAAGCAATTTGTCCGCCCTGTCACCGAGTTTGTTCCTGTCCGCTTCGCTTAATTTCCCGTTCGTAGCAATTTCCTGTATGTAAGAATACGCCTGTGCTACAAGGGGCGCAACAGTTTTAGACTTAACCATTGAACCGTTTTCTTTGATTATGCCGTTAATTGCATTTACAAGTGTTTTACTGTCCATCTGAAGCCTGCCTTCGGTAACATTTCTGACGCTCCGCGAAAGCCTGTCAAGCATAATTCTGAGCGTATTATTCTCACGTCTGAGGTAATCGGTGTCAATGTCCTCCTGCTCAGCAAGCTTGCTTCTCCGCACTTCGGCATCACTCAGCCCACGTGCACCCTGCTTGCTTCCGTAAGCCTTCCCCCGGCTTTGCAGTTCAAGCTCTTCAATCTCCGAATCAGTCATATCATTAATACTTAGCGGCGGCTCTTTTAATGAATAGCTGTATTCTGTACCATCAGATACGCCTTCTTCGTTTTTCATGGAGTAGCTTTCACCCATTGCCGGTCTTGCCGTCTCTCCCAGCACCGCCGCAAACATCTGTTTACTCTCCGAAAGCTCCTGCTCCGTCATTTTATCTACAATACCTTCAGCGATATTCCCGGCAGCCTTGTAACTGCCGTCAATGGTTCCGACAAGGTCTACGAGCTTTGCATAAATCTTTTCCGCAAGACGCGGGTGTTCCTTTGCAAGCTTTAAAACCTCGGAAAACTTGCCGAGCATTTTATAAGCGGCGTCCGCTGCAACCTCCTCCTCAGCCTTTGCCCTTGATATGCTTTCACCGTATTCCGCATAGGTTTTTATCTTCTTTTGAACCTCAGCTTCAAACGCTTCACTGTCGGCTTTTTTCATATTCTCTGTGATATTCCGTATATAAGCCTGCCCCGCCTTTGTCTTACTGAATAAATGCACAAGCTCATGCTTTGCAACGCCAAGAATAGGCCGTTCGCTGTTTGCTGAAAGGAATATCGTGTTCGGGTCCTTGGAGCTTACAAGTCCATTTGCCGCGTCAATCACATATTCGTCGGGCGTTTCCTTACCTATGTAGTCGCTTATAACAAAATTAATCCCCCTTGCTTTTCCGAGCGTATCAAGGAACTTGTATTTAACTCCGGAAATCCTGCCTGCCGCAACAGTCCCGGCAACACCGCCGCCTTTTTTCTTGTATATATATTTCGGCCCCTTAAGTGACTTTTCAACTTCCTTTTCGCTTAAGGTCACTTTCTCCTGTGCCATTGCGCTGTAAAGCTTGCCGTAGTCATATGTGGAAACACGCTCACCGCTCTTAAGCCCATTCAAAATCTTTTCGGCAGCCTTGTAGGTTTCACTGCTCTTGTCCTGCTTAAGCGCTTTTGTAAGCATACCGTCACCGATATTGTTTTCAATCAGACTGCGCCCGTAGCGCAACGTGCTTATCTGTGAAGCACCCGCACCCATAAAACCGCCCGAAATATATCCGGAGGCGGCGCTTATGAGCGGCTCTTTGACATAACAATCAAACACAGCGGCTTTGTATGCATCATCATGGCTTAATCCGTCCTCATTCATATACTTTTTAATCGTCAGATTAAAGGTCGATAAATCCCCGGCAATAATCCTATCCGTAACATCCTGAAGATAATACGAGGTAAGTTCCTCCAAGCCCTCCGGCAAGCCGTATTTAAAGAAAGCAACCCCAATATCCTTTATTCGCGACTGTGACACTTTTGAAAGAGGATTACTCAAAATCCCCGATAATCTGTCATAGCCCAATTTCTCCGTAAAATATTCAATACCGCCGTCAATCGAGCCCTCCAGAAGCGCTAAGCGTTTGTCAAGACCTCTTTCAAGGCCTTCATGTGTTGAGCTTCCGGCAGCAGTAGTCGCCATAACAGCCGGATAAAAATTCTGAAATATCACAGCACCCACAGCATTTTGTAAAATACTTGAGCCGGTGCTGTACGCGAATTTAAGTGTTTCATTGTCAATATTGTCCAAGACCGCCGCATTTAAGGCATTCAGGTTTATTTCCCCTGTATTCTTATTTGCAAGAGCTCTTGAAGGGATATATTCCCCGCCATTTGCTTCCTTTACAGTCTGACCTACGGTATTTACGAGAGCTTCAGCTGCCGTCGCAGGTCTTACAAAAGCTGTGCCGAAAACATCGCCGGCCCCTGCAAGAATCGGATACTCTCTTGCAATTTCGGCAATCAATTTTTCACTGTCCTCCCGATCCCTTTCGCGAAGCTTGTATTCCATACTGTCCAGGAACGTCTTTTCATCATCCTTTGAAATCTGCGATATATACGCCCAGATGCGTTTTTCTTCATCTGTCACATGCTCATAATGAACTTTTCCTCTCTCACCGCCGCTAATTATAGCCCTTGCGTCCTCAGTTTGTTCTTTTGAGAGCTCTCTGTTCACATGATTCATCCCCGCATTAATCTTACTTTCCGCCTCCGGGTCAGCCTTCATCATATCAAAATACTTCTGATAAATTCTGTCCTGCTTATCATAATATCGCCTGTCTCTTAAGCTCATATCCCGTTTTTCAAGCTCCCACTGAAAGTCACGGTCAGACCGAATCCCGGTTATTCCGCTGTTTATATATTCCTCAGGTTTTTTATACCCGGAGCGCCCGAAAGCAAACTGCGCCGCCTCCTCAATTCCCTTTTCGTTAAGGGTTCTGTAGTATTCATTCAGAGCCTCCTTGTCGTTTCTCAGATGATATGTATCGATAATGTACTGGCTTTTTTCCTCGTCAGACGCGGTCTTTGACCATCTCTCAGCCTTGTATTCCTCCCATTCATTTCCTCCCGCGTTGGAAATCCTGTGAATATGCTGCTGCTCAGCTCTGTAGTCCGGGTCGCGGTTTCGGCGCACAATCTCACCCGTTTTATTAAGCTGCTCCTGCAGCTTATCATTGGCACCCTTAATCCCGTATCTTCCAACATTGGCGTAATATTCACTGTCGGAAATACCGGTCGCGTCCCGAAGATATCCGCCTCTTGTACGCTCCGCCGTGCCTACAGACCGATTTAAAACACTTCTTCCCTTTTCCTCATTGTTCTGCCGCATTCGCTCCGCGGTTCTTGCGTCAAGGGTGCTTACACTCCGCCCGGAGCGCTCCGAAAGAGGTGTTTCGTTTCTTTTCAGAACGCTTGCAATATTCCGCTCCGGGTTTGCGGAGGAGTAAGCAGGGGACGTACCCCCGCTCCTTCCCGATGTGGATTTTTTCTGAGA
>JAGBHE010000015.1 GCA_017935675.1 Clostridia bacterium | reverse complement strand
ATTTCCATATGGGGCGAGCACGAGGTATGCTCACGCTTCGGCGGCGATGAGTTTACCGTTGCAAGCATATGCGGCTGCGACCCCGAAGCCTGCGGCAATGTGCTGGTGGACAGGATAAAAGCATTTATGGAGAGCTTTAACGCTTCCTCGGGCAAGCCTTACAAGGTTGAAGCGAGCTTCGGTATCCATTGGGACAAG
Source organism: Clostridia bacterium (assembly GCA_017935675.1). GTDB lineage: Bacteria > Bacillota > Clostridia > UBA1381 > UBA1381 > RGIG9115. Next base: position 1,468 of record JAGBHE010000015.1, on the reverse strand, counting down.
CTTGACGAAAACACAAAGATCGACACTATCATAAAGGCGGCGGACGATAAGATGTACGTTGACAAATCCGAGCATCACTGCAGAAGAAGCAGAAATACTTCAAGGTAAAAAGCAGTGTTTTTATAACTTGCAAATCGTTTAGATACCCCCTTAGGTCAGATATCCGAAAAAAGCTTCGGGACTGTGCTAAGGGGGTTATTGTGTGGCAGATACTCCGAATACAGTAAATTTTTCTCATAAAATGCTTTGATGTGAAGATTTTTACACAGATGGCGAGTATAATTATAGTTAAAGAAAAATGATGTGGAATAAAGGTGTAATGCAAAATGATTTGGTATAATGTTAGATGTACTATTTTTGATTTCCTTTTTGACACAGATGTAAATCTGCAAAATGCATTGTTTGCGTACGGGCTTTTTCTTAATGATAAGGAAAAGAAAATAGCTTTAATTAACAAGAACAGCAGGCTTCCATTCAGACTGTTGTCATATTACAAATCCAAATTATGGGATTCACCTTTTGTTTCGGAATACCGTATTGAGCGGAGAGATAATTACAATAGTACAGATTATTGTTGCGAGGGGTGGGAGGTGAAATTTTCAGGTTATCCTGATGACATTTCTGCAATCAGGCTTGTAGGAATGACACTGCTGTCAGAAAAGTATTCCTTGTGCGGACTGAGTGTGGGTATGGATATTTCCGAATGTGGCGGCACTTTGGAAAAGTATGGATTTTTATTGAAACAGAACGTTACCTGTAATTCAGAATCGTACAGTCATTTTTCATTAACGGAGCTATTCAGCTTTGATAATGAAAAATCCGAGGCTATTGACAGAAATAGGACTTGCGGACAGCTAAAAAAGTTTCGCTGTGGAAAAATCGTCGAACAAACGGTATGGAGCTTTGAGCATAATGACAAAATTGATATCAGACTTGAATTTATTGATAACAAGCTTAACTTGATAAAAATAAATATTTATTCAGAGTTTGTAAGCGGTTATGAATACTGATAAAGTATGATTTTCATTTAACTGCTAAAGCACGGCATTAACACGAATAACGGTAAATGCAGCAGCCGGCAATTGACATAATGCGTTATACCGTGCTATACTATAGGTGTTATTTATTCAAAAAACGTAGGGTGGTGCACTGTGAATAAATCGGCTGAAAATTTCTCGTCTCGTATTTTGAAATCTCAAACAAACTCCTGTCCGCACAATGCCCTTTACTTTTCGGAGGTATATTTATGAAAAAGCTTCTGCGGTTTATCCCTGCGTTTATTATTATGGCGGTGATATTCTTCTTTTCCGCACAGGATGCAGACAGCTCCACTCAGCTAAGCGACAGCATTGTTTCCATAACGGCAGGCGAGGAGAATGTGGGCATACGCTTTTTTACCGTTATTGTCAGAAAGGGTGCTCATTTTCTGGAATATGCCGCTCTGGGGGCGGCGCTTTGCTTCGGCTTT
>JAGBHE010000014.1 GCA_017935675.1 Clostridia bacterium | reverse complement strand
TGTGCCCCAGCCATCTTTTGCCGTAAAGCTTTGGTCAATATAGCTTCCGTCCTTATAGTGAATGCGGCACATGGCAGGAGCATCCTTCCACACCGCGGCAGCCGTAATAAAGCTGATACCGCAGCAGGTTTTATTTGCTTCTACCGATACACTGTCACTTACACCCGCCTTTAATCCAATCGCTTTATATTGACTTGCAGGGAAGCTGTAGGGCACATTTTGCTTGCTGTGTATCAGTTCATCATCTCCTGCAAGTGCATTAATGCCATCCTTGGATATTGCAAAATATTGCTTATATGAAGCATAATCAAATAAGTCATTATTTGTAAGAGTCATGCTTGATTTGTCAAGATTTGTGCTGTCAACGTAAGCAATTGAGTTTGCCGCACCCGACAAATCTACAGGTTCATAGATTTTTTCCGACAAGGAAATTTCATCCTGTTCTTTTTGCGATGCATTACTTCCTGTTACGGCAAGCACCCTGTAGTCTGCGTTGGCGCTGACATCAATAAAGCTTATAAACTCGAGTACTCTGTTCGCATCTGCCGGGATTGAAAACCAATTTACTCCTATTTTAGCATAACCGTGATCAAAAGCAGCACCATTTTCAGACCTCAACATTTGATTTTGGGGGCTAAGTACAGACAAGTTACCATCCTTAGTGTATCCGCTCGGCAGTAAAAATGATTGTCTTTCCATATAACCGTCCGAATATGACAATTGAATCTGGAATGTCTCATCTACATCTATACCAACTGCCGCAAAATATATATTACTGTAGGACTTGGGACTTGGTATGTCAAAGCGTGAAGAACCGTTGCTTGTATTTGCTCCAATCGCTTTATATTGAGTTTTCGGGAACGAAAACGGTACACCGGTTTCCGTATAAATTGTTTCGTCCGCTCCGGTCAGAGAATCAATTACCAGTTTGCGCAGTGCATACTTGGTTCCTGTTCCCCAACGGCTCACTGTAAGATACCCTGTATCATTTGCATTAAGAGAGTCACCTAAATCAGCATAAACCGTCCCATTTGCCGATCCGCTGATATCCATCATTTCGTAAGCAGGTTGATAATAAGCGTTTTTCTCTTTTACCGCCTCCCACTTTGACCATACCTCCGCTGCGAAATCCGCCGATGTTAAATTTTCGGCTGCAAGGGCTTCATCAATGTCTTCAATAGCCCCCCGAAGCTCAGCTGTGCTTTCGGTAATAGCTGCAGCCTCAGGCAATTCTTCTATCAAATACGATACATCTGAAGCTGAAGCAAATCCCTCTAATTGCATAATTGAAAGCATCATAGCACATATCATAACAAAAGCAAGTATCCTTTTTGCCATACAAGATCCTCCAATCATTTTTAATTCTCAAAACAGTAAACAATCTGTAAATAATAATCTCTATAAAAATTATAGCAAAAAGTCAGCAAAAATAATATGCTCTATTTTATGTTCTTATTACTTTATCTTACGATTTGCAATCGATGCCATTGATTTTTAAAAGAATGTGTGTTACAATATCCTCATGGGTGCTTCGCTCCCTGTACGGGTTGCAATCGTTCACAGCTCCATTTCAATTGAGCTTGACGGAGGCGTTGCTCCGATTTAAATAAAAACAATATTTTATGGAGGATGTACCTATGTATAAACTGATTATTATAGATGATGAACCCTGTTTTTTGGAAAGCATTGTCGCACTATTTGATTGGCAATTAATGAATTTTGAGCTTGCTGCAACCTTTACTGATTCCAAAAAGGCTCTGCAATACCTTGAAACAAACCACGTTGATGCTATATTGACTGATATAAAAATGCCAAAATTATCAGGTCTTGAGCTTGCCCGCATATGTCATAAAACTTATCCGCAGATTAAAATTGCTTTTTTAACTGCATATAGTGATTTTGAATACGCTAAGGCAGCAGTCAAATATAATGTAACTGATTACATATTGAAAGCAACCTCCTTTTCAGAGCTATCCACTTCTATTGAAGAATTTCTTCTTTCTGTCATTCCTGATGCTGCAAAAGATACTAATATCAATTCTGAGGATATGGAAAAATTCAGAAAACAACAAGTTTTTACCAACCTTCTTTTGGGCATTATTCAGTCTGAAGAAGAATTACAGGCTCAGCTCATAAGCGCAGGACTTGAGGGAATAGATTTTACACTTCCATGTTGCCTGCTTACTTTTATATTAGACGATTTCACTGATTATCTCCGTCGTTGGAATTATTCACGCGAACGGCTTTATCTGGCAATCGAGCAGATGTTTTTATCAAACAACAACAAGCTTTCTTTCACCATAACTCGCTATGCTCATGACAAACTGGAATTTATAGTATTTTGTAAAAATAAATGTGACAACTTTCAAAATGTGCTTGATGATAGTTTGTCTTTGTTTTACAAAAACACTGCTTCAATATTAAAATTAAACGTTCGTCTGTTGGATGAAAAAAAATATAATTCTATAGGAAATTTAATTAGCGACAGTGAACTTCGCTTTGAAGATTTGCCTGTAAATTCAGAGACAATTATAACAAAAACGCGTCAATACATTGAACAGAATTATTATAAAAGCATATCACTCAATGATATTGCATCTCATGTTGGATTAAGTCCTACTTATTTTTCTGCATATTATAAAAAAGTGACACATTCAAATTATAATGCAGACCTTAATGCCTTCAGAATTGAAAAATCAAAAGCATTGCTAAAAAAGACAGATATAAAAGCATCACAAGTATTTCACATGGTAGGGTATCAAAGCTATACCTATTTTTATAAAATCTTTAAAGAATATACAGGTCATACGCCGGCAAGCTACCAAGCAAAGTTTTCTGAATAGCTTTATTGCCATTCACAATAGCAACCTGTTATAAACCCGAACCGATTTTCTACGGTTCGGGTCATTTGTTTTATGGCGTAGAATCAGAAATTGATAAAGGCGGCGAATATGACGGTAATGCAGAGATATAATATTTGTATTAAAGCAATATTCCAATATGCGGTTCGATATAAGTACAGGCTTGTGCTGCATAAAATCAAATAAATACTACAAGCTGGCTTGGCGGTAAAATTGCTTGCAAAAATTGTGGGAGGACAATGACCGTTACAAAGGGTGGAAAGCGAAAGGATGGCTCTCAAACAAGATATTTCAGCTGCACAGGAAAATCTCATAACCGCACCTGCAAGGGCACAAAAAAGCCTGTATATGCTGATTGCTTAGAGGATATGGTATATGAGCTTGTTTCCGAAAAAATTGACACATTTAAATGCTGCCGCAAAAGAATATCAGCTGATAATTCAAATCAGATAAATTTTCTTAAAAACCGTATCAGTGAGATAAAGAAATCGCAGGAAAAGCTTGTAGATCTTCTTATGAACGATGCTCTTGAATCAGATATGATTAATCTTTTGAATGAACGAGCGAAAAAGCTTGCAGAAGAAAAGGCTAATATATTATCCAAGATTGAAATGCTTGAAAATGAAGAAAGCTAAATGATCAGCATTGTTAGTCTGTCAAAAAAATGGAAAACAGCTAATTATGAAGAACGAAAAGCTGTATGCAATATACTGATACATAAAATACTGATAAGCGAAGACAGTGATTGCGAGATTATTTGGAATATATAACGAAAATCTGCTTAATATATTGATTTGAAGCAGATTTTTTGTTATAATATGAAAAAGAGATTTGAAAGGAGCGGCATTTATGTCTGATACCAATTATAATCATAACTCATTAGACCATACTTGCGGGGTTTCGGATGAAGAATTATCGCATCGCTTTAAAGAAGCGGTAAGAATTGAAAATGAGATAAAAAAGCTTAAAGGATTGCCTGTTGCAAAATATGATTTTGATAAAAAAGCTCCGTATGTAGAATATCCGGATGGGAGAAAAGTCTATGCAGAAGAAGCCTGAAATAATTGTCTTTGCAGGTCCTAACGGCAGCGGAAAAAGTACGATTACCAAAATGGCAAATATTATTGAGCCTTATATCAATGCTGATGATATAAAAAGAGCTAATTACTGCACTGATATGGAAGCGGCAGTTATGGCTGATGAAAAGCGTAATACTTTAATAGATAATAATGAGAGCTTTACTTTTGAAACGGTGCTTTCTACAGACCGTAATTTAAAGCTTTTAAAACGTGCAAAAGAAAAAGGTTATTTCATACGCTGTATATATGTATTGACCGCCAATCCATATATAAACGTATCAAGAGTTTTTGTAAGAGCACAATCGGGCGGTCATGATGTACCCAAAGAGAAAATTCTAAGTAGATACGATAAAGCATTAAAGCTAATTCCTGAACTGCTTGAAGTTTGTGATGTGTGTCATATCTACGATAATTCTGATGAACCTGCACGTATTTTCAAAAAAAGAAAATCGGAATATTTTTATTGGGAAAATTCCTTTTGGAAGAAGTCTGATATTGAAAATTTAACAAAAATATCATTTTCAAATTAACAAATTTTGGGTGCTGAATTTGGTTCTTCAGCACCTTTGATATTTATGAAAAATCTGTTTGAATTAGTCAGCTTTGCTTCGCTGATTAATCATAAATAACGCTGATATCCGCAAACAAAAAAGGGCATTGCCTCATTTAAGCGAAGAAAATCACTTATGAGGCAAGCCCGTTTTTTTACAGTGTATATTTTTGGATCGTGTTCAGAACAGCGCCCGGACCGGCAATAAGCTCATTAAAATATTCCGTGACCTTTTCCGCAAGACCTGCTTCAAAAAGATCTACTCCGAATATTTTCTTGTTTTTGTAAAGAGCTTCAAATTTGCTGCTGTCCACTCTGTCACCGAGCTTTATGTCACGTACATACTCCGCCACTCCCGGCAGAAGCGGGTCTGGACTCAGTTCAAAGGGAACGCCTTTATCGTCAATCCCCATAAGATAACGAATCCAGCCTGCAAATACCAAAGGAATAAGCTTAAGAGAGGATACCTTCAGCGAGTCGCTTTCAATATACGCCTTTGTTGTCTCACCGAATCTGACGGCAAGCTTCTGAGAAGTATCAGTTGCTATTCTCTGCGGCGTATCCGGCATAAACGGATTGGGAATTCTTACGTAAAGAACCTCTTTAATAAACTTTTCGGGACTGATTATTCCCGGGTCAACCACTACAGGCAATCCCTCATTAAATCCTATACCCTCTACAAGCTTCAGAAGGGCTTTATTTTTCATTTCCTCGGAAATCAGCTTATAGCCAAGCAAACAGCCGAACACAGCAAGAGTTGTATGCAAAGGATTAAGGCATGTGCATACCTTCATCTTTTCAACTTTATCAACCGTTTCACGGTCTGTAAAAATAACTCCCGCCGCATCAAGAGGCGGTCTTCCGTTAGGGAAGCTGTCTTCAATAACAAGATATTCACACTCCTCTGCATTTACAAAGGGAGCAATATATGTGTTTTTTGAGGTTACTGTCTGTTCAAGTCCCGAAACTCCGTCCGCACAGAGTATTTCATAAACCGACGGGTCGGGGCGCGGCGTTATTTTATCAATCATCGTCCACGGGAAGGATACTTTTGACGGATTGCTGACATAATCTGCAAAGCCTTTATCTGCAAGTCCTCTTTCACACCAGCCCTCAGCAAATGCCTTTACAGCTGCTGAAAGCTTGTCTCCGTTATGGGAGCAATTATCCATGCTTACCATGGCGATAGGTGTAGCAGAACTTTTATATCTTGTATAAAGCAATGATGACACCTTGCCGATATAGCTCACCGGCTTTGAAGGACCGTTTTCAAGGTCTGCGGCGACTGCATCAAGCATTCTTCCCTTTCCGTCAGTAAGACTGTAACCCTTTTCCGTTATTGTAAAAGAAGCCATCTTGAGCGACTCTGACGCAAAAATCTCCTTAAGCCTTGAAAATTCCGATTCATTTTCACTGTCAAGAGTAAGCGATTCCATAATACTTCCCACAACTTTTTTTTCGACAGTTCCGTCTGACTTTAAGGTCACGAGAATACTGTAATCGTCATAAGGTCTGTTCAGCTTCTCAATGATTTCATAATCATAGCCCTCTACAGCTGTTATACCCTTGTCTGATTTTCCGCAGTCCAGCAGCTTCTGAGCAAGATTGCACTGATAAGCCCTGAATATATTCCCCACTCCGAAATGTATCCACTCCGGCGCCTTTTTCGTATTCTCCATTACCTTTTCTCTGTCAAACTCCGGCAGGCTGTAGCCGGCCGCAATCCATTTTTCCCTGTCCTTAAGTCCCTCCCGTGTAAGCTTCATCATTGTCCGCTCCTTTCCTGTCCGCGCCGGGCATTTTTATCTATAGCCTCCCAGAGACCGTTTAAATATGTCGCCCCAAGCGCCCTGTCATATAATCCGTAGCCCGGCATTGCAACTTCGTCCCAGATCATTCTTCCGTGGTCAGGTCTTATCGGACCGTCAAAGCCTATATCATACAAAGCCTTCATTATTTCATACATATCAAATGTACCGTCAGAGGACAGATGCGCCGCCTCCTCAAAATCTGTCGGGCTGTTGAATTTAAGATTGCGGACATGAGCAAAATGAATTCTTCCTTTAAGAGAGCGAATCATATCCGGAAGGTCATTTTCAAGGTTTGTCCCATACGAGCCCGAACAAAAAGTAACGCCGTTATGCGGGTCATCAACCATTTTCATCATTCTCAGGATATTCTTTTTATTTATGATAATCCTCGGCAGCCCGAAAACGCTCCATGCCGGGTCATCGGGATGAATTGCCATTTTTATATCATATTTATTGCAGACGGGCATTATTTTTTCAAGAAAATATTTCAGGTTTTCAAAAAGCTTTTCATCATCAACATCCTTGTAAAGCTCAAAAAGCTCTTTTACTCGCTCCATGCGCTCAGGCTCCCAGCCCGGCATTACGGTTCCGTTCATATCCGACTCTATGGACTCAAACATTTTTTCCGGATCCATATCATCAACGGTCTTTTGATTATATGCAAGCACCGTTGAACCGTCCTGCCGCTTTCTTGCAAGCTCCGTTCTTGTCCAGTCGAAAACGGGCATAAAATTATAGCAAACGAGGTGTATATCCTCAAGACCGAGGTTTTCAAGAGTTTGTATATAATTTTCAATATAAGCATCGCGGTCAGATGACCCCACCTTTATTGCATCATGAACATTTACGCTTTCTATTCCGCTGACGCGAAGGCCTGCCTCTGCAACCTCCTCTTTCATTTTCCGTATTGCTTCTCTGCTCCAGACCTCGCCGGGAACGGTATCATACAAGGTAGTTATTACTCCGCCGACTCCCGGAATCTGCCTGATTTGCTTTAATGTAACGGTGTCAAATGCTGAACCGTACCAACGCAGTGTCATTTCCATCAGTATTCTTCCTTTCATATTCCGCAGATTTTGGCATGTGCCAATTCATATTTTATTATATGATATTTTTGAAAAATTATCTATTGTTAATATTGTCTTTTATATTGCAAATATTGATTTTTTATTTTTCTGGCAGCATTTCCCTTACATTTATATTAAATATCGGTACAAAATAACCTTAAAAGCATATACTTATGCATATTCAGAAAGGAATGATTAAATAAAATGGATAATACTTCTATGCTTTATCCTGTGGTCAGCAGAACACGGCGGATTTTTGATATATGCGGTATCTGGAAATTCAAATTCGATCCCGAGGGAAAAGGTCTTTCGGAAAATTGGCACAGCGGTCTGAAGGATACTGTTCCCATGGTGGTACCGGCAAGCTTCAATGATTTTTTCACCGACAAATATTCAAGGGAGTATACGGGTGATTTCTGGTATGAAACAGATTTTATTGTGCCGGAGGAATGGAAAGGTAAAAACGTGGCTGTCAGATTTGACGCTGCCACCCACAGAGCCGAGGTCTATGTCAACGGCGTATTTATTACAAAGCACGAGGGCGGTTTTCTTCCCTTTACTGCCAATATAAACGATGCGGTTAAATGGAATGAAAAAAACAAGATTGTTGTACACATGAACAATGAATTGAGCTATGAAACACTTCCCGCCGGGACAACAAAGGTTCTTAAAAACGGTGTTAAAATGTCAAAGCCGTTTTTTGACTTTTTTAATTATTCCGGACTTCAGCGGCCTGTCAGACTTATTGCCACACCGAAAGAGGGAATTTGCAGCTACTCACTCGTGCACAGAATTGACGGGAGCACGGCATTTACGGATTATGAGATTAAAGCCGGCAGCGGTGATTTGGAGGTAACTCTCCTTGACGATGACGGCAATACAGCTGCCGAGGGCAGCGGCGCATCAGGCACTCTGGAAATTAAGAATGCAAAGCTCTGGGAGGTGCTTAATCCGTATCTTTATACACTCCGTATACGTCTTAAATCAGGCGCAGAAATTATTGATGAATATTCAGAAGCTGTGGGAATAAGAACAATTGAGGTAAAAGGTACTGATATACTGGTTAACGGAAAGCCTGTTTACCTTAAAGGCTTCGGAAAGCATGAAGAATCAGCTCTTTACGGCAGAGGCTATAATCCGGCAGCAATAAAACGTGATTTTGAGCTTATGAAATGGATAGGCGCAAATTCCTTCCGCACAGCCCATTATCCGTACAGTGAAGAAATACTGCAAATGGCGGACAGAGAGGGCTTTCTTGTCATAGATGAGGTTGCAGCTGTAGGATTTTTTGAAAGTATCATGAACTTTCTGGAAGCGTCAAGCAAGAAAACGACCGGATTTTTCACACGAAGTGAGGTACAGACCAAAACTAAGGAAAATCATAAGGCTGCATTAAAAGAGCTTATAGAAAGGGATAAAAACCACGCCTGCGTTATAGCATGGAGCCTTATGAACGAGCCGGAAACCACAAACGAGGCAGCAGTACCGTATTTTAAAGAAATTTTTGACTATGCAGCTGAGCTTGACCCGCAAAAGCGTCCGCGCACCTTTGCGCTCATAATGAATTCAACCCCCGATAAGTGTTTTTGCTATCAATTTGCAGACATCATATGTCTTAACAGATACTACGGCTGGTATCACATGGGAGGTTATGAAATAACAGATGCAAAGGAAGACTTTATCGCTGAAATGAATGCATGGAAGGAGAAAAACCTTAACAAGCCCTTTATTTTCTCCGAATTCGGAGCGGACACGATGCCCGGACTTCATAAGCTGCCAAGCGTTATGTGGAGCGAGGAATATCAGCGTGAATATTTAAAAATGCAGTTTGACGTCTTTGACGCTTACGACTTTGTCAAGGGCGAGCAGGTATGGAACTTCGCGGATTTCCAGACAACCGAAGGGATTATGCGCGTAGACGGAAATAAAAAAGGTATATTTACAAGAGACAGGCAGCCGAAGGAGGCCGCTTACATGTTCAAGGAAAGATGGGAGGCGCTGCCGCGTGAATATAAAAGCTGATGAATGTCACCGGCAAAGCAGACGGAAAGGAGGCACCTATGCGTCCCTTTGGATTAAAGGATAAATTCGGATATATGATGGGAGACCTTGCGAATGACTTTTTCTTTATTTTCGCAAGCTCATTCCTTATGGTTTTTTATACAAATGTACTCGGTATCAGTCCGGGTGTTGTCGGAACGCTTTTTGTGACGGCAAGGGTCATTGACGCATTTACAGATGTAGGCATGGGACGGCTTGTGGACACACTTCCGCCGGCAAAAGACGGAAGGTTCAAGCCCTGGCTGAGACGAATGTGTATTCCCGTAAGCATAGCGGGACTGCTGCTCTTTGTACCGTGGGTTGCAAGGCTTCCGATGGCTTTTCGGATTATATATATATTTATAACCTATATATTCTGGGGAAGCATCTGCTACACAGGTATAAATATCCCCTACGGCTCCATGGCATCAGCCATAACCTCAGAGCCCGTGGAGCGCGGACAGCTTTCCACCTACAGAAGCGTCGGCGCGGCTCTTGCAAGCGTGGTTATAAACGTCGGCGTTCCGCTTTTTGTTTACACCTATGACGCAAGCGGAAATCAGATTATTATACCTGAAAGGTTTTTTACGATAGCATGTATTTTTGCCGCACTTGCCATAATCAGCTATGCTGTCTGCTATAAGCTGAGCATTGAGCGTATTGTACTGAAGCCGCAGAAAACAAAAGGCGGCAGCACACGAAGAACTATTGACACAATGCTTCATAACAAAAGCCTTATTTCAATAATCGCCGCAGCAATTGTACTGGTTTTATCTATGCTGCTTACACAAAGCATGAACACATATCTGTTTATGGATTACTTTAAAAACAAGACTGCCATGTCGGCGTCAGGCTTTCTGAATACTGCAGCCACCCTAATAATTGCTCCGTTTTCAAAGCAGATAGTCAAAAAAATCGGTAAAAAAGAAGCTTCCTCCATCGCAGTGCTTTTTGCTTCTGCCATGTATTTTATTATGTTCGCCGTAAGATTTACAAACCCATGGCTGTTTTGTATTTTCGTCGGGCTCGGGAACATCGGAACAGGCGTTTTTAATCTGATGATCTGGGCTTTTATAACGGATATAATCGATTATCAGGAGATTCACTCAGGCTATCGTGATGACGGAACCATTTACGCCGTATATTCCTTCTCAAGGAAAATAGGTCAGGCCCTTGCAGGCGGACTCGGAGCATGGGTACTGGAAATAATCGGGTACCAGACATCCACCGGCGGAGAAGCCGTCGTCCAGTCGGAATCCGTTGTAAACAACATTTACTCTGTTGCCACCTTAGCACCGGCATTATGCTATCTTGCAGTAGGTCTGATACTTCTGCTGGCATATCCGCTGACGAAAAAAATCGTCGAGGAAAACTCATTGATTCTCAAAAAAAAGCACGAGAACAAAATCTGATTTCATAAAAAAGCGGGACTGTATACCGAACCGAACTCCCAATCGTTAGATTTTTGATCTGACTTTTGGAGTCGGTTCAATACAGCCTCGCTTTTTAACAATTTCAGCCTGTAATTACAACTGTTTTGGTTTCCGGTATCCAGTCAACCATGCAATCCATTGCCTCCGCTATGGCGCGTACCGGAACCATTGTTCTGTCATTTACAATCTGTGCGGGAACATCAAGCTGAACAGCCGCATTATTTTTATATAAAATATTATCGCCGATTCTGAGCCTGATGGTATTCCCCCGCCCGTTTGCAGCTGCTGTTTTTTCGTCACCGTTCCACTTAACCTCAGCACCGAGAGCCTCGAAGATGGCACGAAGCGGAACGAGCGTCCTGTCATTTATTATAACAGGCGGAACATCGGGAGTCAGAAAGCTGCCGTTCACACTGATTTTGATTTCCTCCGTTACAGGTTTTTGTGAAACCGGCTCAGACGCCGCAGCATATTCCGGCATACCGCCGAACCTGACTGCATTGCCGCTTTTATAAAATGTATATTTTTTTGACATACCAAGAGAAGAAATTTCTATTGTGTGTGCTCCGTCCGCAAGTCCCGTAATATCAAGACCGCAGGTATAGGGTGCCGCCTGTGAGGAATGATACCAAGCTCCGTCCAGAGTGTAATTAACCGTAAGATACGGAGCTTTCGGCACATGAGCAAGCGTATGGAAATTCACAATTCCGTTTTTGGCTGCGATTGTACTTCCCCTGTCAGCACGCTCATAAACGAACTCGGGGCTTCCGCCGTATTCACTTATGTATGCACCGCTTGAAGCAGCTTCATTTATGATATACATTGCATATGTCTTATCAACCGCCTCGGAATTATGATTATCATGAACATAAAAATGTTCTTTTTCATCAGCTCTGTAGGTATTGAAATAATTTATAAGCTTCACCTGAGGGTATTTCATAATGACGTTGTAATACATATTTCTGAATCTCGGTGATGCCCACGCGTCGCAGTCCTCACCGTAAATATTTGAAGTGGCAACGCCGCCCTCGCTTATCATTAACGGCTTATTTATGTTGTTATCAGCCATAAACTTAACAATCGGCTTAAGGGCATTTGTTGTCCATGCATAGTCACCGGTCATGAAATAGATGGCTTCCTTCTCAATCGTGTTCTGATTTCCCTGAAAATATTTTTTCATATATGAGCTTACGCCTATCCAGTCAACATATTGGTCTCCCGGATAATAATATTCAAAAGGACGGTCAAGAGCACCCATATCATTCGGAGACCAGACGACAGCAAAGTTCGGATATTCATGAATCATATCTGCCACGCGTCTGAAAGTATCAACATAAAGCGTAGGGTCGTCTCCGATAGATGATACATTCATCTCGTTTGCAAACCTTATGAACATCGGCTTGTTATAGCTTGCAAGATTATTTAAAGCCTCGCGTATAATATCATAATTTACTGATGAAAGCGAGCCTACGGTATAGCCTATGGTAACAACAGCATTATGCGCTTCAATTATCTGATTCGCCGGATAATATATATCCGTTTGCCCGATCTCCATTGAAAAATATGTAAGGTATGAGCCGACACTCCCGAGAAAATCAGCATTCTCGGCAACCATCCCGAGGTACGCGCCCCCTCTCGGCTCAAGACGCGCTCCGTAAAACGGTGCGGAATCTACAGGGCCTTCAACATAAAGCTCAAAATCCACCTCATTAACCATTTTCGTCTTTTCCCTGAGCAGTGCTCCCCAGTCCGGTTCAGGAAAATTGAAGGCAAACGCCTGAGTGCCAAATGTCATAGCCGCAAGAACAAAAGCTACTATTTTCTTCATTAAAATTTGTCTCCCTTTTTCTTTTTTACTATTGTACTACAAATAATAAATAATTTCAAGTATTTTTTTCAAAAAAAACTGCGGCGAAATTATTTTCAGCCGCAGGAAAAAATCATTTTATCTTTTCAATAATCAGCTTATGCGGAAGACAAACTATGGGAAAGGCTCCGCTTTCACTTTGCCTTATGCACAGCTTATCGGGACAATCAGCCTCCGTAACCATGATTTTTCCGCGCTCAACACAAATCGTGTTATAGCCATCACCCTCTACGCGAAAAGAAAAGGGCTCGGTTACAGTATCAAGATCAATTGTCCGCACAAGCTTCCCGTCTGCTTTAACCGCAACTATATTTTCTCCGGAACCGATATGAATGCGGTAAAACACTATCCCGAAAACAAAAATCAAAGCTATAGCCGCATAAAGAAAAACGGTCTTCTTTCTACTCATTTCTCTTTCCGGACGCGGGCTTTTCCTCAATTATTCCCTTTAGAGATGCTGCAAGTCCTGCAATACCCTGTATTTCAGAAGGAATAATAATCTTTGTTGCTTTTCCATCAGCTGCTTTTTCAAAGCTTTCCAAAGCCTTTATGGTAAGATAACCGTCAGCGGGCTCAGCCATATTAATCTGTCTGATACCCTCGGCAACTGCTTTTTGTACCGTCAAAATAGCTTCAGCTTCTCCTTCTGCCTCCTTAATAGCCGCCTGCTTCTTTGCCTCTGCGCGAAGAATTGCAGATTCCTTCTCACCCTCTGCAAGCAGGATTGCGGATTTCTTCTCACCCTCAGCCTTAAGAATAGATTCACGTCTTTCTCTCTCTGCCTTCATCTGCTTCTCCATTGCCGACTGAATTTCTCTCGGAGGAACAATGTTTTTAAGCTCCACACGGTTAATTTTTATACCCCACGGGTCTGTTGCCTCATCAAGCACAGCGCGCATCTTTGTATTTATAACATCACGTGAGGTAAGAGATTCATCAAGCTCCATATCACCGATGATATTTCTGAGTGTTGTTGCTGTAAGATTTTCAATAGCCATCATAGGGTTCTCAACACCGTATGCATAAAGCTTCGGATCGGTTATCTGATAATAAACAACAGTATCAATCTGCATTGTAACATTATCCTTTGTAATAACCGGCTGCGGTGCAAAATCCACAACATGCTCCTTAAGGCTTACCTTTTTGGAAATACGGTCTATAAAAGGAACCGTAACATGCACACCAACGCTCCATGTTGCAAAATACCCGCCCAATCTTTCGATTATGTAGGCATGAGCCTGAGGAACGATTTTTATATTTGAGATAATAACGATTAAAACTATAACAAAAATTCCAAAAATAATAGGCATAACAATTTCTCCTTCTTAAATTTCTTCTTTTACAATCAGCTTAACACCGGAAACCTCTACCACCGAAACAGTACTTCCCTCTTCAATAACCGAGTCATCACTGCTTCTTGCAGTCCATACCATACCATCAAGCTTCGCCTTCCCCTTGTCTTCAAGATTATTGATTCTCTCCGTAACGACAGCCTTCTTCCCCGGGAGGCTCTCAACATTAGTTTTAGTTCGCCTTGAGCCGACAACCTTTTTTACAAAAGGCCGCGTAAGGATTAAAAGCAATGCCGATACAATGAAGAAAATCAGTATCTGCAAATTCAAAGACGCTCCCAGTCCGAATGCAATGAGGGCACCGAGGGCGCCGCCGGAAAACCATATACAAATAAACTGATACGATGCGGCTTCAAGCAGCAGAAACACAACAATGGCAGCCAGCCACATAAAACCATACACAGACAAACCCCACCTTTCCGATATATTTAATTCAAGTATATCATACAATTAATAAAAATACAATATATTTAATTAAAATTTAATATTTAAGACATTGCCTTTTTCAGTGTTATTACAATCATCTCCGGGCGGTTAAACAGCCTTGGGATAATAGTCGGATTTCCGAGGCCTCTGTTTACTATCATAACGGTTCCGTTCATCTCATAACGTCCTCCGAAATATCTCGGAAAAAACATACTTTCCTTTGACGAATACGATGAGCGCGGCGCCGCAAGACCGCCTATTCCCGGAATCCGCACATGACCGCCGTGCATATGCCCCGACAATATAAGGTCAAAGCTGCAGTCTGCAAATTCATCAAGCAGATTGGCGCGATGGAAAAGCAGGATTTCAAAGCCGTCATATTCTGAAAGCTCCTCCTTCGTCCGCTGCAAAAACGCAGTAATTCTTTTTTCCTCACAGGCAAAGGGGTCATCGATTCCGGCAATTGCCAGCTTTTCACCGTTTCTTGAAACAAACACACGCTCGTTATGAAGAAACCTCGCACCTGCCTCCGTTATCTCTTTCTCCATTTGCTCATAATCCGCACGCCACAGGTCATGATTCCCCGTTACCATAATGCACGGCGCCGTTTTAACAAGCCGCTGCACAAGATTAAGCGCAGGCAGATAAGTTCCCTTATCATCAGCCATATCTCCGGTGCATACAATAAGGTCCGGATCCTCCTCCCTTATTTCCGGTATAAGCTCCGGTATGGTATCGTTATGATAATCCGACAGATGAACAATTTTATAGCCGTCAAATTCCTCCGGAAGTTCGGAGGAAACAACGGTTTCATATGTCACCTCAAGTCTTGTATCAAGTCCCTTGACAGCAGCAAGAGCACCTCCTGCAAACAAAGCTGTTTTTAAAAGCTTATTCAAAATAAATCACATCCATTACAAGTATAGGTTTATTATCACACGGCAATAGGTATTTTATGACTGAATTCATTATAAACATAATTTTCAAGCCGGAAGCTTGACGGAGTAAATTTATAAAAATCATCAATATCGTCTATTATAAGCTCAGGTGCGGGATGGGTTTTACCCGCAATTATTTCTTCGACAATCGGCACATGCCTGTCATAAATATGCGCGTCCGCAGTCACATGCACAAGCTCGCCTGCCTCAAACCCGGAGCATTTTGCCATCATATGCATAAGCACGGCATACTGGCAGACATTCCAGTTGTTTGCGGCAAGCATATCCTGTGAACGCTGATTCAGTATTCCGTTCAGCACATTTCCGGAAACATTGAAGGTCATTGAATATGCGCACGGATAAAGATTCATTTCAGACAGATCGGCATGATTATATATGTTTGTCATAATCCGCCTGCTCGCCGGATTATGCTTAAGGTCATACAGAACTCTGTCCACCTGGTCAAAATCACCGTCAGAGTAATGATTTACAATGCCAAGCTGATACCCGTACGCTTTTCCTATGCTTCCGTCCTTGTCTGCCCACTGATCCCATATATGGCTGGCAAGCTCATGTATGTTATTCGATTTTTTCTGCCATATCCAGAGCAGCTCATCAACAGCGCTTTTCAGAAAGGTTCTGCGAAGCGTCAGAATCGGAAATTCCTTTGACAAATCATACCTGTTTACAATACCGAATTTTTTTATTGTATGTGCGGGAGCGCCGTCCTCCCAGCACGGTCTTACATCAAGATGTTCATCAGAAAAACCGTTGTCTATTATATCACGGCAGTTTTGTATAAATATATTATCCGCTAAGCTCAATTATTATCCCTCCTGAAATTTCCGTAATCTATTACCTTATCACAAAAATCAAATGCTGCTTTTTTGTGAGAAATTAATATACATGTTTTGTCCGTAAGCGTTTTAAGCGTTTCAAGCAGCATAATTTCCGTTTTCTCGTCAAGGGCAGAGGTTGATTCATCAAGCAGCAGAACGGGAGCACCGTATAAAATTGCCCTTGCGATTGAAATTCTCTGCACCTGCCCCTCTGAAAGCCCAAGCCCCTTTTCACCCAGCTCGGTATCAAGCCCGTGCTCAAGCGTGCTTATGTAATCCCATATCTGCGCCAGGCGAAGCGCCTCAATTATCTCCTCGTCCGAAGCGTCCTTTTTACCGAAAGCGACATTGTCACGTATCGTACCGGAAAGAATCAGGTTTCCCTGCGGAACATATGCGAAAAGCTCACGTGTGCCGCAGCCGAGCTCAACATCCCCCCCCGATGTTTTAACATAGGCTCTGCCGCTGTCCGGCCGCATTATGCCGAGCATCAGCTTTATTGCCGTACTCTTTCCTATTCCGGACTCGCCGCCGATAACGACAAACTCACCCTTATTAACCGTAAATGACGCGTCAGTCAGCACCGGCTTATCCGGCTCATAGCCGAAACATACATTTTCAAAGACAATGCTTTCCATTTTGTCATAGGAGCAGGTACTGCCGCCTATAGCGTCATCCTTCATATTCTCAAGCTCCATTATACGTTCAACCGAAGCTGCAACCGAAAAGAACTGAGGAATCATCGAAGAAATATCCTTAAACGGAGACTGTATTTTACCGACAAGCTGAAGCATGGCGGTTACGGTTCCGAAGGTAATCATGCCCTTTGAAAGCTTATATGAGCCGTACGCAAGAGCAAAATAGTAGCCCGCATTAAATATAAGATACATGCAGATATGCGCAAAAACAGATATTTTAACACGCTTGATTTTCAGCTTATATGTATTCCTCTGAAGCTGCTCATTGTGACCCAGAATATCATTCTGATTATTAAAGGATTTTATTACAAGTATATTCTGCAAAGCCTCCTGCATGAAAGATCTTGTTTTTCCGTCCGCCAGCTGGCAATCCTTGTGAAGCTGCTTGAATCTTCTTGAGTAAAGCTTTCCGCAGATTAAAAGCAGCGGTCCGACCGTAAGCACCACAAGAGCAAAAAAGCGGTCAAGGCGGAACAGTATAATAAATCCTCCGATTATGCTCGTCAAAAGCAGGCATATATTCGGGACAATGGATATTATCCCTCCGATAATCACGTTGATATCACTCGTAAGACGGTTAAGAAGCTCTCCTGAATGATATTTTGAAACGGACATGTAATCCTTCGATATCAGAGTTTTAAAAACATGGCGTTTAAGCTCAATATCAAGCTTTGCATTTGCCTGCACATTTATAAAGCTGACTGATATTTGCAGTACAAGCTGCACAAATAAAAGTCCCACCAGAACGGCACAGGCGGTAAAGAGGTCTCCCTCCTGCTGATGCGTAGCTATATCAAGAACACTTTTTGAAGCCAGTGTAAACTGCAGAGCAAGCAGAGAAAGAGCTGTTGCAAGAACAGCAAGAGCTATAATTGATGGCAGGCACGCTTTTCCGTTCCTGATTATCCAGCCCCACACGCTTGCTCCTTTTTCTTTTTTTCTCAATACCTTCATCTCCAAATTTATTTTTCAGTCTTATGATTTTCAATATACTCATCATAAGTACATACGCGGTCGGTTATCGTACCGTCCGGATTTATTTCTATAATCCTGTTGGCAACAGTCTGAATGAATTCATGGTCATGAGACGAAAAAATGACATTTCCTTTAAATGCGATAAGCCCGTCATTTACCGCAGTGATAGATTCAAGATCAAGATGATTTGTAGGCTGGTCAAGAATAAGAACATTTGAACCGAAAAGCATCATCCGTGCAAGCATACAACGCACCTTTTCGCCTCCCGACAAAACGCGGACCTCCTTGAATACATCCTCGCCGGAAAATAACATTCGGCCGAGAAATCCGCGGAGGTATGACTCCGACTGAGTTTCAAAGGTATCCTTGGAATACTGGCGCAGCCAATCTATAAGATTAAGATGACAGCCGTCAAAGTATTCGGAATTATCCTTCGGGAAATAGCTCCGCGATGTGCTCACTCCCCATTTTACCGAGCCTTCATAATCGGTATCCCTCAATGCGAGGATTTCCATAAGCGCCGTTACGGCAAGCTCATTTTCACCGATAACCGCAATCTTATCCTCTTTGCTGAGCGAAAAGGAGATATTATTCAGAAGAACACCCGAATCGCTTGATTTTGAAAGAGACTCAACCGTAAGGATATCACGGCCCACCTCCCTGTCCTGCTCAAAGCCGACAAAGGGATATCGTCTTGAAGATGCGGGAAGCTCCTCAACTGTCAGCTTATCAAGCATCTTTTTTCTGCTTGTCGCCTGCTTTGATTTTGATTTGTTTGCGGAAAACCGCTGAATAAAGCTCTGAAGCTCCTTGATTTTTTCCTCTGCCTTTTTATTCTGCTGCTTTATCATACGTTCAATCAGGCGGCTCGATTCATACCAGAACTCATAATTTCCGACATACATTTTAATCTTTGTATAATCTATATCAACAATGTGAGTACACACCATATTCAGGAAATACCTGTCATGGGATACAACAATAACGGTTCCGGGATAGTTTACGATAAACTCTTCAAGCCATTCAACAGCACCGATATCAAGATGGTTTGTGGGCTCATCAAGCAAAATTATATCGGGGCTTCCGAAAAGCGCCTGTGCAAGCAAAACCTTTACCTTTTCGTTTCCGCCCAGTTCACCCATTGTCATATACATAACCGATTCGTCAAGGCCAAGACCCTGAAGAAGCTTTGAAACGTCCGATTCTGCTTCCCAGCCGTTCATTTCAGCAAATTCAGCCTCAAGCTCAGCCGCAAGAATTCCGTCCTCATCGCTGAAATCCGGCTTCTCATAAAGAGCGTCCTTGCGCTTCATTATGTCATAGAGCTTTTTGTTTCCCATTATAACGGTATCGGTTACCGTATAGTCATCAAATTCAAAATGATCCTGCCTGAGCACGGACATTCTGAGACCGGGCGCTACGGAGACGTCACCGGTTGACGGCTCAAGCTCTCCGGACAGAATCTTGAGAAAGGTTGACTTTCCCGCGCCGTTTGCCCCAATTATGCCGTAGCAGTTCCCCTCAGTAAACTTAAGATTAACCTCCGAAAACAGATTTGAACCGCTGAAATTAAGACTAAGATTTGTTACAGTTATCATACATTTCTCCTAAATTTAAAAAAAGTACTTGCATAAACAATAAAATTATACTATAATATAAATAGTTTTGCAAGGGTTTTATAAAAAATTGTGAAATTAAACGAAAGCTTTTCCCCTTTTTCAGTCAGAAAAAGATAAATCAGGAAAGGAGCAATTTAAATGTTTAAAATAGGATGTCATCTTTCCTCGTCAAAGGGCTATGTCCACATGGCTGAGGAAGCCCTTTCAATAGGTGCAAATACGTTTCAGTTTTTTACGCGCAATCCCCGCGGAGGAAGCGTTAAGGAGCTTGATGAGGCAGATGTTGAAAAATTCCTGAAAATAGCCGGAGAAAACGGTATTGATGTAATACTCGCCCATGCGCCGTATACGCTGAACGGCTGTTCAGCCGATGAAAAAATACGCGCATTTGCACTGTCGGTTATGCAGGATGATATACGCAGGCTTGAAAAAACGCCGGGTAATCTTTATAATTTTCATCCGGGAAGCCATGTAGGGCAAGGCGTTGACACGGGGATATCGTATATCTGCGATATGCTGAACGCATCATTGTTCCCTGAAATGACGACAACGGTTCTGCTTGAAACAATGGCAGGAAAAGGCAGTGAAATCGGAAGAAGCTTTGAAGAAATCCGAAGAATTATCGACGGAACAGAGCTTTCCGACAAGCTCGGAGTCTGCCTTGACACCTGTCACGTGTATGACGCAGGCTATGATATTGCGGGAGAGCTTGACAAGGTGCTTGAGGAATTTGACAAAATAATCGGTCTTGAGCGGCTTAAGGCAATTCATATAAACGACTCGAAAAATCCTTTCGGAAGCCACAAGGACCGCCATGAGAAAATCGGGCAAGGCAGCCTCGGAACAGCGGTTTTTGAGCAAGTAATAAATCACAGAGCTTTGCGGGAGCTCCCGTTTTACCTCGAAACCCCCAACGAGATTGAGGGCTACGCCGAGGAAATCAAGCTTCTGAAAAGCCTGTATAACCTACGCGCAGATGTCCCCCGCCTCTAAGGCGGCGGGTCCCATCTCAGGATTTCAGTGGGAGTTATAATCTCCCACTGAAATCCTGAGGAGCTAACGCTTCCTGCGCTTGCTTGCAATCTGTCGCAAGCTCTGCTCCTTGCAAGCAAAGCAGAGCATTGCTCCGATTTAAATAATTAAATAAAGGAGTCAAAACAAATGTCTATAGAATTTAAAAACAGCAAATTTCATCTGTTTAACAATGAGATGAGTTACGTTATTGAGGTCAGTCCCTATAATGATCTTCTCCATCTGTACTACGGTGCAAAAATAACGCCGGACGCTCTTTCGGTGCCGTGCCGGTGCAATAATCCGTTTATCCCGAACCATGATGAAAATAACCCGTCATATACGCTTGGAAGTCTTCCCTGTGAATATCCGACAGCGGGCGGAGCTGATTTCCGTTCCCCCGCTATTGAAGCAGAGCTTCCAAACGGGCTTCGTGCCATAAGACTGAAATATACCGGTCATGAAATTCTTCCCGGCAAGCCGGCACTTCCCGGTCTTCCGGCAGTTTACACCGAAAGCGACGCCGAAGCCTCAACGCTTAAAATAATTACAGAGGACGAGCATGCGGGCATTCAGGTTATTCTTTATTATACTATTTTTGAGGACATAAATGCAATATGCAGACACACCGAAATAAAAAACAAAAACAATCTGTATGCATATATAAGAAACGCCCAGAGCGTCAGCATAGACTTCCCCGCAGGTGAATATGATTACATTCACCTTTCGGGTGCATGGGCAAGGGAGAGGCATGTTGAACGCAATGCCGTCCATAAGGGAATCCAGGGCTTTGAATCACGCAGAGGCGCGTCCGGGCATACGGAAAATCCATTTATTGCCCTTCTTGAAAAGGGTGCCGGAGAGGACTGTGGAAATGTATACGGATTTTCACTTGTTTACAGCGGAAACCACAGGTTTGTTATAGAATCAGAAGCCTTTGAAACGCCGAGAGTGCAGGCGGGAATAAATCCATTCTCCTTCTGCTATAAGCTTGAAGAGGGTGAAAGCCTCGTAACGCCGGAAGCCGTTATGGTCTATTCGGCAAGCGGTCTCGGTGAAATGTCAAGGACGTATCACCGCCTTTACCGCACACGTCTTTGCCGCGGCAAATACCGTGACCTCCCCCGTCCTATTCTTGTAAACAACTGGGAGGGTACATATTTTAACTTCACTCGTGAAAAGCTTTTAAGCATTGCAGACAGCGCAGCAAAAATCGGAGTTGAGCTGTTTGTTCTTGATGACGGATGGTTCGGTGAGCGTGACGATGACACCACCTCGCTCGGCGACTGGTTTGTGAACGAAAAGAAGCTGGGCGGAACAATAGCGTCTCTTGCAGAGGAAATGAACAAGCGCGGACTCAAATTCGGACTTTGGTTTGAGCCGGAAATGATAAGCGAAAGAAGCAGGCTTTATGAAAAACACCCTGAATGGGCAATACAGATACCCGGGCAAAAACCCCATTACAGCCGGCATCAGTTTATTCTGGACTACACCCGTGCTGATGTGCGTGAATATATCGTAAAAACAATTTCTGATGTTCTGTCCAAAGCAAATATTGAATATGTGAAATGGGATATGAACAGAAACATGTCAGATGTTTACTCACCGCAGCTGGCACCTGACAAGCAAGGTGAATTTTACCACAGATATATACTCGGTCTGTATGAAGTGCTTGAAAGAATAACCTCGGCATTTCCCGATGTCCTTTTCGAAAGCTGCAGCGGCGGAGGCGGACGCTTTGACCCAGGTATGCTTTATTACATGCCTCAGTGCTGGACAAGTGATGATACGGACGCGGTTGAAAGGCTGTATATTCAATACGGAACAAGCCTTGTATATCCGGCTTCATCAATGGGCGCCCATGTTTCGGCTGTACCAAACCATCAGGTTGGAAGAATCACTCCTCTTTCCATGCGTGCAGCTGTTGCAATGAACGGAGCCTTCGGCTACGAGCTTGACCTTTCAAAGCTTCCGGAGGAGGAGCTGGCAGAAATGGCAGAGCAAATTAAATTGTATAAGAAAATCAGGGGAATTGTTTCAAGCGGAAATATGTACAGGCTTCTTGACCCGTTTACATCGCGGTACGCTTCATGGATGTATGTTTCCGAGGACAAAAAAACAGCTCTTGTTTACTATGCGGTAGCCCGTTCCAAACCGGTGCAGCCCCTTCTCAGAATCCGCCTGAAGGGTCTTGATCCTGATCTTGAATATTCCATAGACGGAAAGCTTTATACCGGCAGCACACTTATGAATTACGGCATCGTCATAAACCGCGACGAGCATGCCTATGATAATTTGCTCCTTGAAATTCACAGTGTTTAATATATATAAAGGTTCCCCGCCTGTCAGGCGGGGAACCTAATAGAACACAAGGGGACGGTTCTCTTGTGTTCGTTTTATTTTAAAAAATGTACAAAACTGCGGCATATTTTAATTGCTGAAGCAAATGCACAGACATGAATGTAATATTATTTTATTCAAATTGAAACATAAAAGTATATATTTT
>JAGBHE010000013.1 GCA_017935675.1 Clostridia bacterium | reverse complement strand
GTCCTCTGTGGGATAATAGCTTACATATACCCTGTCGGTGGATATTCCGAGGGTATCGAGGAGTATTCCCGTGATGTTGCTTGTAAGCACACCCATGGCATTTGAAGAAGCCTTGCCGTAAAGCTGAACTGTCACCATTGCGGCAGGCTCGTCTGTTCCCTTGAAATAAAGCCTGCGGTTACCCTCTATCTCCGCCATAAGCCAGCCCTCTGATTTACCGGGGATAGCTGTTATGGCAAGACCGAGAGCGGATTTTATCCTCTCAGCCTTTTCGGGGGTTACCTCTGCGTTTGTTTTTACATTGATAAATGGCATAATAATTCCTTCCCTTCACTTTTTATTGAGATATTTATATTATATCACAATTCATTTTAAATTTCAAGTATATCTACAAAATAATCAAAGTCAACATTTTAATAAATTTAACAGCAATTTACAGATAACCTGCTTAATAATGCTGTTATGCCAAAAAACGGTGTTTTATCATCGGAATAAACTTTCAACAAATCGGCTCCCGAGCTGTCGAAATTGCCGATATTGTAAAGCGCATCACTTTACAGCACATCATTTTGCACACCCCATAAAGCCTTCGTATTTACAATAGTAAAAATAAATCCCTGTCAATATTTGTTGACAGGGCAAGTCGGAATGTGCTACAATAGTAACAGTCAGAAGCATCTTACATCAGGAGGAAAACAGTATGAACTATGAATTTAAACTTATCATCGAGATAGACGACGAGCTTATTATCAGTGAAAAAAAATATGAGCCTGACAGCGTTTATAAATATGTTAAATCCGTATGCGGCGAGCATACGCTGAAAGATGTTTCCGAGGGCAAGCGGCTTATTTTCATTACCTCACCCGACGATAAAAAGGGCTTTTCCTCTGTGGGAATCGCAATAAACACATTGTATGACAGCGGGATAAGAAAATACATAAAAACCTTTGAATTGCATAATTCTGACGGAGAGGTTGAATATGTCCTTGACGAAATAGCACAATTTGACAAGAGGTATGAAGAAAGAAATGCGGCAGCCAACCCCTCATTTTCCGTAATTATCCCCGCTCACAACGAGGAAAAATACATACGCAAGTGCCTTATGGGAATAAAAAATGCCGCAAACCGTGTTCCCGAAAGCAAGGTTGAGATTATAGTGGTCGCAAACCGCTGCACCGATAAAACTACGCTTTATTCAAAGAAATACGGCGCAAAGGTCATCGAAAACAACGACAAATGCATCAGCAGTATCAGAAATGCAGGCGTTAAGGCGGCAACAGGCGATATTATCGTCACCATAGATGCTGACAGCATTATGACCAAGGATTCACTTGCCGAAATAAAGCAGCTGCTTTTAAGCGGCAGATATGTGGGCGGAGGCACAAACCCCGTATTTGACAGAATGTCATTAGGAATAGCCGTTTCGTCCCTTTACGTTGCCGCAAACATTATCCCTGTTATGATAAAGAATAAAGCTCCTCTTTCGGGTGGAATGTTCTGGTGCTATAAAAAGGATTTTGACAGTATCGGAGGCTTTGATGAAAGCTTAGTGAGCCTTGAGGACCTCGACTTTGCCTCACGGCTAAGCGCCTTGGGAAAAAAGAGAGGTCAGAAATACGGCACTCTGAAAAAGTCTTATATCATAACCTCTGCCCGAAAATTTGACCAATTCGGCGACTGGTACCTTATCAAAAACAGAAAGCTTACAAAAAGGATATTCACAGGCAGAGACAGGCAGGCGGCAGATGAATTTTATTATGATGTGAGATAAGCCGCCGTCGGAAAATCCTTCTTGACATTTTTACCCCAGTATGCTATAATAACATTGCTTAG
>JAGBHE010000012.1 GCA_017935675.1 Clostridia bacterium | reverse complement strand
GAATAACAATATTATACACCAAGTGTATGAGTAAAATCTACTGTAAAATGAAGTGGAATTGAGTGTAAGACTAATTTCTACTTCTACCCCTCGGGAGTGGAATTTAACTTTTCACTTCAGCCTCGTTAATTTGCGGATAAAAATTTGAAAAAAGGTATTGACAATTATTCTCTTTTATGATATAATATTTTTCGTTGTTAAGGAAGCGCCGATGTGGCGGAACTGGCAGACGCCCGGGACTTAAAATCCCGTGGGAAGAAATTCCCGTACCGGTTCGACCCCGGTCATCGGCACCATGACTGAAACTGTATAAAAGTTTAAACTTATGGCTTTTATGCAGTTTTTTTCATTTAAATCGGAGCAATGCTCTGCTTTGCTTGCAAGGAGCAGAGCTTGCGACAGATTGCAAGCAAGCGCAGGAAGCGTCAGCTCCTCAGAATTTCAGTGGGAGATTATAACTCCCACTGAAATTCTGAGATGTCCCCCGCCGGTATAGGCGGGGGACATCTGCGCGTAGGTTATGAAATTCAAAGCAGAAGGAGATGGCGCTATGCAGGACTCAGGGGAAAAAAACGGCATCGATAAGGTTATTATATTCACAGACGGCTCTGCACGAGGGAATCCCGGAAACGGAGGCTACGGAGCAGTGCTGAGATTTGCGGCGCCGGACGGTAAGGTGCATCAGAAGGAGCTTTCAAAGGGCTACAGGTATACGACAAATAACCGCATGGAGATTATGGCTGCAATTGCGGCGCTTGAAGCGCTGAAAAAGCCGTGCAGCGTTGTTTTGTATTCTGATTCACAGTATCTTGTAAACGCCTTTGAAAAGCACTGGATAGACGGCTGGCTCAAAAAAAACTGGATGCGCTCGCCAAAGGAGCAGGTTAAGAACGCCGATCTCTGGAAGCGGCTTTTAAAAGCCGTGCAGAAACATGATGTAAGGTTTGAATGGGTCAGGGGGCATAACGGACATGCGGAAAATGAGCTTTGCGACATGCTTGCAACAGCCGCTGCCGACGGAGATGATTTAATAGAGGATACGGGCTTTAAAGAAAACTGAAGGAGAAACGCCTGTGTATTCGGGCTTTTTGCGTTAAGTTTACAGCTGCTCTGATAAAATATGGTGTAAAATAAACAAAAATTAAAAAAAGCATTGATATTATTCCTTTTATTAGGTATAATAGAATGAGGTGTAG
The DNA here is from genome assembly GCA_017935675.1 of Clostridia bacterium. GTDB lineage: Bacteria > Bacillota > Clostridia > UBA1381 > UBA1381 > RGIG9115. Next base: position 50,151 of record JAGBHE010000012.1, on the reverse strand, counting down.
TGTAAAAAATATGCGGTTTTTGTTGAAACTGCTTTTTTACCTCTTTCGGTTAATTCTGATATGTTATTTTAAAATGTGAGGATGATATGATGACAGAACATGAAAGAATGGCGGAGCTTTTATTTCCGGAGCCGCTGAAAACTGCTGAAGAATATGAAAAAATATATCCGCCGCGGGATTTGCCCGGGAATGCGATTGTAACAAGGTTTGCACCAAGCCCTACAGGCTTCTTACATATAGGAGGTCTTTTTGCGGCATTTGTGGCGCAGCGTGCGGCGCTGTCAACGGGCGGCAGATTTTATCTGCGCATAGAGGATACCGATAAAAAACGCGAGGTTGAAAACGGCGTCAGCGGTATAGTGAAGGGCCTTGGCAGCTTCGGAATTGAAATTAACGAAGGAATGATTTCCGAAAATGAAGAGGTCGGAAACTACGGACCGTATATACAAAGCAGGAGAGTCGGAATTTATCATACGTATGCGAAGGAGCTTGTTCTTCGCGGTCTTGCATATCCCTGTTTTATGACCGAGGCTGAGCTGTCCGATATAAGAGAGCGTCAGGAAGCGGAGAAGAAGAATCCGGGGTGCTACGGAGAGTATGCCATATACAGAAACATAACCGCCGAGGAGGCTGAAAAAAGAATTGCAGACGGAGAAAGCTATGTTCTGCGCCTTAAATCGCCGGGAAACGAGGAAAACAGAATTAAATTTGTTGACGGCATAAAGGGAGAAATAGAGATGCCTGAGAATATTCAGGATGTGGTTATTCTTAAATCTGACGGAATACCCACATATCATTTTGCTCATGCGGTTGATGACCATCTTATGCGGACAACCGATGTAATTCGCGGAGATGAATGGATTTCTTCCGTTCCTATCCATCTGCAGTTTTTTGAGCTTCTCGGATTCCGTCCGCCGAGGTATTCGCACATATCCCCGGTTATGAAAGAGGAGGACGGAGGAAAGCGCAAGCTGTCAAAGCGCAAGGACCCGGAAGCCGCAGTTTCTTATTATTCTCAGGTTGGATATCCGAAGGGCGCGGTTATTGAATATCTTCTTACGATAGCCAACTCAAATTATGAGGAATGGCGCGCGGAAAATCCGAATACTCCAAATGAGGAGTTTGAATTTTCACTGTCAAAAATGAGCAAGGCAGGAGCGCTTTTTGACCTTGTAAAGCTCAGCGATATAAGCAAAAACTACATTTCAACTCTTACCCGGGAACAGGTCACGGACGAGGTGATTGCATGGGCAAGGGAAAATGCTCCGCAGTTTGGCGCTGTGCTGGAAAAGGATATTGAATATACTAAATCGGTATTCGGTGTTGAAAGAAACGAAATCAAGCCCCGTAAGGAGCTTGTTAAATGGGATGAAGCCCCCGCTTATGCAGAATATTTTTATGATGAGCTCTGGGACAGAAAGCGTGATTTTGACGGAATACTTCCCAAGGCTGATATTATAGAGATACTGACGGAATATAAAAAGGTTTACACGCCGGAGGAAACTGCGGAAAGCTGGTTCCCGAATGTACGGGAAATGAGTGTGCGTCTCGGATATGCAAAAGCGCCGAAGCTGTATAAAAAGGATCCGGAGGCTTATAAGGGACATGTTGGAGACGTAAGCTCCTGCATAAGAGTTGCGGTAACTGGTCGGAGGAACAGTCCTGACCTTTATGAAATAATGCAGGTTCTCGGATTTGATAAGGTTATGAAGCGCATTGACGAGAGCATTGAGCTTTTAAATAAGTAACGAAAGGACGCGGACTATGGAAGACATCAGCACAAATTTTATTCATGAGGCAATAAACAAGGATTTGTCAGACGGAGTTTATAATCATGTTCAGACAAGATTTCCGCCGGAGCCTAACGGATATTTGCATATCGGACATGTAAAGGCGATTTGTATTGATTTCGGTACGGCTATGAAATACGGCGGGACATGCAATCTTCGTTTAGACGATACGAATCCTACAAAGGAGGACACCGAGTATGTGGACGCTATTATGAGCGACATAGAATGGCTGGGCTTTAAGTGGGACAAGGTTTTGTATGCTTCTGACTATTTTGATGATATATATAAATGCGCCGTTAAGCTGATAGAGAAGGGCAAGGCGTACGTATGCGACTTGTCTGCGGAGGAGATAAGGGAATACCGGGGTACACTGAAGGAGCCCGGAAAAAACAGCCCATACAGAGACAGAAGCATAGAGGAAAATCTTGAGCTTTTCAGAAAAATGACAGATGGAGAATTTCCGGACGGCGCCAAGGTTCTTCGTGCTAAAATTGACATGGCGTCCCCGAATCTCAATATGCGCGACCCGGTTATTTACAGGATACTCCGTGCGCATCATCACAGAACGGGGGATAAATGGATTGTCTATCCCATGTATGATTTTGCACATCCTATTTCAGATACAATTGAGGGAGTTACTCATTCTCTTTGTTCTCTGGAGTTTGAGGATCACAGACCGCTTTATGACTGGTTCCTTAAGGAGCTTGATTTTCCGGAGCCCTCAAGACAGATAGAATTTGCCAGGCTGAATCTCAATTATACACTTACAAGCAAAAGAAAATGTCTGCGCCTTGTGAAGGATGGAATTGTGAACGGCTGGGATGATCCGAGAATGTCAACCATATGCGGAATGAGAAGGCGCGGCTACACAAAAGATGCTCTGCGGGATTTTTGTGACAGAATAGGTGTTGCCAAGGCAAACAGCGTTGTGGATTTTAATCTCCTGGAGCACTGTATACGCGAGGATTTGAATGCTCATGCACCGAGAGCGATGGCTGTGCTGCGCCCGGTAAGGCTTGTGATTGACAATTATCCGGAGGATAAGACAGAGGATATAACGGTTGAAATAAATCCTGAGGATAAGTCGGCAGGAGTACGAACGGTTAAGTTTTCAAAATACCTTTATGTTGAATCTGATGATTATATGGACGAGCCGCCTAAGAAATATTACAGGCTTGCAATCGGCAATGAGGTTCGTCTTAAGGGTGCATATTACGTAACCTGCACCGGAGTCATACGCGGCGCGGACGGAACACCCGTAGAAATTCACTGTACCTATGACCCGGAGTCAAAGGGCGGACAGACGCCCGACGGAAGAAAGGTTCGCGGCACTATTCACTGGGTAAGTGAGAGCGGAGCTGTGGACGCGGAGGTTCGTCTTTATGACAGGCTGTTTAATGTGGAGAATCCTTCCGATGAGGAAGCAAACGGAGACTTTCTCAGAAATCTGAATCCCGATTCCGTAACTGTGCTCAGCGGCTGTAAAGCAGAGGAGAATCTTAAGACCGCAAAGCCGGGAGATACCTTCCAGTTTATGCGTCAGGGATATTTCTGTGTTGACCCCGACTCAAAAGGAGGAAAGCTTGTTTTCAACAGGACGGTTGCCCTTAAGGATTCATGGGGAAAGATTATTAATAAGTAAGGAAGTAATAAATCATGGAATATGAAAAATATTTGTCAGATAAGGTAAAAAAACTTAAAGCCTCAGCTATACGTGAAATGTTTAAGCTTATGTCCGATCCGGAGATTATTTCTCTTGCGGGCGGCTCGCCGGATCCTTCGCTGTTCCCGTCGGAGGCTCTTGCAGAGATTGCCGCAGATATTCTGAAAAATCAACCTGTTACTGCGCTTCAGTACGGAACTACAGACGGGTACCGACCATTTAAGGAAGCTGCCCTGAATCGTGCAAAAAAAATAAATTCTGTTGCCGAAGGCGATAAGATTATAATAACCACAGGAGAGCAGCAGGGAATTGACCTTGCCGTTAAAACCCTTGTAAACGAAGGTGAGTGCGTAGCTGTTGAACAGCCGAGCTTTGTGGGTTCGCTTAATTCAATACGTGCTCATAATGCTGTGCTTGTCCCTGTTGAGCTTGAGGATGACGGAATCAGCACGGACCGGTTTGAGGAAATACTGAAGGAGACAAGGATCAAGCTGCTTTATACAATTCCGAACTTCCAGAACCCGTCCGGTATTACGATGACCATTGAAAAAAGGAAAAAGCTTCTTGAGCTTGCTTCAAAATATGATTTTCTTATAATTGAGGATAACCCCTACGGTGACCTTCGGTTTGCGGGAGAGGATGTTCCTACAATCAAGTCCCTTGATACAGAGGGCAGAGTAATATATTGCAGCTCATTTTCAAAAATCCTTTCTCCCGGAATGCGTCTCGGTTATGTAATCTGCAGCGGTGCGGTAATAGACAGGATTGAAATTGCAAAGCAGGCAAATGATGTGCACACACCGTTCCTTACACAGATGATAGCTGCCGCTTACCTTGAAAAATATGATATTGACAAGGATATCGAAAGGGCAAGAGAGGTGTACGGCAGAAAATGTGCCTTTATGCTTGAATGTATGGAAAAATATTTCCCCAAGTCTCTAAAATGGACGCATCCGGAGGGCGGACTTTTCATAATGTGTACAGCGCCTGAGGGCACGGATATTGACGCACTTCTTAAGGAAAGCCTTAAGAATAAGGTTGCTTTTGTTGCCGGCAGCGGATTTATGGTTGACCAGGAAAAGCCGTGCTCAATGTTCAGGCTGAATTATTCAACCATGCCGGAGGAAAAAATCGAAAAGGGAATAAAGGCGCTCGGAGAAGTGCTTCACAAGATGGTGTAATCGGCATAAATCCGCATATTGCTCAACGCCTTTTCAAGATTAAATACTTATGCCGCCTGCGGCGGCAGAATGGAGATAGAAATGGAAACGAAAAAAAGAATTTTCAGCGGAGTTCAGCCGTCAGGAAATATAACTCTCGGGAACTATCTCGGCGCTATAAAAAACTGGGTAGAGCTGCAGGATGATTATGAATGTCTTTATGCGATAATGGACATGCATTCCATAACTGTGCGTCAGGACCCGAAGGAGCTTAAAAAGAGAACTCTTGATTTACTTAAAATATATCTTGCATGCGGCATAGACCCTGAAAAAAATCTGCTTTTTGTCCAGTCACATGTGCCGTCTCACGCTCAGCTTGCATGGGTGCTCAATTGCTATACCTATATGGGCGAGCTTTCAAGAATGACACAGTTCAAGGATAAATCAAAAAGCCACGCCGATAATATCAATGCCGGTTTGTTTACATATCCTGTGCTTATGGCTGCCGATATACTTCTCTACAGCGCAGACCTTGTTCCGGTCGGCAAGGATCAGATGCAGCATATTGAAATATGCAGGGATATTGCAGGCAGATTCAATGCAATTTACGGCGATGTGTTTAAAATTCCGGAGGGCTTTCTTCCGAAGGCGGGCGCTAAGGTTATGAGCCTTCAGGAGCCTCTCAAGAAAATGTCAAAATCAGATCCCAATCCAAAGGGATATATATCGATACTTGATGATTCTGCAGTGATTGCAAAGAAAATAAAAAGTGCTGTTACCGACAGCGAGGGTGTTGTTGAATTCCGCGAGGGTGATGAAGCAAAAGCCGGAATAAATAATCTTATGACAATTTATTCGGCAGTTACCGGAAAGACAATGGATGAAATAACGAAGGAGTACGCAGGAGCGGGTTACGGAGTGTTCAAGAGCGATACAGCAGACGCTGTTGTTGAGCATATCAGACCTATCCGCGAGGAATATGACAGGCTTTCAGGCGACAAGGCATACCTTGAAGGTATTTTCAGAAGCGGCGCCGAGCGTGCGGAGAAAATAGCTTCGCGCATGGTAAGCAAGGTATATAAAAAGGTTGGTTTTCTGCCTTTTTGATTTTTCTGCCTGACATGAAAGGAGTACACGTATGGAAAATAGTATGCTGTATTTATTCTGTGCATTTGTGGTATCGTTTGTGTTTTCTTTTGCTTCAACCCCGCTTGTAAAGCGTCTTGCTGTGAAAATCGGGGCGGTGGATGTACCGAAGGATAACAGAAGAATGCATAAGGTGCCGATACCGCGCCTCGGCGGTCTTGCGATTATATTCGGCTTTGCGGTTGCCGTAATGTGCTTTAACGAAGGGTACTCAAAGCAGCTTATAGCAACTCTTTGCGGTGCTTTGATAATTATAGCCATGGGAATTGTGGACGACTGCAAAAACCTCGATGCAAAGCTGAAATTTGCAGTCCAGATAATAGCGGCGCTCATAGTAATATATTTCGGAGATATACGTATAAAGGTATTCACTAATCCGAATATTTTCAGCGATTCCCTGTACTGGGTTCTGCCGGGCTGGTTTTCGGTGACGGTTTCGGTAATATGGATAGTGTTCATAACAAACGCCGTTAATTTTATTGACGGGCTTGACGGTCTTGCCGCCGGTGTTTCGGCAATAATGAGCGTTTCGCTTGTGTTTATATCTGCAAGACTCGGCGAATACACTATTGCGCTTATCGGGATTTCACTTATGGGAGGCTGCTTTGGCTTTCTGCCGTTTAACTTTAATCCTGCGAAAATTTTTATGGGGGATACCGGCTCAACATTTTTAGGGTTTATGCTTGCAACGGTTTCAATCCAGGGTGTTTTTAAAAGCTATGCCGTAATATCCTTTGCAGTTCCCCTTCTCATATTGGGACTGCCGCTTTTTGACGCAGTGTTTGCCATGCTGCGCAGGATACTTACAGGTAAAAGTCCTATGGTAGCAGACCGCGGACATCTGCATCACAGACTGATTGATATGGGCTTCAGCCAGAAGCAGACCGTGTTTATACTCTATGCAATAAGCGGTGTCCTCGGAATAACGGCAGTGCTCCTTGCGGAAAACGGAACGCTCAGGGCGCTTATACTTGTAATATGCGTTCTTATACTTCTGTTAATCGGAAGTATGCTTGGAAAAGATGTTTATGTAAATGATAATGAACCGATTGCGGAGAAAGGATCTAATGATGAAGAAGATTAAGGTAATGACTGTTTTCGGAACTCGTCCCGAAGCCATTAAAATGGCGCCGCTCGCAATTGAGCTTAAAAAGCATGAGGAGTTTGAGCCTCTTGTATGCGTAACGGCGCAGCATCGGGAGATGCTTGACCAGGTGCTTGAAATTTTCGAGCTTAAGCCTGATTATGATCTTGATATTATGAAGGAGAGACAAACACTTGTGGGTATAACCTGCCGTGTGCTTGAAGGTCTTGATGAGGTCTTCAGGAAGGAGAAGCCGGATATTGTTCTTGTCCATGGCGACACTACAACGAGCTTTGTTGCTGCTCTTGCCGCTTTTTATAATCAGATAACAGTCGGGCATGTTGAGGCAGGGCTCAGAACATATGATAAGTATTCGCCATTCCCGGAGGAAATGAACAGATGCCTTACGGGAAGAATAACCGATATACATTTTTCGCCGACTGTAAGAAACCGCAGCAATCTTATAAAAGAGGCGATTGCTCCTGAAAAGATATATATAACGGGAAATACTGTCATAGATGCTCTTAAAACGACGGTGCGCAAGGATTATGTCTTTGAGGATGAAACCCTTAAGAATGTTGATTTTGAAAATAAGAGAGTAATTACCGTAACTGCTCATCGCCGTGAAAATCTCGGCAAGCCTCTTGAAAATATATGCAATGCGATTAAAAATATTGTATTGACTCATAAGGATGTTGAAGTTGTTTATCCCGTGCATCTGAACCCTGCTGTAAGGGAAACTGTTTATTCCATAATGGGTGATGTCCCCGGAATACATCTGATTGAGCCGCTGACTGTAAATGAGCTTCATAATGCCATGGCAAAAAGCTATATGATAATGACTGATTCAGGCGGTATTCAGGAGGAAGCTCCGGCGCTGGCAAAGCCTGTCCTTGTTCTTCGCAGGGAGACAGAGCGGCCTGAGGCGGTTGATGCGGGAACGGTAAAAATTGCCGGAACCGACAGGGAAACTATTGAAAGCATGGCAGAAGAGCTTCTCAGTTCAAAAGAGGCATATGACAAAATGGCACATGCCGCAAATCCGTACGGTGACGGAAATGCTTCTTCAAGAATAGCTGAGGCAATTAAATTTGAATTCGGTCTTTTGGGCACACGTCCGGCAGATTTTGAATAATATATTCTATTAATATGCGCGGAAGCGCAAATACATAACAAAGGAAGGTGAAAGTAATGGATGCAGGCAGTAGTAAGGGCGTAAAACCTCCATCTTGTAACGGGATATTTTCTTGCTGCGGATTTTTATCCGTCTGCACTTGGGGGATATTCCGAAATACAGTCCTGCACCCGTTGCTTTCGGAGCAGGAATAAGCTTGAGAGGGTACGCCTTGAAAATGTGTTTGCATAAGAGTATGGCTGTAATTTGGGAATCATTTATTAACAGTGTTTCCTCAGCCTATTTTGTGTTAAAACAAGCATAACTTCCGGCAGGCTTTGCCGGAAACGGAATTTTCAATTGGAGGGTACCGACATGGAAAACAGAATAATAGAGTTGCTCGAAGCAAAGGATTTTGCGCAGATTAAGGAAGAAATAAGCGACATGAATGCCGCTGACGCCGCTGCGTTTCTTGAGGAGCTTTTTGAGGAAAGAACGAATGAGAAGGAGCTTATAATCCTTTTCAGGCTTATGCCTAAGGATTTGGCAGCTGACTGCTTTTCTTTCCTTGATTCCGATACACAAAGACATCTTATTGATTTTTTTTCGGATATTGAGCTTCAGGAGGTGCTTGACCAGACCTTCATAGACGACGCTGTTGACATGATAGAGGAAATGCCAGCGAATGTTGTCAGCCGTATTTTGAGAAATTCGGACGCTCAGACCCGCGCCGCGATAAACGAGATACTTAAATATCCCCGTGACAGCGCCGGGAGCATAATGACAATTGAGTATGTAGACCTTCTGCGGGATATGACAGTTGACGAGGCATTTACGCGAATCCGCCGCACAGGCGTTGACAAGGAAACAATTTATACCTGCTATGTTAAGGATGAAAACAGACATCTTATCGGTATGATATCAGTAAAAACACTTCTTCTTTCCGAAAAGACCGACCTTATAGAAGACATTATGGAAACAAATCTGATAAGCGTCAATACCCATGAGGACAGGGAGGTTGTTGCCGGAATATTTGAAAAATACGATTTTCTCGCTTTGCCCGTTGTAGACGCTGAATACAGGCTTGTCGGCATAGTAACTATTGATGACGTGATTGACGTTATCCAGGAGGAAGTAACCGAGGATATTGAAAAGATGGCGGCTATTGTACCTTCCGATAAGCCGTATATGAAAACCGGCGTTATTGAAACGTGCAAAAAGAGAATACCATGGCTTTTGCTTTTGATGATTTCCGCAACCTTTACGGGGAAAATTATAGGTCACTATGAAAGTGCTCTTGCCAGCTATATGGTTCTCAGCACCTTTATACCCATGCTGATGGACACCGGCGGAAATGCCGGAGGGCAGGCGTCTGTTACAATTATAAGAAGCCTTTCTCTCGGAGATGTGGAGTTTTCGGATATACTTTCCGTTTTGTGGAAAGAGCTGCGGGTGGGACTTTCGTGCGGAATCATATTGTGTGCTGCAAATTTTGTTAAGCTGCTTGTGATTGACCGTGTAACGATGCATGTTGCGGCTGTAGTATGCGGCACGCTTATTGTAACGGTTATGTTTGCGAAGGTTGTAGGCTGTTTGCTGCCGATGCTTGCAAAAAAGCTTCATTTCGACCCGGCTGTGATGGCAAGCCCGTTTATTACTACCATAGTTGACGCCGTCTCTCTCGTGATATATTTCAGAATAGCAAAAATGCTTCTGGGAATATGAGATAATATTTTGCGGTAAATGCTCCGCAACAGAAAAATTGAAAGGAATGCTGCATAAAATGAAAAACAGTGAAAAAAAAATGGACAAAATTGTTGCCTTGTGCAAGGGACGCGGATTTATTTATCCGGGCAGTGAAATTTACGGAGGTCTTGCAAATACGTGGGATTACGGTCCTCTCGGCGTTGAGTTTAAGAACAATGTGAAAAAGGCATGGTGGAAAAAATTTGTGCAGGAATCCAAGTATAATGTTGGACTTGACTGTGCAATACTTATGAACCCGCAGACATGGGTTGCTTCAGGGCATGTCGGCGGTTTTTCCGACCCGCTTATGGACTGTAAGGAGTGCAAGGCAAGACATCGTGCGGATAAGCTTATTGAGGATTATGCTTTTTCAAAGGGAGAGAGCCTGACAGTAGACGGCTGGAGCAAGGAAAAGATGATTGAATACATCAATGAGCATAATATAGTCTGCCCCGAATGCGGAAAGCATAATTTTACGGATATCCGCGAGTTCAACCTCATGTTTAAAACCTTCCAGGGTGTTACCGAGGATTCAACATCAACAGTTTATCTTCGTCCCGAAACGGCACAGGGTATATTCGTAAACTTTAAAAGTGTGCAGAGAACCTCAAGAAAAAAGGTTCCCTTTGGAATAGGTCAGATAGGAAAATCCTTCAGAAATGAGATTACGCCTGGTAACTTCACTTTCAGAACGAGAGAATTTGAACAGATGGAGCTTGAATTTTTCTGCGAGCCGGGAACGGACCTTGAATGGTTTGCATATTGGAAGGATTACTGCATGAAATTTTTGCTAAGCCTCGGAATCAAGGAGGAAAACGTAAGATTCCGCGACCATTCGCCTGAGGAGCTTTCTCACTATTCAAATGCCACAACGGATATTGAATTCGTATTCCCGTTCGGATGGGGCGAGCTTTGGGGAATTGCTGACAGAACAGACTTTGACCTTAAGCAGCATCAGGAGCATTCCGGCGAAAACATGGAGTATATTGATCCCCAGGATAATACAAAGAGATATATCCCGTATGTTATTGAGCCGTCTCTCGGAGCTGACCGCGTTGCCCTTGCTTTCCTTGTGGAAGCCTATGACGAGGAGGACCTTGGCGAGGGTGATTCAAGAGTTGTAATGCATCTGCATCCCGCACTTGCACCGGTTAAGGCAGCTGTGCTTCCTCTTTCAAAGAAGCTTGGTGAAAAGGCAGAGGAGGTTTACGCAGCTCTTATTAAAAAATATAACTGCGAGTATGATGATGCCGGTTCAATCGGAAAGAGATACCGCCGTCAGGACGAAATCGGAACACCGTTCTGTATTACTTATGATTTTGATTCCCTTGAGGATAACGCCGTTACGGTCAGATTCCGTGACACAATGGAGCAGAAGCGCATAAAAATTGAAGAGCTTGATTCCTTCCTTGAGGAACAGCTGAAATTTTAAACCAAGCATAAAAAACAGGGATAAAATCCTATAATCGGGGTTTTATCCTTTTTTTTATCCGAAAACTGAAAATAACTTCTCAAAAAAATAAAAAAAGCTATTGAAATTGTCGGAAAAATGATTTATAATTATTTCAGGAATACTTCTTTGCAGGAAAATTCATAAAGGGAGGCAGTCTTAAGCATGATAAGGGTTATGGTTGTGGATGATGAGCTGCGGATATGCAGCGGCATAAGCAATTATATAGAACGCAATATTGACGGGTTTACGGTAGAATGCAGTCTGCGTGACGGTGATGAAGCGATAGAGTATCTTAAAAGCAAGGATGTTGAGATAATAATTTCCGACATTCGTATGATGCGTGTGTCCGGTCTTGAGCTTGCAAAATATGTGTATGAGAATAAGCCATACATAAAGATGATCATGCTGAGCGGTTTCCAGGAATTTGATTACGCACGGACTGCAATAGAATATGGTGTAAAGGCATATTTGTTAAAGCCAACCGATTTCGGAGAGCTGCGAAAAACCCTTAATGAGGCGGCAGGTCAGCTGGAGCGTGAGGACAGGTATCTTGATGGATTTATTGACCATACAAAAAACATGTTTTCAATGCTTGTTCAGAAAAAAAGCTCAGATGCCTTAGTGCTTCTCGGCGAGGTGCTGGATACGTCAAGGGCTTTGGAGCTGCCGAGAATGTCAAAATATCTTTATGATTTTTTTGATATTATTTTTGATAAGGTCTATGTCAATATGAAAATTGATTTAAAAGCCTGCGGTCTTGATTATGAGGGAATTCTTGAGCTTGAGGACAGAGATGCTGCGGAGCGTTACTGCGTTGATCTTCTGAGCGGAATATTCAGGCTTTTGAAGCCTGAGGATGATTCTGAGAATTTAATTCTTAAAAAGACAAAGGATTATATTGACCGAAACTTTTCAAAGGATATTTCATTGCAGGATGTAGCGGATTTTGTTTATCTTAATCCTGCTTATTTCAGCAGATTTTTCAGAAAGACAACAGGACAGACCTTCAGCGACTATTTGCTGAACCGGCGTATGAAGCATGCGGCAAAGCTGCTGCTTGAGAATGTTCGTGTTTCTGAGGTCAGCCGCGCGTGCGGATATAACAATTCAGGATATTTCTCAAGAATTTTTAAAGAATATTATAAATGTACGCCGAAGGAGTACGGCAGAATAAACGGGAGTATAAATGATGAATTTTAAAGAAAATATTTTCCGCAATATCAGGAACTACAAGGCGCACAGCATATTTGTAAAGTGCTTTGTGCTTGAAATAATACTGACGCTGCTGCCGTTTCTCATCGTAAGCGGATTTTATTACGGCAACGTAAAAAAAAGCGCGTGGGATCAGATGATTCTGGAAAATGAGTTTTTGATTTATGAGGTAAGGGATATTACCGACACAATACTTAATGAATGTGATATGCTTTGCACATACATAGCAAATACCGACGCAGTTCAGATGTTTATGGTAAATGATTGGTTTTCGGAGAAAGAAGCAGGCTCTTATTTTGAGGTTGATGATTTGTTAAAGGGCATACCGCTTATATATGGATATATTGATTCTGTATATGTTTATTCGGAGTATAACAGCCGGATTTATAATGCAGGGCGATGGAGCAGCGCTGCTGAATTCAGGGATAAGGGATGGCTTGAAGATTATAAAAAAACAGATAATCAGTACGGCAGAGTCCTTGCCAGGGTAAAGAATAATAATTATCCGTACCTGATTACCGTCATAAAGCCTGTCATAATAGACAAGGAGAAAAAAGGCGCAATAGTATTTAATATAAACAGCTCACAGCTGTATAAAAGCGTTTCATCAACAAGCCTTGACTCCTTGCCCACCATTTATCTGACGGATAATGACGGCAAGGTGCTTATGTCCGGAACAGACAGTGATTTTTCGGTAAATATATCTGAGCTGTATCCCGATATCGGCTCCGAAAATTTGTCAGTGTCAGAGCTGAAAAATTCTGCCGGTGATGAATTTCTCGTTTCCGTGATAGATTCCGGAAGATACGGGCTTAAATATGTAAACGCCACGCCTATGGAGGAGTATGCCGGGAAAATCAGCCGTATGCTTTTGCAGATAGTCCTGATTCTTTTCGGATTGCTTATTCTGAGTCTCATATTTGCGCTGTGTGTTTCGGTTGTTGTTTACAAGCCTGTTGATGAAATAATCGCGGTAATAGATGATCCGGAAAGCTTTGATTTTGCCAATGTTCGTCAGCAAAATGAGCTTAAATACATAGTTTCAAATATTCTGTCACATGTCCGTGCGAATAATGAGATGAAGGAGGAGCTTGAAAGGCGTCTCGGACTTTTGAAGCAGTCCCAGATAGGAATGCTTCAGGCACAGATAACGCCTCATTTCCTTTATAATACTCTTGAAACAATTAACTGGATGGCGGTTGATGCTGCCGGAGGAGCGGATAATGAGGTGTCCTGCGCTGTAACAAGCCTGGCAAGGCTTTTGCGCGATACTGTCAGCAGCAGTGATTATCTCGTCAGTATCGATAAGGAAATTGAATACACAAACAATTATATTGATATCTTAGAGCTCAGATACGGAGATATGTTTGATGTGGACTGGGATATTGAAAGCGGTATGGGTAAATATTCGGTTGTGAAAATATGCCTTCAGCCGGTAATTGAAAATGCCGTGTATCACGGGCTTAAGCCCAAGGGCAGAGACGGGCTTCTCACCATAAGGGGAAAATTATTTGACGAGTATATTTTGTTTGAGATAGAGGATAACGGAGTGGGTATGGAGCCTTGGCAGACAGAGCAGATAAATGACAGGCTTCATGCAAGGGATTACATCAACGATAAGCATATAGGTCTTTACAATGTCAGCAGGCGTATAAGAATAATATACGGAGATGAATACGGCCTTTACGTTACCTCCGAAAAGGGAAAAGGCACCTGTGTGGGAATGACCTTCCCCAAGCTTGTTATTGAATAACGGCTCAAAATGAAGAGTGTAGGTTATGGTAATACAGCCTGCACTCTTTTTTTCCGTAAAAGTATATTATTTTTACAAAGAGGTAAAGATAGTTCACTTTTCTCTAAATGTTACAGTTGTTTAACAAGTTGTGACATGTTATAATATAAATATAAAAAAGGTGAAAATTATCAGACGTTTTTCACATACTGTTTTAAATCAAATCTGAATAATATGACTGAAAGGTGATGTGGCAATGAAAAAGCTATCAGCAGGTGCCGGAGCGGGAACGGCAGCAAAAAAAACGAGCTGGCAGGAATTCAGAGCAAACGCCGAGCTTTCTGTTTTGCTTATCCCGGGTGTTTTATTCTTCCTGATTTTTTGCTATATGCCTATGGTTGGGGTAATCATAGCATTTAAGGACTATCGGAACAACCTCGGAGTGTTTGGAAGCAAGTGGATAGGATTTCAGAATTTCAAATTCTTTTTCACCTCCCAGGACGCATGGAAGCTGTTCAGAAATACTGTAGGCTACGGACTTTTGTTCATAATTCTCGGAATAATATGCGCTGTTTTTGTGGCAATACTTCTTTACGAGATAAAGAGCAGAGCGGCTTTAAAGTTTTATCAGACAACAATGATACTTCCTCACTTTCTTTCGTGGGTTATTGTCGGGTACATAACGTATATTCTTCTTGAGCCGAATCTCGGAATAATAAATCAGATTCTTGCAAAATTCGGAGCAGAGGGGAAGCAATGGTATTCCGAGCCGAAATATTGGGTGTTCATACTGCCGGTGGTAAATGTCTGGAAAACGGTTGGTCTTAACTGTATAATGTATTATGCGGCGCTCATGGGCATAGACGAACAGCTTTTTGAAGCGGCAACTCTTGACGGCGCGGGCAGAATAAAGCAGATACTGCATATAAGCATACCTTCTCTTATACCGCTTATGGTAACGCTCACAATACTTCATGTCGGAAATGTTATAAAAGGAGACTTCGGTCTTTTCTATACGATTCCGAGAGATATCGGTCTTTTGTATCCCACAACGGACATAATTGATACATATGTATACCGCGGTCTGAGACAGGGAGATGATGTTGGCATAACCGCAGCCGTTGGATTATTCCAGTCTGTTGTAGGTCTTGTAATGGTTGTTTCAACAAATCTCATTGTCCGCCGGATTGACCCCGACGCGGCATTATTCTGATAAGGAGGAAAAAGAAATGAAGAAAAAGTTTTCTATGGGTCATGCCTTGGTGCATTTATTCTTTATAATTTTTTCGCTGAGCTTTCTGATACCGTTTGTGCTCATAATTTCAGCCTCCTTCACACAGGAGGATGCGTTGCTTGCCGAAGGCTACCGTCTTCTGCCCTCCGTGTTTTCGGGCGAAGCCTATGAATATGTGTTCAAAAGTCCCGGTCAGCTTCTGAACTCATATAAGGTAACAATTTTTTATTCACTTGCGGCAACGCTCCTTAGTATGATAGTGATGATGCTGATGGCATATCCGCTTTCAAGACCGAATTATAAGTATAAAAAGCCGGTAACGTTTTTCATATTTTTCACCATGCTTTTTTCCGGCGGTCTGATACCTACCTATATCCTGATAACGAAGTATCTGCATCTCGGAGATACAATATGGGTTTACATATTTCCGTATTTGGCAAACGCCTTTCATATAATAGTTATCAGAACATTTTTCCAGGGGCTGCCGTCATCTCTTGTTGAATCTGCAAAGATAGACGGTGCAAGCGAGCTTAAAATATTTTTCAGGATTGTTCTTCCGCTTTCAAAGCCGGTTATTGCAACAATTTCACTTTTAACTCTGCTTTCAAGGTGGAACGACTGGAACACGGCGCTTATATATGTCCGTGACAGCAGTCTTTATTCACTGCAGTATCTTTTGCAGAAAATACTCAGAGAGGTACAGTTTGTTAAGGATATGGCAGAAAGCTCACCGATAGCCGGTGTTTCGATGGACACGTCAAATATTCCGTCGGAAACAATACGTTTTGCAATGTGCATTGTCGCGGCAGGACCGATGCTTGTAGTTTTTCCGTTCTTTCAGAAATACTTTGCAAAGGGTCTGACCGTCGGTGCAGTCAAAGGATAAGTTATTTTGCCGCGTGATATGACAAAACAGCTCCGACATCTGCGCGGTTTGATAAAAGTAAAATTTTAAAGGAGATGCAAAAAAACAATGAAAAAAATTCAATCTTTTATTCTTGCTTTGGCAATGGTGATGTCACTGGCGGTAAGCGCCATGCCTGCCGGGGTCTCGGCTGCCGGGATAACGCTTGATTCAGGCTATGAATTTATTGATACCGCATATAATCCGGGCGGCGGAGTATATCTTGCCGCAGCCAAGAGCTTTTCACAGGGTACGGGCACTCAGCTTCAGATATACCGTTCCGAGGACGGAATAAGCTGGAAAAAGGTAAAAACCTTCAGTGACCCTGCAAAGAATTACACATCGGAAAAAACACGTCAGATTCTTGTATGGTGGGAGGACGCGGGTGTTTTTGCCACAGTTGCCGGAACTGCGCTTTATGTTTCTCCCGACGGAATCGAATGGACGCGCAAAAACGGGCTTGAAAGAAGCAATGCCGAAATCGAAACGGACGGAAGGGTTCTCTTTGTGTCCGGAGGCAGGGCGGCAAAGGTTATCCGTCCCGACCAAATCGATACAACAGCTCAGCATTATCTGTTTGATGCTCAGGACGTATATTCACATGCTGTCGGAATATTCCCCGGAGAAGGCAGGAAATTCATTGCAATCAATACATGGACAAAATGGATATTTGACGGTGAGGGCGACGGTTCCGGATCTTTTGCAAACATTAAAAAAACATATTATGACCACAAGAATACGCCGTATGAAATGGTATATGAGCCTGTTTCGGATGTCATGCTGACGGTCAACGGAACAGCCGGAATAAGGTCAATCAACCGTGAAGGTGCCGTATCATCTTCTTCGCCCGAAGACGGAATGCTTGTAACTGCTGCCGGTGCCGGGCGCGGGATTATAATAGCCGGAGGCTCTCTGGGTGAGCTCTGCTTTGCAGATGCGTCAAAGGGCTTGAACGCCGATACGGTATGGACAGCTGCTTCGGCAGTCGGGAATGCCATGAGCGATGAGGTTCGCAGCATAACAGAAACCCAATCCGGCGAATTGCTTGTTGCAACAGCATCAAAATTATATCTTGCTGAAATGTCCGGCGGCAAGCTGTCCTATACAGATGTCAATGAAAGCAAAAAGCTGTCAAAGCCTGTAGTGCTCACATCAGGTAATTATTTTGAGGGTACGAATTTGCTTGGCGGCGCATACAGCCCGGAGCTGAACAAATATGTTGTATACGGAAATACAACAGGCGATGAGATAAAGGGAAGAGTATATCTCTCTGAGGACGGACTTAAATGGAAAAAGGTTCTTGATTCAAAGGTAAAATTTAATGAAGGCTCAAGAAATGCCGCTGTATGGTGGAGCAAGGCTGTTACTGTTACCGAAAATGAAAATCAGGTAAAAAAGGGCGCATTTGTAATATCAACTTCGTATAAGGACGACACAGGGTCCATGGACGGAACAGGATGGTTTTCAACTAACGGTGAAAGCTGGACATATTCCGAAAAACCGTCAGTGTTCGGCCGCAACGGTGATATTGTAGTTTCGGGAGATTATTTGTACTCAATGTATTCAGACAGCCAGAGGGAATTTCATAAAATAAGCAATTTATCCGCTAAAGAAGCTGATTACGAAAGGGTAGTATATTCGGATACAAATAAGGTTTATTTTCTGCAGCTTGCTGTAAGTGATGATCAAAAATATATGCTTATGTCAGCAGGATATGGTCAGGCGATTATATATGATGCGGATAATTACACCACCAAAGCAGCGCCTGCCGGCGGCAGCGCAACGGCAGCAGGGCTTGTTGATGTAAAATGGAACAGTCAGACCAATCAGTTTGTCGGGGTAAGATCCGATAAGACGCATGCACTTTTAATAAATACAGACGGAACCGGTGCGTCAACGCCTAATGTCAGCGGAGCTTATTTCACTTCATTTGATGATAACGGTTCAAGATATGTTTTCGGAACCAAGAACGGTTCTATTTATGTAACTGACAGCAAGACTTTAGGCAGCAGCACTGTATTTACGGAGGTTGTACCTGCCGGCGGAGAAGCAAAAAATACATATGAGGTCAAGGATGTATTTGCGGGAGCAAACGGTCAGGTAATTGTTACGGTATCGGACGGCTTCGGAAACAGCGATGTTTTGATTGTAAATTCCAACGGAAGCGAATATGTTAAGGTATCCGACGGTACACCTGCAGCAGCAGAGGAGCTTATCCCCGGTGCAAATGTAAAAGTACAGATGTCTTATAAGAATAACGGAAGCACATCAATAGATTTTGTAATGATAACTGCGGTTTATGATTCGGAAGGAAGACTCATTCAGGTAAATCCGACCGATGAAACAGTCAGTGCCAATACAGTGGGAACAATTAAGCAGGAAATGCAGTTGGCCGATAATGTTGATTCAACCTGCAAAATGAAAATAATGATGTTCAATGACATGCAATCACTTGTTCCGCTGTGTGCGGCCACCGGTTTTTTTCAATAATCCGCGGCGGTGAGCTTTAT
Source organism: Clostridia bacterium (assembly GCA_017935675.1). Taxonomy (GTDB): domain Bacteria; phylum Bacillota; class Clostridia; order UBA1381; family UBA1381; genus RGIG9115. Next base: position 31,403 of record JAGBHE010000012.1, on the reverse strand, counting down.
GTCTCACCGAACGGTGACGATAGCGGGGACGGAAGTGAGGCGTCCCCGTTTCGCACAATAGAGCATGCCCTTGAGGTTGTCAGGGAGAAAAAGGCAGACGGAGATGATTTCGGATTTACGGTAAAGCTTCTCGGAGGAAGCTATGCCGTATCAGAGCCGATTGTTCTTTCGGCACTCGACTCGTCCGAGCCGGGATGTGAGCTAAAGCTTGAATCTGCTGACAAAAACAATCCCGCGCGTCTTGTCGGAGGCACGGACATTCCTTTTTCGGACTTGACAAAAGCCCCGGATAATGTTATAAATAAGATAATAGATAATTCCGCTGCCGATAAAATACTTGCTTATGATTTGAAGGCGGCGGGAATTACCGACTACGGTGAAATATCAACAAGATGCTATAACATAATTCAGGGAAAAACCGCGCAGATGACTGCAAGCGTAGACGGTAATTCAATGCGCCTTGCAGGCTGGCCCGATAACGGCTATGAAACCTTTGCGAGAAACAAGGGGTATGACGACGCCGATACGGGCATGTATGATGTTGTAAGCTACGGCAGCCGTACCGCGGACGGATTAGCTGCCGGATGTGAATTCAGATACACAAACGAAAGGCCGGAGCTTTGGGAAAAGCCGGAGCTTGCATGGATTTCAGGCTCAATCGGTCCGAATTACGCTTATGATTATTTCCCTGTAAAATCGGTTAACGCCGATAAAAAAACCATAACTCTTGCTGAGGGTGCAATAACAAAATACTATTCAAAGCCGTTTTTTAAGTTTGAAAATATACTTGAGGAGCTTGATTCTCCGGGTGAGTATTATATTGACCGAGAAGAGGGAATGCTTTATCTTTATCCTCCCGAGGGCTCGGATGAAAGCTCGGTGCTGACCCTTTCGGGGCTCCGGGACAGCATGTTTAAGCTTACAGGTGTAAAAAACCTAACGCTTGAAGGTCTTATTCTTGAAGGCGGACGCGATTCGGCAATAAACGCCGTCGGCGACTGCTCAGCAGTTCGGATAAGCGGCTGCACCGTGCGCAATTTCGGCAAAAACGGGATTTATATAAACAACGGAAGCTTTTGCACCGTTACGGGCTGTGAGATATATAACATAGGTGAAAACGGGGTTTATGTCACGGGAGGCGACTATGAAAACATTATAGCCTCAGGCAATGTTGTTTCGTATAATGATATTCATGATTTTGCTTTGATTGAGCGCAGCTACAGGGCAGGAGTATGCTTGGGCTACCGAAGCGTCGGCGCTGTTGTGAGGGGAAACAATATATATAATGCGCCCCATGCAGGAATCATTTTCTACGGAACAATGAATCTGATAGAGGATAACACGCTTCGCCGCGTTGTAACGGATTTCCATGACATGGACGCAATTTACGTAAACAATGTCGATTACCCGTGGGAGCGCGGAAATGTTATCAGGGGAAACTACTTTGATGATATAGGAAACGGTTTTCTTGCGGAAAAGCAGATGAATATATCGGCTATAAGAACAGATAATTACGGACACGGACTTAATATTTATCATAATGTTTTTCATAATATAGGTCTCGGCGGCACAAATCAGGTTTCCGGAATAAGAGCGCAGGGCACGCACAACAGAATATGGGAAAATCTTTTTGTTGACTGCAGCGAGGCGTATAATTCAAACCTTACATATTCCGAAGCTGCAAAGTATGATATGACCTCCGAGAAAAATATTCGGATAAAGGGGCAGCTTGATGGCTTTATAGGAGTATACGGAAAGCTTTTCCCGGAGCTCAAGGATTTCTGGACAGAGCATCCGTCATCAAGCCGCACAAATGAATTTAAGGACAACGTTATAGTAAATATTGCATTTAAACTGAGTACAATTAACGGAGCGCAGAACGCTGAGGGCTTCAGAGGAGCGCCTGAGCTTGTGGAGGCCTCCGGGAATCTTGTAACAGGTGAAAATCCCGGCTTTGCAGATTATGAAAACGGAAACTTCAGTATATTAAACGGAAGCGCCGCCTATGAGACGGTTCACGGACGAACAAATTTTCAAAGGCGGGCTGAATAAAGAATTAAATCGGTAAGGGAGCGTGGCTGAATTGAAGAAAGGCGCATTGCTCACCGCAGTTATTATGACCTTAAACATTACCTCTGCCGCTTTGGCCGGCTTTGGAGATATGAACGGTCACTGGGCGTCGGGGTTTGTTGAAATCCTGACGCAATCCGGAATAATAAACGGTGACAATAACGGAAATTACAGACCTGATGAGTATATAAAAGCAGACGAGTTTATTAAAATGACAGTCTGTGCGCTGGGCTATAAGCCGGCGGCGTCAGGAAACTACTGGGCACAGCCGTATATTGATTACGCTTATGAAAAGGAATATTTGTGGGAGGGTGAGTTCGACACATATTCGGGATTCATAACAAGAGGGCAGGCGGCAAGGCTGCTTGTTCGCGCGGCAGACCTTGAGGATTCTGCGGTTCCGGGCGAGGCGGAGGTAATCCGCGCAATTGACGATTATTATGATACAGTCAATGCATATAAGCCGTATGTGCTGAGAGCCTTTGCAAACAATCTGATTAAGGGCTATGAGGATAATACCTTCAGATATACAAATTTTCTTTCCCGCGGCGAGGCGGCCGTGCTTATTACAAGACTTTTGAAAATCAAGCCTCTTGAAGGTCAGGATAAGCCTCAGATTGATACGGATAACTTCTATTATGTCGCACCGAACGGAAATGATTCGGGTGACGGAAGTATAGACGCTCCCTTTGCCACAATTGCCAAGGCAAGAGATACGGTAAGAAATATAATAAAAGCAGGAGCATACCCCGCAGAAGGTATTACGGTTTATCTTCGGGGCGGTGATTATGTGCTCTCGGAAACCCTGGAATTTACCGATGCGGATTCCGGCACACCGGAAGCGCCGGTAGTATATGCTTCATATCCGGGTGAAATTGCAAGAATTACAGGCAGTATTGAAATTAAGTACAGTGATTTCAAGCCTGCCGATGAGGAAATAACGTCAAAGCTTTTAAGTGCCGATGCGAAGAAAAAGGTTTTACAGCTTGATTTAAATAAGGCAGGAGCAGGTGATCTCGGTCAGCTGTCAAGGCGCGGATTTCTTATATCGGCAAACGTAGCGCCTCAGGCGGAGCTTTATATAGACGGACGGAGAATGCAGCTTTCAAGATGGCCGAATGCTTCATGGGTCGGCACTACCGAAATAGTGAGAAGCGGAGCCAGAAGCCAAAACGGCGTTCTTGAAGGTGCTGTTTATAAGATAGATTACGACAGACCGCAGAAGTGGAAAACAAATATAAATGAAATATATACAAGCGGAGTTCTCGGGCCAAATTATTTTTACGGGTATTTCCCGATTGAAAAGATCGAAGCCGGTCAGATAACACTGAAGGAGGGCTCTGTAACACAGTATTACTCAAAGCACTTTATTAAATATGAAAATATTCTTGAGGAAACGGACGAGGCGGGAGAGTATTATATTGACAGGACAACGGGAATGCTTTACCTGTATCCTCCGGAGAACTTCGGCAGTGATACGGATATCCGTCTCTCGGAGCTTGATTCACACATTATACGGCTTGAAAATACAAAAAATATAGTATTTGAAAATCTTGTAATCGCCGATGGCAGAGCAGGAGGAATAAGGGCTGCCGGTGCTGAAAACCTCGCTGTGAAAAACTGTGAGGTCAGCGGCACGGGAACGGACGGAATATACATTTCAGGTACAAATAATTCCGTAAAGAACTGCTATATACATGATATCGGCTCTGTGGGAATAAGCATGTCCGGCGGAGACTACGCAAACCTCATATCCTCAGGCAATGTAATAGAAAATAACCATATCGAAAAGGCGGCTCAGCTGGAACGCTCCTATTGCGGCGGAATAACTCTCGGCTACCGCTCGGTCGGTATTCACGTAGCAAATAATAAAATTCATGATATGCCTCACGCGGCTGTTATAGTCTACGGTCCTGAGCATGTTATTGAATATAATGAGATATATGACGCGGTAAAAGAATTCCATGATATGGACGCTGTATATCTGAATGTTAATCAGTACCCTTGGGAGAGGGGAGTTCAGTTCAGGTATAATTATGTCCATGATTTGGGAAAACAGGTTTTTACCGAAAAGCAGATGAATGTTGCCGGAATCAGAACGGATAACCAAGGCAACGGTCTTAACGTTATCGGAAATGTATTCTATAATATAGGAACTGAGACGGCAAACCAGATAAGGTGTGTATGCGCGGAAGGAATTGAAAATGTTATACAAAATAATATTTTTATAGACGTATCGGAAACATATGACGGACCGGATACCTTCAAGCCTGACGCGGCATGGGATCTTACAGATTCATCGGTTGCCCCGATATATGAGCAGTGGAAGATATTCAGCCCGAAATATTCGGAGAAATATCCGGAGGTTGCGGAGTTCTTTAATCATCATTACAGCGCATATGCCGGCGGAAATAAGTTTTTAAACAATCTTATTGTAAATATCAGCATGCCGCTGAGCATGACAAACGGAGGTCCGAACAGTCAGGGTTTCCGCGCAAGCGAGCAGCTTGTTGAAGCGAGCGGAAACTTCATTACAAAGACTGACCCCGGATTTGTAAGTTATGGTGAGGGAGATTTTAATCTCCAAGGCACCAGTGAGGTCTTTACGAAAATCCCCGGTTTTGAGAAGCTTGATTTTTCAAAAATGGGAAATGTTCCGGGAAGCGTTATAGGAACACACAAGTAAGAAAGAATGATTTATGAAAGGAGCTCAGAATATAAAAATGAATAGAAAAATTTCATTATTTATATCCGTAATGCTGATGCTGAATCTTTTTGCGGGGCTTATCCCTGCCGCGTCAGCCGAAAATGTTATCAGCAGCGGCTTTGAATTCATTGATACCGCGTATAATCCGGATGCGGGAGTTTATCTTGCCGCAGCTAAGAGCTTTTCACAGGGTGGAGGCACTCAGCTTCAGATATACCGTTCCGAGGACGGCATAAGCTGGGAAAAGGTAAAAACCTTCAGTGACTCTGCAAAGAACTATGCATCAGAAAAAACACGTCAGATTCTTGTATGGTGGGAGGACGCAGGAGTTTTTGCCACAGTCGCAGGAGCTGCGCTTTATGTTTCTTCTGACGGAATTGAATGGACGCGTAAAGCCGGGCTTGAAAGAGGAAATGCTGAAATTGAGACGGACGGAAGGGTTCTCCTTGTGTCGGGAGGCAAGGCGGCAAAGATTATCAGTCCCGACGAAATCGATACAACAGCTCAGCATTATCTGTTTGATGCTTCAGATTCCGTATATTCCCATGCTGTCGGAATATTCCCCGGAGAAGAACAAAAATTCATTGCAATCAATACATGGTCAAAATGGCTGTTTGACGGTGAGGGCGGCGATTCCGAATATTTTGCAGGCATTAAAAAAATCTATTATGACCATAAGGGTACACCGTATGAAATGGTATATGAGCCTGTCTCGGATGTTTTGCTGACCGTCAACGGAACAGCCGCAATATGGTCAATCAACCGTGAAGGCGCAGTACTTGCTTCTACGCCTGTGGACGGAATGCTTGTAACTGCTGCCGGTGCCGGACATGGGATTATAATAGCCGGCGGCTCTCTGGGTGAGCTCTGTTTCACAGACGCGGCGCAGGAACTTGGCAGCGGTATTGAGTGGATTCCTGCCATAGCCGGAAGCGGCGATATGAATGAAGAGGTAAGGAGCATTACACCGATTGAGGACAACCGTTTTATGATTGTAACAAAGTCGCATATATACAGAGCAGAGCTGACAGATAATGTCTTAACATATTATGACGTTGAGTTCGCTGATATTTTTATGGCGGCAGGGGAAACCAGAATAGAGGTCCCTGCAAATGAAGCGGTGAGCTTTGAATATATGTTTGAAGCAAGGGACTTTTCAGGAAATCCTTCCGAGGATTCCGTTGCTTACGTTGAGCCGGGTGCAGCTTATACCGGTGTTGATTTTGACGGAAGCATTCTGACGGTTGCACCGACAGCCGACGGCGGTGATATAATTTTAAGGGCTGTCACCTTCGGCGGAACTGAAAAGGAGTTTACAATCACTCTTGTTAAAGAGGAAGCTGTTGTAATAGACGGTAATGACAGCATAGCAATACCGGCAAGCGGAAGTATGCATTTCTCTTACAGCACGCGCATAATCGGTACTGACGGCGGGGAAATGAGCGGGCGAAGCGCGGCGCTTACTGCTGCAATATTATGTGACGGAGTGACCTTTGATGAGACAACGGGAGAACTTACGGTAGATTCCTCCGCACAGGCAGGCTTTGTAACAATCAGAGCCGTATCAGATGCATATGACAGCATTTTTGCCGAGAAAATAATTGAAATTAAAGAGCGTGAACCGGCACATGTCAGATTTACATCGGGAGAGAGCAGTATAACGACAGATGGCAGCATGAAGAAATATGCTTATGAGGCTGTTGTAACAGACCAGAATGGTGATATTCTTCCGCAGTGCAGTGTTAATTGGAGTGTTTCGGGAGCTGAAAATTCAGCAAGCATGGACGATCAAGGCAGACTTATGCTCTATGGCATAACCTCAGATACCGCTGTTACGATAAGAGCGGAGTACAGCTTAAATCCTGAGATATTCGCAGAAAAAAGCGTAAATATATCATACAACGGAAGCTTGCTTGATTATGATAATGTTATTCCGTCCTCGTCAAGATATGAGTTTATTGATACGGAATACAGTGAGGAGCTTGGGGTATATATTGCCGTTGCAAAAACGCTTTCCGAACCAACTCACAGCGCTGAAATCTATAAATCCACAGACGGATTCAACTGGAAAAAGGTATTCGCCACACCTAACGGAATGAACAGTTCAAATAAATCAACACGTCAGGTTGTTGTATGGTGGGAGGCGGCACATGTATTTGCTGCGGCACTGGACAATAAAATTTACGTATCGTCCGACGGTGAAGCATGGACGGTAAACAGCAATTTAAGCGTAGGCTCGAACCTGAATGTTTCAACTAACGGCGATATACTCGTAATTGGTTCCGGTGCAAGCAAATTTGTGTCTGTGGCTGAAAATTTGACTGACACTCCCGCTCGGCATACCTTTTCAAACGAGAGCTACACAGCGGTTGCAGCTTCTGTTTCGGACGGGGATTCGCCTGTTATTATTGCAAACGGTCAGTATGTAACCTGGTCATGGGACGACATTGACAAGGTGGGCAGATATTTTCAGAACATTGAAGCAAATCCTCTTGATATGCAGTATTCACCTGCACTTAAGCAGTGGCTGGTCGTAAATAACCAGCCGAGACTCAGGCTTTATACACATCCCGGCAGTTATTCCGCATTGAATCTTGTTTTAGATGACGGCAGTACAAATACTTCTAATCTTACTGCTGTTTATGCTGATAAGGATATTAATATATCAGGAACGGCAAACGGAGACATATTTATGCTTGAAAATCTCGGCAGCAGCAGTATTACAGGCAGCTCCAAATGGATTAGGGCACTGCCCGGAAACGGGACGGCAGCAATTGATGCTGAAATGAGAGCTATATCAAGAGTCGGAGCTGATAAATACTTTGCTGTTTCAACGCATAAGCTTTACATAATAGAGCGTGAGGCCGGCGGCTGGCGTTATTATGAAGCACGCCCCGACAGCGTTGAGGTCCCGGCGGAGCAGAGGAGAATAGAAATACCGTATGAGGGCTTTACCGATATTATATATAATCCGAAAGCCGTGAACTGCAAGGGTGAGCCGTCAGAGCATGAAATTATCGGATTTTACCCGATAACCGCGCTTCCGGACGGCGTAAGCTTTGATTTCGGCGGTGATTATGACGGGATAGCAAGGCTGAGAGTGAACAGCATGGTAGATAAGTCAAGCACACTTGTAATGAGGGTGTTGTTTGACAACAGAATATATAATGATATAGAGCTTGATTTTGTAAAAGAAAGCAGTGTATGTATAAGCTCTCTTGATAAAATACCACTGCCGACAGGTGAGCGTGAGGAATGGGAGGTTAATTCTCAGGTTCTCGGCGAGGACGGACAGACAATGCAGAGAAATTCAGTTATCCGCCTTGTAAGTGCACCTGAGGGAGTAACTTTTGATAACGCAGCCGGCAAGCTTGTTGTAGAGGCCGGAACACTGCCCGGTATTGTTGAGCTTTCCGCTTATTCTGAGAATTATCCTGATATTGCGGTAACAAAGAAAATATCTCTTGATTATATATATGCGGACAGCATTGAAATAAGCGAATATGAAAAAGAAATTATTATTTCAAAGCCGGGAACAGTCGGTTATGCAATGAAGGCGATGATATATGACCAGGCAAAGCGGTATCTTGACGGATACAAGGCTCAGTGGAGTGTTGACCCTGTTGACGGAGTTACGGTTTCGCAGGAGGACGGTACACTATATGTTTCCGACGAAGTCTGCAATGCGGAAATGAATAAGGATAACGGGTACTCAAAAGAAGTTTTTGTAACGGCAAGCGTGAATGATGAGAAGATTTTCGTCACCGTGCCGGTAACGCTTAAAATGTCTGATTATATGCATGCTTTAAAGGATTCCGAGAAGCTTGCTTTCGATTTTACGGCACTTGAAAAAAATGCAGTTCTTCCCACAGCCGGAGATTTTGATTCCGCAATAGTATGGCGCAGTACAGATGAATCTGTTATAGCTGCCGACGGAACTGTTACAAGGAATGCAAAGCAGGACCGCACAGCGCAGCTGACGGCAGTTGTTTCATATAACGGCGAAGCTGTAAGAAAGACCTTTGACGTTAAGGTGTTAAAGGATGATAACATTTTCGCAAACGGAGATGTGGAAACAGGCGACACAACAGGCTTTTCGTCTGACAGCACAATTGAAGCGGTAAATGAAAATGCACACGGCGGTGAATACGCGCTCAGCGTTGCAGGCTCGTCTGTAAGCATTGCCGGAAATCCGCTGGAGAAAAACTCCGCATATATTTATGAGGCATATGTTCTGGCAGATGCGGGACTTTCTGCAAAAATGTCTTCTAAGGTTTTCGGCGAGCTTGGAAGCGCGGATATGACCGGACAATATGAAAAAATTCTCGGTCTCGGCGTATCGGATAAGGCTTCAACCGATGTGTTTACCGTGTCGGTAGACGGAGCCGGAAAATTTTTGCTTGACGATGTAAGATATTTTGATATAACAGATGAATATGATGCCGTAACACGTGCAGTTGCAGACGCGGAATATAAGAAAACAACAGCTGCATATCAGGCGGCGCTGAAGCTTGTGGACAGCTTCTATGACGTACCACTTAAGGAGGAGCTTAAAAACAGACTCAGCAAAATTAATATTAACGACAACCCCGCGCGGCCTCAGACAGGAGGCAGCGGCGGAGGCGGCGGAGGAGGCGGCGGCTCGTCCGCATCGTATGTGCCGACCGTCAATCTCCCGAACAGCCAAGCGGAAAATGAGGATAAGGTTCTTTATTCAAAGCTTAAGTTCAAGGACATGAAGGATCATTGGGCAATGAACGAGGTTGAGTATATGGCTGAGAAGGGTATTATCAGCGGAAGAAGCGGGGAGACCTTTGACCCTGACGCACCTGTTACAAGAGCTGAATTTGCTTCGCTGATTGTAAAGACCATGGGTCTTGCGGATACTGCTTACGAAAATACGTTTTTTGATGTAATAACGGAGGATTGGTATTCGGGATATGTTCAGGCGGCAAAAAATGCAGGCTATGTTACGGGAAGCGGCGGACTTTTCAGACCCAACGATAAAATAACAAGAGAGGAAATTGCCAAGATTGTGGTTTCGGCATATTCCGTAAAAACAAAAACAGAAATAACAAAAGGCGGCGCACTTTATTACAGCGATTTAGAGGAAATCAGCTCATGGGCATATGACTATATAGTAAATGCGGTTAATTTCGGATTTGTAAACGGAGTCAGCGAGTATGCCTTTGCACCGAAAGCGTCTGCCACAAGAGCTCAGGCGGCGGTGATACTGAAGCGTTTGCTTGATAAGCTTCCGCAATAGGAAAGGGGAGATAAGTGATTGATGAAAAGATTTTTAAGTATTCTCATAGCATTGGGTCTTTTCCTATCCGGCTCTGTGATTGCTTCGGCACAGGAGCAGGAGATTGATACTTCAATTGTTGATAAGCTGTATCATATTACCTCTATGGGGCGTGATATACGCACGGAATACACCCCGGACGGGGAGATGAGCAGAGGACTGTTTGCGTATATTGCCGCTGCAATCATGGGATTTGACGCGGAAAATGATTCATATGAAACGAAACAGGTATTTACGGATGTTACTGCGGAGCATGAATTTGCTCCCAGTATTGCCTATCTTTTTTCTGCCGGTATAATGTCGGGAGATGACAAGGCATCTTTCAGACCGGACAGCGGCATTACATATGATGAGGCTGTAAAGACTGCTGCAATCATGCTTGGTTACACAACCGTTTCCGAGCTTAAGGGCGGATTTTCCACAGGCTATATTGACAGCGCGGCGTCTGCGGGGCTCCTGAGAGGTGTGAGCGCATCGGCAGGCGCTGCCATGACGCAAAGAAATATTTATAAATTGTTTGACAACCTGCTGGAGGTTCATATGCTTACTGCCTCTGTTACGGGAGGCTTGCAGGCAAGTGATGACAAAAGGGAATACACCATACTGAAAAATAAGCTCGGCATTGAAACAACAGAGGGTATAGTTGACGGGTTTGAATATTCTTCGCTTGCAGGCGATGCTGATGAAAAAGGCCCTGACATACTTACGGTAAACGGCGCGCCTTTTACCATGGAATATACAGAAGGCTATGATTATGTGGGAATGTATGTTACGGTTTACCATGATTCGGACGACAATGTTATATACATTGAGGTTAATGACCAAAAAACAAAGGTTCTTAATGTAAAGGCGTCTGAGATTGAATCGGAGACAAATACCTCATCTCTCAGCTACAGACCGGGAAATTCCGGCGTAAAAAGAGCCGCCTTTGATAATGAGGCAGTGTTCCTTTATAACGGGAAAAAGCTGAATGCGGTAAATGATTTTGACCTTATCCCGGATGAGGGAGATTTGACTCTTATCGATAATGACCGAGACGGGAAATATGAGGTTATACGCATAAACGCTTATGACGTTTTTGTTGTTGACAGCGTGCTTTCGGAGGATGAGCTTATAAAGTTTAAGTATGATATGGGAAATCTTGACGTGTCTGAGGGAGCAAATCAGCATGTACGATACTTCCTTGAGGATTCACCGGCAGAACTGGACGATATTGCAAAGTGGAGTGTCATTTCCGTAAAGCGAAGCAAAAACCTTAAGGGAACGGTGCTTTGTGATATTTATATAACAAACACAAGCTTTGATTCTCAGGTGACCTCATGCAGAGATGAAGGCGACGATTACTATGTAACACTGTCTGACGGAAATGAATATATGCTTTCTGAATCATATATTAACAGGGTTAATTTCGGAGCGGTTGATTCCGCATATCCTCCGCTGTCAAGACAGCTTACGGTTTATCTTGACAGATTTGGCAAGATTGCGGCTGTGAACACAGTGGCAGGAGGTAAAAACTACGGATATGTTGTTCGCTGTAATTCAGATGAAGAAACCGAAAAGGTTACGCTGCGGCTGTTTACAAAAAATTCGGAGTTTATAGATTTCACGGTGAAATCAAAGGTAACGGTAAACGGCACGGCTATTGACAGCAGTCATTTGTCAGACAGGCTGAAAAACAGCAGCGGTACAGGCTTGGTTAATCAGCTGATTGTGTACACTGCAAACGGCGACAATGAAATTACAAAGATTCAGCTTGCCGAGGACAAAACAAGCGAGGTATACTATATTGCTAAGGAAGATGAATTTGTTCTCAACTGTCACCCGATTAATTCGGGAGGTATGAGATTTTATAAGTACCTTGCAGAAAACAGACCCCTTTATTATCTTGAGGGCACAACAATTAATTTTCAGATACCAACCGATATAAAGGCTGAAGAGGATTATAAAATTTCAACTAAGCTTGCAAGCACCGATGTTAAGCTCGGCGGACCTCTTTATATTTACGATGCGGGCAACGGAGGAATGATAGGAGCAATAGTCAGCAGTCTTGTTGACGACAGCGATTACAGTCTTCCGGCTGTTGTTGATTATGTAAAAGAGGTTGTTAATGAGGATGATGAGGTTTGTAAGGAGATAGTATTTATCGGAGGGTCATCTGTGCAGTCAAACGGAAATTCGGTAAAGTACAGTCAGCCTCTTAAGGATACGGCCGATATTGATACAAACTGGAAGGACAGAATAGATTATACCGATATAACAATAGATGATTTGAAGCGCGGAGATATTGTCGAGTATACGAAGCTTAACGGAAAGCTTGACGCCCTCAGGGTTATGGTTAAGGCTGATAATATCGGCCCGATCCGTATAGACGGAGATAACCTGCAGAAAAACGGAAGCATGCTTTGTAAGGTTATATCCGTAAGCGACAATAAGCGGACTGCGGTAGTTCATTATTACGACAGATATAATAAGGACATATATCAGTCAATGTTTATCAACGGAAGCGTATATAAGGTTGATACAAAGAAGGATGAGGTTACATATTCTTCAACCGGAGATATCGAGCCGGGAGATACTTTGTTTATCAACTCGTTCTGGTGGTCACCAAAAGTAATAGTTATATACAGATAAAAGGGAGGATTCAGAAAATGAAATTTAAGAAATTCAGAACACTTGTACTTGCTGCCTGCATAGCTGCGGCGGCAGCCGGACTTTCGGGCTGCGGCGAAAATGAAGCATCGGTAGGAGATGACGGGTCAAAGGAGGTTACACTGAAATGGATTTTCGGAGGACCCGGCGAACAGAAGGATTCCAAGGAGGTATGGGCAAGCTTTAATGAGAAGCTGCCCGAATATCTCCCTAATACGCAGGTTGAGTTTGAGTGCATAAGCACCACAGACTTTGCGGAAAAGTGGAAGCTTATAAGCGCCTCTCAGGAAAATATCGATATTGTCTGGAACGGCTGGATGATACCTTACATCACTGAGGTGCAGAAGGGTTCATACATGCCTCTTGATGACCTCATTAAAGAATATGCGCCGGAAATTTACAATGAAATTCCCGAAAATATTCTTGACAAGTCAAGAGTAAACGGAGAGCTTTACAGCATACCATGTCTGCAGCAGATGGTTTCATATGTGTCGACAATGGGTTTCCCGGTTGAAATTTATGAAAAATATAAGGATAAGATAAATCCTGAGGAGCTGCAGCAGTTTTTCGGCTCGCATCAGACAATGGATAAGGAATGCTGGGACAAAATTGAAGAATATATAGTGATGCTTAAAGAGGGCGGAGACCTTAAAGAAGGTGTGTACGGCTTTGCAGACCATGTTGAAAAGGGATATGAGTGGATTCTTAATCCTTACAAAATCAATATTTATACCGATGACTATACTCCGATAAATATTTACAGAACGCCGGAATATGAAACCTTTGTAAATGTTATTTCTGATTGGTACAACAAGGGATATATAAGAAAAGACGTCCTTACCTCGGATAATCTCAGCGATGCATTGTATGAGATAAAGGGCGCCGGAAACTATCTTATCGGTCAGGGATATATGCCGACAAAGTCTGAAATTGAGGCTAAGAAGGCGGCAGGCTCGCAGGCGTATGTTCAGATACCTTTTGACACCAGCCATTATATCCCATACGCTGCCGCTGCAACAAATACAGCTATTTCCATTAATTCAAAGAACCCTGAGCGCTCAATGAAGCTTCTTGAGCTTATGAATACCGCAAAGGGTAAGGATATTTACAACCTTCTTGTATACGGTATAGAAGGCAAGCATTACACGAAGGTAAACGATATGGAAATTCAGCCTATAGGATATTCCTCACAGCCGACAAGTGACAGCCCTTACGGACAATACAAGTGGGCGGTAGGAAATACATACAACGCTTATGAAGTATACATGGAGGATAAGAGCGTAACACTTAAAAATGATTTTATTAAATCCGTAAATGAAAACGCAGGCGACTCAAAGCTCAAGGGCTTTACGCTTAACACGGATAATATCAAGACAGAGCTTGCACAGGTCAACGCTGTAATCGGAGAGTATAAATCAACGCTTAATTCCGGTGCGGCTCCTGACCAGGCTGCGCTTTATAAGGAGTTTATCGATAAGCTCGTAAAGGCCGGTGACGATAAGATTACGGCTGAAATAAAGAGTCAGCTTGACGCATGGCGCGCACAACAGTAATTTTGAGGAGGTATGAAAATGCCCGGAAGCAAAAAAATATTTGCGGCAATAACTGCGGCTGTAATTGCCATACAGCTGCCGGTGTCTGCAAAAAAGCCGGTAGTGAAATATCCGGACCTTGCCAATCATTGGTCCCGGTCAATAGTTCTGAAGCTTGATGAATACGGGATAGTAAACGGAGGGGCAAACGGAAATTTTGCCCCTGAAGAGATGATAAGCGTGGCGGCTTTCCTTAAAATGACCGTGAAAGCTCTCGGCTATGATGAGGAAAACGGAAGCATATATTGGGCGAGCAATTATATTGACAGGGCAATAGAGCTTGGTTTGATTGGAAGGTATGAATATACCGACTATGAAGCGGCAATAACAAGAAAGCAAATGGCAAAAATAATTTCGGCTGCGGTAAAAAATCCTTCCAAGCTTGATGAATACGCTCTGAAAGCGTCTATTTACGACTATGCGGAAATAAGTGAGGACTACAAGGAATATGTGCTTGTTGCCGCAGGCGAGAAAATAATTACCTGCTATGAGGATGCCACCTTCAGACCGGATCGGTTTCTGACAAGAGCAGAGGCAAGTACAGTGATAATCCGTCTTATTGACAGAAACGGCGGCATACAAAAGCCGGCTGCACCGGATGGGAATGCGACTGCCGGTACCGTTGCTTCCGCTGCTGCATTATATGTAGCCGTAGGAGGAAATGATTCGGGTGACGGAAGCGAAGGCTCACCCTTTGCAACGATCGCTGCTGCAAAGGCAGCAATCAGAAAGATGAATGAAGCAGGCTCACTGCCTGAGGGCGGAGTTACGGTTTACCTCAGAGAGGGAACACACTATGTTTATGACGGTATGGTATTTGATGAGCTTGACTCCGGTAAGGAGGGCAGTGTCATTACATATACTGCGATGCCCGGTGAAAATGCCGTTATATCCGGTGAAACTCCCATAGAGAAATCGTGGTTTACCGCTGCGGATAAGGAAGCAACAGATAAGCTGTCTGATTCTTCAGCAGCTTCAAAGCTTATGATGGTTGACCTTAAGGCTCACGGTATTACCGAATACGGAGAAATAGGAACACGTGGATATCATTATTTCAATAAAGGTCTGTATGCTCCGGCTGAGCTTATAGTAAACGGCGAAAATCAGACAATTGCAAGATATCCTAACAGCGGAACAATTTCTATACCGTCGGATAATATTGATTCCGATAATTATGCCTTCACCTATACCGATGACAGGGTGTCAAAATGGAAGAATGCTCCCGATGCCTATATCGTCGGTGCAACCTCTATCAATTACGAAAACAACACCTTCCCGATCGAAAAGATTGATTCGGGACAGAAGAAGCTGTTTATTGAAGAGGGCAGAATGAGAACATATTATACAAACGGCTGGTTCTATGGTATGAATCTTCTTGAGGAAATCGATACTGAGGGCGAATATTATATTGACCGCGACAAAGGGGTTCTCTATTACTATCCGCCTGCTGATTTCAAAACCGCAAGCTACAGTATAGGACTTTCAACACTTGAAAAGCCTGTATTTGATTTAAACGGTGCTCATCATATAACGATCAGCAATCTTACGATTGAGGGCGGACGCGGCTATGCTGTTCTCGGAACCTCGGCAGGCTATAAAATGCCTTCGTTTATGGATTTCCTCGAAGACAGAGATGTTGATTTTTCGGGAAAGCTGTTTGATAAAGCCTCAAAGAACGCCGTATATATTAAGGAACCGCAGAAATATACGGATCCGCAGGTATTCCCGGGTCACGTATGGGACGGCTTTACAGATGACGGTGACGGAATAAACAATGTGACGGTTAAGAACTGCAACATATTTAATTTCGGCTCGGGAGCTATCATAATAAACGGCGATAATATTCATATTGACAGCAATCATATCAAGAATACGGGCGGAACAGCGCTTTATCTCAGGGGCGGTGACCTTGAGACGCTGACGCCCAGCGGAAACACCATTATTAATAACAATATACACAGGGTGGGATATCTGCAAAAGTCGTATGTCCCGGCTATTGCAATGCACGGCGTCGCAATTCATGTGGCAAACAATGATATCTATGATGCGCCTCACTGTATATTCAATTATCATGGAAATGACCATATAATTGAGTTTAATAAGATCCATGACGCTGTCAAGGAGTGCCTTGATATGGACGCTATATATACGAGAAATGAATATATGCCTCAGTGGCGCGGAAATATAATACGTAACAATTATATTTATAATCTCGGTATATTCCCTGTGGGAGAGTACACAAAGCAGCTTAACGTATCCGGTATCCGTACCGATAATTACGGTCATGCTCTCCAGATTTATAATAATATTTTTGCAAATATCGGAACAGAAGGAGCAAATAATGTTATAGGTGTAACCGCACAGGGTAACAGAAATACATTAAAAGGCAATTTATTTGTTGATTGCAGCGCTACCTTCCTTGGATGGGGTACTTACAGCGCCGGTACAACATGGGATATTCAGAATAATGCCGAGGAAAAGGAACGTGTTGCACTGGCTGAAAAGTATGCTGCAATTCCGGTGTTCGCCGAAAAGTATCCTGAACTCGCCACATTTAAGGACGAATATTATAAATCCGTTGCGACAAATGTATTTGATGAAAATGCTGTTGTCAACATAAAGTTTGGCTTGAGCAAGGCAAATGGTGACGTTAACGCATCGAGCACGCGCGGAGCGCAGGAGCTTATAATCAGTACGAACAATTATGTTTCAACCTCCGATCCCGGTTTTGTTGATTACCAAAACGGTAATTATCAGCTGAAAGAGGACAGTGAAATTTTAAAGAGAATACCCGGTTTCCAAAACTTTGATATGTCAAAGCTTGGTAACAATGCACCTGTAGGGCCGGTGAATAAGTAACGGCAAGAGCCGCCGCACAGCAAACGGCGGCTCTTATTATTATGTACAGCGGCGGAAGGAGGATTTGTATGAATTATTCTGTAAAGGTAAACGGGGTACAGACAGAGGTTTTTGAGGAAACTGTTTATACCGTACCGTATAACAATACAGAGACTATGGAATGTGTTTCCTTTGAGATGAACGGAAGGGCCGAGCTTGAAATAACCTCGGAAACAGAGGTTAAGAGCGTTATCGTGCGTCCTTTAAGCTGCGGTGTGGCGGCGGAAATTGAAAACGGCATTATTAAAATTACAATTGACCGTCCGATGAAGCTTTCAGTTGAGATAAACGGAAGCGTTCACGGGAATCTTGCGGTATTTGCGGAAAAAGACTGCTACAAGGATTTTTGCCATGACGGAGAAAATGTCATCTTTTTTAAAAAGGGTGTGCATAAAAAGGATATTTTCAGGATAAATAAAAGCGGCACAGTTGTATATCTTGAAAGAGGTGCGGTTTTAAGCGGAAAGCTGCTTATTGAAAACTGCGAAAATGTTACTGTTTGCGGCTATGGTAAAATCAGCATGGCGGGAATTGACAGGGACATAATGCCGATGGAGCGCCAGAGGGCTTTGGAGCTTCATAATTGCCGTAATTGCAGCGTTCGTGATATTATGATAACCGACAGCGCAAACTGGAGCTTCAGAATGATGGGCTGTGACGGAATTGAAGCAGACAATATAAAAATAATAGGCTGCCGCGGTAATTCTGACGGCATTGATGTCTGCGGCTCACGAAATGTAACGGTCAGCGGAATTTTCACACGTACCTGGGATGATTCCTTTGTTGTCAAAGCGTTTGATACCGGAGATACGGAAAATGTTGTTTTCAGGGATTCTGTTTTATGGAATGACTTTGCACGGCCCATTGAGGTTGGAGTTGAGCTGAGAGCAGACAATGTAAGAAATATACTGTTTGAAAATATTGACATAATTCATTCACCGACAGGATACCCGATTCTCGGAATTCATCACGGCGACAGAGCTGAGGTAAGGGATATAACATTTTCCGATATAAGGATTGAGGATACTCCCGGAGCGCAGCTTTTTGATATACGAATTACAAAAGCCGTATGGAACAGGGATAAGAAAATGGGGGATATTGCGGGAGTGCATTTTAAAAACATTTCCTATGTCGGCAGCCCCGGAATGCCATATTCGCTTTCTGATTCAAGAATACAGGGCTTTGGCCCCGAAAACACAGTGCGTGATGTAACGATTGAAAATCTCAGCATCCTCGGCAAATATGTGCCTGATGCTCTTACGGGCGGAATACAGATAATGGATTATGCGCATGACGTTAAGTTTAAATGCCCGGAGGAAAACAGGCTTCAGCCGATAATTACGGGGCTTGATTTAGCGGAAGGAGCGCATGAAGACGGAAGCTGCACGGTGACTGTGTCGGCGGAAAATCCGAACGCCGGACCGTGGCATGGAAACATGCGGCTTCAGATATCACCGGTGAATACGGCAAAGCATGGCAGCTTGGTGTTTGATACATCGCTGCGCCCGTCAAAGCGGCTTTGCAGGGATATTGACGTAGTGCTTCAGCCGGGGAAATATTTGCTCAGTATTCAGTCGGACAGCCCGTGCGTAAGAGGCGACTGGAAATTTTTAAACCTTCCCCTGAAGCTTGACAGCAGGGAGAGAAGGCTTGAATTTCATAATTATTACGGAGACAATGCCGGAATTAACCTTTCTGTTTCGGACAACGCTCTTGTTATCGTGTCGGATATATTGAAGAGCAGGGATAACGAGCTTGTTGTATATTGCGCTATGCCTGTTCCCGAGGAGCGCGGTCAGGTTGTTTTCAGCGTGGAAGAAACGGATTTCGGCGAGGCCCCGGCTGTTATTATCGGGGAACACGGTCTTGAACCTGCGCCTCAGCTGCGCTGCCCTGCTGAAATAACATACGTTTTCAAAAATGAGCCTAAGGTGAGCGAAATTAAAAGAGCTTCCGTATGCACTGACAGCGGAAAGGCGGTAATCCCTCTTTCCGAGCTTGGTGCGGACGGGAATCATTTTTGGCTGGAAATTGAAGCAAGGCTTCCGGAGATGACAGGCTACAGATATCCGTTTACGCTGTTCCATTCCGTTAAGCCCATGGACAGCGTCCATATGTTTGCCGATGTATACATATCAGATTATTAAACAGAAACGAGGAAATAAGTTTGGAAAAAGATAAGCGGCGCATCTCACCGCCATCAGCGACTTGAAGTATAAACATACGTCGGCGTCGCCTCCCGCGGCAATCTGCTTGCTTCTCTTTTCCCAAACGGTATTGATGAAAGGAGTTCGGAATATAAGTATGAAGATTTTATTCCAGGGCGATTCAATCACAGATGCGGGAAGAATGCGTGAGGGAGGAGACACGCACAGAAAGCTGGGATGCGGATATCCGCAGCTTATAGGTGCGCGGCTTATGTGTGACAATCCTGATATAACTGTTGAAAACAGGGGAGTTTCCGGGAACAGGATATCCGATATGTACGGAAGATGGATTGAAGATACTCTTAATATTGATTTTGACATTCTGAGCATTTTATGCGGAGTGAATGATATTGGCTTCGGACTTAGAATGAATATGGGCGCTGACGCGGAAAAATTCCGTTTTATATATGACAGAATGGTTGCGGAAGCAAAAAATGCAAGACCGGAAAGCAAAATTGTTCTCTGTGAGCCTTTTATATTGAAGCTTGAACGGGAGCAGGTGCCCGGAAATGAGGATATTATAGATAATTGGGAGCTGTGGCACGGAGAAATGCTTGTCCGCAGAAAAATAGTAAAAGAGCTGGCTGATAAGCATAATGCGGTGTTTGTACCCTTCGGTGAGATGTTTGACCGCGTCTGCAAAGAGGGACCGGCAGCCCGCTGGTCTTTTGACGGAATACATGCTACATCTGCAGGTCATGAGCTTATGGCAAGAAAATGGATTGAATGCGTTATGAAATGAAAAAAGGAAGTCCCCCTAATGGACAATCGGCGGGGGACTTCCTTTTTTATGGGGCTATAAAACCATAATCAGTGTTCCGGCCGTTATCAGAATACAGCCGATAAGTGATTTATAAGTAAAGGCTTCGTGCAGAAATACAAATGCAAGCACAATTGTTATGACTGTACTTAGCTTGTCTATCGGAACTATCTTGGAGGCTTCTCCAAGCTGAAGCGCTTTATAATAGCACAGCCATGAAGCGCCGGTGGCAAGGCCGGACAGTATTAAAAACAGCCAGCTTTTCCTGCTGATTTCCAAAATACCGCTTTGCGTGTTTGTAAGAAAAACCATTCCCCACGCCATAATTACGACCACTACCGTTCTGACGGCAGTTGCAAGATTTGACGGAACGCCGTCAATTCCAATCTTCGCAAGAATTGATGTGAGTGCCGCAAAAACTGCTGAAAGCAGTGCTAAAATAAACCACGTCATTTTAAATCATCCCATATTATTTGTTTAATATTTGTTCAATGTTCTGAAGCTCATCGGGGGTGAATTTCAGATTGGAAAGCGCAGCTGTATTTTCTTTGATTTGCTTAGCTGAGCTTGCGCCGACAAGAACGCTTGTAATATTTCCAACGCTGAGAAGCCATGCTATTGCCATTTGTGAAAGCGTCTGACCTCTTGAAAGGGCAGCGCTGTTTAATTCTGAAACCTTTTGAAGAAGCTCCTTGCTGAGGCTTGCTTCCGTGAGATAGGTATCGGGCTTTGCCGCACGTGAGTTTGCGGGTATTCCTCCCAGATACTTGTCCGAGAGAATGCCCTGCTCAAGAGGCGAGTAGGCAATAGAGCCCATGCCGGCGCTGACGGTGGCGGCGAGAGTCCCGTCCTCCTGTACATGACGGTCAAGCATTGAAAAACGGAACTGATGAATCAGGCAATGCACACCCATTGCTTCAAGCATTTCCTGAGCTTTTTTCGTCGTTTCGGCATCGTAATTCGATATCCCGACATACAGCGCCTTGCCGCTGCGGACAATATCCCTGAGCGCACCCATGGTTTCTTCAAGAGGCGTATTCGGATCCATGCGGTGATGATAGAAAATATCTACATAATCAAGTCCCATTCTTTTAAGACTTGCGTCGAGGCTTGACATAATATATTTTCTGCTTCCGAAATCACCGTAGGGACCGGGCCACATATAGTAGCCTGCCTTTGTGGAAATAACCATTTCGTCCCGGTAGGCTGAAAGCTCGCTTTTAAGTATTTTTCCGAAGTTTATTTCCGCAGAGCCTGCCGCCGGACTGCCGTAGTTGTTGGCAAGGTCAAAATGGGTAATGCCTTCGTCAAATGCACATGTCAGCATTTCTACCATGCTGCCGTAATCATCATTTTTGCTGAAATTATGCCATAGACCCAAGGATATGGCCGGAAGCTTCAATCCGCTTTTCCCGCAGTAGTTGTAAGGAATATTTTCGTATCTGTTGTTTTTTGCAGTATAACTCATAAAATCTCTCTTTTCATATATTTTTTTGCGTACTTATGTACGGATATATTATACTATATTTTTGAAGCAAACACAACCTTTGAGCCGGACTTTGTATATAATTAATATATAATTGCTCTGATGTTAGTGCATATTGCTGATTGATTAGATTTTACAGATTATGTTTTGCTTCATGTATTCGGTAGGTGTAATACCTGTTTTTTGCTTAAAGGTGCGGCAAAAATGATAAGGGTTTGAAAATCCGCATTTATCGGCAATAACAGAAATACGGAAAAAACCTTCAGACAGAAGCTGCTTTGCTTTGTTTATACGGATATCTATAATAAACTGCTTCGGACCGGATTTGTATTTTTTTGTGAACAGCTGCCTGAAATATATTTCACTCAAAGCACACTGCTGTGCAAGGGTGGCATTATTGAGGCTCGGATCCTGATAGTTGTTTTCAATGTATTTAACAGCCGGTGCAAGAATATCTCCGGCATTGCTGCAGGAGTGAAGGCTGTGGAGCATACCGTAGAAAATGCCGAGAATCTTTAATCTGTTTCCTTCAAAAAAGGATAATGCATTCATTTGTTCATAATCCTTTATGTATGACTCTGCATTTTCAACCGGCAGCACAGCAATCGTATCGCACAGCAATTCCGTACATTTGAAATCTATAACGGGAAATGAGCCTGTTTTGTCTCCCGAAAGAGTATAGCTCTGCCCCTGGGGAAGGATAACGGCATGATTCTTATCAGATATATATTGTTTCCCGTTGTGCGTATATGTTATTTGTCCGTCTCTGCAAAATGATAAGCCGTAGCAGTATCTGTTATTGATTGCCGCGCGTCTGCCCTTGGGAGAGAACACCGTAAAAATATCAGTGATTTCTGTCACTGTAACCGAATTTAAATTGTTCATATGCATTGTTCCTTTCGGGACGAATTTTGTTCTTGATATGATTATACAGCTTTTATATTAAAAAATCAATAGAATTTCTTTAAAAAAACATCAAAAACATCAAATTATTATCGTTTTATGCATTGAAAAATACAGATAATATTGTATACTGTATATATATTGTTTAAATGAGGAGTTGTTAATAATGAAACCGACATTTTTAAACTATGATAAGCCGCTGCTTACGGCGATGATACTGTGCAGGACGCCTGAGGCATGTATAGAAAAAATCAAGGCGTCTGCTGGGGACGGTGCGGAGGCGTTCGGTATACAGCTTGAAAGACTGAGAAGGGAATACAGAACAAAAGAAAATCTTACAGAGATTTTTAACAGCTGCGACGGAAAGCCGATTTACGTAACAAGCTATCGGTATGGGGAAAACGACAGCTTTTCGGATGAAGAATGCGCGCAGCTGTTATTGCTTGCCCTTGACTGCGGCGCAACTCTTTGCGATATAATGGGAGATATGTTCGGACGTTCGCCGCAGTATGAGCTTGCGGTAAGTGAGGAAGCGGTAAATAAGCAAAAATCATTGATAGACGAAATACATCGCCGAGGCGGTGAAGTCCTGATGTCGAGCCATACATATAAAAGCACAACGATTGAGGAAAACCTTATGATTGCAAAAGCCCACGCGGAGCGGGGCGCTGATATTATTAAGATTGTAAACAATGCGGAAACTGCCGATGAAATACCAAAATATATAGAAGCAATACAGCGCATTATAAAAATGACAGATAAAAAGCTTTTATTTTTGGTAAGCGGTGAGGGACGGATTATAAGAGAAATTGGACCGAATTTCGGCGTTTGTATGTATTTGTGTGTGCAAAATCACGGACCGTACGATACACCCATGCAGCCGTTTTTAAAAAATATAAAATTAATAAGAGACAATATCAGATTTTGATAAATGAGAAAGGAATAATGCTATGATCAATTTTGAGGGAAAGTCTGTGCTTATTACGGGAGCTTCCGTTGGAATAGGACGTGCTGCCGCGATACAGTTTGCCCGTTTCGGCGCAAAGCTTGCTATGGTTGACATTAATTATGAAAAGCTGAAGTCGGTCAAAGAAGAAATCAAAGAATTTACAGACGATGTTCTTATTTGCAAGTGTGATGTAAGCAGGGAGGAAGAGGTTAACAATGCGGTTGAGAATGCCGTAAAGCAATTCGGACGCATTGACATCCTTGTGAATAATGCAGCATTGTGGAGATCATGCCATCCGTTTGAAGAAATACCCATAAGCGAATGGCAGAGCTATATTAATGTGAACATAATGGGTGTCGTATATTTTTCAAAAGCTGTTTTGCCGCAAATGATTGAAAATAATTACGGCAGGATAATAAATGTTGCATCTGTAGCCGGAGTTTACGGCAATGCAAATATGACCTGCTATTCAGCTACAAAAGGAGCGGTTATCTCCCTTACAAAGGCCTTGGCAAAAGAGGTTACAGCAAAAGGCGTACTTGTAAACAGCGTATCTCCGGGCAGTGTGTCAGACTCGTCTGACAGCGATATTAATTCCTATACCGAAAGCGAGATGTCGTTTATGGGCAGAACCGGAACCGACAAGGAAAATGCTAATCTTATATGCTTCCTTGCAAGTGATGCAGCAAGCTATATTTCAGGTCAGAATATACAAATAGACGGATGTCGGAAGAAGCAATAGCGGAAAGGAGAAAAAATAATGAAAGCAATACTTGTAGGTGACGACAAATCACTTTCATGGAGTGATGTTGAAAATCCGAAAATTAAATCAGATGAGGTTCTCGTTGAAATTCATGCGGCAGCACTTAATCGTGCCGATTTAATGCAAAGAGA
Source organism: Clostridia bacterium (assembly GCA_017935675.1). Classification (GTDB taxonomy): domain Bacteria; phylum Bacillota; class Clostridia; order UBA1381; family UBA1381; genus RGIG9115. Next base: position 6,983 of record JAGBHE010000012.1, on the reverse strand, counting down.
GGGAGATTATCCTCCTCCGCCGGGATGCCCTGAATGGATGGGGCTTGAAATTGCCGGAGTAATTGCCCAAATGGGTGAAGAAGCAAAAGAAAAATCCAATTGGAAAATCGGAGATAAGGTCTGCGCACTTCTCGGCGGCGGCGGTTATGCTGAATATGCGGCGGTAAAGTATGATATGCTTATGCCTGTCCCGAAGAACTGTTCCATGGAGGAGGCGGCGGCAATCCCGGAAGCCTTTGCGACAGCTTACCTTAATCTTTTTATTGAAGGCGGCATTAAGCCGGGTAATACTCTTTTAATGAATGCCGGAGCGTCAGGACTTGCAAGCGTTGTAATCCCGATGGCAAAAGCGTTCGGAATAAGAGTTATAACTACAGTATTATCGGAAGAAATTGCAGAATCAATAAAGCACCTTAACGCAGATGTTGTTGTTGATACCTCAAAGCAGAATATAGCTGATGTGCTGAAATGTGAGCTTAAGGCAGGACACGGCGTTGATGTTGCCATTGACTGTCTCGGCGGCGAGATAATGGGCAGGTGTATTCACTATTTGACACACGGCGCAAGATGGATAATGATTGCGGCTTTAGCCGGTACAAAGACAGAAATTGATCTTAAAAATATCTATGTCAGAAATGTGCGTATTGTAGGCAGCACACTCAGATCGAGAACCCCGGAAACAAAGGCGAAAATTTTAGCCGAGCTTGTAGAAAAGGTGTTTCCGAAGATTGAGAGCGGAGAGGTTAAGCCCACAATTTATAAGGTTTTGCCGATAACCGAAGCAGAAGCCGCCCATGAAATTCTTTATAAGGGTCAGAATGTGGGAAAGGTTGTCCTTACGGTAAAACATTAATGAAGCACCACAGGAAGCTCATTTCCTGCCGTAACGGAATTATCCGTAACTCGGCAGTCGATTGCCATAACGGATACGCCGCTTTTTTCCGCATTAATCAAAGCCTCTGAAAATACAGGATCAATAATTCTGTTTGGCATAAAGCAGCGTACTCCGTTCATTTGTACAACAAAAATCACATATGCGCAAAATCCCTCCGAGGCTAACCGTGACAATTCATTCATGTGCTTTGTTCCGCGTTCGGTAGGTGCGTCGGGGAAGGAGACGATATTATTGTTTTCAAGGGTAACGCCCTTTACCTCAATTATTATTTTCTTCCCGGCGCTCTGCGCGTAAAAATCAAAACGTGAATTACCAATGGTGAATTCAGGCTTAAGCAAAGTGATTCCGGGTAAAAACCCGTCTTTTGCTATCCATTCCCAAACAATTTTGTTGGGTGCCTGACTGTCAATGTTGATAAGCCTGTTTCCTTTATATACGGAAATCAGATCGTATTTTGTTTTTCTTGCGGGATTTGAGCTCTTGCTTACAAATACCGTGACTCCCGGAATAAGAAGCTCTGCACAGCGTCCGGTATTTTTAACATGGCAGATTTCAGGACCGTTCCCAAGATCCACATGAGCAATGAACCTGTTGGGACGCTTTAAAAATATCCCTTTTGATATGTTTTCATAAATCATTATATGTGTTTCCCTTTAATAAAACCGCCGCAGCATGGAGCCGCGGCGGTTAGCGTATTATTTGTATTATTCAGCAACAAACGGAAGAAGGGCAATTATTCTTGCTCTCTTTATAGCGATTGTAAGCTGTCTTTGATGCTTAGCACAGTTTCCGCTTATACGTCTGGGAACAATCTTTCCTTTTTCAGATATATATCTTCTGAGCTTAGCGGTATCCTTGTAATCAATATGATCTACCTTATCAACACAGAACATGCAGACCTTTTTCTTTGTACGTCTTGCTTTCTGCGGTCTTTCAGGTGCTTTTTCAGCCATTGAAACTTCCTCCTTATCATTTAAAATCAGAAGGGCAAATCATCATCGGTATCGTCAATAGTACCAAATCCGCCCTGATCAAATTGCGGAACCTCATTATTAAAGCTTGGAGCGGGTGCCGGTGCATGTCCGCCGCCGAAATCCTGCCCTGAGCCTCCGGTTCCGCTTTCAGCCCTTGAACCGGTGAAATACGCCTCATCGGCAACAACCTCAGTTGCTGTGCGCTCCTTGCCCTCCGAATCTGTATACCGTCTTGTCTGAATGCTTCCGACAACAGCAATCATGCTGCCCTTCTGAAACCATTTGCATACAAATTCAGCAGTTTGTCTCCAGGCAATACAGTTGATAAAATCAGTTTGATCTTTCTGGAAACGTCTGTTGATGGCAATTGAAAAATTAGCCACGCTTACGCCGCTCTGGGTTTGTCTCATTTCAGGATCACGGGTGAGCCTGCCCATTAAAATAGCTTTATTCATTTTGGTTTCCCTCCGCTACAAAATTCCCTCAATAAAGATTATTCTTCATCCTTGCGGATAATAATCGTTCTGAGGATACCATCGGTTATCTTGTACTGTCTGTCAAGCTCCTTCGGAAATTCGGGTTCAGCTTTGAAATTAACGAGTACATAATAGCCTTCGGTCTTGTCCTTAATCTCATATGCAAGTCTTCTCTTGCCCCATTCATCAACAGAATCAATAGTTCCGTTTTTAGAAATAAGATTAGTGAACTTTTCCTGCAGGGCCTTAACGGCTTCTTCTTCCAAAGAAGCGTCAATGATAAAAATAGTTTCATAGCTGTTCATTATTTTTTCAGCCATTCTTTACACCTCCTCATGGACTTATGTCCCGGATACTATATCCGGGCAAGGATGCTTTTATAAGCTATATAATTATACCTTATTTTTTGCTTTTTGTCAATATTTATTTTGTTTTTCTGTGAAATTGCACAAGAAGATTTTTTGTTTTAGCAAAATTTTTCAAAACCTCTTGACAAACAAGAAATAATATGATATCATATTTTATGTTGATGCGAGCATAGTTTAGTGGTAAAATATGAGCTTCCCAAGCTTAGGTTGCGGGTCCGATTCCCGTTGCTCGCTCCAAAAATCGACATCCTTCGACAGAAGGATGTCGATTTTTATGTATTACCTATTCATACTTCAATATTCCTGAACACAAGGGGACGGTTCTCTTGTGTTCGGTCAAATCTGTCCTGCGGCGGATAAAAAAGATGGATATGATTTCATCTAAAACTCATTTTGGATTAATGCGAATGATTTCATTATTTTTTCATTATGAAGCAGCAAGCTCGGGAGGACGATATCAGTTCTGCGATTGAAATATCTTATATAAAATAATAAAAATACCTTTATGTTTTTGTCAAGATATACATAAAAAACATAAAGGTATTTATTTTTGCCTTGATTTATGTTACAATGTTGATATTCACAAATAAAAATGCAAAATGCAAAATCAGGTTTTAAAAACTGCGTTATTCTTAATATGTAAAGGAAAATTCCGCATTCTGCATTCCGGATTGCGATTGCATTTTGCAATTGCATATTTCAAACTTAGTTTTGCGAAAGGTCATAAAAATGATTGAAATTAAAAATGTATCCTACTGCTATCACAAGGAGGAAGCAGATGGGAGGATTAATGAGAATAAGGTTCTTAATAATGTATCGCTCACCGTCCATGAGGGTGAATTTGTGGCTATTCTCGGTCATAACGGTTCCGGAAAGTCTACACTTGCGAAGCACATGAACGGAATTCTTGTTCCGGAAACAGGCGACTGCCTTATCGACGGTCTCAGCACGCGTGACGAAAAAAAGCTTCTGGAAATACGCTCAAATGTCGGCATGGTTTTTCAGAATCCCGATAATCAGATGGTTGCGGCAGTTGTGGAGGATGATGTTGCGTTTGCTCCGGAAAACCTCGGCGTACCGTCGGAGGAAATCAGAAGGCGTGTCGACGAGTGCTTGAAGATTGTCGGCATGTGGGACTACAGACGGGCGCAGCCGTCAAGGCTTTCGGGCGGACAGAAGCAGCGTGTTGCAATTGCCTCTGTTCTTGCTATGGAGCCGAAATATATTATTTTAGATGAGCCTACTGCCATGCTTGACCCTAAGGGCAGGGAAGAGGTCATCTCGACAATACACCGGCTGAATCGTGAGCGGAATATGACGGTTGTTCTTATAACTCATTACATGGAGGAGGCTGCTTCCGCAGAGCGTGTGGCGGTTATGGATGACGGAGAAATTATTCTTGACGGGACAGCAAGGGAAGTATTTCATGAAATTGAAATACTGAAAAATATAGGTCTTGATGTTCCGCAGGCAACAGAGCTTGCATTTATGCTCAGGGAGGATGGCTTTAACATTCCTCATGTTATTACTGTTGACGAGTGTGTACAAGCGATTGCCGAGGCGCTGGAGGTGAAGTCATGATAAGTGTTCGTAATCTGAATTATGTATACGGCGCAGGACTTCCCGGCAGCAGGCAGGCGCTGTTTGATATAAACCTTGATATTGAAACCGGTGATGTTGTTGCGCTTATCGGTCATACCGGTAGCGGAAAATCAACTCTTATTCAGCATTTTAACGCTCTTGTTCCGCCGACCTCCGGAACAGTTGTAATTGACGGCATAAACGTAACTGATAAAGCGGCAAAAAAATCCGATATACGAAAAAAGGTCGGACTTGTGTTTCAGTATCCGGAGCATCAGCTTTTTGAGGAGACGGTTTTTGATGATGTTGCTTTTGGACCGAAAAATTTAGGACTTGATGAAGCGGAAATAAAAAAGCGCGTTTTCGATGCCTGTGCCATAGTTGGGATTAAAGAAAAGTATTTCGGATTTTCTCCTTTTGAGTTGTCGGGAGGTCAGAAAAGGCGTGTCGCTATTGCAGGAGTTATTGCAATGGAGCCGAATGTTCTTGTGCTTGACGAGCCGGTGGCCGGACTTGACCCGAAAGGGCGTGACGGAATTTTAGCGATGATTACCGGGCTTCACGAACAAAGACCGGAGATGACAATCATTTTTGTGTCTCATTCAATGGAGGACGTTGCCCGTGTTGCTAACCACATTATCGTAATGAATGAGGGAAGCGTTGCAATGACCGGTACGGTTGCTGAGGTGTTTTCAAAGGGTGACGAGCTAAGAGGCATGGGGCTTGCGGTCCCTCAGATCACTCAGATAACCGACAGGCTGCGTGCGATGGGCTATGAGCTTCCGCCCCATATATATACGCTGAAATATGGTGAGCGTGCAATTGCAGCGCTTTTGCGGGGGGAGGAAAGAACGGATGTTTAAGGATGTAATTATAGGTCAGTACGTGGAAGGTAATTCCTTTATACATCGCATGGATCCGAAAATGAAGCTGATCCTTACCCTTCTTTATATGATTCTGCTCTTTTCGGTAAAGAGTATTCCGGCTTATATTATTGCAACGGTGTTTACATTATTTATAGTTTGCCTGTGTGCAGTACCGTTTAAGCTAATTCTTAAAGGTCTGAAGCCAATGATATTTATTCTGCTTTTTACAGCTGTTATGAATTTGCTTATGACCCGCGGCGAGCCTCTTATAAGCTATGAGCTGTTCGGAAGGTTTACTCTTTCCGTTACAAAGGAGGGCGTAAGGATAGCAGTTCTGATGGTAGTACGGCTGCTTTACCTTCTTATCGGTACATCTGTGCTTACTCTTACGACAACTCCGCTTAAGCTTACGGACGGGATTGAAAGGCTTTTGAAGCCCCTTGATGTTATAAAGGTTCCGTCACATGAAATAGCTATGATGATGACTATTGCACTTCGTTTTATTCCGACCCTTGCAGATGAAACGGATAAAATCATGAAAGCTCAGCTGGCACGCGGCGCAGATTTTGAGAGCGGCAGTATTTTTAGAAGGGCAAAGGCTTTGATACCTATACTCGTTCCGCTTTTTGTAAGCGCATTCAGACGCGCGGACGAACTTGCAACAGCTATGGAAGCAAGATGTTATCACGGCGGTGAAGGGCGCACAAAAATGAACGTGAGCCGTATAGGCTCACGTGACATAAAAGCACTCGTCATTTTCCTCATTTTCGCAGCCGCCGCAGCAGCCGCTGAAATTATAGTTTAACTAAATTAACAGAATAAGACGATCAATTAATGTTTTTAGTGAAATGTTCAGGGCAGAATAAATTTCTTGTTCAGATTTTCTGCCCTGAACATTTTGCATGTGATGAGCATTATCTGCAATAATGTTTTCATAGCATGGGGAATTGAAACCCGCACTTGAAACAGCAAGCTGTTCCGTTGAATTCTTGAAATGTATGATTATTATGCGCTGAGAAGCTTTTCTAAAATGTATTCTTCCGCTATGTCATTAAGGCTCATTGGCGTTACTGTACCCCTGCAAAGAACATCAAGAAAGTTTTCGGCGTCCGCACGGTTTGAAAAAATCCGGCGTATTTCATTTTCCTCTTCATTATAAGTGCTTTCGGGCAAATTGTATGATTTTACAATCCGCACTCCGTAAAGCGGTGCTCCGCCCGGGGTGTTATCCTCCGTAACATAGTATTTCAAATTCATCTCGTACGCTGCCCCGCCATCTACCCCTGCAGAGGTGATCTTTGTTAAGAATTGTTTCATAATAGAAACCTCCTGTTAGTTTAATTATTTGTGTACACTCAAAAAGAAGCAGCGTAAGATCAACTGCACTTATAAATTTTCTGCATCCTCGGTGGTTCGCAAGCTGCAAGCGTTCGCAACACTTAAAACTTGCAAGCAAATTAAGGTGTTGCTCCGCTTTAAAACATTAAAAAAACTTTGCACGAATCAGGTTGAAGAACAATAGTCGGATGATTGCTTATCCGACACAGCTGAATACATCTTTTTAAACATACTGATTTAAATAGCAATCAATAGTTGTATTATACTACAAAGAAAAGAATTTGTCAATATTGGATTTTTATATAAAAATTACAAATATTACAGTGTTGATTAAGGAAGAAATGCATAAAATTTCCATTAATATGATAATTAAGTATAATTTTTACGGGATATACGCAAATAAAAGGTCGTAAATGCAATTCTTTTGTAATAAACTATTGATATTTGTGGGAAAAATATAAAATATATACTTTTATGTTTCAATT
>JAGBHE010000011.1 GCA_017935675.1 Clostridia bacterium | reverse complement strand
TTTTACAGATGTTTCTTCCGAGGTATCTGGTGATATACTATCAAGCAATGCGATATTGCCCGTTAAGGGTACTATGTTGTTTTCTGCATTTACTTGCGGTAAGTTTTCCAAATCTGCAATTACATTTTCTTTTGATACAGACCTGTATAAATTACACTTGATTCTTCACCGAGCTTTTTGACAACCGTTACTTCCAAATCAGAATAATATGCACTGCCTCTTATGTCCGTTTCTTCAACCGCTGCATTTCCGTTTTCTACTGTTGCTTTAAACGAAACATCTTTTGTGTCCTTAGCAAATACATTTGTATTAAGTATTGCAAACACAATAAAAAATACTGCAATTTTGTTTACCAATCTCATTCTTCATTCTCCTCTCTTATAAACAGGATGTTTTCTCGCTTTGCTCAATAATTTATACACAAAAGAACCGTCCCATTGTATTGCTATTTTAGCTATTAAATTTTTCATAACCTTAATATTCTTTATACAATTATAACATAATTGTATAAAGAATGTAAATGCTTCCGTAAATATGTTGTAATAAATGACAAAAATATGTATGCATATTTGTATATATTTTTAATAAAAATTAGATTTTTGTCAAATAATGTTATATATTTACATATATCTTTGCCTGCAAATAAAGAATTTCCGATATTATGAAGAAAAAGCCTATATCGCTATTTTCCGGCATGGAGGGGCTACTTAGTGCTGAAAAAAATGGCTTATTACGCTTCATAAATTTACATTATTCTCTTGATTAATGTCCGAAAATGTGATATAATGCTTTAAAAGCGGAGCAACATACCGCAATTCATAGCATAAGGAGTGTTTACATGAATATAAGAATCGGTATTTACGGTTATGGTAATCTCGGACGTGGTGTTGAATGCGCCATACGTCAGAATAAGGATACAGAGCTTGCGGCAGTATTTACGCGGCGCAATCCTGAAAGCGTTAAAATCCTGACAGACGGCGTTCCCGTTCTAAGGGCGGCTGATGCAGAAAAAATGGCAGATAAAATAGACGTTATGATTCTGTGCGGCGGCAGCGCAACGGATTTACCGGAGCAAACGCCGGCGCTTGCTCACCGTTTCAATGTGATAGACAGCTTTGATACGCACGCAAAAATTCCGGACCACTTCAAAGCGGTTGACGCTGCGGCAAAGGCAAGCGGTAAAGTCGGAATAATTTCCGTCGGCTGGGATCCCGGAATGTTTTCTTTGAACAGACTTTACGCAGGTGCCATTTTGTCAGACGGCTGCGACTATACCTTCTGGGGCAAGGGTGTAAGTCAGGGTCATTCAGATGCCATACGCCGCATAGACGGCGTAAAAGACGCAAAGCAGTACACAATTCCCGTTCCCGAGGCCCTCGAAGCAGTCAGAAGCGGCAGTAATCCGGAGCTGACAACAAGGCAGAAGCACACAAGAGAGTGCTTTGTAGTTGCCGAGGACAACGCTGACAAGGCAAGAATTGAGCAGGAAATAAAAACAATGCCGAATTATTTTTCGGATTATGATACAACAGTTCATTTCATATCTCAGGAGGAGCTTGACAAAAATCATGGCGGAATACCTCACGGAGGCTTTGTTATCCGCAGCGGAAAAACGGGAGCGGAGCTTGAAAATACTCATATCATCGAATACAGTCTCAAGCTTGATTCAAATCCGGAATTCACCGCTTCCGTTCTCATAGCCTACGCAAGAGCGGCATTCAGGCTCAGCAGCGAAGGCGCTTCGGGCTGCAAGACTGTTTTTGATATTCCTCCGGCATATCTCAGAGCGGAATCAGGTGAATACTTAAGAGCTCACCTTCTGTAAGTGTGCCGAAAAAACAGCCGGAAACTACAGAATTTTTGTGGATTTATCTACGAAAAAGGTCTTGTATTTTTTCGGAATATATGATACAATTGTTTTCAAAGCTTAAAACAGCTAATCACTTTATATGAGTAATTCAGACGATTGCGGGCGCAAAAGCGCATGAGGAAAGTCCGGGCTCCGCAGAGCAAGGGTGCCGGTTAACGGCCGGTGGAAGCGATTCCAAGGATAGTGCAACAGAAAATAAATGCCCCGGCGCAGCCGGAGCGATTGTGGAAATGTGCGGTAAGAGCGCACAGGGATGATGGTAACTGAATTCCCGTGTAAACCCCACCCGGAGCAACCCGAGGGAAAAAAGCCTGCTCGGCAATCCCGACAAGGGGCTTGACAGCCGCGGTAACGCAGCTGCTAGATAGATAATCGTCAGATACAGAACCCGGCTTACAGAATTGCTCATTTTTTTGAAATAATAAAAGCCGCTGCAGCTTACATGTATAACTTGCGGCGGCTTTAAAAATAAGAAAACAAAGTGATAAAAAGTCAATATGTTACAATTGACAACAGCAGCGGCAGTATGATAAAATGATTTCAAATAAGTTATGGAGGAACCGAAATGTATAAATTTAATAATGAAAAAAAAGAAATTACCTTCGACTGCCAAAGTACACCGACACCATGGATGAACTACCTTTCAAACGGCACCTTTCACACGATGATAAGCGCTGCCGGAGGAGGAGTAGCCTTTTATAAATCTCCTCAGATATGGAGAATTAACCATTACAGATTTTTTCATCTGCCGATGGACAGAAGCGGATTTTACACCTACATAAAAGACGGCGGGAGCACATGGTGTCCTACCGGTGAACCATGTCCGGAAAAACCGGATAAACGCAAATCCACACATGGTATGGGATACACCGTATTTGAAGCGGAGAAAGACGGTCTCAGCGCACATGTGCGTTATTTCGTGGGCAGCCTTGAAAATGCGCTTATATGGAATATGAAGCTTAAGGCTGACACAGACAGAAAAATTACCGTATTCCCGTATGTAGAGCTTGGAATGATGGAATTCATGCGTGAGCTGCAATGGCAATGTTATAATAAGCATCAGCTTTCGGCATATGCTATGGATGACATACTCGTATATAAATACGGCGTTGAAATGCAGCCGAAACCGGAGGAAACTCCCCTTGTGTATTTTGCGTGCAGTGTACCTGCAGCTTCATATGACTGTGACAGAGATGAGTTTGTCGGTTCATACAGAAGTGAGGAAAATCCAAAATGCGTTGAAAACGGCGCCTGCACCGGAAGCACCCTTTACGGCGGAGATCCGTGCTTTGCATTCCAGCTTGATATAGAGCTTAAGGCAGGCGAGGAGAAGGAAATAAATATTTTTCTCGGCACTGCAATGACTGAGAAAGAAATTAAGACTTGCGCTGCCCATTGCCGTGAGGAGGGTTTTGTCGAAAAATCCTTTGAAGCCTTGAATTCTCACTGGAATAATTTTCTCGGAAAATTCCACGCGGAAATTCCGGACAAGGATGCCGAAACCATGATTAACATCTGGAATCCGTATCAGGCAGAACGGAATTTCCGGTTTTCAAGAAATATAAGCTATTACGCAACAGGGACCTTCCGCGGCGTCGGTGTAAGAGATACAGCTCAGGACATTCTTGCGATGATACCCTTTGACACCGGGCGCGCCCGTAAAAAGCTGAATCTGCTTTTCACACAGCAATACCGTGACGGTCACTGCAATCATTATTGCTTCCCCACCGAAGGCTGGGAGCCGGTAACAAGGATTCATTCCGATAATCATCTATGGCTTATAATGGCGGCATATCATATAGTGATTGAAGAAGGAAAAACCGATTATCTTGACGAAACTGTTGCCTTTTACGACGGCGGAGAAGCAACCGTGTGGGAGCATATCAAACTCTCTGTGGATTTCTGCCTAAGCAACCTCGGCGAAAACGGATTTCCTCTTATGCTGGCGTCCGACTGGAACGACATGCTGTATAAGGTATGCCGTGAAGGAAAAGGCGAAAGCATATGGACCTCCATGCAATTCGGCACTGCTCTGCGCATGATGTCGGAGCTTGCTGTATTAAAGAATGAAGATCCTGAGAAATACAATAAAATTTACCGGGAGCAAAAGCAACTTATAAACGAAAAAGCATGGGATGGAGAATGGTACAGAAGATGTATTACGGATGAAGGCCGTTTTATCGGTTCAAAGGAAGAACCACAGGCAAAAATCTGGCTTAACACTCAGAGCTGGGCTGTAATAAGCGGCATGGGTGAACATGGCGCAGCCGCTATGGACAGCGTAAAAAAATACCTTGACACAGATTTGGGAATAAAGAAAATACATCCCTCAATGAAGGATTATCCTTCAAAGGAAGACCCTCTTACATATTATAATAAGGGCTGCGGAGAAAACGGAAGCGTATTCTGCCATGCAAACACATGGGCAATTATTGCAGAATGTATTCTGAAGCGTCCGGAAAATGCGTATAAATACTATCATCAGCTGCTGCCGATGGTGGCTCAGGCAAAAGCGGGTGAATGGAGATATAAGGCGGAACCCTACGTTTACGCATCGAATATATTCGGACCTGAAAGCGATAAGTTCGGTCTTGCCAATGTATCATGGCTTACCGGAACAGCAGCATGGATGTATATTGCAGTTACACAATATATTCTCGGAATACGTCCGATATGGGACGGTCTTACGGTTGATCCCTGCCTTGCTCCGGAAATGCTGCCGGCAAAGGTTACAAGAGTTTTCCGCGGCAATACATATAACATTACGATAACCGGCAACAATAAAACGTTTATTCCTTATACGGAAAACGCCGGAGTCGTAGATATAACGGTATAAGAGTCAGAGCAACAGCTGTAATTTGAATTAAAGATTCTGAAAGGAGATATTTATGAAAATATGTGACAGACTCAGGGAAAAGAGAAACACCTTGTCCTTTGAGGTTTTCCCTCCGAAGGCAGGCGGCGAAATGGAACCTATACGAAGCGCAGTACGTGAAATCGCGCAGCTTAAGCCGGATTTTATGAGCGTCACATACGGAGCAGGCGGCGGCAATTCAAAGAACACCGTTGAAATAGCAAATGAGGTTCAGTCCCTCGGAGTTACGGCACTTGCCCATTTGACATGTATAGGAGCAACAAGGGAGGAAATCTGTTCAAGACTGGATTCCCTCAAGGCTGAAGGAATACAGAACGTTCTTGCGCTCCGCGGCGATAAGCCGAAGGACGTTGACAGCATAAAGGCGGGCGACTTTCCCCACGCCTCCGACCTTGTCCGGGAAATCAGGGCACGCGGCGGCTTCTGTATCGGTGCGGCATGCTATCCCGAAGGGCATACGGAATGTGAAAGCAGAACCGCGGATATAGAAAATTTAAAAATAAAGGTTGAAAACGGCTGTGATTTTCTTACAACACAGATGTTTTTCGATAACAGTGCTTTATATAGCTTTCTTTACAGATTGTCCGAGCATAATATAGATGTACCCGTTGTCGCCGGAGTTATGCCGGTTACAAACGGGAAGCAGATTGCGCGAATCTGCGAGCTTTCCGGCACCTCCCTTCCCCAGCGTTTCAGAATGATTGCCGATAAATACGGCGATAAGCCGGCGGCAATGAAGCAAGCGGGAATCGCATATGCAACGGAGCAGATTATTGATTTGTTTGCGAACGGAATTCATGCTGTGCATATTTACACTATGAACAAACCGGATGTTGCGGCGGCAATCCAAAAAAACATATCGGAGATATTGAAATGACCGATTTTTTTAAAACAAACAGGAGAGAAGTTTACAGATATATGGGGCTGCGCGGTTCCGCGCCGGAGGCTGCGGTGGAGCAAATGACGGAGGCTGTTATTTCGGAGCTTGCGGAAAGCATCAATGCGAAATTCTGCGCAAGAGACACCTCATTGGAAATAAACGGCAGCACAATATGCTTTGAAACCTTTTCCGTACAAAGCTCAGCTCTTGCAAAAAATCTTTCCGGCTGCGAGGCCGCAATATTAATTGCCGCCACACTCGGCAGCGAGGCGGACAGAATAATTGAAAAATACACAATAATTTCACCGTCAAAGGCTGTTGCCGCACAGGCAGCCGCCGCGGCGATGATTGAGCAGTACGCAGACGACATCTGCGCTGTTCTTAAGGCGGAGGAAAGCGCCTCCGGTTTTTTTCTGCGGCCGCGCTTCAGTCCCGGCTACGGTGACTTATCCCTTGATTGTCAGGAGGATTTTCTGACCGCTCTTGACGCGCGGAGAAAAATCGGTCTTTGCCTTACGGACGGAGGTCTGATGACTCCCGTAAAATCCATCACCGCCGTTATCGGGAAAACCCGGAATCCGCAAAGCTGTCATATCGGCAAATGCTCCGGCTGCAAAAAGCTTGACTGCGTTTTCAGAAAAGACGAATAAATTGATTTGGCATAATTCCGAAGGAGAATAATTTTATAATGAATAAAATATTTGAAAACTCAAACCTTAAGGGAAAAATTATTGCAGCAGACTCTTTTATTCTTTTCAGTGATTTAAAAAACAGGGAATTTCCCTCACCGGACAGCGAAAGAGGCAAGGAGGAAATTGCCGTCGGAGAAGAATATCTCACAAAAGAATTTCCTATCCTTAATGCATCGGCTTACATGAGATTTCTTGATGACGGGGACAGAAGCGAATATGAGGCTCTGTATTTTGAACGCAGGTCTGCACTATGCGCATTGGTTTCTGCGGAATGCATTGAAAAAAAAGGCAGATTTCTTTCAAAGCTGATGGATATTATTTGGGCAATTCTTGAGGAAACCACCTGGGTTGTTCCTGCACATAACATATCGATTAACAGACAAAGCAACTCAAATCTTCCCGACTGCTACCGGGAGCCCATATGGTATATTGACCTTTTTTCTGCCGAAACAGGTGCGTTAATCGCACTTGCATATTACTTCCTCGGCGATAAAATAATCAAAGCCGGAGGACAGCTGATATGCGACCGTATCCTGTATGAAACGGAAAGACGTATAATAAAGCCGTTTCTGGCATCTGTACCGCTGCCCTGGATGGGATATAACGGCACCTTCGTAAACAACTGGAATCCATGGATTATCTCAAATATTCTTACTGTTACTGCCATTACAGTAAAAGAGCATGAAATACGAAAAGCAGCTGCGGAAAAATCTGCGGAATGCCTTGACAATTTTATATCCTCCTATGCCCCCGACGGCGGATGTAATGAAGGACCCTCCTACTGGGGGGCAGCAGGCGGAGCATTGTTTGACGCAATGGAAATGCTTAATGACATGACAGGCAGAAAGGCGGGATTCTTCAGCAATGATTTCCTGAGGAGAATAATGGAATTCATACTGAAGGTTCACATCTGTGACAACTATTTTATAACCTTCGGAGATTCTCACGCCAGAACCTTTGTCGACGGTGCAATGTGCAGACGAATGGGACGCAGCTTCGGCAGTGATGCTCTTGAAGCATTCGGTCAGGAAATGCTTGATAAATTCGGCGTTGTAAGAAGTTGTCACCATCAGACAAGATATTTTAAAAACCTTCTTGACACACAGAAAAGCGATAAGGCTTACAGCGTTTCCTCTTTTGCAGAGCTTCCGGATATGCAGCTGTGCGCAATGCGCGAGAAAAACACTCCGGGCTCCGGATTTTATTTGTGGATTAAGGGCGGCAATAACGGCGAAAGTCACAACCATAACGATGTGGGCAGCATAGGTATATATCTGAACGGAAAACCGCTGTTTATAGATCTCGGAATAGGTACATATACACGCTTTACCTTCAGTGATTTAAGATATACTCTGTTTCCCATAAGAACCTGCGACCACACGCTTCCGCTTATAGGCGGCAAGGGTCAGCATGACGGCATCGGATATAAAACAGATTTTTTTGAAATTGACAAGAAAGCGTTAACTGTTCGTACCGGCATCGGAAGCGCCTATGAAAACAGGGATATCATAAATGAATTCACAAGAACTGTTTCTCTTAAAGACGGCGTTATTCAGCTTTGCGACTGTATCAGCCTTGCAGACAAGGAGGATATTGAATTCAATTTTTATCTGATGAATAAGCCGGAAAAGCTGTCGGAAGGGCTTGTAAGCGTAGGCGGCGGTGCTGCAATGCAATACGATCCCGGACTTATAATGACAACGGAGGAAGTCATTTTTGATGACAAAAAACTTGCGAAAGACTGGGAAACAGACAGAGTCTGCAAGCTTTCCCTTAAAACGCCGTGCAAGGTCAGCCTTGCGGATATAAAGTTTATCATAAAAAGAATCTGATATATAAAAATCTTCTTTTCCTCTCCGGATAAGAAGATTTTTATATAAAATCCGCATTGCAATCGCATAGTTAATTTTAGTTTTTGTATCAAATGTAAAACTTCATTGTTTTATATTGACTTTACTGAAAATATGGATTATACTAAAAGATAACGCACAAGATCAGACAGGAATTTTTTTCTTTATCTGAATCCATATAAATACAAATTACAAGGAGTTTTATATATGCAAGAAAATAAAATGGGGACAATGCCAATAGGCAAGCTTATTATTTCAATGTCGCTTCCTATGATGCTGTCCATGCTTGTACAGGCACTTTACAATATTGTTGACTCAATATTTGTCGCAAAAATATGTGAAAACGCGCTTACCGCGGTTTCACTTGCCTTTCCGATACAGAACCTGATGATAAGCGTAGGCTCGGGTACCTCAATAGGCGTAAATTCTCTTCTTTCAAAATACCTCGGGCAAAAAAGACCGCATGACGCATCTCTGAGCGCAAAAAACGGTATTTTTCTGTCGCTTTGCAGCTTTGTTGTTTTCGCAGCTGTCGGCTTAATTTTCTCGAAATTATATTTTACGGTCCAGACGCCCGACACGGAAATAATAGATTTCGGAAGCACTTACCTTTTCATATGCCTGGTGTTCTCCTTCGGAATATTTATGCAGCTGATATTTGAACGTCTGCTGCTTTCAACAGGAAAAACCGTTTATGCCATGATAAGTCAGCTGTCAGGAGCGATAACAAACATTATATTTGACCCGATTCTTATTTTCGGACTTTTCGGCTTTCCTGAAATGGGCGTTGCCGGAGCTGCTATTGCTACCGTTGCCGGTCAGCATGTCGCGTGCATCGTAGGGCTTGTGCTCAACATAAAATGCAATCATGAAATCAGTATATCGATGAAGGGCTTCAGACCGGATCTCCGTATGATTAAAAAGATTTACTCAGTCGGCGTTCCTTCAATAATAATGATGTCAATCGGTTCCGTTATGACCTTCCTTATGAATAAAATACTGCTTATATTCTCTTCAACTGCGGCGGCTGTGTTCGGAGTATATTTTAAGCTCCAGAGCTTTATATTTATGCCGATATTCGGAATGAACTCCGGAATAGTGCCGATTATTGCTTACAACTACGGTGCGGAGAAAAAAGAAAGAATTACTAAAACCCTAAGTCACTGTATATTTTACGCCGTTGCAATAATGCTTATCGGCGCTGTGATAATGCAGCTTTTCCCGAAGCAGCTTTTGGCTTTGTTCGAAGCATCGGAGAACATGCTTGGGATCGGGGTCACCGCCCTTCGCATAATCAGCCTGAGCTTTATTTTCGCCGGCTACTGCATAATACTTAGCTCCGCATTCCAGGCGCTTGGCGACGGAATTATGAGTATGACTGTATCAATTATTCGTCAGCTTGTTATTCTCGTTCCGTCTGCGTACCTGCTGTCACTTACGGGAAATGTTGCAAACGTATGGTGGGCATTCCCCATAGCGGAACTTTCTTCTGTAACTCTCAGCACAATTTTTATGGTGAGGGTATATAAAAATAAAATAAAAAAGCTGGGTGAAAAACAAAATGCATGACCTTCAGCTGTTTGACCTTGACGGTACTCTCACAAATCCCAAAAAAGGCATAACCGGCTGTGTGCAGTATGCTCTTGAGGGCTTCGGCATAAACGAGCCGGACGCGGACAAGCTGACTTGCTTTATCGGGCCTCCGCTGCTGGACTCCTTTAAAAGTTTTTACCGAATGTCCGATTCGGACGCTCAAAAGGCTGTAGACCGCTACAGAGAACGCTTTACCGTAAAAGGGATTTATGAAAACGAGCTTTATCCCGGGATTCCCGAAATGCTTGCCGGTCTTAAAGAGGATGGAAAAACTCTCATTCTTGCCACCTCAAAGCCAATCGAATATGCGCTGAGGATATTGGAGCACTTTGATATACGGAAATATTTCGATGAAACAATCGGTGCGGATATGCACGGACCTCTTAATGAAAAAACAGATATTATCCGCTGCGCCGTTCAGCGCCTCAGCAGCGTGAATAAAGACAGAATGGTAATGGTCGGCGACAGGGAAATGGATATTTCGGGTGCGAAAGAAAACGGTATTATATCTGTCGGCGTACGTTTCGGCTATGCAGCCGAAAATGAGCTTGAAAACGCAGGAGCCGATTATATTGTCTCAACTCCTGAAGAACTGACAAGGCTTCTTCTGAAAATATGACCGGAGGTGAAAAAATGGAGCGAAGATTTTCTAAAAATTCCGTTATGACCTGGGAATTTGATTGGGTTCTCACACTTGTTTCCGTTGCCCTTGCAGTTTTCGGTTTGTTTGCCGTATATTCCGCAACCCGTTCTTCCGGCAGCAATACGAATATAATTGTTCAAAGCATTGCTGTTGTTATCGGGACAGTTGTAATGCTCCTGCTTTGCTTTTTTGACTATGAACAATTTATTCCGCTGATAAAATATATATTTCTGTTCTGTGCCGCATTTCTCCTCCTTGTTCTGCTGATAGGCTTTACGGGTAAATGGGGCTCAAAAAGCTGGATAAGAGTTGCCGGAATAAGCATACAGCCCTCTGAGCTTGTCAAGTGCGGATTTATAATAACACTTTCCTATCATCTTTCACAAATAAAAGAAAAGATAAACAGGCCTCCTGTTTTATTCGGACTGCTGCTGCATCTTATGGTTCCGACAATACTGATTCTTATGCAGCCGGATTTCGGAACGGCAGTTGTTTTCGTATTCATTTTCTGCATAATGCTGTTCTCCGCGAAGCTGTCATTTAAATATATCATTCCAACGCTGATTGTTTTTATCGCCGCTTTGCCTGTGGGTTATCACTTTCTTGATAATTTTCAAAAGGACAGAATACGGGTATTTTTCAATCCGGAGCTTGACCCGCTGAAAAGAGGCTATAATGTAATACAGTCCAAGATTGCCGTGGGCTCCGGCGAACTATACGGCAAAGGGTATCTCAGCGGTCCGCAAAACCAAATGGGATATCTTCCGGCAAAGCACACTGATTTTATTTTCAGCAGCATTGCCGAGGAATTCGGATTTATCGGAGCAGCACTTGTGATTGCGGCACTGTTTATAATAATAATCAAATGCGTTAAAACCGCAAAAAAAGCGGATAATCTGTTTGGGAGATATATCTGCATAGGCGCCGCGTCAATGCTGTTTTTCCACACCGTTGAAAACATAGGCATGTGCATGGGGCTGCTGCCCGTAACAGGTATCCCCCTCCCCTTTCTGAGCTACGGAGGAACATCAATAATAACCAACTTCGCATGTATCGGTCTCGTTCTCAGCGTATCATATCATAACAAACCGCGAAGTACATTTGATGTATATTAAGGGAAAGAACACAGGGGGACGGTTCTCTTGTGTTCTTTTCGCGTTTCGGAGGCAAAAACACATAGTTCAATATATTTATATGATATATGAATATACTATTATTTACAAACAAAAAAAACTGTGCTATAATGAAAGCATAAAAGGTTTCCGGGTTGTAAATACTGTAAAAATAATAGGAAGCAGCGGTTGCTTCCGGTCTTTTCCCGGGAGAAGCAGATATATAATACTGCAAAGGCTAATAAATTCAATATTCTTATGCTCTCTCTTTAATAATTTATATATTCACCGTGGAATCGGTGGGAAAAGGCAATACGGATTTATTCTTCACGTTTAAATTCGTATTGTTTTTTCAAGTAAGAGAAAAATTTTGCCGTTTAGGAAGTATCCGACGCGGCTTGTATTAGAAAACAGGAGGTAAACTCAATGGCTGAATTAAGATATAATCCTCTTTTAAACGACTGGATTATGATTGCATCTCACAGACAAAACAGACCGCAGATGCCGAAGGACTGGTGTCCTTTCTGCCCCGGCTCCGGAAAGGTTCCGGAGAGCTATACGGTGCTTAAGTACGATAACGATTTTCCGGCACTGTCACAGACCCCGCCGCCGATTGACGACGTTGCAACGGACTTTTTTAAGGTTCGTCCGTCCTATGGAAAATGCGAGGTCGTTCTCTATTCACCCGAGCACACCACAACCCTTCCGAAGCTTTCCGTTCCTCATATCGAAAAGCTTGTGTCCTTATGGCAGGAAAGGTTCTCCGAGCTTTCAAAGGACGAGAACTTAAAATATATATTCATGTTTGAAAACAAAGGCGAGCCGGTAGGCGTTACAATGCCGCATCCCCACGGGCAAATTTACGCCTACAGCGTAATCCCGAAAAGAATCGCCGAGGAGCTTCAAAACGGTGAAAAACATTATGAAAAAACAGGCAAATGCCTTATCTGCGATATAATGGAAAATGAAATGAAGGAAAACAAGCGCGTCATAATAGAAAATGATGATTTTGTAACCATACTTCCATTCTTTGCCGACTACCCTTACGGTGTTTATATATTCGCAAAAAAGCATGTCCAAAACGTATGCGAATTTGACGATGGAATGAAGCGGAATTTTGCAAAAATTCTTAAAGAAACAACAGGCA
Organism: Clostridia bacterium; assembly: GCA_017935675.1. GTDB lineage: Bacteria > Bacillota > Clostridia > UBA1381 > UBA1381 > RGIG9115. Next base: position 3,296 of record JAGBHE010000011.1, on the reverse strand, counting down.
CTCTCGATTGCCTTTTCGATATGTCCTTTCCGTATATGATGTGTCTTTATCAGAACCCCGTAAACGGCCGGGATATGAGCAGCTTTACACATTTCCATGTAAAATTCTATCCTCCGATGAGGAGCGGTGATAAAATCAAATATAACGCTTCCAGTGAAACCGGCGCATGGGCATGCTGCAATCCCACAGCTCCGGAAGAAAAAGCGGAGGAGCTTCGGGCAGCATACAAAAAGTTTTTATCCATGCAGTAATAACTAAAAAAGCCGCTCTCTGCGGCAGAACGGAGAATTCTTATGGAAATTAATGAAATGAAAAAAATATTTGCCGAAACCTTCGGTGAAGGCGGAGAGCTTCGGGTTTTTACCTCTCCGGGGCGTGTAAACCTTATCGGTGAGCATGTGGATTATTGCGGCGGGCCCGTAATGCCTGCAGCGCTTACCATGAAAACTACTGTAATCGCAAGAAAAAGAGACGACAGACGGCTTCGTCTTAAGGCTACTGACCTTGATATTTTCGTTGATGCGGATTTAGACAAGCTGGAGGACTTTAAAGGGAAGCTCAAATGGGGAGATTATCAGCTTGGCGTTGCACTGGAGCTTCAGAAGGACGGCTATGACCTGTGCGGTGCAGACCTTTTATTTGACGACACCGTTCCTCACGGCGGCGGACTTTCTTCCTCGGCAGCAATTGAGGTTTCAACAGCTCTGTGTCTCAGCGTTTTTGCAGATGAAAAGGCCGGAAGAAAAAGCGAGCCGGACATGATAAAGCTTGCTCTTATCGGTCAGCGCGCGGAGCACAATTTTATAGGTGTAAACTGCGGTATTATGGATCAGTTTGCTTCTGCAATGGGGAAAAAGGACCATGCAATTTTCCTTGACTGTGCAACTCTTGACTTTGAGCACGTACCCCTTAACCTCGGTGATTGCCGCCTTGTCCTCACAAATACAAATGTAAAGCATTCTCTCGGCAACTCAAAATACAACGAGCGCCGCAGCGAATGTGAGGCGGGACTTGAAGCATTGAAAAAGGCTATGCCTGACATAAAGCAGCTTGCAGACGTTTCTCCTGAGGATTTTGAAAAGCATAAAATGCTTATTGAAAACGAAACCGTAAGGCGCAGAATAAAGCATGTTGTTAATGAATGTGCAAGAGTGCATGAAAGCGTTAAGGCAATGAAAGAAAACAACCTTGAGCTTTTCGGTCAGCTTATGAACGCCTCCCATGATTCACTTCAGTATGATTACGAGGTAACCTGCGAGGAGCTTGATTTCCTGTCAGCCGAGGCAAGGAAAATGGACGGTGTTCTCGGTTCAAGAATGACCGGCGCAGGCTTCGGCGGCTGCACGGTAAGCATTATAAAAGACAGCGCTGTTGATTCCTATATCAAAAATGTCGGCGCGCTTTACAAGGAGAAATTCGGTATTGAAGCCTCCTTCTACATCTCCGATGTAGGTGACGGAGGAATGGAAATCTCCTGCTGATATACACAAGGGGCATCGCCCTGTCATTCAGCTGTTTGACAGGGTGATGCCCCTTATTAAATCATGAATATTATTTGTAATCTACCTTTTCACCCGATAAAATTTTATTCATTGTCCTTGCCGCGCACATTTTTCCGCACATACTGCAGGTATGCTTTTCCTCGGGCGGAAGCTGCTCATAAAACTTTTTCGGCTTCACGGGATCAATCGCACATTCAAACATTTCCTCCCAGCAAACACGTCTTCTGGCGTCGCTCATACGGTTGTCAATATCCCTTGCACCGGGTATCCCCTTGGCAATATCTCCGGCATGAGCGGCAATTTTAGCGGCAACTATTCCCTCTTTTACATCATCAGCGTCGGGAAGTCTCAAATGCTCCGCCGGCGTTACATAACAGAGGAAATCTGCTCCGTTTGCGGCCGCAACCGCACCGCCGATAGCAGAGGTGATATGGTCATAGCCGGGGGCAATGTCTGTTACGAGGGGGCCGAGAACATAAAACGGCGCATTGTGGCAAAGCCTTTTTTCAAGCTTCATATTGGCGGCTATTTCATCTATCGCCATATGTCCGGGACCTTCAATCATAACCTGAACATTCTTTGCCCATGCCCTTTTCGTAAGTATTCCAAGCTCCACAAGCTCAGTTATCTGGGACGCATCCGTTGAATCGTATGTAGAGCCGGGACGGCAGGCGTCACCGAGACTTATGGTTACATCATATTCGGCAAGAATATCAAGCACACGGTCGTAGTATTCATAAAATGGGTTTTCATTCCCTGTCATTTCCATCCATGCGTATATAAGTGAACCTCCGCGGGAAACAATATTTGTAAGACGTCCGCCGCTTTCCTTAAAAACTTCAGCCGTTCTCCGATTTATACCGGCATGGATTGTCATAAAATCGACACCCTCTTTGGCATGTGCTTCGATAACCGACAGAAATTCCTCTGCCGTTATCTCAGAAAGCTCCTTATCAAGATATCCGACAGCATCATACATCGGAACAGTGCCTATCATAGCCGGAGAATACTCAACAAGCCTTGCGCGGAACTCATGCGTTTTTCCGTAGCAGCTTAAATCCATAATCGCCTCTGCCTTCATATCTATCGCCAGCTTGACCTTTTCCATTTCGGCGCTGTAATCAACGCAGTCCTTTGAGATTCCGAGATTAACATTTATTTTTGTTCGCAAGCCCTCGCCAACACCCTCGGCGCTGAGTGATTTATGCATTTTATTTGCCGGAATGGCAACACTGCCTGCGGCAACCTTTTTCATAAGCGTTTCGGCGTCCATGCCCTCCTTAGCCGCAACCGTTTTCATTTCAGGCGTTATTATTCCCTTTTTTGCAGCGTCCATCTGAGTTGAGTACTCCATAATATCAATCCTTTCAATAAAAAATCCCGCACTGTACGCCGGGATAAAGCTTCTCCGTAATTTTTCCCAGGCCGGCATTATCCGATACAGGTGCTTGACATAAAGTCAACGGGTCGAAGTCAAAACTTCCTCTCAGCCATTTAGCTCCCCGAAATATTTTCCTTTATAATTATACATTGTTCTGAGCCTTTTGTCAATGCTTTAACAAAATTTTTATTTACGTAAAAAAAGCTGAAGTGAAAAGTTAAATTCCACTCCCGAAGACCTGTTTTGAATGAGTAGAAATTAGTCTTACAGGTAGTGGATTTTTCACAATAGTGGTTGCAATAAGTAGATTTTAGTGTTATAATTATTCTGTAACAGGCACGCTATTACATTTACCTTATATATTTTATCCACGCAAAATAAGCGGAAATTAGGTTAACTTTTTTTAGGTGTAA
>JAGBHE010000097.1 GCA_017935675.1 Clostridia bacterium | reverse complement strand
TGATGAAATAGACGCTGTCGGCAGGAAAAGGGGAGCCGGCATGGGCGGAGGTCATGACGAGCGCGAGCAAACGCTTAACCAGCTGCTTGTCGAGATGGATGGCTTCGGAAAAAATGAGGGTGTCATCATGATAGCGGCAACAAACCGCCCTGATATTCTTGACCCGGCCCTTTTAAGACCGGGGCGCTTTGACCGTCAGGTTGTGGTTTCTCTTCCCGATGTTAAGGGCAGAGAGGAAATTCTGAAGGTGCATACAAAGAACAAGCCCCTTGCAGGTGATGTGAGCCTTGAAAATCTTGCGCGTTCAACAGTGGGATATTCCGGAGCAGATCTTGAAAATGTTATGAATGAGGCGGCAATTTTTGCGGCGCGCAGAGAGCATATTGAAATTAATCAGCAGGACCTTGAGGATGCCAATGTAAAGGTTATGATGGGCAGTGAGAAGCATTCAAGAGTTATTACGGACAAGGAGAAGAGGCTTACCGCATATCATGAGGCGGGTCATGCTGTTCTTGCATACCTCGTTGATAAAACAGCTGTTGTGAGTCAGGTTTCAATTGTACCCCGAGGCCGTGCCGGAGGATATACAATGTATTTCCCTGAGGAGGATACTATGTATATTTCCAAAAACGAAATGCTCGGCAGAATTGTGGTTCTTCTCGGCGGACGTGTTGCCGAGGAGCTTACAATGGATGATATAAGCACGGGTGCGTCAAATGACCTTGAGCGTGCAACGGAGATTGCCAGAGAAATGGTATCGAAATACGGAATGAGCAGAAAAATCGGCCCTGTGGCATACCATGCGGATGATGAGGTATTTCTCGGACGCGACTTTGCCCATTCAAAGAAATATTCGGAGCAGACAGCTGCTGAAATCGACGCTGAGGTTAAAAGTATTATGACCGATCGTTATGACAAGACGAGAGAGCTTCTTCAGGAAAATATGGATAGCTTAAAGCGCGTGGCAGAGCTGCTTATAAAAGAAGAAACAATCAACGGTGACAGCTTTAAGGACTGCATGGAAAACAAAATATCAGCTCATAAAAAGCCGGAGGGGCTTTCAGATGGGGTCAATTCTTAAATTGACAGCAGATAAATTTATTAATTAAAAGAAAGGATTTTTTGCTATGAAGGTAACAAAGGATATGATAATTATGGATGTTCTTAATATGGATATGGGAACGTCAAAGTTTTTCTACGAAATAGGTATGCATTGTCTCGGCTGCCCGTCTGCAAGCGGTGAGTCAATAGAAATGGCATGCGAGGTGCATGGTGCTGACGCGGATAAGCTGGTTGCGGATATAAATAAATATCTTGAAGAAAAAGACGCTTGATTTTAAGGGGCTGTTGCATTAAGCAACAGCCCCTGGGGGTTTTGGATTCAGATGCAGAACGAACAAAACTCAGAATAATGCGGATTTTCCGCATTATTCCATGCCCGAAGGCGTACGGAGGTACGTCGAGTGGTGAGTTTTGTTTGTAGTCCATAGGCAGAAAGTTTATAATGTATAGACTTTATGCCTATGGACGGTCTGCGCTGAATGCAACACCCCCTTGATGTACATTCTGCACATTTTTATCAGAGAAAGGATATGATTTATATGGATTACATGAAGGAATATGAGCTTTGGCTTGAAAAGGCGGACAGCGCAACTGTTGAGGAGCTTCGCAGTATTACGAATGAAAAGGAAATAAAGGACAGATTTTACACAAGCCTTAAATTCGGAACCGGAGGACTTCGCGGAGTGATGGGTGCCGGAACAAACAGAATGAATAAATACATGGTTGGCAAGGCTACTCAGGGACTCAGCGAATATATTAAAAGCGAAGGCCCCGACCCCATGAAAAAGGGCGTGGTTATTGCTCATGATTCAAGAAATAATTCCAAGGCTTTTGCAAAGCACACCGCAAATGTCTTGTGTGCAAACGGTATAAAGACATATCTTTTTGAATCCTTGCGTCCGACGCCGATGCTTTCTTTTGCCGTAAGACATCTCGGCTGTTTTGCCGGAGTTGTTATAACCGCGAGCCATAACCCGAAGGAGTATAACGGCTACAAAGCATATTTCGGTGACGGCGGTCAGCTTCCGCCGGAGGCGGCAGATAAGGTGCTTGCTTTTATAGATAAGGTTGATACATTTGCTGTGCCGGAGGAATCGGAGCAAAAACCTGTGATAATCGGGAAAGAGGTTGATGAGGCATATTATGAATGCGTTCTTGCCCAAAGACAGAACAAAGAGCTTGACAAAAAAGGCTTTAAGCTTGTTTATACACCGCTTCACGGTTCGGGAAATATTCCTGTACGGGAAATCCTCAGGCGTTCGGGCTTTGAAGAAGTTTTGCTTGTTGATGAGCAGGTAGAGCCTGACGGAAACTTTCCGACTGTAAAATCCCCAAATCCCGAAAATAAGGAATGCTTTACAAGGGCAATTGAGATTGCAAAGGAAAATGACTGCAGCCTTATAATCGGAACCGATCCTGACAGCGACAGGGTAGGAATAGTTGTAAAGGCGTCTGACGGAGAATATGTCACCATGACCGGAAATCAGGTTGGTGTGCTTCTGACAGATTATCTTCTGTCTCAGCCCGGTGTGCCGGAAAACGGAGCCGTAATTTCAACCATTGTGTCTTCACGGCTTATCGGTAAAATATGCGAGAAGAAAAATATCAAATATTTTGATGTTCTCACCGGATTTAAGTTTATAGGTGAAAAAATTCATGAGTTTGAAACACAAAACACTTATAGCTTTGTTCTCGGTCTCGAGGAAAGCTACGGTTATCTTGTCGGAACGTATGCAAGGGATAAGGATGCCGTTGTTGGATCTATGCTTATTGCCGAAATGGCTGTGTATTATTCAAAACAGGGGAAAACGCTGTATGACAGGCTTATGGAGATTTATAATGAATACGGATATTATAAAGAAGGTGTTTTTTCCGCTGAGCTCAAAGGTCTTGACGGCGCTGAAAAAATAAAGGGAATAATGAAATCCCTGCGCAAAATTGACACTGCTGCATTTGGAGTCGAAAAGGTTACGGATTATCTTAATGATGATACCGGACTTCCTAAATCCGATGTTCTTCAGTTCGAGCTTGCAGACGGAAGAAGCTTTATTGTAAGACCTTCGGGAACAGAACCCAAGATCAAGCTTTATATGAACACAACAGGAAAGACCATGGCAGAGGCAAGCGAAAGGGAAGAGGAGCTTAAAAAGCTTGCCCTTGAAATGTGCGGTCTTTAAAACAGATACTGAATATTGATAGCATTCTGCGGCGGACACTCTAAATGACGGGGCGGCGCAGTTTGCTTTAATAAAATGCCGGAGGCGGTATGCTGCACGCGTATTCCCTCCGGCGTTTTGCTGTCAGTATTTTTTACTTTGCAGAGATCTTTCAGTAAGATCGATGGCATTTTTTACGGTTTTGTCATGGCACGCAACGTAATAGTAAAGGGTGTTTACAATGGCAAGCTGCGCAATTCGGGAGTTTAGCCCGAGTATGCTGTACTGGGTTTCGTCGGAATTTGTGTACAGAACAATGTCTCCTTGCTTGATGATGGGCGATTTTCCTTTATTTGTTACAGCAATTGTTTTTGCACCGCTTTGCTTTGCAATTGTAAGAGCGTCAACAATATCTACCGAGGAGCCTGAATGAGATATTCCTATAGCAAGGTCATTTTCGCCAAGGTGGGAGGCGGCAATCACCTGCATGTGGTTGTCGCAGTAGGCTGTAACATCATGACCTATTCTGAGAAACTTATGCTGCATATCGGTTGCAACCGAGGCAGAGTTTCCAAGACCGAAAACAACGGTTTTTTTTGCGTTCAGGACAAGCTCTGCCGCTTGCTCAAGGGCAGCTTTATCAACGGAATTTTTAGTCATTTCAAGAGTGCAGTATATGTCATTCGAAACCTTTTCAAAAATTTCAAAGCAGCTGTCGTTTTCGGATACTGCGTTGTTCAGCTGAGTTTTGCCGCTTTCCTGAGCGAGGGAAATTTTTAGCTCCTGATATCCGCTGAAGCCGAGACGCCGTGCAAACCTGACAACAGTAGCTTCTCCGCAGCCGCAGCTGTCGGCAAGCTCGCTTATCGAAAGAGGAACGAGGGCGTCAGGGTTTTCAAAAATCCAGTCCGCTATTTTTTTCTCCGCGCTTCCCATTTTATCATACAGCATTTTAATCTGCAGGGATGTTTTTCTCATGATAATAATCCTTTTCGTGAAATTTATTTTCATTATTATTATACATCTTAAAACTTTTTTTGTCAAGAATAAAATTTTTTTTAAAAAGTACTTGAAATTTATTTTCAGATATGTTATAATAAAAAATGTAATATGAAATAATAACTGAAAAAAAATTTCATTTCAGGAGGTAAAAAAATGAACGAATTTTTAATGGACATGATAGCCTCAGAGCTGGAAGATGCCGTTGGAAGAGAGAATTGTTCAACCCGTACGATTGACAAGCTCACCCACAGCGTGGACTATTTCTGGCTGTCAAGAATGTGGGCTGACAGAGGCAGACGCATGCCTGAGGGAGATTTTATCGTATCGCCTAAGGATGCGGAGGAAACGTCAAAGGTTTTAAAAATTGCGAATTATTATAAAATTCCGGTAACAACCTGGGGCGGCGGCGGCGGAACTCAGGGCGGAGCGCTTCCGGTTTGCGGAGGAATTCTGCTTGATACAAAGCGTATGAATAAAATTTATCAGGTAAATACGGATTCAATGTACATAGAATGCGGAACCGGTGCAATTTATAAGCATATAGAATGGGCCGCAAATGAAAAGGGCTATGCTACAATGCATTACCCGAGCTCACTTACCTGCTCAACAGTGGGCGGCTTCCTTGCTCACAGAGGAATAGGAGTATCCTCAACAAAGTACGGTAAAATAGATGATATGGTTCTCGGTATGGAGGTTGTTCTTCCGAACGGTGACATAATCGAAACCTCTCCCGCACCTAAGCATGCGGCAGGTCCTGATCTTAATCAGATTTTTATCGGCTCAGAGGGAACTCTCGGCATTATGACAAAAGCACAGATGAGAATATTTGACCAGCCTGAGGATCGGCGTTTCCGCGGCTTCTTATTCCATAATATGACAGATGCCTTTAAGGCGGGCAGGGAAATTCTTCAGAAGTTTAAGCCGTCGGTTATGCGTCTTTATGACGAGGCTGAAACTTCAACGCTTATAAAGAAGATTGTCGGCGTTGAGAAAAAGGGCGCTTTCATGAATATAGCGATTGAGGGCGTTAAGGAGCTTGTTGAAGTTGAACAGAAAATACTGCTTGAAACCTTTGCAAAATACGGTGCTGAGGATTTAGGCAGCGAATACGGTGAGAAGTGGTGGGAGGAAAAAATCACATTCTTCTATCCCGGTCATATGATGGATCTGCCTCAGATGTTCGGAACTATGGATACGATAGCTCCCTATGATAAGATAGAAAAAATATACTGGGAAATGAAAAAAGCGATTGAAACCAATTTCCCGATGGCAAGATTTATTGCTCATTTTTCACACTGGTATGAATGGGGCTGCATGATATACGACAGATTTATTGTTGATGATGTTCCGCAGGATCCCGGCGAGGCACTCAGACTTCATAATGCTATTTGGAACTGCGGCGTCCGTACGGCGATTGCAAACGGCGGAGTTGTAAACGATCACCACGGTGTTGGTATAAAGCTCGGCAGACTCATGAAGGAGCAGTACGGTCCTGCAATGCAGGTGTTTGAAGGACTTAAAAAGCAGCTTGATCCTAACGGAATCATGAATCCTTTTAAGCTTGGTTTATAATTAAAAGCAAGATGTCCCCCGCCTCTATAGGCGGCGGGTTTCACTTACTTTTTGGGGGTGGGGGTACAATCCCCCACTGAAACATTGAATGACGGGGCTTTGCCCCTTATTAAACGGAGGTAGAAAAATGCTCATTTCAAATAAAAGTAAAGAAATTATAGACAGTTGCCGCTTTTGCTGGATGTGCCGTCATATTTGTCCTATCGGAAACGCAACAGGTCAGGAGAGAAACACTGCGAGAGCAAGAGCGCTCAGCCTGTCTCTCGTTGAAAGAGGTGCTGAGCCTTTGAGCGAGGCGGCGGATAATGTTTATGAATGCGCTCTTTGCGGTGCGTGCACAAAGGAATGCGCAACAGGCTGGGATCCTGTTCAGTCTACAAGAGAGGTACGCCTTGAGCTTGCTATGAACGGAGAAACCCCGGATTACATAAACAAGCTTCTTGACAATATTGAAAAAACAGGCAACGTATACGGAAAAACCGATTACAGTGACGAGCTTAAGGAGGCTGTACGCCGTCACAGCGCAAAAACAGACACACTTCTGTTCCTCGGAAAGGACGCCGTATACATGGCACCGGAATGTGCTGTCGGAGCTATAAAGCTTCTTGAGGCTGCCGGCGTTGAATTTACTGTGCTTGAAAACGAGCCTGACAGCGGTTTTGCAATGAACTTTCTCGTAGGTGCTGCCGAGGAGACGAAAGCAGCTATGACAGCATGTGCAGAGGCTCTTGACTTCGGAACGATTATTGCATACGACCCTGCCGATGCCAAGACATTTATCAGAGATTATAAGGAATGGGATATCCCTCTGAAGGGCAAGGCTGTAACCTTTACCGCTTTTGTGGGAGAGCTTCTTGAAAAGGGAAGCATAAAGCTTAAAAAAGGTGACATGGTATGCACTGTACAGGATAATTATAATCTTTCAAGAGAGCTTGAAGAATATTTGCCGATTAGAAATGTAATTTCCTCTTGCGCAAACGTGAAAGAAATGTTATTATATAATAAAGACACAATGCTTGCCGGAAATCTTATCATGAACGAATATATGCCGGAGATTATAAAAACGGTTGCTCATGACAGGGTTGTAAATGCGCTGAATGTCGGCGTAGGCGTAATTGTTACGGAGTCGCCTGCAGAATACAAAATGCTTGCTGCTGACGGCGGTATTGAAGTGCGTACTTTTGAGGAGGTTGTTTCAGAATGCTTACAGGGTTAAAGGATATTTTATCACTGGCTGAAAAGGGAAACTTTGCAGTTCCTGCCTTCAACGTATATAACATGGAAACGGTTATGGGTATAATGGAGGCGGCTGAGGCGGAGCATGCTCCGGTGATAATTCAGAGCTATTCAAGGCTTTTTACAAACAAAGAGGGCTATTTTGTATCACCTATAGTTCTTGCTGCCGCCAAAAAGGCAAATGTGCCGATTTGTTTTCATCTTGACCACGGTGCGGGAATAACAGAGGTTACCCGCGCTCTTCGCTGGGGTGCTACCGGAATTATGATTGACAAGTCAACTCTTGACTTTGAGGACAATATCAGAGAAACAAAGACTGTTGTTGATATGTGCTCCGCAGTCGGCATAGGCGTTGAGGGCGAGCTTGGTCATATCGGAAGTGTAAGTGAGGAAATTTCACAGGTATATACCGAAGCTAAGGACGCAAAGAAATTTGTTGAGGATACCGGCGTAACAGCTCTTGCCGTTATGGTCGGAACCGCACACGGAAGATATAAAAAAGCGCCGAAGCTTGGAATAGACAGGATTGCGGAAATACATAAGGCGACAGATGCGGCGCTTGTTCTGCACGGCGGAAGCGGAGTACCTGACGAAGAAATCAAGGCGGCTGTTAAGGCAGGTATAAGAAAAATCAATTTCGGAACCGATGTGTGCTATTCCTTCCTTGATAAGGTGTTTGAAACCTCAAGGGATTTGATTGCAATTGATTTGTTCATGAAGGATGCAATTGAAAATGTCAAGAAATTCGGAATCGGAAAAATCAGATTGTTGGGAGCTGAAAATAAAGCATGAGCAGAATATGCGCAGTAGGTGCAAATGTTTTTGATACACTGATATCGGTGCCGCATTTTCCGGAGGAAGACACGAAGCTGAGGGGCGGGGAAATCACTCAATGCGGCGGCGGCCCTTGCGCAACAGGACTTGTGGCGGCAGCGAAGCTCGGCGCGGAATGTGTTTTTATCGGAAATCTTGCAGATGATTTCGGCGGCGTGTTTTTAAAGGCCGATATGGAGAAATATAATATATCAACGAAGTATATTGATATGCTTCCGGGCTTCAGCTCTTTTTGCTCTTATATTATGATTAATGAGGAGAATGCGTCAAGAACCTGTGTGTTTAACAAGGGAAATGTGCCTGAAACCTTTCTTAATGATGAAAAAAAGGCAGAGATTGCAGCTTCGGATATACTTATGGTAGACGGCAACGACCTTGAAGCCGCAGTGTGTGCAGCAAAGCATGCCGGGAAATTCGGCACAAAGGTTTTGTATGATGCCGGAGGGCTTTATGACGGGATTGAAAGGCTTCTGCCTTTAGCTGACATTCTTATTCCTTCCGAGGAGTTTGCCTTAAGTCATACAGGCGCGAAAACTGCGGCTGAGGCGGCACGGAAGCTTAAGGAAATGTATGACCCGGAGGTTGTTGTGATAACCTGCGGAAAGGACGGCGGACTTTTGTTTGACGGCGGTGAGATAATTGAATATCCCGCGTTTAAGGTTGAAGCAGTTGATACAAACGGTGCCGGAGACGTATTTCACGGCGCGTTTGCTTATGCAGCTGCCGCCGGTTTTGATTATTATAAATGCTGTGTGTTTTCAAGCGCGGTATCTGCAATAAAATGCACCGGAACAGGAGCGCGCAGAAGTGCGCCGGGTTATGAAACGGTAAAGAATTTTTTAAAGGAGCGTGGTTATGATGAATTTTAAAAAGACATGGAACGGAGAAAACGGAATAAGCAAGGTTATTTCAAGGGATAGTACACCCCTTAAAATGCTTGAGGTTGATATGGTAAAGCTTCAGCCGGGCGAAATCAAGAAATACAGCGAGAAGGATAAGGAATTTGCTCTTACGATTCTCGGCGGAAGCTGCAGTGTGACGGGCGACGGATTTTCTTATGAAAATATAGGAAAGCGTAAAAACGTGTTTGACGGCCCGGCAACCGCTGTTTATGTTCCGAGAAATAATGTGTTTACAATCACGGCTGTTACCGAGGTTGTTATCGCAGTGTCAAAATCACCTGCCGAAAAGGATTATAAGCCTGTGCTTGTAAAGCCTGAGGATGTTATTATAAAAGACCTCGGAAAGCCGGGCTGGGAACGTCAGGCACATTTTATTGTTGATGAGAGATTAGATGCAAATCTTATTTACGTAGGAGAAGCCTTTGTAGCAGGCGGTCAGTGGGCAAGCTATCCGCCGCATAAGCATGATGATGATAATATGCCGGTTGAAGGCTTGCTTGAGGAGATATACTACTATGAGTTTGATAAGCCCTCCGGCTTCGGAATTCAGAGAGTATACACAAAAGAAGGAGATATTGATGAAACCTACACGGTAAAGACCGGTGATTTTGTTGAAATACCCAAGGGCTATCATCCGTTCTGCTGTGCTCCCGGATATGATAACTATTATCTGTGGATAATGGCAGGCGAAAACAGAGGTTTCTTTATGACAACCGAGGAAGGTCATAAATGGCTTAATAAATAAAAAGGGAGATTTGGATATGCATCTTTTTAATGTAAATGACGCTGAATTTGCAAGGTACGGACGTGTTCTTGAGCTTGACACCCGTGAGATTGAGGCGGCAGCCCTTACACTTGAAATGCCGGAGAAAGGCTCGGTGTATGAAGCTTCCGTAGAGGTGCTTGAGAAAACAGCGCTGTACGATACATTGCAAAATGAAGTGTTCGGTGAGATGAAAATTCAGATTGGCTGCTGCTGGGGACACAGTGACAGCCTCAATGCTCTTGAATGGCATAAAAGCTCAGAGGTAAATATTGCAGCCGAGGATATGATTTTGTTCCTTGGAAATGTAAGTGAGCTTGAAGGCGAAAAATATAATTCCGAAAATGTCAGAGCATTCCTTGTTCCGAAGGGGACCGCTATTGAGGTTTTTGCAACGACAATGCATTTTTGCCCTTGCGAAACAAGCGGAAGGGGATTTTGCTGCATAGTGGTTCTGCCTGAGGGAACAAATCTTCCTTTGGACGGAAAGCCGGCTGATAAATTTCTTTTCAGAAAAAATAAATGGCTTATGTCGCATAATGACAACACAGGTCTGATTGAACGGGGCGCCGCACCGGGACTTTACGGAAAAAATTTCAGGGTAGGGGAAGACGTATGAAGTATTTGCTGGGACTTGATTTCGGAGGCGGAGCGTCAAAGGCTACGCTTCTTGACGAAAACGGAGTAATTGCTGCGGAAAGCACAGTAGAATATCCGACCTATTACCCGGAGCCCGGATTTTGTGAGCAGAACCCGGAGGATTGGTATAAGGCGGCGTGTACAAATATACGCAGAGTACTTGAAAAGAGCGGAATTGACAGTCATGATATACTTGCTGTGTCACTTGATGCGGCAACACATACAGCTGTTCTGGCTGATGAAAACTTCAACGTCCTTATGCCGTCTGTGTACTGGACCGATACAAGATGTAAAAAACAAGCGGCTGCTATAGCTGATGATGAGGTTATACTTAAGCAGGCGCTTCACCGTCCGGACACTATCTGGACGCTGCCGCAGCTTATGTGGATTAAAGAAAATATGCCTGAAATATGGAAAAAAACAAAGCGCATCATGTTTGCAAAGGATTATGTGCGCCATATGTTTACGGGCGACTATGTAACTGACTGCATCGAGGCTCAGGGCAGTATGCTTTTTGACTTTAATAAAATGAAATGGTCAGAGGAGCTTTGCTCTTATATCGGGCTTGATACAGGTATGCTGCCGCAAACGGTAAGACCGGGCGAGGTGGCAGGTACGGTTTCAAAGTCAGCCGCACAGCAGACCGGGCTTCCTGAGGGACTGACAGTTCTGTGCGGAACAACCGATACGGTTATGGAAGTTTTTGCGTCCGGTGCCGTTGAACCGGGTGATACCACCGTAAAGCTTGCAACAGCAGGACGTATATGCGTTATAACGGAAAAGCCGTACCCGGATAAAAATCTTGTGAACTACTCCCATGTTATAGACGGGCTTTGGTATCCGGGAACTGCGACAAAATCATGTGCCGCTTCTTTCAGGTGGTATCGTGATACATTCGGCGGCGGCTACGGTGAGCTGGATGCCGGAGCGGAAAAAATTGCGCCGGGGGCTGACGGACTTTTGTTTCATCCGTATCTTAACGGTGAACTGACGCCCTATGGTGATCCGCAGCTTTGCGGAAGCTTTACGGGAATCAGGGCAGGGCATACAAAGGCGCATTTTACAAGAGCTGTGCTTGAGGGTGTTGCCTTGTCGCTCCTTGACTGCAAGGCAGAGCTTGAACGCATTGGCATACCGCACAAGGAGTTTGCTTCAATTATCGGCGGAGGCAGTAAAAGTCCGCTGTGGCGCAGCATAACAGCGGATGTTCTCGGCATAACGCTTATTGAAAAGCAGTGCAGTGATTCTTCGCTTGGAAGCGCAATGCTTGCAGGCGTGACTGCCGGAGTTTTCCGGGATTGCATTACTGCCGCAAAGACATGCGGAAAGGTCGTATCCGAAACCAAGCCGGATATGCACCGTCATGAGGAATATCTGAAAATTTTTGAAAAGTATAAAAAAGTACATGACGCTCTTGCACCTGTTTATCATATGTAATAGGGATTGGGTCTTGTGAGAAAATTCGGCGGTGCAGCCTGTACATGTTCGGAGCCTGAAGTACCGGTGTAAATCGGCGCTTCTCTGATGTACGGGCTGCCCGCTTCGTTTTATGAAGGAGGATTAAATACCGGAATGAAAACAGCTGTATGTGTAAAAATATGTGACGGAGAGTTAAATCCCTTTGACGGCGCGGCTCTTGAATGCGCTCTGCGATTCGGCGGTGAGGTAATTGCCGTAAGCATGTGCCCTCCTTCTGCGGAAAATGAGCTTAAAAGGCTGACAAGGCTGGGAATAAAGGTAATTCATATTTCGGACAGACTTTATGCCGGTGCTGATACTCTTGCAACCGGCCGTGTGCTTGCAAGAGCTATGGAATTGATTAAACCGGATATTATCTTCTGTGGCCGTCAGTCGGTTGACGGAGATACGGCACAGGTCGGGCCGTGTCTTTCCGCTTTGATGAACATTCCTGTGATTACGAACGTAATGGAAATTACGTCTTTGGATGAAAATGAAATTTCGTGCAGGACAAGAGCCGAAAATGCAGCCGCTAAGCTTCCGTGTGTTATAACGGTTGAGAGAATTTGCAGTCTCAGATTTCCGGCACTGCGTTCAAGGGCTTCCGAGCCTGAAAAGTGGGATAATACCATACTGGGGCTTGACGAGGCCTTGTGCGGTCTTAAAGGTTCTCCCACAAGGGTTATGAAGGTGTTTGAAAACAAGGCAGGCAGAAGAAAATGTACATTTATTGATACGCAGGAGCTTTTGCCCCTTGTGCAGCGGCTTAAAGAAGAAAAAAAAGAGAAAACCGTAAAAACAATTACCTCGGAAAAAAAGCTTCATGAAATCTGGACTGTCGGAAAGCTTGACCTTCCTTATGAGATTGCCGAAAGTGTAAGAATAATCGAGGAAAAAGACCCGCGGAAAATAGCGCGTATGGCGGAGGAACAAAAACCGGAAGTGATTTTATGGAATGCTGACCTGTGGGGAAGAAGTGCAGCACCTGTTACGGCTGCCATGCTCGGAACAGGCTTGTGTGCAGACTGTACCGCCCTTGAAACTGACGGAAAGCGGCTTTTCATGTATCGTCCGGCACGAAGCGGCAGCGTAACGGCAAAAATAGAGTGTCTCACAAATCCGCAGATGGCGACTGTAAGAACTGAAAGTGTAAGCTCCGATATTATAGTATCAGGCGGCAGAGGAGTTCTCGGAAGGCTTGACAGGCTTGAAAAGCTTGCAGACTGTCTCGGTGCTGAGCTTGGCGCTTCAAGAGGCCTTGTAGACGCCGGAGGTGCAAAATATGACAGGCAAATAGGACTTACGGGGAAAACTGTCAGTCCTGAAATATATATTGCCGTTGGAATTTCCGGTGCTGTTCATCACACCTGTGCGTTTGAAAATGCAGGGACTGTAATAGCCGTCAATCCTGATAAAAACGCGCGGATTTTTGATTATGCAGACTTTGGCATTATAGCTGAGTTTTGACTTAATTCAATATTCGGAATTTGTTTGAATTTTTTTGCGCAAAAAAAATCCCCTGCATCGACAGGGGATAAAAAATTACGAGCGTTCAAGCATCTCTGCTTTTTTGTGTTCAATTTCTTCTTTGTTTTCATTATAAGAAGCTTTTGATACAGAAGCAACGCGCGGATTATCAGGGCAGCATCTGTTGTATTCGACATTAAGTATTGTTTCAACAGTGTGCAGACCCTTTTCATCAAGCTTAGAAAGCATATCATTAATTTCATAATATCTTTCATTGTAAAAAGTAAGCTTATTTTTGTTTTGTATCGGGTTGATACCGAGCGTAGTCATTATTTTGTTGATAGTTTCATAAGAGGTGAATCCAACACCTTTACTGAGTGAATTAGCTAATGTGCTGTAAGGAATACCGCTTACAGCAGAAAAGTTTCTGACACTTTTATACTGGCGTTTTATCTCACTCTTAATCAAATTAGTTAAAACGTCCATTGAATCATTCCTCCCCATAGTCCGTTATAATATCATTATACTACAAATAAATGCAAATGTCAATATTATTGAATCTTAATTTTATGAACTTTTTAGATATAAACAATGAATTTTTGATTAAGTTGCCGAAAAAATAAAAAAACACTTGAAAAAAAACGTAAAATGTGTATAATAATAATTAAAAGAGAAATATTTGTACGCGGAGGTGTATTGACCATGAAGTGTCCATATTGCGGATTTGCAGAAAGCAAGGTTATTGATTCAAGACCTGTTGAAGAAAGCAGCTCTATACGAAGAAGGAGAGAATGTCTTAAGTGCAATAAGAGATTTACTACATATGAAACACTTGAAACAATATCGCTGGTTGTAATAAAGCGTGACCAGTCGCGGCAGCCTTATGACAGAAACAAGGTTCTCGGAGGGCTTATGAGGGCTTGCGAAAAGAGGCCTGTATCGCTTGTTCAAATGGAAGCTGTTGCGGACGATATTGAAAGCGAGCTTTATCAGTCAATGCTCCGCGAGGTTGAGAGCAATACAATCGGTGAAAAAATAATGGAACGGCTCAGAAAGCTTGACGAGGTTGCTTATGTAAGATTTGCTTCGGTTTATAAACGGTTCAATGATATTGAAACCTTTATGGACGAGCTTAATGAGCTTAAAAAAAATAAATAGCGTGGAGATGTGTATGGAGAATAGATATTCGAGAAGGGTTCAGTATTATGAAACCGATAAAATGGGTATTGTTCATCATTCAAATTATATAAGAATATTTGAAGAAGCAAGGGTTGATTATCTCCATAAAATAGGTCTTGACTTTGCCATGGTGGAAGGCTTTGGATTTTTGAGCCCTGTACTGTCGGTAAACTGTGAATATCTTCATTCGCTCAGGTTCGGCGATGAGTTTTATACCGAAACGCGGTTTGTCGATTTCGGTGTTGTTAAATACAGGCTGTGCTATAAAGTATATCAAGCGGGTACGGATATTCTTTGTGCAAGGGGAGAAAGTGTACATTGCTTCACGGATTTGAACGGAAAAGTAGTTTCCGTGAAACGTGAAAATAAAGAGCTTTATGAGCGGTTTGTCAAAGCGGCAAACGGGAAATAAATTGAAAGCAGGGGAAGGATTTTTTATGGAGAAAACAATAGCTGCGATATCAACACCGCCCGGGACGGGCGGTATTTCTGTTATAAGAATAAGCGGCCCGGAGGCTGTTTCAATTGCTGACAGCATATTTTCCGGCAGTCTCGTCGATGCTTCGACTCATACAGCTCATTACGGCTTTATAGAATGGAAGGGTGAGCGTATTGATGAGGTTATTGTAACGGTTATGCGCGCGCCGAAAACCTTCACGAGAGAGGATGTTGTGGAAATAGGCACTCATGGGGGCATTATAGTCACAAATATGGTGCTTGACGTCTGCATAAAGGCAGGGGCTTATCCGGCAGCGCCGGGTGAGTTTACTAAGCGCGCCTTTATAAACGGCAGAATTGACCTTGCGGGAGCTGAGGCTGTTATTGATATAATAAATTCCGAAAATGTTATGGCAGAAAAAAATGCGGCCGGTCAGCTCAGGGGGCGGCTTTCACGGAAAATAGAAGAAATCAGACAGAGCCTTGTTGATTTGGCGGCTCATATGCAGGTTGCGATAGATTATCCCGATGAGGAGCTTGAGGATATTACCTTGGAGGATATTGAAAGCTCATTGAAGCTGGCAGAAAAAGAGGTCAGCTCGCTTATAAGGTCGGCTGATGACGGAAGAATAATAAAGGAAGGGATTAAAACCGTTATTGCAGGTAAGCCGAATGTGGGAAAATCTACGCTGCTGAACTGTCTGTCAGGGTTTGAAAAAGCAATTGTAACCGATATTGCAGGTACAACACGGGATATTATAGAGGAACAGATAACTCTTGCCGGAATACCGATAAGGCTGACAGATACTGCCGGTATACGTGAAACAGATGATAAAATAGAAAAAATCGGTGTTGAGCGGTCAAAGGAATCAATCGCCGACGCCGATCTCGTGCTTGCTGTAATAAACGCCGATGAGCCTCTTGACGCTGAGGACAGGGAAATTTTTGAAAGAACGGAGGGTAAAAAAAGAATTGTCGTGGCAAATAAAACCGATAAGGGAATATGTGACGAAATAAAAAATCTTGACTGCATATTCATTTCGGCAAAGGACGGCAGCGGCACAGAGGAGCTTGTAAATAAAATCTCCGCTCTTTTTGCCATCGGTGATATAAAGGGAAGAAGCGGAGAAATTATAACAAATATGCGCCACAAGGCGGCACTTGAGTCATGCCGCGGATTTTTGATGTCTGCCGGTGAGGCTGTTGCCTCGGGTATGCCTCAGGACATTGCGTCAATAGATATTAACTCTGCGATTGACAGCTTGGGTGAGATAACCGGAGCTACAGTATCCGAGGATATAGTAAACTCCGTTTTCAGTAATTTCTGCGTCGGAAAATGAATTATGTAAGCATCATTATTCTCAGTATCAGCAGCACCGAAATATGCGCGGGATAGAATATGTAAAACAACCATTTGAGCCTTGGCCCGCGCTTCCCGCTATACAGAAGAACAGGAACAGCTGCCATAATGACAGAAGCGGCCTCCAATATGTATGAAACGGAGCCTGTACTGATTCTGCGTCCGTAATATGCAATAACGGCGGCTGCAAAGAGCGGTATTGAAAGCTTTTTTTCAAAGTAATAGAAAATCAGTACAAGAAGTACGCCGTATGCTCCGTAATCGGTTCTGAGAAGCTTTGCTGCAAGCATGGCTGCCAACGCTGCTGCCGGGATAAGAATTTTTTCCGTGGATTTTCCGGAAATGTAAATTGCGCACAGTGCGATAAGAAAAGTAAACATGACATTTTGTCCCTGCAGAGCATTCCCCGGTGAAAAGGCAAGGCTGAAAGGTATTTCTGAAATTACCGCAAAAATCATTATACGGCATATGTATTTTTTAATATCGGAGGTGTGACGGGCGCCCTCGGAAATTAAAAAAGCGAAAATAGGGAATGACAGTCTTCCGAAGAGACCGAGAAGAAAGGGAAGTCCTATGCTGTGTCCCAAAATATTTATGCCGATTTTGTCTGCTAAGCCGAACGGTATTATTATCAGTTTGTTCATGTGGTCTGCGAGCATTGACGCCGCAGCTATCAGTTTGAGTATAAATCCTGTCATTTTGTATCCCTTTCATTTAATTTACGGATTTGCTCTGAATATTGCTCTTACGGGGCTTGCGTCTCCTGAGCTTATTTTCAGGGGAAAGCCGTAAAACGTGCCGCATAATCCGGTCAGTTCCTGAAGCCCTGAAAGATTTTCGTAAATCAGTATATCGGAAATAAGCAGGGAATGGTGAAGAAGTCCGTCTCTGTCTACCGACGGCATATCCACGCCTATAGCTTTAAGACGTCTTTTTTTTGCTTCCTCTAAAAAATCGCCCGAAAGGGGAGGAACATTTTCAAAATACTGCTTAGTACCATAAAGCTTGTCCCAGCCCGTATAAATCAGAAGTATTTCGCAGTCGGGAATATTTTCCGGAAGCATAACCACGCCGCCGAGCAGCCGGCATTTTGCAACGTATGCTCTGCCAAAGCACTTTTCCGCAGATATTTCACTGCAGCCGGAGCCGTTCTTGATATAATGGAGAGGTACGTCCACGTGTGTGCCTGTATGCGTGCCGAGACAAAGCTTTGTAACGTTATAGCCGGTGTCCTCAATCAGAGCTGTTCTTTCAATTGCCACCTCGGGATCTCCGGGATAAACCTCCATATCGCTGAATATTTCCGTGCTCAGATCATATATCATAGCAAATTACCCCCTGTTTAAATCGGAGCAATGCTCCTGCTTTGCTTGCAAGAAGCAGAGCTTGCGACAGATTGCAAGTAAGCGCATGGAGCGTTAGCTCCTCAGAATTTCAGTGGGAGATTAAAACTCCCACTGAAATTCTGAAATGGAACCCGCCTTAGAGGCGGGGGACATCTGCGCTTAGGTTATTTCAAATAAGTTTCTATTATATATCTTGGTCTGTTTTTAACCTCTTTATACATCTTTCCGATGTATTCGCCGATAAGACCGATTCCTATAAGCTGCACACCTCCGAGAAACCATAAGGAACAGATTATTGATGTCCAGCCGGTAATTGTATGCCCGGTAAATTTACGGATAACAGAATAAAGAAGAATAAGAAATGCGATAAAGCATACTGTAATCCCCATTGTGCTTATCATTCTTATGGGATTTATGCTGAATGAAGTTATTCCGTCAAAGGCAAAGGACAGCATTTTCTTAAGAGGATATTTTGACTCGCCGGCAAATCTTTCCTTCCTGTCATAATAAACACAGTCGCTTTTAAAGCCTATAAGCGGAATCATGCCTCTGAGAAAAAGGTTTTTTTCAGGGAATTCCGCCAATGCATTAAGCGCCTGCCGGCTGAGAAGCCTGTAATCCGCATGATTAAAAACGCAGTCCACACCCATGAATCTCATAAGCTTGTAAAAACCTACAGCGGTTGTCCTTTTAAAGAATGTGTCGCTGTCGCGCTTTTTGCGGACTCCGTACACAATTTCACAGCCCTCAAGATATTTGTCAACCATATCTTCAATTGTATTGATATCATCCTGAAGGTCGGCATCAATTGAAACTGCGCAGCCGCATTCGTCCTTTACGGTCATGAGCCCGCCGAGAAGAGCATTCTGATGACCCTGGTTTCTGGAAAGCTTAATGCCGCTGACGCGCGGTCTTGTATTATGTTCGCGGCAAATTATTTCCCAGGTGTTATCAAGGCTCCCGTCGTCTACAAAAATGATTCTGCTTTCATCGGTGATTTTATTTTTTGAAATCATATTTTCAAGAACCTCCGAAAGCCTTTTTGAGGTTTCCGGAAGCACATCCTTCTCGTTGTAGCATGGCACCACAATAAAGAGCGTTGATTTCTCTCTCATAAAATTTCTTCTGCCTTTCCGCCTGCAAATTGCTGCAGGTATATTTTGTAGGTTTCGTACTTCCATTATACAGCAGTGAAGTGAAAAATACAATAGAAAATATAAAAAAATAAAAAATGTTTAACAAATTTGCATAAAAATATTGACGTATATATATGTTTTGTGATAAAATAGGATAAAAGCAGCGGCAAGTATATTTTGCACGAAAAAATAACAGAAAGGTGATATTTAAACATGAATGTATTATTTAAAAGGGCGTTGGCTTGTGTTATGACTGTTTCCGTATTGGCGGCGGCACCGGCAGCATTTGCTGATTTTTCGGATATGCCGGCAGCGGCGGAGGAGAAAACGGCACTTGAAAATGCCGTAAATAACGGTCTTCTTACCGGCTATGATACAGGAGAGATAAAGCCGTATGACCCGATAACAAGAGCTCAGATGGCGGCTATTATAGTAAGAGCTATGGGTGCTGAAGCCACGGCTGATATTTCTAAATTTTCCGATGTTAAGCCGGAGCATTGGTATTATGATGCAATGAGCAAGGCTGTTGCAATGGAGGCATTTCAGGGTGACGGCAGAAATCTGAATCCTGAGATAAATATAACATATCAGGAGGCATTTGCGGTAGTTGCGCGTGTGTTTGAGCTTATGTCAGAGCGTGATCTTGATAAATACAGACTGAGCGCAAAGCTTATAGATAAGCTTCCAGAATATACTACGGATGCTCTTGACAGCTATACCGATAAAGACAAAATCGCGCAGTGGGCTATCCCCACAACACGCGCTGTTGTTGAGAACGGCTACTGGACAGGAAAGAATTCCCAGCTTCGCCCCACAGAGTATATAACCAGAGTGGACTTTGCAACGCTTATGAACAATATTGTGACTACATATATTGACGAACCCGGGGAATACAGAGATCTTCCCACCGGAAATGTTATGATAAGAAGCAGTAATGTTACAATCGGCGGACTCAGCGGCAGCAATATTGATGTGTTTACCGGTGACAGCGTAAAGGAAAATGTAGTTCTTGATGATGTAAAAATCAAAAGACTTATTATGCGCGGAGGAAAAGTTCTTGTTAAAGAGCCCGGTGAATATCAGCTTATAAGGATGATCGGTCATAACTGTCTTGTTGATTATTCTGAAAGACCGAAGGTTTCAATTCAGATTTCAGCAAAATATCCTGCTGATTCAAAAGTGAATATCGGTATAAAGGAAATAGATTAAATGAAGCTTCACAGAATTGCCGACTTATACGTCGGAATAGATTTTAAATACCCGACAATGACTGCACAGACTGTTAAATTTCTTTCCGACGACAGACCGGAAATAGTGGATATTGTTGTATGGGCAAGTGATGAGTCAATACAGAACACAATGAAAAAGTATCCGAACCTTACAGCAGATAACTGCGAATATCTTATTACAGGCTCCGGATTTTATAACAGTCTTATTGATTTTGACGGTCTTATGATTCATTCTTCTTCTGTGCTTTATAAGGGAGCTGCTTATTTGTTTTCTGCAGACCCGGGGACGGGGAAGTCCACTCATACTCAGCTGTGGAAGAAGGCGTTCGGAGATGAAGCGGAAATTTTAAATGATGATAAGCCGGCTGTGAGGATTATTGACGGAACAGCGTATGCCTACGGCACACCGTGGAGCGGGAAAACAGATTTAAGCATAAATGCCTGTGCTCCCGTTAAGGGAATTTGTTTTCTCGAACGCGGCACGGCAAATGAAATAAAGCGCGTAGAGCCGGGAGAAATTTTAAAGGATATTCTGAAGCAAACCATACGGCCGTCAGATGAGCAGCGTATGGACAAGCTTTTGTCTAACCTTGACAGGCTTTTGCGCATGGTTCCGGTTTATCGTCTGAAATGCAATATGGAGCTTGAAGCGGCTCATGTTTCTTTTGAAGGAATGAAATGAAATAACGGAGTGTGATTGACATGAAAATTAAACCCGGTTATCTGCTTCGCGAGGTTGCCGGCAACTATATTGTGGTTGCTATCGGTGAGGAAGCGGTGGATTTTAACGGCGTAATAACTGTAAACGATGTAGGTGCATTTATCTGGAAAAAGCTTGAGGCCGGTGCTGAGCCTGAGGAAATCGTGAAAGCTATTCTTTCGGAATATGATGTTGATGAAAAAGCGGCAGCTGCCGATACGGCAGACTTTATTGAAAAGCTGCGGAAAGCAGAGCTTCTTGTTTGATTATGAAGGATAATGAAATACATGTGAACCTTGAAGCCATGCTTCCGGTTATGCAGGAACAGCTTCGTGCAGGCGGCAGTTTTTGCTTCGGACCTAAGGGCGTGAGTATGCTTCCTCTGATACATCAGGGGAAAGATACCGTTATGATAGCGCCCATATCCGGAAAGCTTAAAAAGTATGATATACCGCTGTACCGCAGGGCAAACGGTCAGTTTGTTCTTCACAGGGTTGTTGCAGTGCGAAAAGACGGTTATGTTATGTGCGGTGACAATCAGTATGTGCGCGAATACGGTGTTAAGGATGAACAGCTTATCGGTGTTCTTGCAGAAATACGAACTCCGGAAAAAATCATAAAGGTTACTGACGCAGAGTATAAAAAATATTGTAAAAAGCGTGTGAGGAGACAATTTGTACGCGGAAAACTTTCCGTATTGAAACGAAGAATGAAAAATTATTTAAATCACGTTTTTAGGCTTTAAAAGCTTTTATGGGGGAAAAAATGAATAATAGTATAGAGCGTGTGCTTATTTCCGAGGAAAAACTTAAAGAGATTGTTTCGGAGGTGGCACAAAAAATAAATTCTGAATTCGGGGACGAGGAGGTTCTGCTTGTCATCATTCTTAAAGGAAGCATAGTATTTGCAACTGATCTTATGAGAAAGCTTGATATGCCCGTAATGATTGATTTTATGCAGGCATCAAGCTATGGCGCAGGCACACAGTCTACAAGAGTTGTTAATATTAAGCTTGACCTTAAGGCGGATATAGAGGGGAAAAATGTTATTCTGATAGAGGATATAATCGATTCGGGGAATACTCTCAGGAACTTAAAGGCAATGCTTCTTAAGAGAAATCCAAAGACTCTCAGAATATGTACATTACTTGACAAGCCTGAACGAAGAGAGACGGAAATTGAGCCGGATTATGTGGGAACCGCTATTCCTGATGAGTTTGTGGTCGGATACGGTCTGGATTACAATGAAAATTTCAGGGAGCTCCCCTATATCGGAGTACTTTCAAGACATGTATATGAATAAAAAACTGCTCCGGACAGAGCTGCGTTTGCATCGCAGCTCGCCGGCATGTCTTGTTACTTAGTGTTTGCAGCCATATCAGCTGCAAATATAGCATACCCCTTTTTGGGGTCATTGACAAATACATGGGTTACAGCTCCCGCAAGCTTCCCGTTTTGTAAAATCGGAGCGCCGCTCATACCTTGAACGATGCCTCCGGTTTTTTCAAGAAGCAAAGGGTCGGTTACCTCAATTATCATATTTTTGCCTGAGGTATTGGAGTGTGAAATTTTTCTTATTCTGATTTCATATTCCTTTTTTCCGTTTCCGTCAACGTTTGCGAGTATTGTTGCGGGAGCGGCTTCAATTTCGTGCGGGTCAGCAATTTCAACAGCATTTTCCGTAATGTTCTCTCCGGTGTATTTTCCGAAAATTCCGCATTGGGAATTTTTTGTAATTTCTCCGAGAGGTGCATTTGAAAATATACCGTTCAGCTCTCCGGGATCGCCCCGGCGTCCTTTTGTAGGAGAGGAAATGCTGCAGGTTAGTATATTTCCTTTTTTTATGGTTAAAATATCTCCTGTATCGACATCTGAAATCCCGTGTCCGAGCCCTGCAAAAGAAGAATTATCCGGATTTATATAGGTTATCGTTCCTATTCCGGCTGTGCTGTCACGTACCCATACTCCGATTTTATAGCCTGCTTCGGTTTTTACCGGAGTTATGAGAAGATTCATCTTTTTATCATCTCGCATAACAGTCAGGACAATTTGGTTTGGTCTGTCTTTGACATACTCGGTAAAATCCTCTATGCTGCTCAGATTGTTTCCGTCAACTGAAATAATTCTGTCACCCTTTTGTACTCCTGCCTTGTACGCGGCATTAACGGTAAATCCGTTTTCATCGGTGATCTGTGTTATTTCGGTTACAAGAAGACCTTCGGTTTTAAGACTGACCCCTACAGCTTCTCCTGACGGTATAACAGTCTGGCAAAAAGCGGTTGTGCCGGCAGCAAGCGTTATAAAAAACGCAAGTGTAATTACCTGAAGCTTACATTTCACTTTGCCACCTTCTTCAATTTTTTTTGAATCAGATATTTTTGATTCAAAATTAATTTACCCTTATCTGCGTCATATATTCTGCTGACAGCAATGAAAAAAATACATTGTAGCTGCAAAGCAAGTATGAGTGAAAATTGTTAATTCGGGATTATTTTTGTTTGCAAAAAAACTGTGAATTTATATATGGAGAAAATTAATGGATTTATTTGGAAATTTAAATGAAATGCAAAGAATGGCAGTAACTGCAACAGAAGGTCCTGTCCTTGTGCTTGCAGGTGCGGGAAGCGGAAAAACAACGGTTCTTGTGGCACGCCTTGCCTATATACTGAGCGAGCTTAATGTAAGTCCGTACAGAGTTCTTGCCATAACCTTTACAAACAAAGCGGCAGGAGAAATGAAGGAGCGTATTAAATCAAAAATTGGAGCGATTGCCGATCAAATGTGGATTGGCACGTTCCATTCAATGTGCGTCAGAATACTGAGAAGCAGTATTGACCTCATTGGCTTTGACAGGGATTTTGTTATATATGATACAAACGACTCCAAAATGATTATCAGGGAATGTATGAAAGAGCTGGATATAGACGACAAGAATTTTCCTGTAAAAAGCGTTATGAATGCCATCAGCAGAGCTAAAGACGATATAATGATGCCGGAGGTTTTTGAAAGCGTTTATAAAAATGATTTGAGAATGACAACTATTTCCCGTATTTATCATCTTTATCAGAAAAAACTCAAGAAAAATAATGCAGTTGATTTTGACGATATAATCGTTAAAACCATTCAGGTACTGAGCGAGAATCCGGAGGTTCTTGAAAAGTATCAGGAAAAGTTTAAGTACATAATGGTAGATGAATATCAGGATACCAATAATGCTCAGTATATGCTTGTTTCGCTTCTTGCGGGAAAATAT